>JAFXHF010000017.1 GCA_017536545.1 bacterium
TGAAAGCATATAAGTACGAAGCCCACCACAAGATGAGATCTCTCATAGCACAAGCTAGTAAGTCCCGTCGCAGATCACGACGTTGATAGGTCAGAGGTGTAAGAGTGGCAACATTTTCAGCCGACTGATACTAATAGGACGAGGGCTTTTCCTAAGAAGGAAATTGACGGTTGCGTTAGCTTATAATTATTATGCAATTTTGAGTGTGCGAGAAGCACTGTCACAGGTTTGTCGGTGACCAAACGTGAGGAAAACACCCGTTCCCATCCCGAACACGGTCGTAAAGACTCATAGTGGCGACAATACTTGGGGGGCCACCCCCTGGGAAGATAGCTAGTTGCCGACGTCTAATTTAGAAAAAAGAGAAATAAGACAAAAGTCTATTTCTCTTTTTTTTTATATAGACGGGTCAACGTAGCAGGCTAAATATATTTTAAATTATTCAAAATTTTTGTGATAATTTTTGTTAAATTAAATCGCTAAAATTCAATCAGTACAAGTATATTAACCTTATCTAGTTCTTTGGAATTATCTTATAATTTTGGACTTGATTTATCAAAATATTTATAATACCATGAAGTAGGAGAAGATTAGTTGGGGTTAAGAAATGCTAGTTTCGTCTATTGCTTATTTCAATGTTAATAAAACTATTGTTCCTAATAGTGTGATTAAGGATAAGTCTGTTAATAAAGCGAGTTTGAATGAAGGGTTCGGTTACTCCAACGATAAAAAACAAAATAATGACACAAGTTTTGTAAAGAGCTTTGTTGATTCTTTTAAGTCATTATTTATGAAAAAATCAGATGAAAGTTCTAAGTATTTGTCTTTAATTGCATAGGGCTAAATGTATTAGTTCTTATCTTCAGCAAATAAATGCTTAACTAGTACTGAGCTTATTGCTGGGATAATTGAGATTACAACAAGCACAGGAACAATGCTTGTAGCTTGTGCAATGAATCCTATAACAGACATTGCAATTGCAACAACTCCCCAAGAAAATCCGTTTATAAATCCTCCGATAATGCTTTTATACTGAGGTAAAACTTGTTGAGCCATGCTCATTGTTATTGGGGTTGCAAACATTGTTATAAAGCCCATCAAAACATAAATTCCAAATGAAATCTCAGGCATTGTTTTATAGGTGAGCATAAATAATATCATCATTGGGCATGTTGCTATCATAGAAATATAAAATACATTCGCTGTGCCGATTTTTTTCTCAAATTTTGGGCTTAGTAATGATGCAATTCCTCCCAAAAGTAAAAATCCAAACATCGCAATCCCAATTTGCATTTTCGAAAATCCTTGAGCCTTCCAAAGAAATGGTAATAATATAGAGCATGATGTTGTAATCAATGATTTTAACATTGCAATTATATTTAAAATGTTTAATTTTCTGTTTGATAAAATGTCTTTTAGTGCTTGTCCTAGTTTTAATTCTGATTTTGGTGCTTTAATATGAGAAAATTTCGGTACGCAACTAAACATTAATGCTGCCCAAGAAATGCCTAGAATAGATAAAATCGGCATTTTATCAAGTCCGAAATATTGAGCGATTGTAGAGGATAATAATGGTCCCATTGAATAACCTAATGTTCCCATTGCGATGAAAATTCCCATATTTCTTGCAACTTCTGATGTCGAAAACTTAACGACAAACCCCAAAGATTGTGGGTGAAATAAACTTGAACCTAAACTTCCTAATACGATAAATAAAATCATAAATGCAATATTATCACTAGCTGGGACAAGTGAAATAAATATTGAAGTGAATAATAAACCCCAAAAAATTAGTGCTCTTTTTCTCATTTTATCTGCAAAAAACCCAAAAAAAGGTTGCAAAAGTGATGAAAAAATGTGAGAGCAACTTAGTATAATTGTTGCAATTGGCATAGATATTTTTACTTGCTCAGCAATGAATGGCATAATAGGGTTTAAAAATCCTGTGTAAATGTCATTTATAAAGTGGGCTCCATTTAGCCAAATCTGGGTTTTTCTTTCATCTTTGTTGTAAATCATACCTTTATAATTGCACTAAAATCTTAAAAAATCAAAGGGGTGAAGATAAATATTTTATGTAAATTTGAATTGTTAATTTTTTGTTTATTTTTTAAGGATTCTTGAAAATCGATGTTATAACAATAATATAGAATAATTGTAAATTATTTAAGAAAAGGAGATAAACAGATTATGGCAAAAACAATTGGTATTGACTTGGGTACAACAAACTCAGTAGTAGCAGTTATGGAAGGTGGAAAACCTACAGTTATAGCTAACGCAGAAGGTTCTAGAACAACTCCTTCTATTGTTGGTTTTTCTAAAACTGGTGAAAGATTAGTTGGTCAATTGGCAAAACGTCAAGCTATCGTTAACCCAGACAAAACAATCGCTTCTATTAAAAGACATATGGGCGATGATTATAAAGTAAATGTTGATGGTAAAGATTATACTCCACAAGAAATCTCAGCAATGATTTTGAGAAAATTAGCTGATGATGCTTCTTCATATTTAGGTGAAAAAGTAACATCTGCAGTTATTACTGTTCCAGCTTACTTCAATGATGCTCAAAGACAAGCAACTAAAGACGCTGGTAGAATTGCTGGTCTAGATGTTTTACGTATCGTGAACGAACCTACTGCAGCAGCTTTGGCTTACGGTCTTGAAAAAGAAAAAGCTGAAAAAGTTTTAGTATTCGACTTAGGTGGTGGTACATTCGACGTTTCAGTTCTTGAAATTGGTGATGGTGTTCACGAAGTATTATCAACTTCTGGTGATACTCACTTAGGTGGGGATGATTTCGACCAAAAAGTTATGGATTGGATTT
Source organism: bacterium (assembly GCA_017536545.1). Lineage (GTDB taxonomy): Bacteria > Cyanobacteriota > Vampirovibrionia > Gastranaerophilales > Gastranaerophilaceae > Zag111. Next base: position 2,825 of record JAFXHF010000017.1, read on the forward strand.
GTGAAGAATTCAAAAAACAAGAAGGTATTGATCTTTCTGGTGATAAACAAGCTATGCAACGTGTTAAAGAAGCTGCAGAAAAAGCTAAATGTGAGTTATCTTCTGTATTTGAAACAAATATCAACTTACCATTCATTACAGCTGATGCAAACGGTCCAAAACACTTAGACTTGAATTTAACTAGAGCTAAATTTGAAGAATTGAGTTATGATTTATTAGAAAGATGTAAAAAACCTGTAGAACAAGCTATTCAAGATGCTGGTATTTCTAAATCAGAAATCAATGAAGTAGTTCTTGTTGGTGGATCTTCAAGAATTCCTGCTGTTCAAAAATTGGTTAAAGATTATACAGGTAAAGAGCCTAACCAATCAGTAAACCCAGATGAAGTTGTAGCTGTTGGTGCAGCTGTTCAAGCTGGTGTATTAGCTGGTGAAGTTAAAGATATCGTATTGTTAGACGTAACTCCTTTAACTTTAGGTATTGAAACTTTAGGTGGTGTTATGACAGCTTTGGTTCCACGTAACACAACAATTCCAGTTTCTAAATCACAGGTATTCTCAACTGCTGAAAACAACCAAACTGCAGTAGATATCCAAGTTCTTCAAGGTGAAAGACCAATGGCTAGAGATAACAAATCTTTAGGTATGTTCCGTCTTGAAGGTATTGCTCCTGCAATGCGTGGAATTCCTCAAATTGAAGTTACATTTGATATCGACGCAAACGGTATTGTAAACGTTTCAGCTAAAGATAAAGCAACTAACAAAGAACAAAAAATCACTATCACAAATTCATCTAACCTTTCTGATGATGATATTGATAAAATGGTTAAAGAAGCTGAAGCTAATGCAGCTGAAGATAAAAAGAAAAAAGAAGAAGCTGAAGTTAAAAACAATGCTTCAAGTTTAATCGCTTCTGCGGAAAGAATCGTTAAAGATTTTGAAGGTAAAATCGATGCAGCTGATAAATCAAAATTAGATGAACAAAAAGCAGCTCTACAAAAAGCTCTTGATGAAAACAAATCTACAGATGAATTGAAAAAATTGTCTGAAGAATTACAACAAACTATGTTTGCGATTTCTCAAAAAGCTTATGAAGCTGTTCAAAAAGAAGGTGAAGCTGCTCAAAGCGCTAACTCAGAAAGTGCTTCATCTGATTCATCTTCAAATAGTGATGATGATGTTATTGATGCAGAATATGTGAAAGAATAATTCCTTTTAAATAAATTCACTCAAGGCGGTATAGGTTTGCTATATCGCCTTTTTTAATTACAAATAGAAGCCCCCGATTATTCGAGGGCTTCTATATATTGTTTCCCAAATCTTTTCGCCTTTTTCCTTACCACTGATTAACTCAACAACGACTCTAACAAGTTAGCATTTTGCAACGCACCTGTAGATTCTTTGATTTTTTGTTTGTAAATGTAAGTTCTTAGTGCCTCACGGATAAGTTCACTTCTTGAACGATTTTCACCATCTGCAACTTGGTCAATTCTGTTCAAAAAATCTTCCGGCATTGAAATCAATACTCTCGCCATATATTCTCCTTTTTTTGTGATGTTGTCAAAATACTTACATATATATAAAGGATTTGATATATAAAAAAGTGCCTTTTTTTATTTAAAGAATATATACTAATTTTGGAAAGTGTTGATTTTAGTGCGTTCTAGAAATTAAATTCATGTTTACAATTCTTAATAAATGTAGTTTATTCTGATATAGGTCCAAGGCATCTTAGTCTGTTTGGGCCGATAATTTCGAATTGTAAGTTTCTTGGAAGTAACATTTCCTTTTCAGATGTATATGTTAGGTCTAAAAATGGCATGTTTTCATCTAATTCGATTTCGTATGTCATTGTTGGTTCTTTGCTAAGCATGCCTTCCATAGATGCTCCACGTTCAGTTGAGGTTGAGCAATAGCCTCTGTCGATTAGCTTCCCGTCTTTTGCTGTATCAAGCCAAGCAATTGGTGCATCACGATATACAACCATAGGTTTTGTAGTTCTTGATGAATGAGTTGCAATATCAAGATTGTCGATGCTATCAATGATTTGTCTGTTTAATTCTTTTGCTTCTTTGATTAGCATTTCTGTGTAAGCTTTAAATTCATTATCAGGAACTTCCATTGGAATACGATGATTGGTTCTGAATTTGTGATTGTAAAATTCCCCAGAACGTAAAAAACGATTGATATTCATACCATTTTCAAGATACATTCCAATTGTTCTTGGGACTGGGACTTTTTCTTGAGAAATAAATGGAGTTAAATTTTTCCAAGTATCTCCAAATTTTCTTATGTATTTACTTATGAAACCATTTTCGCCATTATAACAAATATTGGTTTCTTTTGTATGTTCTGCTATTTGAGCGATACTTAGTGAACCATCATCGTTAGGCTTTAGTGTAGTGATAATTCTTTTCCCAGTATCATCTGTTGTATAAGTTTTTACGTGAGCAACAGTTCCGTCTGAGAAATATTTAGTGGCTTTTTGGATAATATTGTCTTTATAATCAATAACAACTTTTTCACCTTTTTTGTTGGTGAATGTTTTTTGAATTTCACTAAGTGTTTCAGTTAAGGGTTCTGTTTTACCACGTTTTAGGCTTTTATATATTGCAAAAATTCCAAGTGGAATCAATGTGATTGCAGTAGCTATTCCTATGTATTTTGCCTTTTGTTCTTTTGGTGTTTTTTGAGTTGGAGCAAAAGGATTTTGTTCATTTGCTTTGAAATGAACTGGTTTTTGTTGGTATTGATATCTAGGGGTATAGCTGTTTACACTTTGAATTTGCATGATTTTCCTTTTGCCTTAAGCATAAATAGTCATTATTTGTTCTTGTTCTTGTCTTTGGCGTTGGCGTTGGGCTTGTCTAATTGCAGCTTCTTGAGCTTCTCTTGCTGCCTGTTTGATTTCCTGTACGGTGTTTAGTAATTCTTCTACGCTTTTAATTTTACCGTTTTTAATCATTCTAAGGATAGCTACATAATCTCCTTCAGACAATTCATCAATATAATATCGTAGTTCTTTTAGTAATTCGCTATTACTAGGGTCTGACAATGTTTCTAAAAGATCTTCAGTTAAATAGCCTTCACGTAAACCTTGCATAATTTGTGATTTTTCGTTGTATCTTGCACGATATGCTTCAATACGTAGGTAGCTTTCATACGCTTCTGGGTCGTATTTTCTCAAACGTAATTCGTAAAAGTGATCCCAAGCACCACCTTTAACTCCACACATTCTTGGTTGTACTCCAAATTCTTTACATAGTTTCAAATATGCAGTATACCAAGGATCTAGTAATTTCCCTGCTGAATCTGGTGGATTTGGCCCAGTAGGACCATTTGAACCCTCAGGACCATTACCTTTTTTATTAAATGTTTTTTCGTCTATGATATTACCTTTTTTATCTCTTATGATAACGGTTTCACCATCAAAGTTTGCAATAGTGGTTTTAGAGTAACCGTTTTCTAACTGTTCAACAGTTTTAACGGTTATACTTGGAGCGTTGCTGTAATCTGTTGTTGTACGACCAATACATACGTATTTGCCATTTTCTTTTTGGTAAAGTTTTTCAACACATACTCCACGTTTTTGATCAACTGTGTAAGTAGATTTGATATCATCACCATATGTTGTGATTTGTTCAAGACCTCTAGTTTTTCTTGTTGTTTTTGTAATCGCACCTGTTTTTGGGTCAAATTGTGTGATTTCTTCTGAATACATTTTTCCAGGTTTGTTTATTGTAATTTGTTGTTCTGTAATTGCTCCATTTTTGTTTGTGGTTGTTATTACAGTTTTTCCTTTGAAATATGTTTTTTCAACTTGTTTACCCTCAGGATATATTATCTTTGAAACTGATTTGCCATCAAGAGTTGTTGGGTATTTGATAATTCTTTTTCCATTTTCTACGTAATCTTCAATGCAACCGCTTTCGTAGTATTTTTTCATATCAGCTGGATCCCAAGCGTTAGATTTTCTAGCACCTTGTGTTTCAAGAACATTATTAATTGTCTTTTCATCAACAACACTTGTTCCTTTTCCTAATTTTTCTAAAGATGCTACTGTTTCTTGACCTTTTCGTTTTATTTCTTCAGCTATGCGTCTAGCGTTTTCTTCAGCTTGTTTGATTGCTGCTTGGGCTTGTTCTTCTAATTCTTCATAATATTTTGTCATATCATCAAAAGACCAAGCATCAGGTTTTGTCGCACCGTTTGTAATACGTTCATCAAGAGCTTCTGGAGAGAATGCTGGTTTTCTAGTTAAGAGTTCTCTTGTTTGATTTAGGGTATTTTCCGCATCAGGATTTTTGAATTTTGGAGTTTCTTTTGTTGCTCCCGTTAATGTGTCAATGACTTCGTTTGCTTTTCCACGTTTAACCATTTTGTAAATGCCAAATAATGCAACAGGAACCGTTACTGCCGTTGCAATGATAACATTTCTTTTTGTGTTGTCTTTTTCTTTTGGGGCAAAAGCATTTTGTTGATTTGCTTTGAATTGAATTGGTTTTTGGGTAAATTGATTTGGGGTAAAAGAGATTTTTTGAATTTGCATACACACACCTTAAATAATAAATAAAATTAACCTACGTTTGCTTTAAACCATTTTTTTCATGGTTTTTGCTAGTTTTAAGTGTAATTTGTAACATTTATTATTATTTTAATAAAATAGCTAAACAAATTAGTAGCATGAAGTTAGTTACGATGTTTCTTGAATAGAAAAATCTAAAATAAAACGGTGCATCTGGAGTTTTTGAAACTTCTTTCCAGTTATCTAGTGGATAATGCCAGGGGTAAATTTTAGGTGTTTGGGTTTTATCTTGGTTGAATACATTTAATGATATGTATAAATCGATTATTTGTGGAATAGTTAATAAGCCAAGCAAGTACAAATAATTGTCTGTTTTATATGACAGGCATGAGATTAAAATGAATGCTGTTATGTAGAAAAATAAAATAAAGTTTAGAGCATTTTTTTTAGTTCCTAGGTATCTACATAAAGTTTTTTTATGCGAACATTCATCTCCGTCAAAATCCATCAGCATATGAGCATATAAAATTGTGTTCGTAAACATGGCACATGCAAGTGATAATAACAAAACTTCCCAAGAAAACTTACTTGTCATAACATAGTAAATTCCCTCGTATAAAAGTGGTCCATATGCGATTATAATTGCGACTTCACCTAGTCCTTTTAGTGATAATTTCTGATATGTCAAAGCTATTAAAAGTCCAATAAGAGCTAAAAATGCAACATAATACCCTGATAAGAAAAATAAAATCCCACCAATTATTGCTGCAATTCCTAAAAATGTACAAATTGCGATTTTTAAATCTTTTGTAGTTGCTTGTCCTGATTTTAGATATAGGCATTTGCAGTTTTGAGCTGAATTTATAAAGTTTTCGTCTTTAATCAATATTTTATAATCAAAATAATCATCGATTAAATTTGTTGCCATATGAACAAGTCCACTGCCAAGAATTGCTAGTAGTCCTAAATAAGGGTTGCCTCCTTGTTTTAGTGCAAAGATAAAAATTACTAAGCAGTTGAGCAAAGTTATTGGTAGAGAGTATACTCTAGCATTATTTAGCCAGAATGAAATCTTTTTGAACATTTACCCTTATCCCTCAAAGATGTTTTTCATTGCAACAACAGACTCATAGCTTGCACCAGCTTCAAGAATTTCTTCTGCGGTTAAGCCAAACATTGTAATCAAATTATGAGCTTCTGTAATGTTTCTTGAGTTTAAGAATTTTGCAGTTTCAGTGACTGCAGTTTCTCTTGTCATTGTTGTAAACTGGTCATTAATTCCTTTTCTAAAAATTCTTGATTTTGATTTACCCATGGCGTACCTCAAGAGCTAATAATGCTGCCCCAATCATTCCTGAAAAATTGCCAGCTTGAGCTTTTACAATTCTGGTTGGTGTAGTTACTATTTGAGAATTAACTTCATCTTCAACTTTTTTTGTATCAACAAATTCTGCCATAGAACCTGATAATACAACACAATCAGGATCAAATAGATTTGCAAGTCCAATGATTCCATTTGCCAAATCGTCGTGCCATCTATCTAATATTTCTAACATTTTAGAATCTGATTTCTGAGCACCTTCAACAACATCATATGTTGTAATATCTTTATTGCCAGTCATTTCTTCTGCGGTGAGTTTTAAGCCTGTACCTGAAGTATAGATTTCAAAGCAGTCATAACTTCCGCAAGTACATTTTCTGTGTTTGTCTGAACGCATTTTAAAATGCATTTCACCAGCCGCTCCATTTTGACCTTTTAACAAGTGTCCGTTTATGATGATTCCACCACCAACGCCAGTTCCTAGGGTTATCATAACAGATACGGTTGTATCTTTTGAAGCTCCAATTTTGTATTCAGCCCAAGCTGCACAGTTTGCATCGTTTTCAACAAAAACAGGTTTTGTTGATAGACTTTGGAAATCTAATGTCGGATATTCTTTTGCAATATTACCAGTTGAACCTACAATACCTGTATTTTGATTATTAACAGCACCACAAGTCGAAAAAGCAATAACATCGACTTCACTTTCGTATTTTTTGATAATTAACTTGAAAGTAGCTTTTATTTCCTCAAAAGTTTTTGGTGTTGAATGTTTTTCAACTTCGCTAATTATTTCACCTTTTTCGTCAATTATGGCGTTATAGATTTTAGTTCCGCCAACATCTATTGCTAATGCTTTTTTCATCTTTTTCCTTCGTTAATTTTGCAAATTACAAATCTATTGGTAATCTTTATTTACCCCTTATCTCTAAATACAAAGCGTTTTGTGATAAGTTGTGGTCTTGTTATAGCAGAACCAATTACAACACAATGAGCTCCTAATTCAAATGCTTTGTTAACTTGTTCTGGTTCCCAGATTCTACCTTCTAAAACAACAGGTAAGTTAGTCTGTTCTACAAGTTGTTTTAGTAATTCAAAATCAGGCCCATCTGCTGGTGAATTTGCAGATTCTAAAGTGTATCCTGCAAGTGTTGTTGATAAAATATCTGCACCAGCTTCTTTTGCCTTCAATCCTTCTTCAAGAGTTGAAATATCAGCCATTGCAACTCTTTTATTTATGTGAATGTATTTGATTAAGTCTGCTAATTTTTCGTTATTAGGACGTTTTCTTTGTGTGCCATCTAGAGCAATAACATCAGCTCCAGCTTCGATTAAATCGATAACATCTTTTATGGTTGGTGTGATATAAACGATTTCTTTCCAATTTTTCGGAATAACGTTTGGTTTAGTAATTCCAATAACTGGAATATGGAAAAGACGTTTTGCGTTTTTAACATCTCTAACGCCAGCTACTCGCAAAGCTCCAGCTCCGCCATTTACAACGGACTTCATCATTGCGACCATACATTTTTCTAAATACAATGGTTCAGATGGCATTGCCTGTACTGAAACCACTATCATACCCTTTAGTTTATTAACGACATTATTCATACATAAAATTATATATTAAACAAAACTTTTTGCATTATGGTATAATAGTTTTATTAAGATTATGAGGAATTGAAATTTATGAATAAAACATTAGTGAAATATCCGTTTTTAACAAAAGAAGTTGAAATTTATGAAAGAGAAAATGGGCATAAAATTGTTTTGGCTCACAAAGAAGGTGATATGGTTAACGTATCTTCTTGGGTTAAAACAGGTTCAATAAATGAAGATGATAAGAATAATGGGATTTCACATTTCCTTGAACACTTGATGTTTAAAGGTACTAATGCTTATAAAGTTGGCGAATTCGATAGAATGCTTGAATCAAAAGGTGCAATCGTTAATGCTGCAACTTGGAAAGATTATACATTTTATTATGTAACTTTACCGAAAGGTATTGATGAAAAAGATTTTAAGATGGCATTAGATTTGCATGCTGATATGATGATGGACCCAGTTTTTCCAGCTGAAGAATTGGGTGCTCCATTTGATATTAATGATTCAACAGTTACAGATAAACGTGAACGTCACGTTGTAATTGAAGAAATTAGAATGAGAAAAGATCAACCTTGGACAAAGGTTTATAATGTATGTAATAAAAATATGTACACTTCTCACCCATATAAGCGTGATGTTATCGGAACTCCAGAAATTATTTCTCAAGTTACAAGAGAAGAAATAGATGGGTATTATAGAAAATTCTATACACCAAAAAATGTTATAACAATTGTTGTTGGTGATTTTAATCATGATGAAGTTTTGAAAATTGTTTCTGATAATTTCCAATTTCCTAATCGTGTTGAAATTGAAACAGAACCAAAAGAAATTGATATACCAATTTCTGAAACTAAGTATATTGAAACAAAAGCTAATGTCCAAACCTCATATTTAATGTTCGGTTGGTTAGGTCCAAGAGCTTGTGAACTAAAAGCTTCAATTTGTTTAGATTTAATTAGTATTATTTTTGGTGATGGTTCAAGTTCTCGTTTACAACAAAACTTAGTTGAAAAATTACCAGAAAAAATCTTTAATATGATAGGTTCTGAACACTATCAATTCAAAGATGGTAATAATTTCTTTATTCAAGCTAACTTCAAGCCTGAAAGCAAAGATAGAGCAATTGAACTTGTTAAACAGGAATTGGCCAACTTATTAAATGTTAGAATTTCTGAAGAAGAATTATCAAAAGCTAAAAAACGTATCAAATCTCGTTTTGCTTATTCTGCAGAAACTGTTTCAGAAATCGGTGAAACTATCGGTTATTATATGACAGTTTGCGACGATTTATCATTGATTGAAGAATATTTGGCAGATTTAGATAGTATTACTGTTGAAGATTTGAATGAAGCTATTTCTAAATACTTATCACTTGATAATGCTGTAATCTCTGTACTAGTTCCAGAGGGCTAAGGGTGATAATATGCCAACAGAATTTGATGATAGATTGAACGAAGTTAAGCAAAAATGTTTGAATTGTGAAAAATGTTCACTTTGTCATTCAAAGACTAACACTGTGTTTTCTGCTGGCGTACCTAATTCAAAAATTATGCTTATTGGTGAAGCCCCAGGGTATTATGAAGATCAGCAAGGTGAACCGTTTGTTGGGAAAGCGGGAAAGTTGCTTGACCAAATTTTAGGTTGTGTTGGCTTTTCTAGAAAAGAAAATATTTATATTTGTAATACTTTAAAATGTCGTCCACCAGAAAATAGAGATCCATTACCAGAAGAAAAAGAAGCTTGTTGGGAATATTTAAAAGCCCAAGTTGATATTATTCAGCCAAGAATTATTTTGCTTTGTGGGAGAGTTGCAGTTAATTCTTTTATTGATACAAAATTAGGTATTACAAAGCTCCGTGGAAAGTGGTTTGAAGGTCCTCATTTCTCAAAAATGATGCCAATTTTTCATCCGTCTTATCTTTTGAGAAACGATAGCAAAGAAAAAGGTTCTCCAAAATGGTTGATGTGGCAAGATATTAAGGAAGTTCGTCGAGTTTATGACCAGATGAATTAAAATTTTATCAGCTATTGGAAAATATTATTTGTAGTGGTATAATCGACTTATGAGTAATAATCAAAAGATGAGTTTTACAACTCAAAACCGTTTAATTATTTTTGGGCTGGTTCTTAGTACATTGCTAATTATGGCAATTGCAGTATTTGCTACTGTTAATATTCAGAAAAATTTAAACGAAAGTTATCAAAATTTTGGGCAAGTGATGTCTAAAATTTTGGCAATTGAGAGTGTTGAAATAACTAAAGATGCTTCTAAAACTCAAACTTTTGATATTTTAAAATCTCATTCAGAGTCAATTTTAAAATCGAATGAAGATATTACTTTTCTTGAGTTTAGAGCACAAGATGGTAGTTTGATTTACAAAGCAAAAAATAATAATGAAGAAAATTCTAAGCGTCCAAGTGTTGCATTTTCTTCTCCAATGACAAATATTATTGATAATACAAATATTGGATCCGTGACTGTTGGGTTATCTGGTTCTATTATAGGTAAGGTATCTTCAACAACTCGTGCATCAATTCTGTTTGTATTTACAATTGTTTGGCTAGTTTTTGCTTTTGTGATCCTTATAAATACTTATTTAATTACTCGTGAACTCCGAATCTTGCGTGATGGCGTTCATAAAATTTCATCAGGAGAATTTGGTTATAAAATCGAAGGTGAAAATGTTAGTGATGAAGTTCAGGAATTATTCGATTCTTTTAATGATATGTCAGCTCGTCTGAATATATATGAAGAACAAAATATTGAGCAAATTACACTTGAACGTAACAAGTTAGAAGCTGTGTTGATGAGTATTGTGAACGGGGTTGTTGTTTGTGATAATAACGACAATGTTGTTCTATTAAATGGTCATGCAAAAGAATTGTTAGAGCTTGAAGGTGATGAACTTCTTAATTCTAATATTCAACAATATGTTGATACTGAAGGCGAATATTGTTTCTCAGAAAAAATCGATGAGTATAAAAATCTTTCAATGGAAGAAAAAACTTCAAAACCAATTATCTTTAATGTTACTATTGGTGGAAGAATTTTAAAATCAATTATTTCTCCAATGTTTACTCGCAATCACGATTATGTGGGTTATATCATTGTTTTAATTGATGTTACTCGAGAAACAGAAATGGATTTGATGAAATCACAATTTATTTCAAATGTTTCTCACGAGTTGAGAACTCCTGTAACTGTTTTAAGAAGTTATATCGATACTCTTTACAATTATGGTGAAGAGTTTGATATTGAAACTCAAAAAGAATTTATTGGTACTTTGAATACTGAAATTGTACGTTTAAATCGTATGGTTAATGATATTTTGGATTTCTCTAGATTAGATTCTAATGCAAAAATCGAAAAATCTGAAAATGATATTTCTCAACTAGTGGATTCTTGTGTTTCTCAGGTTGAAGTGCTATTAAAAGAAAATAATTTAAAAATCGATGTTCAAAAAGATAATGAAGTTCCGCTTTTGATGTTCAATTATGATGCTATTGCAAGAGCTTTGACAAATTACTTATCAAATGCGATTAAATACGCTCCTCAAGATTCTACAATTACCGTGAAATTATTCAACGAAGTTGATAAAAATCAAGTTACTGTTACTGTAAAAGATGAAGGTTGCGGTATTGCCCCTGAGCATCAGAAAAAAGTTTTTGAAAGATTTTTCAGAGTTGAAAACAAAACTCATAGTGTAAAAGGTACAGGTCTAGGACTACACTTAGTTAAAACAACTATTGAAAAACACCACTACGGAAATGTTTTTGTTCAATCCCAAGTTGGTCAAGGTTCAACATTTGGTTTCTCTTTACCAATTGATTTATCAAAACTTGATTGCGTTGAAGATGATTTAGTTTAGTGCTCAAATATAATGTGATAACTTCACAAGTTATGTTAATTATTGGTAGCATAATGCCCCGTGCGGCCGAGCACTAGTCAAATAATGCGTTAATCTTATCTGTAATGTCTTGAGGGTCAATTTCGTTTGTGATTTTATTCACATCTTGAGCGATTTGATATAGTTTTGCAGCTTCGATTTTATCACCTGTAATTGCAATAGAACGAGCTAAATTGAAGTGTGCTAAGGCATAGTTTGGATTGCATTCAACAGATTTTTTGAACATTTCCATTGCTTTTTGCACTCTACCTAAATCATCAAGATAAATTACACCTAAGTTGTTATATGCAATATCATAATTTTTATCAAATTGAATTGCCGCTTCATATTCTCTAATTGCTTCTTCTGTATCACCTTTACCCCAGTATAGGAAACCTAAATTACAGTGAATTTTAGCGTTTTGTGGGTCAAGTTCAAGAGCATTTCTATAAACTGCTAAAGCGTTTTCATAATCTTCTTTATCGTAAAAAGCACTACCTAAATTGATATAAATATCTATATCTTCAGGTGTTAAAAGATATGCACTTTGATAAGAAGTGATTGCTGCATCAATATCTTGTTTTGCTTCTTGGAATACAAAACCTAATGTTTGGTTTACAACACTTGTCCATTCTTTACTTGGGTTTAGGGTTACTGCTGTCTGGAAGTGAGAAACTGCACCATCAACATCCCCTTTTATGTATAGGATATTTGCCAAGTTTGAATGAAATTCTGGCATGTTTGGCATAATTTGGATAAGTTTTTTGTAAACTTCAATAGCATTATCATAATCGCCCAAATCTTCGTATGCCTTGCATAGATGACGGTATGCTGGAATATTTAAGTTATCCAACCAGATTGCCATTTTATATTCTGTGATAGCGTCTTCAAATTGTCCTAATGATGAATAAATGTCTCCTAATAAACAATACAAAGGTACAAATCCTGGAGCCTTGTCAACTGCATCAATATAAATATCAACAGCTGTATCAAGCCCTTTTGATTGAACCTGTAAGTATCCTTTTAACAATATAGGCAAGAATTTGATATAAGTCATTGATTCTTTAACTTTCTTTCTTGCATCCTCATCAAAAGGAAGTGTTAAACCTGCTAAAATATATTGATATGCTGAGCGAAGTTTGTTTTTAAAAACTCTAAATGATGAAACTTTATACAAATTATGTAATAAATAATGTGAGCAAGAACTTGCTAGAGGTGCGTATTTAATAGCTAATTTTGCGTTAGCTTCAGCATCAATAAATCTTGCTTTTTTTGTATAAGTTTCTGCAAGCATATGATATGCTTTTGCATATTTTGAATCTTTTCTTACTGCGTGGTCAAAATAATTGATTGCTTTATCCAAATCCCCTTTGTGGAATTGTGCCATACCTATTTTGAAATAGATTTCAGCAGAATCCATATATGTTTCTAGTGCGATTTGGTATTCTGTAATTGCTTCATCAATATACTGGCAAGAAGAATAAATATCTAAGTGCCACGCAAGGTATAAATCACCTAATCTCAAGTGTAAATCAGCATTTGTAGGGTCTTTCTGTAAGCCAATTTGGCATAATTCAATTGCTGATTTCACATTTCCTGTTTTAATTTCTTTTTTAATCTTTTTATCTAAAATTTTAGTTTCGTTTTTCATATCCATAAGCTCTTCAATAATAATAATTTTAATTAATCTTTTATAAAATTGCAAGTAAATTAACATAATTTTGTGTATAATAGTCTTATTAGATGAGGAAATTATAAATGGCAGATAACAGAATTTATTTTGTAGATGTAACGAATAGAGATGGTGTTCAAACTTCTCGTTTAGGATTAGCGAAATTACAAAAAACTATCATAAACATTATGTTGAATGATATGGGCATAACTCAATCAGAATTTGGGTTCCCAACAACACAGCACGAATTAAATTACTTAAATGGTAACTTAGAACTTGTAAAACGTGGTGTTATTTCAACAACAAAATTATCAGGTTGGATGAGAGGTATCGCATCTGATGTTGAGCAATCATTTAAAAATGTTCCAGATTTACAGTATGTGAACCTTTCACAATCAACTTCTGAACAAATGATTAACGGTAAATATCAAGGAAAGAAAACTCCTGATGATATTATAAGAATGACAAAAGAAGCAGTTGAATGTGCTATTGATAAAGGTGCAAAAATTGTTGGTGTTAACGCAGAAGATGCTTCTCGTAGTGATTTGGATTATCTAATCAAATATGCTTCTGAGGCTAAAAAATCTGGTGCTTATAGATTTAGATATTGCGATACTTTGGGGTTTGAAGATCCTCAAACTACTTACGATAGAATTTATAAAATTGCAAAAGCAACTGAAATGCCTATTGAGATGCACTTCCATAATGACTTAGGTATGGCAACAGCTTGTTCTGTTATGGGTGCAAGAGCTGCTATTGATGCTGGAGTAGATGCTTATATTAACACAGCAATCAATGGTATGGGTGAACGTGCTGGTAACGCTGATTTGGTATCTTGTTTATTGGCTTGTTTAAAATCAGCTGGCTTCAAAGGTAAATATAAAATCGATGAAAACATCAGACTTGATAGAGCTTGGAAATTAGCAAAATACACAGCTTATGCCTTTGGTGTTGATATTCCAATTAACCAACCAGCAGTTGGTGATAACGCTTTTGCTCACGAATCAGGTATTCACGCTGATGGTGCGTTGAAAGATAGAAGAAATTATGAGTTGTATGATTTTGAAGAATTAGGACGTGGTGAACCTGAAATTATTGAAACAGGTCGTATGATTACAACTGGTGAATATGGCGGTATTAAAGGTTTCCGTAACGTTTATAACAATTTAGAACTTGAGTTCCATGATGAAGATGAAGCAAGAAACATTCTTGAACTAGCTCGTTATGCAAACGTACATACTCAAAAACCTTTGACAACAAGTGAGTTGAAATTCTTGTATTACTTCCCTGATATTGCGGCAAAAGTTATGACAGTATCTCCATACTACGAACCAACTGGAGCGTTGAAAGAAAGGGTAGAATCTGGAATTATCACAACTGCAAGTATTATATAATTAAAAAACTGGGTTAAAGCCCAGTTTTTTAGTATATGCAAAAACCACCGCCAATTAAGTGTCCGTCATTTATGTCGTAAATTACGCCAGATTGACCTGGAGTTACGGAATTAACTGGTTCATAAAAGTTTATTTCGGCTACGTCGTCAAGGATTGTAACTCGAGCTTTTTTAGCTTGCATATTGTAGCGAATTTTTACCATTGCATCAAATTCTTTTTCTTTTAGTGGATAAGAGAAATTCAAATTCTTAATGGCAAGTTTTGTGCGGAAATCGTCTTCTCTTTTGCCTAGATATACAATATTTTTCTCTGCATCAATATTTATTACGTAAAGTGGGTATGGAGCTGCAATACCAATTCCTTTGCGTTGGCCGATTGTGTATTGATAGTGTCCTGTGTGAGTTCCCAGTTTTTTCCCTGTTGGGATTTCTATAAAATCACCTTTTATTTCTCCAAACTTCTCAGTTAGATATTTTTTTGTAGTACAAGGTTTTTGAATAAAGCAAATATCTTGACTTTCTTTTGATGATTTTGGAGGTAAGTCATAATCATACGCAATTTGTCTAACTTGTTCTTTTTCGTACTCGTATAGTGGGAAAATAGTTTTAGATAAATGTTCTTGGTTTATGCGATATAAGAAATATAATTGATCTTTGTGTTCGTCTTTTGCTGGATAAAGTTTATAAACCCCATCAATAAAACGAATATCTGCATAATGACCTGTTGAAAATACATCAGCTTTTAATTCATTAAATGCATAATCAAAAATGTCGCCCCATTTAATATGCTGGTTGCACATAATACAAGGGTTTGGAGTTTCTCCGTTTTTGTATGAGTCTTCAAAATAATCAATAATTTCTTTTTGGAATTTTTCTGTAACATCTAAAACGTGATGTTCAATTCCAAGTTTGTCGGCAACATTTTTTGCATTTTGACAAATCAAATCAGCAGCAGGTGTATTTACCATCTTCCCTGTTATACCAATAACCTTGTAGCCCTTTTGTTGTAATAAAAGAGCCACAACGGAGCTATCAACTCCGCCAGACAATGCTACTACTGCAATTTTTTGATTTCCATTTTCCATACATTTATTATCCTATAAATTATTTCAAATTGGAAGTATGGTTAAGGTTGGATGTTTACCTTACTTCTACATTTATGATATAATACAATTATGAAAAAGTTTCTTCTATCAGTAATATTAGGTTTAGTGGTATGTTGTAATCTTCCAGTTTTTGCAAGTGAAATTGAAGAAGATTATCTTGATATTGCGGCAAATTATTGTGTTGTCGGGGATTACGAATCTGCTATGGTTTATCTAGATAAAATACTAGAAATAAATCCTGAAAATAAACAAGTTGCGGATTTGAAAAAAGGTTTGGCTCATGTGATTGCAAAAGATAAAAAATCCTTTGTAACCAGTGTTAATCCACATGTCAAGCAGGCTCATGAGTATAAAAGAGTTGGCGATGTAAAAAAAGAATACCAAGCATTAATTGCAGGTACTGAAAGTAAAAATATTTACTTGGCATATTACTATTTAGGTAATTTCCATAGAGATAATAATGAATATTTGAAGGCTTTAGATTCTTATAATGCGGCGTTATCTGCAAAACCTGATTTTGCACAGGCTTATTTGGCTTCAGCTTTAACTCTGTTTGATGTTAAACGTTATGATGCTGTTATTAATCCGATTGATAAATATTTAACGTTTAACCCAAATGATGATTTAGCATATGCGGTTAAATCTCGTGCAGAGTTTGAATTAGGAATGTTAGAAGAATCAAAAGCTGATAATGATAAGGCTATTGAGCTAAATAATTGCCCTGAATATCAATTTGATAGAGCGAAACTTTTATATAAGGCCGAAGATTATAAGAGTGCGAAAGAAATTTTTACAGAATTATTGCCTGATATTCAGACTTCAAAAACATATGAATATATGGGGCTTTGTGACTTTGCTATGAAAGATTATATGAGTGCGTTAATGAATATTGATAAAGCTCTCATACTCTCTGATGATGACGAATACTTACAAGATAAGTATAATGAAATAAAAGAGATTCTGGAAAGTAGTAACAATGAGTAAAAGAAAAAACGGCAGACGTGTCGTTAGAGAAAAAAAAGAAGGTTTTTTTACAAAAGTTTTTAATGCTTTTGTTACGATTTGTTTGACTGCAGGCATGTTATGGGGCTTGCAGGCCTTTTCAGATGTAAATGAATCTTCTCTAAAATTTGCTCAAGTTAGTGATGTTCACTTTATGCAGAATTCTCCAAATACTACTTTCAAAATGATTGGGGAGTCGCCTAGGTTATTAGATGATGCTGTGAACCAAATTAATGAATATAACCATATGGATTTTGTTATGTTCACAGGTGATCAGATTGATAAATCTTTTGAAAAAGAGTTAAAAGCATTTTTACCTCATATTCAAAAACTTAAATTCCCTTGGTATTTGGCTTTTGGCAACCATGATAGATGTGTTGGGGGGTATCTAACAACATCTGTATATTGGGATACTGTGCGTAATGTTAATCCTGATTTTAAGGTGAAAAAGGCATATTATTCATTTGCACCTAAGAAGAATTATAAAGTAATTGTTCTAGATAATATTATTATGGATGAAATTACTTCAAATGGTTATATTGATGAGGAACAGTTGAAGTGGTTAAAAAAAGAATTAGATTCATCCAAAAACGATACGGTTTTAATATTTATGCACGTTCCTGTAGTGGAACCTTTTGCAAGCCCAAATCATAGGATGCGTAATGGTATTGTTTTAAAACAACTGTTAGAAAGTTATAAAAATCCAATAGCAGTATTTCAAGGCCATTATCACGCAGCAAAAATTGTTCAACATGATAACGTTTTATATGTTGCATCGCCAGCTTTAGTGTCGTATCCTAATGCGTTTAGAGTTGTGAGTGTGAACAATTATAGAGATAAAGTAGTTTTTGATTTTGAGTGGAAAGAAACTCGTGAGACAACTATTCAAAAAATGGCAAAAATTTTAGTATTCTCTGGCGGGATATATGCGGGAGAAGAAAAAGATCAATTTGGAACTTATGAAATTAAAAAGAATAAAGGACAGTAGAGATGAGTGAATTCAAAGTAAAATTCAGAGGTGTAAGAGGTAGTTTCCCTGTAGCTGATAAGAACTTTTTAAAGTTTGGCGGGAATACATCTTGTGTTGAAGTTAATGTGGGCGGACATTTAATTATTCTTGATGCAGGTACAGGGATTGTTGGTGTTGGGGATGATTTAATGCAAGAACATATAGCTTCTGCTGTTCGTCCTGAGGAAAGAACTGAAACTCGAGCTACTGTGTTACTTTCTCATATTCATCATGACCATTTGTTAGGGTTGACGTTTTTTAAACCTATTCATATTCCGACTACAAAATTATTGATATTTGGTCAAGGAACTTCTGATTGTAATTTAGCTAAATGTTTATCTGAACAAGTCTTTGGGAAAACTTTTCCATTGGACTTAGGTGATATCGCTTGTAGTTTGGAAATTCAAGATATTTATGATGAACAAGCTATTTTGATTAAGCCAAATAGTAAACCAGAACTTCTAAAATTATCGGAAGTGGAACAAGGCGAAGATGATATTTTAGTTACATTCTACAAATCTTATGTTCATCCTCAAGATGGGGTTATGATTTATAAAATAGCTTACAAAGGTAAATCTTTAGTGTTTGCTACAGATAAAGAATGTTACTTTGGTGGTGATAGTAAATTTGCAAAATTTGCAAAAGGCTGTGATATGCTAATTCACGATGCCCAATATACTACAGAAGATTATTTGAGTCCTTATTCTCCAAAACAAGGTTATGGTCACTCAACTTATGATATGGCAGTGGAAGTTATGAAACAAGCAAAAGCTAAAGCTTTAGTATTTTTCCATTACGACCCATCATATGATGATACAAGGCTTGCAAGAATTCAAGAGCACCATACATCAAGTTCTAAAAATATTCATATGGCTTATGAAGGTTTGGAATTTAACTTGTTATAGTTGAATTCTAGTGAAATTTAATTATAAAGGTAAATAATGAAGAGATTTTTAATATTATTTGCATTGATATTATTAACTGTCCCAGCACTTGCAGCTCCTGGAACGGTTGTTTCTTACACTATTGATCCTGAAAAAAATGCATATGAACATAATAACTTAGGAATTATGTATGTCGAGGAAAAAGATTATTATGCTGCGATTCAGGAATTTAAAATTGCTATAAGTTTAAATCCTAAAACACAAGCAACTGCGGTTTATTTTAATAATCTTGGAAAAGTTTATATGACGATTGGTTACCCAGATTTGGCATTAGATTGTTTCCAGCAGGCAATTACTCAATATAGTTTGAATTTTGAATTTTACAAAAATTTAGTTGGGTGTTACAAGGCTTTGGGTCAAATTCCAAAACAGCTTGAAATATATAAAACTAAAACAGATAATCCGTATGATAAATTGCTTTTAGGCTTGTTGTATGAAGAAAATGGAGATATAAGAAAAGCTATTTTTGTTTTGGATGAATTTGTTGTATCTGAACCAAATTTGATGATAACACCTGCTGTAAAATCATATATTCAAGAATTAGTAAATAAAATTATGTAGTAAATTGGTTAAGCATATAAGAAAGAGCTAACCCCAGTTATGGGATTAGCTCTTCTCGTTTGTAGATGTAAATATATTATTGTTGTTGTTTTCTGTATTTATCTAACAAGTTTGTTGAACCTGTATCGAATTGTGGAGCAACCAACGCTGGTTGAGTTGATGCTGCAGGAGCATCTTTCATTCCGCCTTGCATTGAAGGTTGAGAATTGTCTTTATTTGCATCGTTTTCTGGTTTGATACCCTTTTTAGCATCCATTTTTTCTTTCATTTTCTTTTCAACAGTACCAGCAAGTGGTGTTGCGATAAATGGTACTAATACACGTTTACCAATAATTGAAGCTGCAACAAGTGATGTAACACCACCAAATGCGTCTTTAACGTTGTTTCTAATTTTTGTAAATTCTTTTTCGAATTTGATATCTTCCAATCCTGCAAATCGAGGTTCGTTTTTCGCAAGTGCTTGATAAGCTTTTTTGATTGGTCTATCAAACATTTTACCGAAGAATTTATCAAACATCTTAGTTTGACAAACTTTATGTGATACTGTGAAGAACATTAACAACTGTAATGCAATCATCAATACACCGTTTGTTAAGTCTAAAGATGCAACGAAACTACGTTTGTCATCTGGAATGTCTTTGTTGTTCAATGATTGAGTAACATATAAGTAACAACCTAGACCGTCTTTTGCAATGATTGAAGCTACACCTAGACCGTCAATATAGGCTCTGTTATTATTAAATACTTGGTTACCTGCATTTCTAGCAACTTTACTGCCTGAGAACCATTTAAGAGGTTTTGCGATTGCTCTTTCAATTAAATTTAATCCGCTCATTATTTAACCTCCTCTGTTTTATTGTATTTATCTTTTTTAGCAGAGGCTGCTTTATTTGATAGATCTGGGAATGCTCTATCCATAAACCAAGGATAGATTCTGTTCAATAACCAGCAAGTGAATGGTAGGATTGCTAAAGATACACCCAAACCTGTCCATCGTTTCATGCCATCGATGTTTGATTTGATATGTTTCTTTTGTTGTTCAGCAATACATTTAGCTACAGATTGTGCTTTTTCTGATAATCTTGTACCAGCACTTTCTATCCATTCAATAGCTTTTTTGATTTCGCTTTCAGAGTGTCCAGAAGCTTGTAATTGAGCTCTTACTGCTCCGTGAGAGTTTGCAATCGCTTCATTAATGATTTCTTGAGCTTCTTTTACTGTGATTCCTGAAGTTAATAATCTATTTTTGATTTTTGTTAATGTTTCAATTGTTCCATCGATAGCGTTTGTTCTTCGTGTAACCACTTCAGTAACATAATCAATGATTTCTTTTGTTGAATTTTTTGCTCTCATTGTTTCGATGTTAGCAAGCATTTTTGAAATTTTGTTTTCTAAGATTTCAACTGAGATTGGGTCAGAACCTGTATTTTTGTCTTTGATTTCTTTTACAATTTTAATAAGTTCTGTGTTCAAATCTTTTTTAGAAGAATCTTTCTTCATTTCTTTTTTCAATTCTTTAATGATGTTTTTGCATTCAGCATCAAAGAGTTTGTGAGCGTTAGTTACGTTACCGCCATTGCTACCAGTTAAGTTTGTTTGGTTGTATAATTGACCAAGTTTGCCTTGTAATCTTTGAAGAATTGAAATTGATTCATCTGGGTAATCGTGGAAGAAGATACCACGTTCAATTTTCTTAGGTAATTTTTTCTGAATAGCCGCAAGTTTTTGTTGGCTTTCTTCTTTAATGATACTATCTAAAGTTTCTTCAAATAGTTTTTTGAAGTCGCCTTTTGGCATTTCTAATGTTGAAGCTGTTTTACCATCAGTTGTATTGAAAACGATTTTGTCTTGTTTAATCATTTCAATAAATTTAGCATCATATTCTTTTTTGCGAGCAGAAACGGCTTCTTTTAACTGTTCTTTTGTATATTTTACGCCAGGATTTTCGGCTTTAATTTGTTTTTCAATATAAGTATCAGATGGGAATAAAGTTGCGTTATATTGAGGTCCTAGGTAGCCAACATCTGATAATTTTTTGATAAGTCTGTTAAATGGAATAACAATAGCACCTTGTGTACCAATTGCTAAGACTGCAGAAACTGGTTGTCTCCACGCTGTATATGTTCTTGTATCCTCATCTTTGTCTGATAATGGGTTCCACTTAATAAATACTGGAGCTACCAAACCTGTACCTACTGCGTTAATAAGTTGGTTTTGGAATTCACCCATGCCCTCGTGAATTTTCACCATGCCTCTAATACTTTTTGGCATCAAATCTAGTAAAAAATCTTGCAGGGTTTTTGCTGTTGTTGCTGCAGCCCCTGTAAAGCTGACGCTATCTTGTGGAGTGTTCAGGTATGCTCTGTTCTTGGCAAATTTGTTGCCGTGCAGGTTTTGACCTGAAAAGCTTTCCATGTTGCTTTTAATCTTTTCGATACTCATTTTACACCTACTATGACCTTCTATATATATAGAATTCAAAACATTAAAAAAATTGCTAGTTATCTCCTCGATTATGAAGAAATATTAACGAATTCCCCTAACTCTTTATCCATAATGCAGAAAATGCTTTTTGTTATTTTTTTATATGTGAAATAACTGGTATTTCTGCAGTGTTTCCGATGAGGAAACACTGCTATTATACAAAACACATATTTAAATTGAAAGTGTATTATTAAGATTTATGTACTATTTCTTTTTAGAATCAAGGATTTTTCTGATTCTTGCGTATCTATCCATTTCGGCACTAACGCCGTCAACTGTTCCTAAAATAGCATTAGATAATAATACTTTGTTATCGTATTTTGGGTCGATAATAAATACAGTAGGGAACCCTGTGATACCAATGTTTCTTACTGTTTTTTCGTATTTTTTATCTTCTACGTTTACTTTAGAAAAATCAAATGTATCTTTGTATTTTTCAGATAATTCTTGGTAAATAGGCATAAATCTTACACAATATCCGCACCAGTCAGCGTAGAATAGTACTAGTACTGGTTTTTTACTTTTCATAGCTTTTGTGTATTCTTCCCCAATTTGATATTCAGAAGGTTTTTTAGGCTCTCCTGATAAATCTGGCCCTGCGTTTTCAAATGCTTCGGCTACAGCGGCTTCAGCTTTTGCTTTTAATTTTGTGTAATTGTAATACTCAAAACCAAATGCTGTACAAATTGTTATTACTAACAACACCACAGTTGCGATTGCAACATTTTTTCTGTTAAGGTTTTGAAATTTTTCTTTTAAATTGAATCCCATTTAAAATCTCCTCTTCTTTTAACTTAATTTTATTATAATACGAAAATCCTCTGATATCTTATGTTTAACATATATTAACATAGAGGCTACTCTTAAAGTTTCTTAACATGATGTAACGCTTAATATATATTTGGGTATATACAAAGTATATATCTTATCTCGTGTTACATTTCCCCATAGATGGCGAGCCAGACGCCGTCAAAATTCTCATGCAAATAAGAAGGAGTTTAAATTTATGTTGAGAGAGCCCCTAGTTGAAATGAAAATCGGACCACAAAATTCTAACCCAGCGAAAAATGAAGTGATTGAAGCATCTAAGGATGATGCATTAAAGGTTTATTTAAGAGAAATTGCAGATTATCCACAATTAACATTTGAAGAAGAGAAAAAACTAGCTCAAGCAATCGAACAGGGTGATTCAGAAGCTAAAAAAAGACTTATTCAAGCTAATTTGAAATTGGTTGTAACTGTTGCTAGAAAAGCAATTCATATGTCCTCTTTACCTATTATTGATTTAATTCAAGAGGGTAATTTAGGTTTAATGATTGCTGCTGAAAAATATAATTACAGACTTGGTTATAGATTTTCTACTTATGCAACTTGGTGGGTTAAACAATCAATGTTTAAGGCTATTTCTGAGCAATCTCATTGCATGAAAATTCCTGTATATATTCAAGAAACTTTATCAAAATTCTCAAAAGTTAAATCTCAGATGGAACAAGAAGTTAATGATACTGTGAAAACTGAAGATGTAGCAAAAAAAATGAATATTGCACCTGATAAAATTGAGATGTTTTTATCTGCATATACAAAAACTATTTCCATTGAAAACGGTTTGGAACGTAATGATGGAAAAGAATTAAATGTTGCGGATATTCTAGCAGATGATACAACTTTGATTTCTGAAAATGTGGAATACCAATCTTTAAAAAATGATATTAATAATGTGATTTCAACATTAAAAGAAAGAGAACAAGAAGTTGTAAAAATGCGTTATGGTTTAGACGATTCTGAACGTTTCACTTTAGAAGAGATTGGTAATCTTTATGGAGTTACAAAAGAATGTATTCGCCAAACTGAGTTAAGAGCTTTGAAAAAAATGAAATTATCAGGAGCAACTTTATTATCTTGCTATATTGGGTAAGTTTAAATAAAAAGATTTAATAAAATTTCTCGTGTTTATAAATGCCGTATATCGGCATTTTTTATTGAAAAGTGACATCATATATAGTATAATCAGAAAGAAATAACTAAAAATATGAGTTAAGTTGCATGAAAAATTTTAAAATAGGTTTTACTTTAGCTGAGGTATTAATTACACTTGGTATAATTGGTGTCGTTGCGGCTATGACGATACCGAATTTGATGAGTAATATCTCTGGTATTCGTTATAAGGCCCAATTGAAAAAATCTGTTTCTACTCTCGCTCAAGCTGGTAAATTAAATCAGGCTCGTTATGATTGGAGTTATGCTGATATTAGTGAGCAATGTAGTGGAACAGATTTTATGAAACATACATCTGAAACGAAGTCTTCTATTTGTGCAATACTAAATAGTAATTTATCTGGTATTCAGGGTGTATATCGCAATCAAGAATTAACTCAACGTTATAAATATAATATGAAAACATATACTGCGAATTTTAGTGGTGGGGATGGGCAATTTACAGTATATATGTTAAAAGATGGGACTCTTGTTGGAGTAAGATCAATCTCAACGTCTAGAGGTTGTGAACTTAAAGTTGGAAAACGATTAGGAGAAGCTTTATTAGACACGAATATGACGAATGGTCTTTGGACATGTACAGGATTCATTGATGTTAATGGAGTAACTCTTCCTAATGAGGAAACAAGATGTTCTATTGGAACAACAAGTAAAGATGTTGATGCTTCCTGTATTGTAAAAAGTCGAGATGTAAAAGACGTGTACCCAGTGGTATTTTACAATGATACTGTATCTCCTGCAACAAATGCAGGTAGATATGTTATGCAAACGGCAAAGTAGCTACAATTAATACTCAATTCCTTTTCTTGCTGCAATTCCTGTATCCCAGTAGTGTTTTACTGGTTTGATTTCTGATACAAGGTGTGCAATTTCAACAATTTTTGGGTGTGCATTTCTGCCTGTTAAAACAATTTCCATCTCTTCAGGTTTGTTTTTCAATGTCTCAACAACATCATCAACATCAAGTATTCCCATATCGATTGCGATATTTGCTTCATCAAGGATTATGAGTTGATATTCGTGATTTTGAATAGCTTTTTTTGCTAAATCCCAACCTTTTTTGATTTCTTGTTCATCTTGTTCGTTCTGATTTTCTTTATAAATCACTCTATCTAGTCCAGCTTGAACAATTTTAAGATTATCGGAAATTGTTGGTGAAAGTTCTGTAAATGAATTAAGTTCGCCGTAATCGTTGCCACCTTTAGTAAACATAATAATCAAGACTTTCCAACAACGGCCAAGGGCTCTCATTGCAAGTCCTAATGATGCGGTAGTTTTACCTTTTCCGTCACCTGTATAGACTTGGATGTAGCCGTGTTGAGCCCAATTTGGATTTATTAAATTGTTGTTGCAAATTTCTGTCATTTTTCTTGAATTTATTATATATTAATTTTGTGGATATGAAAACAGATTTAAGAATAAAAGCAAAGAATATTAGAAAAACTTTAGAAATTGGAGAAATTTCTAAAAAACTGGTTGCTATGATTCGTAAAAATAAAGCTTATAAAGAAGCGAAAAAAGTTATGATTTTTTATCCAAAGAAGTATGAAATAGATTTACGTGAATTATTTAATGATGAAAAATATTTTTATTTACCCAGAGTAAACGAAGATGAGTTGGATGTTTGTCTATACAAGCTAGGTGATGAATTGAAGTTGTCGGCATTTAATGTATTAGAGCCTGTTTCTGAAGCTGTAGATGCATGTTGTATGGATCTGATAATAGTTCCAGCATTGTTGGTAGATAAAAATGCTTATAGGCTTGGCTATGGTGGCGGGTATTATGATAGATTGTTATATCGAATAAGGAATTCTAACGTTAAAACCTTATGTGCTATGCCAAAGGATTTGTTAGTTGAAACTTTACCAAAGGATGAATTTGATATTCCTATAGATGAAATAATTTTAGTATAAGCTAAAGGACCCGTCTTCGACGAGTCCTTTGGTTTTTGGGGTTAGTTAGTTTATAAATGAGGGTTATGTTAATCTATTCATTAAGCCGTATATTTTGGTGCCATATCTTGAATGCCTTTGTTACGAGCTTCTTTAGCGGCTTTTAACTCTGCTTCAATTGATTGAGCTAAAGTTTCAAGTTTCTCTTTTTCTTGAGTAAGTTTTTCTTCATCGACTTTTAGAAGTTTTGTTTCAACTTGAAGTGCCTTATCTCTACCTTGTTGATACAACTGTTGCATAATGAATTCATTCATCATTTTTTGTTGTTGTGGATTTGGTGGATATGGTTGCTGTTGCATCCAAATTGAACTAATTGCTGGAGCTGTTTGTTGCATATATTGATATGCACTATTGTTTGCGTTCGCAAGGTAACCCATTGCTCTACCAAACATTGAACCAGGCAATGCTGCCAATGTTTCTGGCCTTACTTCCCCACTACCGATGAGTGCTGAATACTGTTGTAAATCCATTAATTTCTTCGTGATTTTCTGTAAACGATACTGAAGATTACTCTTTTGGTAAATCAGATCGTGTACACGTGCGTTAAACATTAGAATACACATAATACTAACCCTACCTTTTCAATTTTTAAAACTAACCTTTTTTATAACCTACACATATATAAAAACATGCAATATCAAGTAATTGCATGTTTTTAGACGTTTATTAAGTTTTGTTAACAATTGTTATTTTGTACCACGTTCTACAACTTTGTCAATCAAGCCGTATTCCATAGCTTCGTATGCTGATAGATAGTGGTCACGTTCACAGTCTTCTTTTACTTTATCAAAAGATTGTCCTGAGTTTTCTGCCATAATTCCGATTAACATATCTTTCATTCTGCGAATTTCTTTTGCTTCGATTTCGATATCGGTAGCTTGGCCTCTAGCACCACCTAGTGGTTGGTGAATCATAATTCTTGCACTTGGTAAAGCCATTCTTTTACCTTTAGCACCAGCTGAAAGTAGGAAAGCACCCATTGAAGCTGCTTCACCCAAACAGATTGTAGAAACATCTGACTTGATAAGGTTCATTGTGTCATAGATTGCCATACCTGCAGTGATTACACCACCAGGGCTATTAATATATAACATGATATCTTTTTCTGAATTTTCACTATCAAGTAGTAAAAGTTGTGCTACTACTGAGTTTGCTACTTCATCATCAATTTCTGTACCTAAAAAGATGATTCTTTCTCTCAATAATCTTGAGAAAATATCAAAAGAACGTTCCCCACGAGATGATGCTTCGATAACTGTAGGTACATAACCCATTATTTTCATATAAGTTTCTTGATCCATTTTGGCTCTCCTTTTTTCTTAATTTTATAATAAATAATTAATTTAATCAATTCGTTTAGATACAGTAATTATTATAAACATTCAGCAGGGACTTCTACTTTATGGATGCGTGTAGTTTTGTAGTCTTGGATTTTATGGTTGGTTGTTAAATATTCATACAATGCATCTTGTCTTGAGGCATCAAAGAATTCAATATTATGGTCATTTTCTAAATCTTTTTTCATCTCAGATAAACCAGCTACGCCAGTTGCTAGGAATACATCATAGGCAACAATAAATTCTTCATCATTATCGCAATTATCCAAATCAACTTTTATTGAGCCATCAGGATTTAGTATATGTACGGAAGTTACTTTCAAGTCTGGATTAATTGTGTATTCAAGTCCCGCAACCTGCATAACTCCTGGGGAAACTTTGCCAAAAGATGTTGATAAAGCACACCAGTTTAGTGTATCTATAATTTGTTTTTTAGTTAATATTGTCTTAATTAAAGTCGAAGTTGTGAATGGTAAAGCATTGTTAATATCTGCTTTTGTAACATATGGGTCGTCAAAGTTATCTCTGATTGTACCAGCATTAACTAAGGCAATATCTGCAGGTGCTCCGTCAGAGTATGTGTTTACGTACCACAAATTTGAATCAGCAATAATGTTTCCAATTTCACTATGTCCAAATAAAGGGTTTGATTTTACTAATGGTCTATCAAGTGTGAATAGGGTTTCACCAGTTTGAGGTGTGCCATCATTTGTAAGGGGTTTAAAAATGTTTTTACAGTTATCTTTTACAAGAACACCATCCTCATCAAATTCCAAATTTAAAATCCCATATTCATCAAGGTTTTCTCCAAAATATTTTGTTGGTGTTTTACCTGTTGCAACAATTTTTACAGGCTCACCTCTATCTGAAACTTCCCATCTGTCGGTTTCATTATGGTCGTGTCCGCCAATAATTACATCGATTCCACCAATTTTTGCAAGTTCTTTGTAATAATCAACATCACCAGATTTACTTTGATTACCTGTGTGTGCTAGTAAGAATATCTTATTGATGCCACTTTTTTCAAGTTTTTTAACTTCGTTTTTGATAATTTCAATAGTTTCTTCAAACGGTCTTACTCGAATAAATTCAGTCAATGTATTCATAAATGTAATATGGTTAAAATCAAATGGGGAAACGCCTATTACCCCGATTCTCTCACCTTTTTTTTCAATAATTTTACTTTTTGGAATTTTACTTAATTGTGTTGGTCTTGTATATTTTAAATTTGTTGATAAAAATTTATCTTGAAGATCGTATTTATTAATAATTGTAGCAAGGTGTTCACCTTGTTCAAGATCGTGGTTTCCAACACTGATGGCATCTGTTTGTGGCCCTAGTTTTTGTGCAACGATTTCGTTATTGGAATTTTCATCCAAAAACATATCACCACCACAAAGAGTTATATTTATAGCACCTTGATTTTGCCTATAAAACTCGTCCTTTTCTTCTAAAAAAGTATCAACGTATTTTATAGAACTGTGCAAATCATTGTAATATAAAGTGTTTATCTTAGTTCCAGTAAATGCCATGTTAGAAATTTTCATACTTGTATAATGTGTGTGAAAAATATTTTTGCTAGAGGTTGTGTATATTTATACCTCTTTGTAACCTATATATTTTAGGTTTCTGAAATATCCATCGTAATCTAATCCATAGCCAACAACGAATTTGTCATCAACATCAAATCCATAATAATCTGGTTCAACTTCAACCTTGCGTGTGATTTTTTTATCTAGAAGTGAACAGAATTTGATTGATTTTGTGTGGAAATTGCAGTTCATAAAATCAATCAAGAATTTTGCAGTTAGACCAGTATCAACAATATCTTCTATAATTAATACGTTTTTGCCATTTAAGTCTGGTAATTGAATATCAACAGCGTTAACTTTCCCAGATGTTGTAGTTGATGAACCATAGCTTGAAAGTCTAATGAATTCCAATTGAAGTGGCATATCTAAATGTTTTACCAAATCAACTGCAAACATAACTGCACCTTTTAATACACATATTGCAATAACTTCTTCGCCGTTATAGAACTTGTTCATCTCAGCTGCAAGTTCTTTGATTCTTGTTTGTAGTTGTTCTTCGCTGAATAAAACTTTCAATTCTTCAATTTTAATTTCCATTATGCTTGTCCCTTCTTATAAAATGCCAAACGATGTGTTGGTTTTGAATTAACTTTTATTTTATCACTAATCCCAAGACCAATAGCCCAAAATACTTCATTGAATTGTGTCATAAATAGTAAATTGTCTTTTTCATGGTTAGGAATTTTCTTTTCGTTTAAATATTTTTTTAATTTTTGAGTTCCGTCAAGTCCGAAAGGTCTAATTATATCGCCATCTTGACGTGTTCTAACCTCAAAATCTAATGGTAGGTTTTTTAGATTTACATAGGCTGTACAATCACTGTCTTTTGGAAATTTTCGAACTTCTTTTTCAAATTTTTCTATCTCAAAAATATATCCGTTATTTTCGTATTTGCCCTCTTTTGTAATATGAAAATATGGAGTTAAAATTTTATTCCCTGTGATGATTTCGATGTTTTCTTCACTTACAAAAATCCATAAATTGTCAGTAAGTGAACAAGTTTTTCCTGCTTTTAAGTTTGAATTCTCACTAATAAATTCAAAAATATTTAATATTTTTTTTCTGTCGTAATCCAAATTATTTTGTATAAAAAGGTTATAGATAAGACGTTTTTGTACATTTTTTGATAGTTTTAAGAATTTTTTTGTCTTTATTTTGCCATTTTCAGTGATTTTTTCAGTTAAAAGTTTTAGATATTCTTCAATAATTTCAGTTTCTTCTCTTGCTATTTCAGAAAGTGAATGGATTGAATCTGAAACAGTTTGATTTACTTTTTCCAATGTTGGTATAACTTCAGCTCTAATATAGTTTCTTTTATATTTTGTATCAGAATTTGAGCTATCTTTGTTTGGGGTTAGGTTATTTTCGTTGCAATAATTTTCAATTTCATTTCTTGTAATATCAAGAAGTGGTCGGTAATAAATATCTCTTCGCTCTGTAATACCTTGCAGACCTGAGATACCTGTTCCTGTACAAATTCTATATATTAGGGTTTCAACGTTATCGTTTTTGTTGTGTGCTGTAAAAATAATTTTGCTATCAAATTTTTCTGCACATTTTTCAAAGAATTTGTAACGTGCTTCACGAGCTGCAGTTTCTGTTTTTGCAACATTTTCGGGTAAGTTTTCGCTATAAAATTCTACTTTAAGATTTTCACAAAAATTCTTACAGTTTTGTTCTTCTAAATCGCTCTCTTCTCCTCTCCATTTGTGGTTTAGGTGAATTGCGACGATTTTATTTTTACAAGATTTTTTTAAAGCGTGAAGCAAGCACATTGAATCAAATCCACCTGAAAAAGCTACAAGATAAACTAAATCTGATTTTTCCAAATCGTATTTTTTTAAAAAAGATTTAATTGTTTTGTGGATTTGTTTCATAATTATTGTTTTTGTGAATGTTTTTTGATACCTTCTCTGATTTCAACAACGTCTGTGCCTAGTTGTTCTAGGGCTTGCATTGCAAGAGAATCTGGTTCTGTTGTGATTGCCCAAAGAAGATCTGCTGATTCAATTTTTGTCTTATGTTGTTTTTTAGCGTATTCCCAAGCTGCTTCAAGTACACGTTTTGCACGTTTTGTGAATACCATCTCATTGTCAAAATATTCATTACCGTAGCCGATAATTTTTTCAACAATAATTCTTGCATCACGAATGTTGATTTCAAGTTCGTTTAGAACAATTGCACCAATACCTGTAGCTTCACCAATGATACCCAATAAGAACATCTCAGTACCAACAACCCCACGACCAATGCGACGAGCTTCTTGTTTTGCTAATCTTAGGATTGTCAATGTTTCTGGCATTTGTTTTTCAATAGGTTTAATAATTCCGTGTGCTAAATCATCATCATTAATATTTAATTCTTTGAAAATGTTGTAAGCTACACCTTTTTTAGTTTTTAACAACCCTAAAATCATATGTTCTGGTAAAACTTCAGATGAACCAAGTTCTTTTGCAGTCTGAAGTGCTAAACTCATTGCAATAAAAGCGTTTGGTGTGAATACGATTTGACGACCTTCGTATTCAGCTTGACGAGAATTGATGTGGGAAAGTTTTTCTTCAAAAACGTCTTCTGTAATACCAAATTGTTCTAAAATTTTTGTTAAATCAGACTCTTTGTCTTCTAAAATTGATGAAATAATTTGTTCAGTACCTAAAATTTCATAGTTTGATGTTGAAAGTTTTGAAACTGCACGTTCAAATACTTTTGAAGATTGCTCGTTATCAAATAATGAATCTGTTTCTTGAGTTAGGTTAACTTCTTTTTCTTTGTTTTCATCAAGTTCAGGGTGAAAGTCTTTTTTAACTTTTCTTTGAACAAGTTTTTCGATTAGTGGACGAGATTTTTCGATATCAAATCCAAGGTTTTCCAAGTATTGTGGAATTTTTGAATGTGTATCGTTGATTGCGGCAAGTACCAAGTGCTCGTAGTGAACTGTTGGGTTGCCAGATTTTTCAATCAAGTCCATAGTATTTGTTAGAATGCGTTTAAAGTCTTCACTGAAAGGAATTGCAGAATTCATATCAGCTTCTTCGATATTAAGGCTCAAATAGATTTCTTCAGCTAATCTTTCATATGTCAGGTCATATGTTTTGAAGATTTTTGCACAAAAACCTTTTGTTTCTTTAACTAGAGCCAATAACAAGTGCTCCGATAAAACTTTATCTGAGTGATCATAAATTGCGATATTTTGGGCCTCTACAATTACGTTAACCGCTTTTTCAGTAAATTTTTCAAACAAGATTCTATTCCTTATTACTATTCTTCGTCTTCTTCTGGATCAAGAGTTTCGATATATTCTTGAACTTTAGCAAATTCTTCATCATCATCGATAGTTTCAAAGAAAACTTCTTCGCCTTCTTCAACATATCTCATTAAAACAATTTCAGGTTCTTCAGTGTCAGCACTTGTTTCTTCTAATAATAATGCGTATTGTTTTCCTTCATATTCAAGAATGTCGTATAATTCGCATCTTAAAACTGTACCGTCATCATCTGTAATTTCAATTACGTTTTCTTCATCAAATGCCATTTTTGTTTCTCCTTTATTTTCTTGCAAGGTATTGTTCTAGTATAATACAAGCACTTTCTATATCAACTAGACCCTTGTCTTTTCTAAAATCTATTTTCTTATTGCGTAAGTTTTCTTCTGCCGCATCAGATGTTAATCTTTCATCTTCAAAAATTATTTCATAACCCTGAATTTTAGATGCAAACTGTTCGCAATTTTCTGCCTGAAAACCTTTAGTACCGTCCATATTTAAAGGTATGCCGATTACAATCTTTTTTACGTTATTTTCTTTTGCAATTTTTTGGATTGCTTCAAGAGCTTTGGCTTCAGGTTCTCTTTGAATGTACGAGTGCCCATTAGCAAGCATCAAGAGATAATCACTTAGAGCAATTCCGATACGTTTTGTGCCAATATCTAAAGCCATTACTTTATACATTTTGCACCCACTTATCTTCGATGTACTTGATTTTATCGTTTATCTCATCGATAGTCAAGCCGTAATGTTCCACGTCTTTGTTGTATTTAATAACCATTAAATATTCATAAATGCTCTGTTGTAATATCGTTTTGAAAAACTCTTGTTTAAGGTTTTCATCAACAGCTAAGCCCAATATTTCGCTTGCTTCTCCGTCTTTGCCGATTGCAAGTTTAATATATGATGCCATTATAAGTTTTAAATACCAAGCGTATTTTTCTTGTTCATAAAATACTTTTTCAATATTTTCTTCAACTAATTTATCAAGATTTGCTGTTGACTTAAGCTCTTTTAATACGGTTTGGAATTCATCACTGTACTCGTGATCCATAAACCAGTGAGCTGAAATTTTCATTTCTGACAGTCTATCAAATATTGCTTTGTCCACTTTTGCAGGAACAATTTGTTCTTTTACTGTTTGTTCTAGGGTTTGTTCATCGTAATCAATATCAATTAGCAAGTTTTTCCAACAAACGTATTCGTAAGGTAATTTCCAAGTATTGTGGTTATTTTTGATTGTTGTCATTTCTGCGTTATATAAAATTGTTTTAAACGATTCAGGGTCGATATCAACTGTTTTCTCATCACGCAAAAATCTTTCTAAAATCTTACTGCATTCAAATTTTGATATATCAAAAAAGCCGAAGCAATCACGAATGCCAGATTCTACGTTCACAACAATAGATACAAAGCGAATTCTTTCATCTTCTGTGATTCTGGTGAAAATCATTGCCTGATCACCGTGCCCATCAGGGTATGTTATGTAGAATTTGTAAGGTTTACTGTTTGATAGAATTTCCTTATAGAATTCTTTTGTATTATCTTCTCGCATTCCAGAAATTTTTATTGTGGAAAGACTTCTTTTAACTTCTTGTAAAAGTTCTCCAGTTGCTAAAGGAACCATTTCTTGTAATACATGCAATGCAAGTTGTGATTTGGTGTTTCCTAATAGCTTTAGTGCCTCTTTTCCTGTTGCACTACTTGGGTCTGATACAAATACTGGGATTAAGATGTTTGCGAGAACATCAGATGAGAAATCATCTGCAAACGAATTCATCAATGTAATTTTATCTTGAACTCTAATTGATGCTAAAAAGTCCATAAAATCAATCTGGATTTCAGGGTTTATTACAGCAGAATTCAGTAATTGTTTTGTATTAGCGTCTAATAATTCGTTTGCATCATCTAAATATTCTTCACAAGATTCATAAGTCCAATCTGCATCAAGTTCTCTTAGTAAATTCAAAATAGTTATTTTTACTTCTGTTTGAAGAGATTGATTTTTAAGTGTTTCCCAAAGTTTATTGATAAGTTCTTCTTTTGGGACAAAATGTTCTAGCATAAAGCAAATAATTGGAATTTTGCTTTCGTCTGCATTGGTTAGTTCTTTAAACAACACCTTTGAAATAAGCTTTTTATCTTCTTGCGAGTCTAGTATTTCAAAATCCGCAAGACAATTTTGTAAATCACTGACTGAGTTTATTTTGTTTAATAAACTTGTGACGGCAGATTTTAATTCAAAAGGGTTTAGTTGTTTAAATTTAGCATTTGTCATTTTAGGCTATCTCGCTTTTCCCCAAAATGCATCTAGAATATGTTGAGCTTCACTTGATGGCATTCTATCTTGTAAAATCAAGTATTGAACTGCAATCATTGCACACTCAGAACATATATTCACACCAGGGCCTTTAACCATCTTTATAACTTGAGTATTAGGTCTTTTACAGAAACTACAATAAACAGGCTCAAATGTTTGGTTCTCGTCTTGTTTTTCTTCACTAGACTTCTTTTTAGAGCCTAAGCTGACTACTTTGTCGTCTGACATATAAAATTCTCCTTTTTACTCAATTATTGTAACTTAAATTCATAAAATTTGCCATATTTTTATTATTAAATTATAATTACTTTAACATCAGCTTAACATGTTGAGAGGGGTATAGATGAAAAAAGTTATTTTAATCGCCAGCGTATTGTTTGTTGCTGTAGTTTCAACTGCTTGTATAAATAACTTGGCTGTTCAGGATTTAAACAATAAGGCAAAGGTTTACGCAGATAAAGGTGATTACACTCAAGCTATTGAAAGACTTAAGTCCAGTGTTGATTTAGACCCTTCGATTTTTGAGACTCATTATAATTTGGCTGTGGTTTATACAAAGGCTGAAGATTACGTAAATGCTGTTGAAGAATATAAAAAAGTTATTTCAATGAAACCTAATATGGCGGATTCTTATTATTCTTTAGCTACTGCACAAAATAATTTAGCCGTTGATATGAAACAAGGTAAAGTTAGATTGAATGTTGATGGCTCTTTAGCTACTCAAAAAGAAGATGTATTTGAAGAGAAATCTGAATTAACTGAAAACGAAAAAGATTATATTGAAGAATTGTACGAAGCATCCTTAGAAAATTATAAAAAGTATTTAGAATTAAGCCCTAACGCCTCTGATAAAGCTGATGTCGAGGCTCAGATTGAAAAAATAGAAGGGGCATTAAACCCTGAAAGTGAGTCAAATAAAGACTAATGTTTGTTATTCCAGCACCAGAAGCTATTGCATTTAGTTTGTTTGGACTCCCGATATATTGGTATGGCATAATTATGGCTTTGGCTATTTTTACGGCTATGCTTGTTGGTAATAACTTGTATAATCGTATAAATAAGGATTCTCGCAAAGATGTAATTATTGAATATGCTCCAGCGATTATTATTGCGGGTATACTTGGTGCAAGATTATATTTTTGTCTATTGCATTATGATTACTATCTTGCTAATCCTATAGAAATTTTGGGATTAAGACAGGGTGGGTTATCAATACATGGTGCAATTTTAGGTGGAATCTTGGCAATGATAGTCGTAGCTAAGAAAAATCATATCTCTATTATGAGTATAATGGATGCAATGGCTTGTGGGACATTGTTGGGACAAGTTATTGGTCGTTGGGGAAATTATTTCAATTCTGAAGCTTATGGACTTCCAGTTTTAAATCAGACATGGGGACTTTTTATCCCAGAGTCAAAACGTGTTGTTCAATATTTGGATTATAGTTTGTTTCATCCAACATTTTTATATGAAAGTATTTTGAATTTAGTTGGATTTTGTTTGTTATTGGTGTTAATAACAAAATTGGGCAAAAAATATAAAGGTTTGACAACTTTCACATACCTATGTGTTTATTCAGTAATAAGATTTTTTATCGAGCGAATTAGAGTTGATAGTGCTCTGAACATTGCTGGGGGGATACCAATTGCTGAAGTTATTTCGTTGATTCTGTTGTTAATTGGTATTTGTGGAATCATCGTTGTTTTTGTTAGAAATTATAGATATAAATAATATATATTATTTACATAACTTTATACTTTGAGTTTTTCACGCAATTTGAGGTTTTTGAAATTTTTTATATATACGTGAAGTATATGAGGAGATTGTAAAATGCCTGAAATTAGTTTATTTTTATTTGATTTAGAACAATTGTTCAAATTGTTTCCAAAGCAAGATAGACAGCTAAGGGATAAAATCTTAGAATACGAACAAAAAACTCAAGAAGATATGGCCGAGAATAGAGTAAAGCTTTTTGCAGAATTTGGCTATGAAAGTGAGTTTGATAAAGTTGCTTTATAATAGCAAAAGAAAAGACAAGGTTCCCGCCTTGTCTTTATTTTATTAGACTCAATTAATAAATTTAAAAGACTATC
Organism: bacterium; assembly: GCA_017536545.1. Classification (GTDB taxonomy): domain Bacteria; phylum Cyanobacteriota; class Vampirovibrionia; order Gastranaerophilales; family Gastranaerophilaceae; genus Zag111. The sequence goes on from JAFXHF010000017.1 coordinate 38,884, forward strand.
GTCTTACTTCTGTCTTTAAGGCATCGTTGAAAAGTGCCATAACTGCACCGACAACTGCACCAGACGCTAGGAAAAATCCTGTTGGTCTGATGTGTTTTGTTACTAAATTGTAAGCAGCTAGACATTGTTTAGCTGTTGTATTAGCAACTTCAGATGTCGCTTTGCATACTCTCTTGAACTCTCTTAATTGTTCAGGGTTATCACGTAAATTCAACATAGCCTTACGAATGCGTGAAGATTTTACGTGTTCTCCATTTTTCATTCCGTCAAACATTTTTACAAACTCATCTTGTGCCAAAGTTCTTGTTTCTTGTCCTTTTAAAGACTCAATAACTTTTGCAGTTCTAAAATTATATTGAGTTTTTTGAGTGTTAATTTGGTTTTTAATTTTTATGTATTCATCAGATGATTTTTCTTCTTGTGTAAGAGGTAGAATGTATTTTGTTGCATAACCTGCTACAGTACCTAGTGCCGCTCCTTCTGCCATTGGCCAGAAGCAACTACGTCTTCTATCATTTGATTGTATTGCATCTACTTTAATCATTGTCCTAAATCCTTCTACATTCTGGTACAATACGATTAACAATTAAGCTTTTTTGGCTTAACCTTTCAATATGATAAGAACTTGCACTTAAATATTCTATTCAGGTAATATATCCCGACTAAAACTGAGTAATCAAATTCTCATTTTTAATGTATGCATTATAAACGAAACTTATTTCTTTGTCAAGACTCTAATCAAATTAAGAAAAATCATAACTGCAACAAGTGCAATTGTAAGATAGAAGTAGTATTTGATTGCATGATGACTTGCAAACAAGCATGCTAAGCCTCCTGCAAGAATTGCAACTGATGTAAGTATTACTACGGTTTTCTTTTGAGAAAATCCTGCGTGTAGTAATTTGTGGTGAATATGTTCAGCATCAGCCACAAATGGAGATTTTCCTTTTGCAATTCGTCTTAAACTTGCATATGTAATATCAATAATTGGAACGGCTAAAACAACGAATGGTAATAAAATTGAAAGTGTTGCGACTTTCATAACGCCAGTGATTGAGATTGTTGCAAGTAAAAATCCTGCAAATAACGCACCACTATCACCCATAAAGATTTTTGCAGGGTTAAAGTTGAAAGTTAAAAATGCCAACATTGAACCTGCTAGAATAAATCCAATTAACGCACTTATAGGGTTTGGTGGGCTTAGTGTAATTGCTAGAATTGCTAACGTAAGAGCATTTACTGTAACAACGGATCCAGCTAAACCATCAACACCATCAATAAAGTTTACAGCATTGGAAATACCTACAATCCATAGCATAGTTATTGGATATGACAACCACCAAGCTAAATCTAAATTTAAAAATGGTATAGAGTTTATTTGGACGCCTAATAAATATACTATTGTAGCAATTGAAACTTGAATAAGTAATTTGAATTTTGCACCGAGACCATAAATATCATCGATCAAGCCAAGTAGGAACATCAAAGAACTACCCAAAAGTATACCAGACATTAGTTTTCCGTATGGGTAGTAACTCATTAGAACCAAACACAAAAAAGTTAGCATTGTGCTTGCCCAAATTGCAACCCCACCTATTCTAGAAATTGGTTTAGTGTGAATTTTTCTTTCGTTCGGAACATCAACTAAACCTTCTTTTTTAGAATAATTTATCACCATTGGTACAATAAATACCCCAAAAATGTAGGCTATTATTGTTCCGATTATGTGTGAGTGTGCTAACTTAATGATAATTGTTCTGCTCCTTTTTAGCTATAAAGTGGATGTTTTTTGCAAAGTTTAAGAGATCTTTCTCTTAAATTTTTAAGTCCGATTTCATTATCTGATGAAAATACTGCAGATGCAATAATTTTTGCAACTTCAATCATATCTTCTTCTTTGAAACCTCTTGTTGTAACTGCAGGAGTACCTAATCTGATACCACTTGTTACAAATGGGCTTTGAGGATCGTTAGGAACAGTATTTTTGTTTGCTGTAATACCAACAATTTCAAGAACGTTAGCCATATCTTTACCAGTTTTACCAGTTTTTCTAAGGTCTAAAGTCATTAAGTGGTTTTCTGTCATACCGCCAACGATATCCATACCTTCATCTATTAAGCCTTGAGCAAGAGCTTTGGCGTTTTTAACGATTTGTTCGGCGTATGCTTTGAATTCTGGTTTAGATGCTTCAAGAAGAGCAACTGCTTTACCTGCGATAATGTGTTCTAATGGGCCGCCTTGCAATCCTGGGAACACTGCTTTATCAATAGCTGCAGCGTATTCTTCTTTGCACATAATGATACCGCCACGAGGTCCTCTTAGAGATTTGTGAGTTGTTGTAGTCACAAAATCACAGTATGGTGCTGGTGATGGATGAACACCTGCGGCAACTAAACCTGCAATGTGAGCAATATCAGCTAATAACAATGCTCCAACTTCATCTGCAATTTCTTTAAATTTTTTGAAATCGATAATTTTAGAATAGTTACTTGCACCGCAAATAATTAATTTTGGTTTGTGTTCAAGTGCCATTTTTCTAACATCTTCATAATCAATTTCGCCGTACTCGTTAATCCCGTAACTTTTTACGTCAAAATATAAACCTGAGAAGTTTACAGGTGAACCGTGTGAAAGGTGTCCACCATTTGATAAGTCCATACTTAAAACTCTATCTCCAGGTTTCATTGTAGCCATAAATACTGCCATATTAGCTTGAGCACCACTATGTGGTTGAACGTTAGCATGGTCCATTCCAAATAGTTCGCATGCTCTTTTTTGTGCGATTGATTCGATTACGTCGATATGTTCGCAACCGTTATAATATCTTTTATTAGGTTTGCCTTCTGCATATTTGTTTGTTAAAACACTACCGCAAGCTTCCATAACTGCTTCTGATGTGAAGTTTTCACTTGCGATAAGTTCAATATTATTTTGTTGTCTTTCTAGTTCTAATTCGATTTGTTCTGCAACTTGTGGGTCTATTTTTTTTATATGTTCTAAATTCATTACACACTCCCTTTTTTTTATTTTAATTATACTTTTTCATACGATTTAAGCAAGTTTGTAAATCTTTTATTTTTTGATTTCAATTTCGCCTTTAAGAACTTTTATTATAAATTCTGCATCTCTATCTAATAAAATGTATTTATTATTTTTAGTATTGACTATACAAGCTCGTGTCATACATTTAGTTACAAAACTTAGATAACTTTCAAGTTGCTCTTGCTCTTTTGTAACCATTGAACAAGTTGCATCATTATCAATATATTTTTCTTTAATCACATTTGCTGTAATTTCCCAGTTTTTATATGGGATTATTTTGAATTGGATATTTTCTTCTTTTACAAGCTTATTAAAATCTCTATCAAAAACCTCACTAAGTCTATTGCTTAGATGTCCTTGCGTGAAACCATAAACAAGTACCGGTTCGTTTTGTTCAAACATATCTGCATATGCATTATATTTTTTTGCGATGCTAGGAAATGGTTTTTTAAGGCTCATTTCGATTGCATAATAGTCAGGTTTTTGTTGTTTAGATTTAATAAATTTAATTGTATTTGGTATAGATGAAACTATAGCTCCAGCTATAAATAAACCTAATACCCAAAATGTTATCTTATGATGTTTTTGAAATTCCATTTATTGCTCTCCCAAAAATTTCTTTTTTAAATTTGTTATTTTGTTATAGGAATTTTCGATATTCTGTCGAAGTTCTTCATCAATTATAGCTTTTTGATAAATTTTTTCAATTATATTAATTGTTTTATTATCACAATTTCTATAAATAAACATATTTAATCCTGCACGAATCCCCATTTCACAGGCTTCAACTTCTCCAAAATCTGCAACCCCTTTCATAATCATATCATCTGAAATTGTAATCCCTTCAAATTTTAGATTGTTTCTTAAATAATCAATTGCATTTTTGCTTAATGATGTTGGGATTGTTTCTTTCTCAAAACAAGTACAATGCAAATGAGCAACCATAATCATATCGATATTATTTTTAATAGCATTTTTAAAAGGTTTTATATGAGTGTTTTCCATTTCATTAAGTGGTAAATCTATTTTTGGTAATGCTAAGTGGCTGTCGGTGTCAGCGTCCCCATGCCCTGGGAAGTGTTTTACACAAGGGATAATTCCGTTTTTACGGTAAGTTGAAGATACAATTTTTTCTGCTTCAATAACTTCATCAGGATTAGATGAGAATGCACGTTCACCGATGATTGGGTTGTTTGGGTTTGTATTTGTATCGATACAAGGTGCAAAGTTTAGGTTTATTCCATAAATTTTTAACTCTTGGGCAATTTCTTGAGTCTGTTCTTCTAAGAATTCAAGCCCTTTTTCGTAGGTAAATTTTGCTGAAAGATATTTTTTACCACCATGGATATTTTCAGTTCTCTCAACTCTGCCCCCCTCTTGGTCAATAGATAAAAATGGCTTGGTTTTACATTTTTGTTTAATGTTTGTAATGAGGGTTTTAAATTGTTCGGTAGATTGAATATCTTTTGTGAAAAAAATCACTCCACCTATGCCATTTTTTAGTGCCTCATCAAGATTTCCACCCTCTGTTCCGAGGATGAACATTTGATATAATTTTTCCTTTAAATCGACCATTTTACCCTTTGTAAGCTAATTCAAATACTTCTAACAAATCTAGCAAATTCCCTGATTGGATTACTGCTTGAATTTTTGTGTGAATTTTTTCAGCATCTTCTTTGCTTGGTGATACAAAACCTTGTGGAAGAATTACATCGTTTGTAGTTTTTGTACTAACAAAACCAGAGTTTAGCGTTAGGAATTCTTTGTATAATTCTAAAACTTTTACGCAAGTCGGGTTAACTTGATAATCTGTTCCTAGGTAATATTTAACATCTTTTTTAAGCCTTTCAAAAAATTCGATTGAATAATCCGCTTCTTCGATGGTTTCTTCTCTATCATAAGTCCCCCCAAGGCAAGGGTTACCTTCGATTTGTACATCTCCTAATGTTTTGATATATGTTGCCCAAAGTAGGCTACCAAGACAAAATCCAACATTATTATCAACCATTCTTGTAATTTGTGGGTAAAGCATTTTGAATTTCATTTTACGTTGACCTAGGTTTTTGAATTGGTTAATACTTGCGTATAAATATTCTGCACTGATTGATAAAATTGTTGTGTGTTGTGCATATCCTGGGTCAAATAATACTGTTTGTGCTGTTGAATTTGTCATTTTTAATACCTCGTTTTTTTAAATTCTAGCACAAAATTTTAGGATTTACTTAGCAGTTTTTAAAACATAACGAGCAGCTGCGGTTGCAGGTTCTACTATCCCATCGTGGAATCGTACAGGATAAATATCTGTCATATGTTGAGCATCGTTTTTAACAATACAAGTATTAGCTTCCAGTTTATTAGAACCTGAAGAACAGCTCACCTCTCTATTAGGTAATGAAGCTCCATTGACATCAATGAAGCCGTAACAATAAGACATTGTTGTTACAGTAGAATTTGATGTACTCATTTGTGTACCAATAGATAAAGCACAATCATTGGAACCGATTTTTTTAGTTACTCCAACAAGCGTCCCGTCAGCTAACGTATATGCAAAGTAATAGCTTAAACTTTTTTCGTCCAAGCTTTCCATAAATGTCCCGTTTACGCTGTATGGGACTGCTTGTCCTTTTTGATTCATTTTTACATCTGTCACATTTGGATAATAGGTTGCACCTGTTAATGTGCCATTTAAAATTGCACAAAAAGACATAATTTCATCTGGATGCTCGGTTGCGGCATTTGTTCCGCATGTTTGGTTTATTCCTGCATAGTCAAAACCATATTGAGCTTGGCTCATTCGTGCAGCTTGAGAAAGAGTTGATACTGCCTTTTTAAACGCAGAGCGATATTGTGAACTACGAGTATTCGCAATTAGATTGGGGATAGTCATTGCAGCAACAACACCAATTATACCTAGGGTAATTAATACTTCTGCAAGCGTAAAACCTATTTTTTTCATTTTTTCTCCAATCAATGTTAACTTATTAAACAATATCTTTGCTTATAAGTCATGATATTAGTCTATAAATCAATATTTGTCAACTTGAAAATAACTTAATATAAAATGTAAAACATGATAAAAATAAGACTTAGAGAGTTGATGTGGGAAAAGAATATTTCTGCGGTTCAAATTCAGAGAGAAACCGGTATTCATGCTGCAACAATTTCAAGAATTATTAACGATAAACATACTAATTTAGGGCTAGACACAATAGATAAATTGTGTGATGTGTTGGGGTGTAAAATATCTGATTTACTTGTTCACGAACGTGTAAATAAGTGAAATTTATGTTAATATCTTTTGTATGAAAGATTTTTTGTTAGGTTTATTAGATTGGATTTATAAGAAGAAGTGCTACTTTTGTAAATCATCAAAAGAGTCAGTTAAAATGTGCTCAAAATGTTTTGATGAATTAGAATTCTTACCCGCAGAAGTTAATCGAAAAGTTTTCAAATCTGAAGTTTATTGTGCAGGAGTTTACGATAAGAATTTACAAAAATTGATTAGGGGTTTGAAATATCACAGACAATCTGATTTAGCGTATTATCAGGCAAAATTTATGTGGCAATATTGGCAAAGGTTGGATTTGCTAGAAGATGATTTTCAAATTGTTCCTGTCCCGATTTTTGCAAAACGTAAAAAGCAAAGAAAATATAATCATATGGAACTTGTTGCAAATGAGTTTGCAAAAATGTCAGGTTATGAGGTTAATTTTGATTTAATTAAACGTGTGAAAGATACAAAACCTCAATACAAGTTAAACAAAGCTCAAAGAATGTTGAATTTATCGCACGCTTTTGAAGTTAATCAGGAAAAATTGATTAAAGACAAAAAGATTTTGATTATTGATGATATTTGCACAACGGGTTCAACTTTTGAAGAGATGATAAAAGAGTTTAATAATGTCGGTATTTATGATATAACTTGTTTTGCGACAACAACACCATTTAATTAGGTAATTATGATTTTAGCAGAGTATTCAAAATTTTTACAAGAACATAACGAAGAACTTTTAACTCGTAAAACTACACCGATGAAGCTTTTGCACGACTGGTTGAAATCTGTTATAAATAAAAATCCTAAAAATAATATCGATAAGATTGTGCATAAAGAGATTATGTATTGTGAAAATGAAAATGGCGATTATTTGATTGTCGGTAAATCTGATAGTGGAAGAGTTTTGGTTAGTGCATTGACAAAATTTGCTAAAAGCTATGATAATTATAATCATGCAAAGTGGATGGAAATGACAGAACGTTCATTCCAAAAGGAGGAAAACAATGGTTAATAAGATTGACGGAATTTGTAATGAGATTGTTATTCTTGAAAATGGAAAACGTGTCGAAAAAGATATTCCAGGGTTAAACATTACAATCAATGGTAATGGAAATTATGTTGAAATTGAACTTCCATCAAAGTTTGTTGCAAGTGCAATTGTAATAGATGGTGATAATAACAAATTTACACTAAAATCAACAAAACATAGAGTAATTCGACATACAACTTTTGGACTTGAAGGCGGTTCTGAGATTTCAGTTGGTTCAGGAGTTTCAGCTTACCGTGATGTAAATATTGTTGCCAAAAATGGTAAGAATGTTTATATCGGGGATGAATGTATGTTTGCTCGTGAAATTATGGTTCGTAATAACGACGGGCATATAATTTTAGATAGAAAAACAGGGGAAGTTATAAACCCACCAGAAGATATTGTTATTGGTGATAATGTTTGGGTGGGGATGAGAGTAATGGTACTTAAGGGTGCAGTTATTCCAAAAGGTTCTGTAATCGGTGCTATGTCAATGGTTAATAAAAAGTTTGATGAAGAAAATATTTTAATTGCGGGTGCCCCAGCTGAAAAAATTCGTTCTGATATTGAATGGCGTCGTGAAGATTATGCAAAATATATGAAGGGCAAAATTTAATTTATTTCCTATCCAAAAAGTAACAAAATCTTTACCGCATGTAAAGATTTAGCCTTGATTTGTATGTTTATGCTATACTATTTTTAGGAGTATAGACTGGAGGGAAGAGGATTGACTCAGCAACAAAATATGTTTGATCACGGGAAAATTGTTCCTGTAAATATAAGAGAAGAGATGAAACGTTCATATATCGACTATGCGATGAGTGTTATCGTTGGTCGTGCATTACCAGATGTTCGTGATGGTTTAAAACCAGTTCACAGACGTATTCTTTATGCTATGAACGAATTGGGTATGTACCCAGATAAGCCATTCAAAAAGTGTGCTCGTATCGTTGGGGAAGTACTTGGTAAATATCACCCACACGGTGACAGTTCTGTTTACGAAGCATTGGTTCGTATGGCTCAAGATTTCTCTACAAGATACTTGATGGTTGACGGGCATGGTAACTTTGGTTCTGTTGACGGTGACGGGGCTGCTGCGATGCGTTATACAGAAGCTCGTATGCATAAAATTACTCAATCAATGTTGGCTGATATTGATTGCGAAACAGTAGAATTTGAACCAAACTTTGATGGTTCATTACAAGAACCTTCAGTTCTTCCTGTTAGACTTCCAATGTTATTATTAAACGGTGTTTCTGGTATCGCAGTAGGTATGGCAACAAACGTACCTCCTCACAACCTTTGCGAAATCGTTGATGGTACTATTGCACTTATTGATAATCCAAAAATTACAATCGCAGAATTGATGGAGCATATTAAAGGGCCTGATTTCCCTACAGCTGCAACAATTATTGGTTTGAATGATATTAAACAAGCTTATGAAACAGGTAGAGGCTCTATCAAAATGTCAGCAGTTGCTGGTTTTGAAGAAATCGCTGGTGGCGGTGGTCGTCAAGCAAGAACAGCAATCGTTGTTACTGAAATTCCTTACCAAGTTAACAAGTCTATGTTGATTGAAAAAATCGCAGATCTTGTTAAAGAAGAAAAAATCAAAGGTATTTCAGATATTCGTGATGAATCTGACAGAGAAGGTATGCGTATCGTTATTGAATTAAAACGTGATGCAAAACCTGATGTAGTTAAAAATAACTTGTTCAAATATACTCAACTTGCAACAACATTCGGTGTGAATATGGTTGCATTATGTGGTAAACAACCTCGTTTGATGAACTTGTATGAAGTGTTAAATGAATTTGTTGAACACAGAATTGAAATCGTTACAAGAAGAACTATTTTCTTCTTGAAAAAAGCTAAAATCAGAGCTCACATCTTGGCAGGTTTAATCATTGCTTTAGGTTCAATTGATGAAGTTATCGAACTTATCAAAAAATCTAAAACAACTGATGATGCTCGTGAAGGCTTGATGAGCAGATTTGGTCTTGATGCTGACCAATCAAACGCTATTTTGGAAATGCAATTAAGACGTTTGACAGGTTTGGAACAAGACAAAGTTAAAGCTGAATATGATGAATTATTGAAGAAAATTGCAGAATACGAATCTATTTTGGCTAGTCGTGCAAAAATCTTAGATATCATCAAATCAGAATTATTAGAAGACAAAGAAAAATACGGTGATGATAGAAGAACTCAAATTTTACCTGAACAAGGTGAAGTTACTATCGAAGATTTGACTCCAAATACTCCAATGGCAGTATTCATTACTCACCAAGGTTATTTGAAACGTATTTCACTAGATACTTTTGAACGTCAAAATCGTGCAACTCGAGGTAAATCAGGTATGAAGACTAAAGAAGATGATGATATTCAACACTTCTTCACAGCTATGATGCACGACAAAGTATTGTTCTTCTCATCAAAAGGTACAGTTTATAGCTTGAATGTTTATGACTTCCCAGAAGGTGGTCGTCAAGCTAAAGGTTTACCAATTGTGAACGTACTTCCAATTGATCAAGATGAAAAGATTACTGCGGTAGTTCCAGTAAGTTCATTCTCTAAAGAATTGAATTTAATCATGTTGACTAAAAAAGGTAATATCAAACGTATTGAATTAGATAACTTCTCTAATATCAGACGTAACGGTATTATTGCAATCGGTCTTGATGATGGCGATAGCTTGAACTGGGTAAAACTTGCAACTGCAAGAGATGAAATAATCATCGGTACATCTTGTGGTATGGCAATCAGATTCCCAATCCAAGACTTAAGACCTCTTGGTAGAAGTGCTCGTGGTGTAATTTCTATGAAGTTACGTACAGGTGATGAAATCGTTGGTTGCGATATCGTTCCTCAAGATTATGATGCAGATCTACTTGTAGTAACATCAGATGGTTTTGGAAAACGTACAAAACTTTCTGAATTCAGAACTCAAAACAGAGGTGGTATTGGTTTGATTGCTACTAAGTTCAAATCAAGTGCATCAAGACTTGTAGCGTTGACTATCGTTAGAGATTCTGATGATATCATGATGGTAACATCTTCAGGCGTTGTAACTAGATTGAATGCAGGTTCAATTTCTCAACAAGGTAGACCAGCAACTGGTGTAAGAGCACAAAACTTGTCTGATAATGATACAGTTTGCTCAGTAAACAAAATCATCAACCCAGATGAAGATGATGTAACGATTAAAGTTACTCCATCAGAAACTACTGAAGCTCCAATTGAAGAAGTTCAACAAACAAGCTTGCTAGATGGAGCAATTGATACACCAACTGAAGAATAATCAGTAAAAATATAAACAAAAAAGAGTCCTCAATAGAGGGCTCTTTTTTGAATTTTATAAAATGTCTAACGGATCAACATCGATTGTCATTTTGATATCTTTTGGTGATGAGATTTTATTCAAGAAGCTTGAAATAAATTGATGACCTTTTTCTTCTAACTTATTTTTCATCAAAATTTGGAAACGATAATAACCGTTTATTCTTTCAATTACACAAGGTGTTGGACCTAGAACATCAAGTCTTTCACCAAATCCAAATTTTTCAATCATTGTGCATAGTCTTAGTGCAATTTCTTGAGCAGCTTTTTCTGCACGGAATTTATTTTGTGAACTTAAAATTAAACGAATAATTTGGCTAAATGGCGGGTAGTCAAAGTCTTCTCTTGATTGGATTTCTTTTTTATAAAACTCTGAATAATTTTGTGATTTTGCACTTTCTAGTGCGTAATATTCTGGGTTATATGTTTGGAAAAGTACTCGGCCTTTGAATTCTCCACGACCTGCTCGTCCCGCAACTTGGGTTAGAAGTTGGAAGCCTCGTTCTGATGCTCTAAAGTCAGGCAAATTGAAACTTGCATCAGCTGAAATTACCCCAACAAGTGTAACGTTTGGGTTATCAAGACCTTTTGCAATCATTTGTGTTCCAACAAGGATGTCAATTTCACCTTTTTGGAATTTTTCTAAAAGTCTTATGTGTTCACCTTTTCTTGTTAAAACATCACTATCAATGCGTTCTACATTATAATCTGGGTATAAATCTCTGATGTATTGTTCGATTTTTTGGGTTCCTGTTCCAGAGTTTCTTAAGGTATCAAAACCACAGTTTGGACAAACATCTGGGAAATACTCTGCGTGGTTACAGTAGTGGCATTTTAGCATATTGTCTTTTGCGTGCCAAATCATAGGAATTGCACAGTTTGGGCATTCGATAACGTGTCCACAGCCTTGGCACTGGGTGTAAGTCGAAAAACCACGACGATTTATTAAAAGTATTACTTGTTGCTTATTATCCAGTGTTTCTTTTATTGCGGTTTGAAGTGGTTTTGAAATAAGGCTTTTGTATGCTGCACGGCCGTATTCTTGCATGTTGATAACTGTTACGGGGGCTACTTTTGCGTTGTTGTAGCGTTTTAGCATTTCGTATAAGTGATTGGAGTTTGCTGCTCGATAATAACTTGAAATATCAGGAGTGGCAGAACCCAAAATTAATGGACAAGAATTAAATTCAGCTAGTTTTCTTGCAACGAGTCTAGCGTCATATCTTGGGGCTGGAGATGTTTGTTTATAAGCCCCTTCATGTTCTTCATCAATTATAATAAGTCCGATATTTTTAAGCGGTGCAAACACTGCCGAGCGGGCACCTGCTAGAATCTTAATTTCATCCTTATAAAGTTTTTGCCAAACATCATATCGCTCGCCTTCTGAAATACTACTGTGCCAAATTGCAACATCTTTTGTCCCAAATTTTCTTGCTAAACGTTTTGTTAATTGAGATGCTAAAGCAATTTCTGGAGCTAGGAATAGGACGTTTTTTCCAGATTTAATCGTATCATCAATTAGTTTGAAATACACTTCAGTCTTGCCACTTGCGGTAATTCCGTGAAGAAGGATTTGTGGTGAAGTTTCGTCTTTTATTTGTTTTGAAATTCCTTCGTAAACTTGTTGTTGAGTTTCTGATAATTCAAATAAATCTTCTTTTTTGTCTATTTTTAGAATATCTAATGGGTTTCTATAAATTTGTTCTTCTTCAAGTTTTACACAACCTAGTGTTTCTAGTTTTTTCACTGTTGCACGGGTTGTTTTTGCTAATTTTTCAAAATCAATCAAAGACATTTTTCCTTGTTCTTTTAGGATTTCTAGGATTTCTAGTTGTCTTTTTGTTGCACCATCAGTTTTTATAAATTCGATAGTTTGTTCTGTTTTTAGAGATTTTTCGATAAGTTTTAGCGGAATTGCAGTATTTAGAACTGTGATTAAATCTGTACAATAGTAGTTTGCAACCCAATCTAATAGCTGTAAGTATTCCACAGAAAATAATGGGGTTTCGTCTAAAATTTTACTAACTCTTTTTGCCTTAATTTCTGGTGGTAAATAATCTGAAAAACCAACACAAAATGCATTGATTAATCCTTGTCTGCCAAATGGAACTAAAAGTGCTTGACCGATTTTTATTTTATCCTGCATTTCTGGTGGAATTATATAACTAAAAGTTTTAACTCCTAAAACTTTGATATTTACAAGGCAAACGGCGTATTTGTGAGAGATAAAAGAAGGATTATCATCCACTTGAGATGGTTCCCGTTTCTTTAGAGTTAATTTACGGGAAGGTATTTCAAATAAATTTGTTTGAATGCCATCTTCCATTTTTGATAATCCTTATTATAAGCTTTGACAAATATAAATGTCCTAATTCTATTACAAATAGGTTAGGAATATATATTTACCCCTCAGTAGCCATGAATTCTTGTCTTGCTTCTTCGATAGCTTCTGTTAAAAGGTCTAATTGATCTGGTGAGAAAGTTACACCTTTTTTAGTTGGTAACCAAGTTGCACCTTCATCAGTTGTGTAAAATATTCTCATATTTAAGTAGCTTCTACCTTTATATTCACTTACAGAAATTTGTAATTGTTCAGTATCTGATCTTTCAATTGTTGCTAAAATTTTTGCATCTGCCATGTTTTTCTCTCCTTATTAACTTACTTTATTATTTTATCACAAATGAGGATTGTATTTACCCCTAAAACTTTTTAAGTTTTGCATATGAAGCGTCCATTGCTTTTTTACCTAATTTGCCAAAATCAATGGTGTACATAATACTTTCGCCAACATTCATAACATCTGTAATGTGTCCAATACCCATTTGTTCATGGAACACTCTTTGACCAACTTCCATTACATCGTCAACGAATTTGTTTTGTTCTCTTTCTTTTTCTCTTGCTTCAGCTTCTTGTTTTTCTGCTGCAAGTCTTTGACGGCGTTCTTCTGCCATCCTTTTAATCGCATTATCTTGGAAAAATGCTGCGATTTTTTCTTCTTCACGTTTTTTATTTATAGCTGATTTAACAATCATTGTACGCTGAGGTGTGCGATTTGATTGAGGTTTTTGATAGCTTGAAGAACGATTGTAGCTGTTGTTATAGCTATTTGAAGAGTTTGAACTGCTTGACGATGAAGCAAGTCCTCGTCTTTGCGGAGCTACAAAATTTGCACCAAAACCAGTTGAAGGTTTAACATATCCATCAGAATCTGATTTTGCATAATTTTCTTTTGCTTTAGAAACGGCACTTCTAAATGTTGAAGAACTGCTGGAACGACCCTCAGATTCAAATGATTCAATCAAATCTTGAGGAATTTCTTGCATAAATCTTGATGGGTTGTAGTATCTGTATTCGCCCCAAGTTTGACGGCGTTTTGCTGAAATTAGGTATAATTTTTCTTCTGCACGAGTTACGCCAACATACATCAATCGACGTTCTTCTTCCACTTCTGATGGTACTTGTAGTGTTCTTTGGCTTGGGAAAATACCCTCATCCATACCTGCAATAAATACAGTTGGGAATTCCAATCCTTTAGCTGAGTGAAGAGTCATCATTGTAATATTGTTTGTTTCATCTTCCATAGCATCTAGGTCTGAAACTAATGCCACTTGTTGCAAGAATTCTCCAAGAAGGTTGTCTTCTTCTTCTGGGACAAATTCTTCTGCTACGTTTACAAGTTCTTGTAAGTTGTTGATATCGTCTTGAAATTCTGGGTCGTTAGCTGCTTTTGTTTGTAATTCAGCTAAATAACCAGATTTTTCAATGACTAAAGTTACATATTCTTTTAGTGAATATGAATTTCTAGCATCTTGAAATTTTGTAATAAGGGTTGCAAAATCTTTCAATTTTGATTGAGTTTTTGCAGGAATATCTGATTCTTCGCAAATTTTTATGGCTTCAAATAGGCTAATATCTTTTGCTGCTGCAAAATCTGAAAGATTTTTTAATGTTGTATCACCTAAACCACGTTTTGGAACGTTGATAATTCTGCGTAAACTTTGAGAATCGTCTGTGTTGTTTATTAATTTTAAATAACAAATAACGTTTTTAACTTCAGCTCTATCATAGAATTTTGTACCGCCATAAATTCTATAAGGGACACCTGTTGCCATACAAGCTTCTTCTAATGCACGTGATTGGTTGTTTGTTCTGTATAGAATTGCAAATTGGTTATAGTTTCCACCAGCTGTACGTTTGATGTTTGCAACGATGTAATTTGCCTCGTCTGCTTCATCGTCAGCTATGTAGTAGCTAAGTTTTTCACCAGTTCCTTTGTTTGAGCGTAATACTTTTTCAACACGTTCGTTGTTATTTTCAATAACAGCGTTTGCTGCTTCTAGGATATTTCCTGTTGAACGGTAGTTTTGTTCAAGTTTAATCAATTTTGTTTTTGGATAATCTTTTTGGAAGTTCATAATGATAGTGAAATCCGCACCACGCCAAGAGTAAATTGATTGGTCAACATCACCTACAACGCATAGTGAACGCTCATCTGGAACTTCTTTTGAAAGATTTGTATAAAGCATATTAACCAAATTGTATTGGGCCAAGTTTGTATCTTGGTATTCATCAACCATAATATGTTGAAATCTGTCATAATACTGTTGTCTAACTTCTGTACTCTGTTGTAGAAGTTTTACAGTTAGCATAAGCATATCGTCAAAGTCGATAGCGTTGTTGTTGTTTAATGCTTTTTCGTATTCTTCGTAAATAGATGCAATTTTCTGTGATTTGAAATCACGAGCATAAGTTGCAAATGTTGTTGCATCTTGCATTTTGTTTTTTGCGTTTGAAATTACAGCTTTTACTAATTTTGTTTGGTAAACCTTGTCATCAAGATTTAATTTTTTAATTGCTCTTGTAATGATTTGATTTGTATCTGAATCATCATAGATTGTGAAATTCTTATCAAGCTTTTTACCTGTTGCTGTGTTGTATTTGTCGATATTTTCACGTAGAATTCTTCCGCAAATACCGTGGAAAGTTCCCACCCACATATATTTAACAGTGTCTTCGCCTAGAATTTTACCAATACGTTCTTTCATTTCTTTAGCTGCTTTGTTGGTAAATGTTACAGCTAAGATGTTTCTAGGTTTTACACCTTGCTTAATCATATATGCTATACGAGTAGTTAAAACCTTTGTCTTTCCTGAACCTGCACCTGCTAAAATAAGCAAAGGCCCTTTGGTTGTTTGTACTGCTTCGGCTTGCTCCTTATTAAGATTTTCTAATAGTTTTTCCATGACCTCTTCCCAAATCAAAAAAAATATGCTAATATATAGAATAGTTTAAAAATGTTATTAATGCAATCAGAAGGTAAAAGAAAAAATGTTAGACAGTGATATGGAAATTTTATTAAGTGCAGACGAAAATCAAGACGATATTCAAAGGTCGATTGTAGTACCTATCGATGAAGATATGGATACAGTAAAATCAGATGCTCCTAATACAGTTGATGAATTGGCAATGGAATTAGCGACAATCAAACAATCAGCTAAAAAAATTGCAATCATCGGAAGTAGAAATCTTCCTATCACTCATCAGCAAATGATTGAAACTCTTGCAACAGCTCTTGTTATGCAAGGTAATACAATCATCACTTCAGGTGGTTCTTCAGGTACTAACGCTGCGGCTATCCGTGGGGCTATGAAAGCTAACCCTGACAAATTATGTGTAATTCTTCCTCAAACTATTGGTCAACAACCTTCTGACGTTCAAGACCAATTAATTGGGGTTCCAAATATTATTGAACACTCAGATAGAGCTATGATGACTTTGGCTGACGCTTCTAGAGTTTGTAACAGAGAAATTATTGATGAATGTAATCAATTAATCTGTTTCTTGTCACATACAAGTAAAACTCTTCATAACGCAGTTCAGTATGCAGAAGAAGGTCATAAAGTTATTACAGTATTCTACTTAGACTAATTTAAAGGCTTATTTTATGAGTGATAATTTGAAGAAATTGACAGGCAAAAATCCTAAGGATTTTGAGTCTGTTGCGTACAGTCTTATAAATAATTCTGATACTGAGTTGTTTTCTGAGTTGGTTTCAAAAGAAGATTTTTTGTTTGATTTTGTTAAACAAAATGTAGCAGATAGACTTGCTAAAGTTTGTAATGAGTCAAATTATTTGAATTTGTTGAACTTTTTAAAGTATTATTCGCCATCATATGAAGAATTTATTATTTCAGCACTTGTTCGTTATGCTGATGAAGATTTGACAGATAAAATGTTGGAGTTATTTGAAAATGGTACAGATGATGAAAAAACATACTGTGCAAAGTTTTTCTCATATATCCAAGATCCGTTGGCAGTAGATTTGTTGAAAAAATATGCATATAGTGAAAACACTTATTTGAGTTCGAATTGTGCTGCAACGTTAGCTCAATTAGGGGAAACTTCATCTTATAATCAAGCTCTAGAAATGTTATCCTCTGATGATGAGTTTACTCGTCTTGATGGGGTGAAGTTTCTGGTATCTTACGGTAAAACCGAAGCGTTAGATGAGATTATTGAAGCGATGAAAACATCATCTATGGCTGAAAATATGGCGGGAGATATTCCGTATTTGACAGATGTTTTTTCACTATATAAGAAGAATAAAACAGATGGGCTTTTTGTTGCAAACATGATTATCAATGGTTTGGGGGAAATCCTTGGTTTGGCTCAAGTTTTTGATTTTCAGTTGTATGAGTTTTTGGATATGCTTATAAAAGAACCTAAAGATTCAAAAATAGCAGCAGTTTTAGTTAATGCGATTGATAAGTTTGAAACACTTACTGAAAATGATGAGTATTTGTTTGATGAAACTAAAGAAACAAAACAAGAGATTTTAGATATCAAAAAACTTTTGAGTTCGGCAAATTATGGCGAATTATACAATTTATTGGATGATGAATTAAAAGCAGATAGTTTATTTGTTTATACAGCATTAGAATTTACAGAAAATGAAGATATTGTAAGAACTTTACTTTCTTGCCCAAATCCAACTATTGTTCTAAAATCATTAGAGATACTGAAACAAATGGGATCAATTACTCAAGATGATAGACAAGTTGCATTTGATTCAGTTCAGGATGAAAATATTAAAAATATAATTAAAGCAATATAGGAGAGCGAAAAATGACACCACGTTATATTATATTAAATGATGAAACTACAGCTCCAGAAGGGTTTAAAAATTTATCAGAAGAAGAAGTTGCTAGACGTTTTCTAAAGTTAGATGTTGATAAAGATTATTTTATATCTAAAAATGAATGGATGTTGAATTGTTTGACATTATTAGCCGAGGATATTCCGATGTTGAATTCTGAAGGTCCAGATGCAATTATGGGAAAATTTAAACAATTATCAGATGAGTTTGATAGATACGATTTAGATGGTAATAAATATATAGATTTTGTAGAATACAAAAATTTCTTATTAAGCCATATTTATGTTTCAGATTAACAAAATTTATTTAATAAAAAACTCCGGATATTAAATCCGGAGTTTTTGTTATCTTAGTTTTCAATATTAAGCTTTTTTAGCTTTCTTTTCTTCCCACATTTCAACAATCATACTGCAGAAGAAGATACTTGAGTAAACCCCAACAATTACACCTAACATCATTGCAAGAACGAAGTCTTTAGTTGTTACACCACCGAAGAAGTATAACGCTGCAAGAGTTAAGAATACTGTTAATGAAGTGTTAATACTTCTTGTTAATGTTTGGTTTACTGAAGCGTCAACGATTTCACCAAATGACATCTTCTTACCGTAGTATCTTAAGTTTTCACGAATTCTATCAAATGTTACGATAGTATCGTTGATAGAGAAACCGATTACTGTCAAGATAGCTGTTAAGAATAAGCCGTCGATTTGTACATCACAGAAAATACCAAGTAGAGAAAATACTCCACAAACAAATAATACGTCGTGTACAAGCCCTAAAATTGCAGCTACTGCGTATTCAAATTTAAATCTCAATGAGATGTAAAGAATCATACCTATTATTGCTAATGTAAGTGCGATAAGTGAGTTTTTAAATAGCTCATTACCAAGTGTTGGTCCAACTGAACTTACTTGGATTAGCTCAGCATTTTTGTATTCCCCTTGTACAGTATTAGTGATTTCATCTGCAGTTTCAGAACCTTCTTCAATAAATTCTGTTCTGATTGAAATGATAGATTTAATATTATTATTTTCTGCGGTTGGATTAACATTTAAGATTTGAATATATGGGTTTTTGATACCAATTTTATCCAAATTTTCTCTAGTTTTTGCAACATCTTCGTTACTAACTGTTTCTGGAACACCATATTGTAAAATTGTTCCACCTGTATAATCAATACCTACTTTTACTGGAGCATGTGTAGGATAAGTAATCATTGAATAAATCATTGCTGCTATACCTGGTAATAGTAAGCAAGCAGATAGGATCAACCAAATGATTCTATATTTTACAACATGCACTGTTTTATTGAAATTAAACATTTTATATTTACCTCAACTTTCCTAGTCTAAAATACCAAAACGTGCTTTTTCACGTTTAGTTTCTGTAGCTTCATAACCTTTTCCGATTTCTTCTTTAGATAAACCGAATAGTGCAGGGTATTTTAATTCTCCTGTACCAAAGATTAAGTGCATGAAGTTCTTTGTAACTGTGATTGCAGTAAACATTGAAACCATTACACCGATTGCCAATGTTAAAGCAAAACCTTTAACAACACTTGTACCTAAGAAATACAAAATAACACAAGCTAAAACTGTTGTCATATTTGAGTCAAAGATACTTGTGAATGCTCTATCAAAACCTGAATTGATTGCTGTGAATAAGTTTCTACCAGCTCTTAATTCTTCTTTTGTTCTTTCAAAAATCAAAATGTTAGCATCAACAGCCATACCTACAGATAGAATGAAACCTGCGATACCTGCAAGTGTTAATGTTACAGGTACTATCTTGAAAATAGCAAATAGAACTATTGCATAAATTACCAACGCAATGTCTGCAATAAAGCCAGGCAATCTGTAATAAATTAACATAAATATCATAACTAAGCCGATACCCAAGATGCCAGCAAATTTAGATTTTTCGATACTATCGGCACCTAGAGTAGGGCCTACAGTGTTTTCTTGGATAATTTCAGATGGTACAGGAAGTGCACCAGCGTTTAGTAAATTAACCATTTTTTCAGCTTCTTCGTATTGGAAACCAGAGCCACCACCAGAAATTTCAGCTCTACCGCCGAAAATAGCTTCTCTGATAACTGGTGCTGAAATTTCTTCTCCGTCAAAGAAAATAGCCATTTGTTCGCCAACTAATTGTTGAGTTAATTCTGCGAATTTATTAGCACCTTTTCCGTTGAATTCAAGAGATACTGTCCATTGACCAGTTTGGTCTGCCCCGATTGATGCTGATTTAAGGTCTTCACCAGTTAAGCCTGTTGATTCCCATAGCATCATACCTTTTTCATCTCTTTTTTGTTTTTTATTAGCGTCAAAAACAGGTTTTTTGAATTCTAATAATGCTGTTTTTCCTAAGAATGCTTCAGCTTCTTTTAAATCTGTTACGTTAGGAATTTCTACTAATAATCTTTTTTCTCCGATTTGAGCAACGCTTGTTTCAGAAACACCAAGTTTGTTAACTCGGCTTTCGATTGCTGTTTGCAAGCGGTTCATCACTTCTGGAGTGATTTTTCTAACTGAATCTGTAGTTCTTGCTTCAAGTAAAATTCTTGAACCACCAACAAGATCAAGTCCTAGTTTTGTAGGTTTTTTGTAGAGTACGAAAACGCAAGCGATAACGATTGCTACAATTACCCAAAACATAATAAGCTTGTTTTTCAAATTTTTACCCTCATATATACTGTAACTTCTTTACTCTTCTGTGTTTAATTCAGCTTTTACGCTATCAATTACTTTGAATAATTCAATTTTTTCTTCTTCAGTTAATGTAACTAATGGTTTTCTTACGTAGTCATTGATATAACCTTTGTAAGCTAAGGCAGCTTTAACCGGTGTTGGGTTAGGAGCCATAAATAATTTTCTAAATGCAGGATATAATTTCTTTTGCATATTTCTTGCTGCAATTAATTCTCCTGATTTAAAGTTTCTAATCATTGATTTGATTTCAGAACCGAAAATGTGTGATGCAACAGAGATTACACCGTGAGCACCCAATGATAACATAGGTAATGTTAAACTATCATCGCCTGAGTAGATAACAAAATCTTCAGGACATAACATTCTTAATTCAGTAACTTGATCCATATCACCAAAGCTCTGTTTAACCCCTACGATGTTATCGTATTTACGAGCCAAGTATGCAACAGTTTCAGGTAGCATGTTTACTCCAGTTCTTCCAGGAATATTATATAAAATAATAGGAAGGCTAGTTGCTTGTGCTATTGCTGAAAAGTGTTCAATCATACCTCTTTGGTTTGGTTTATTGTAATATGGCACAACGGAAAGAATTGCGTCTACTCCTTCTTTTTGTGCGAATTTAGAATATTCGATTGCTGATTCTGTTGAATTTGAACCAGCACCTAAAATAATTTTAGCTTTATTTGCAACAGCTCTTTTTACGGAGTTAACTAATTCAATTTCTTCTTCATTTGTTAATGTTGGTGATTCTCCTGTTGTACCAGCAACAAGTAGTGTATCACTGCCAGATTCGATTAAATGTTTAGCTAAAGATTCAACTTTATCGTAATCGATTGCACCTGAACGTTCCATAGGTGTAACCATTGCAGTAATAACTTCCCCACAATCATATCTTAGTGCCATATAAATATCCTCTGCTTCCCTAGTCTAAATACATGACAATTATAGTACAAAAGTATTTAAAAATACTGAATTATTAAGATATTTAATTATTGTTCTACATAATTTTAATTTAAAATCTTTTGTGATAAGATTTATAGTATGGATTGGAAAAATTTACCAAAAAAGAAGAGGCTATATATTATAGCACTTGCAACGTTTGTGGGGATATTGGCTTGGGCGTTCATATCTGCAAGCGTAATTACGCATGATTTTAACCGTAAGCAAGTTGAAGCTCGTGGAGATCAACAAGAAGCGGTTGTTAATGGAATTATTCTTACTGAAACCAAAGATGAACAAAAATACTGGGAAATTTATGGCGAAAGTGGTAAGTGGGATAGCGTAAATGGGGTTGCTCAACTTGAGAAAGTTATTGGTAATTTCTATAAAGATAATGAAGTTTCAATGAGTTTTGAATCTTCAAAAGGTACTTATAATTCAAAAAATGGTGATATTATATTACATGAAGATACATTTATTGTATTAAAAGATGGGGTATCTTTAAAAGCTGACAATCTTCATTGGGAAGATTCAAAATTGCCGATTGTTGCAAAAGGAAATGTTGTTATTCAAAAAGGTAATCAGCTTATTTCTACTGCAGATAAAATTATAATTGAACCTGATTATGAAAGTTTTAGAATTGAAGGAAACACTGTTTCAAAAGTTTATGAGGATAAAAAGTAGTATGAAAAGAATATTAACAGTATTAGTTTCAGCATTATTATTAACAGGTATTGGGGTGCAAGCTTCAGATTTGATTATCGAATCAAAAACCCAAACATTTAGTGAGGATGATAGTAAAATTAAATTTAATGGAAATGTAAATGTTTCTATTGATGATTTGAAAGTCGTTGGCGAAAGTGCTGATGTTAATGTTACTAATGATCAGAAATTAGATACTGCAACTTTTTATGACAAACCTTATGCTTTCGAGGTTAAAAAGAATAAAAAAAGAGAAGTTAAAGCAAATATTTTAAAAGTTTCTCTAATAACAAAGATTGTAAGAGCAGAAGGTGATACTCAATCAATTGTTTTCGAAGGTAAAACTCCAATTGTTGTAATTAATGCTGATGTACAAGAATATAATACAAAACTTGGTGTTATGACTGCGACTGGAGCGGTTACAATGAAATATAAAGATATTGAAACTTTTTCAGATAAAGCAGAAATCACAATGGAAAAGAATGGTGATTTGAAAAAACTTGTATTAACTACAAATGCTAAGGTTAAACAGGAGAATAATGAGTCTTTTGCTGACAAGTTTGTATATGATGCAACAACTGGTAATTTGACAGCTTATGGTAACACAACATCAAATGCGTTGATGGAAGATGGTTCTAAGTTAGTTTTAAAAGCAAGATTTCAAGAATATAACCAAAAGAAATCTCTATTTAATGCGAGCGGAGATGTAAGAATTTGGTATCAAGATTATTATGCAGCAGGTCCAAAGGTTACATTATTACCATCAGCAGGTTCAAACAAACCAAATGAAGCATATTTTTCTGGCCGTTCAAGTATTTCTCAAGGTGTAAGAACAATTTATGCTGACAGAATTAAAATGGTTATCAATCCAAAAAGTTTTGATGCTCAAGGTAATACAAGAACTGTTATCAGAAATATTGGTTCAGGTTCAGACGATAGCGTAACATTAGGATTATAATAATGAAAGAAAAAATTGATAAAGCGATAGAATGTTTTAAAAAACAAGATTGGAATGGTGCGATAGATTTATTCACATCAATTGTGGAAATTGATACAGAAAATGCTGAAGTTTATAACAACTTGGGCTTGTGTTATGTGAATATTGGGGATGAAGATAAGGCTGAAAAGAATTATCTTAAATCTATTGAATTAAATTCCAAAATTCCACAATGCTATATCAATTTGGCAGATTTATATTATAAACAAAGACGTTTAGGTGAAGGTATAAATATTTTATCTTTCGCTGTTGATAATTTGCCTGATGATATTATTTTCAGACATTATTTGGCTCGTTTTTATATGGAAGATGCAAAACTAGATTTAGCTATTGATGAGCTAATCAATGTTTTAGAACAGCAACCAGACAATTATGATGCTTATTATGATTTAGCAAAAGTTTATTTTGAGTTTGGTAATTATGAATCCGCAATTGAAAATTTTGAAAATGTTTTAGAATATAAACAAGACAATGAATTGATTTATTATTATTTAGCTGAAGCATATCAGGCTAATGATGAGATTGATAAGGCTATTTCAAATTTCTTAAAATCAATTGCAACAAATAATAAATTCACTTTAGCTTATAAAAAAGTTGCGATTTTATTTATGGCTCGTGGTGATTACGAAGATGCAATTGAATATTTGGAAGATTATTTGAATTTTGATATCCCACAAGAAGAAAAAGATGGGGTAAATAAGTTGGTAGAAGGTTTGAAATCAAAGGTAAATAGCTAATCTATGAAAAGCAAGTATTGGATAGCGTTTTCTTCTATTGAACAAATTGATAGCAATTTTATTCAAAAGTTGTTTGAGCATTTTGGTGATATTGAAGTGGCTTTTAATGCTTCTTTAGATGATTTAAAAAAGATTGACGGACTTAGTGTAAAAAAAGCTGAAAACTTTTTGAAGCATAGAGATAAAGTTGATATCGATAGAACATTTACAGAAGTAGAAACCCGTGGGATTAATTTTTTAACTTTGGAAAGCGAAAATTATCCAAAAATGTTGCGTCAAATCTCAAATCCCCCTGCAGTTTTATATTATAAAGGTAAACTTTTTGAGTGTAATTTAGATAAAACTTTAGCAGTTGTTGGTTCTCGTCGTGCAAGTATGCATGGTCGAGATGATTTGAAAAAGATTTTATCTGGATTAGCAAATACGGATATTTGTATCGTTTCAGGTTTAGCTTCTGGGATTGATACAGTTGCACACACTTCAGCTATTGAAAATAATATTAAAACAATCGGTGTTATTGCAAGTGGTTTTGATTTCACTTATCCAACAAGTAATAAAACGCTTTATCAAAATATCGAAAATGGTTATGGTGCATTGGTTAGTGAATATTATCCAACATTTGAACCGATGAAATTTAGATTTCCACAGAGAAACAGAATTGTTTCAGGTCTGTCTTATGGGACATTGGTTGCTGAGGCATCGTTAAAAAGTGGTGCGTTGATTACTGCGAATTTGACACTTGAGCAAGGCAGAGAATTGATGTGTATTCCTGGGTTAATTTCCAATCCGAATACTGAGGGAATTTATAAATTATTAAAAAATGGTGCAACTTTGGTTACTGAAAGTTGCGATATTTTAAACGCTTTAGGTTGGGAAGTGCAACACTGTTCTTGTGGTGAACAATTA
Organism: bacterium; assembly: GCA_017536545.1. GTDB lineage: Bacteria > Cyanobacteriota > Vampirovibrionia > Gastranaerophilales > Gastranaerophilaceae > Zag111. The sequence continues at coordinate 63,718 of JAFXHF010000017.1, forward strand.
ACTCTTCCAATGTTGACAACAGAAGAAGAAAAGATTTTCACAAACCTTGAAATTGAAGAAAAGGGAGTAGATGAGTTGTTGAGTTTGACTGGCATGAAAATTGATGACTTGCTAATAAACTTGACAACAATGGAGCTTAAAGGCATAATAAAACAATGTGGCGGGGATAGATACGCAAAGGTATAATATGAAAGAGAAGATTATAGATTTTTTTACCTTTAGAAAACCGATAGGAAGATTTTTGTATCTTATGTATACCCTTTGTTGTGCTCTTTTCAATATATTAGGTTATCTTATATTCACATCTATTGAGCTTCCTAACATTGGGTGGGCTATTATAGGTTTGCTTTTTTTATTGATTTTACCATTATTGTTGTATATTAATACGATAATGATGATGAAGCGTTTTTGGGATATTTTTGCAAAAAAATATATTGCTGTTATTGTTACAGTATTATATTATCTATTAATAACACTTGTTGTGATTTTTTCTAAAGAAGATAATACTGTCGAAGGTTTTATTATAACCATATTTGGTATTGTTTTACTATTGGTAAAAGGTAGAATTACTGGGAAAAAAGAAGAAGTTAGTTTATCAACACAAGTCGAAGGGGATAGTCAAGAAGGGTAGTTATGGCAGAAACTAAATCAAAAGAAAAATCATTAGTAATAGTAGAGTCGCCTGCAAAATCTAAAACTATTAAAAAGATTCTAGGCAATGAATTTCAAATTGAAGCAAGTTATGGTCATATTAGAAACTTGCCGACAAAAGATGTTGCGACTGATAATTTAGGGTTTGATGTTAACAACAATTTTGAACCGAAATTTGAGATTATCCCAGGAAAACAAAAAGTAGTAAAAACGCTAAATGAATTAGCTCAAAAAGTTGATAAAATATACCTTGCATCCGACCCTGACCGTGAGGGAGAAGCTATTGCATGGCACGTTAGACAAATTCTAAAAGTGCCAGATGAAAAAATTTGTAGAATTGTATTCAACGAAATTACACCAAAAGCGGTTAAATATTCTGTTGCAAACCCACGTGGTATCGATATGGATATGGTTCAAGCTCAACAGACAAGACAAATTTTGGATAAACTTGTAGGTTTCAAATTATCTCCTGTTTTGTGGAAACAAATTGGTAATAGAAACCTTTCAGCAGGTCGTGTTCAATCAGTTGCTTTACGTATGATTTGTGAAAGAGAAGAAGAAATTGAAAAATTTATTCCTCAAGAATATTGGTCAATTCACGCTCTGTTAGATAAAGATGGTAAACAATTTGAAGCTGAATTATCTAAAATCAAAGGCAAAACTGTTGATAAAAATATTAAAAATAAAGAAGAAGCTCAAGCTATTGTAGATTATTTAACCAGTCCAGAAGCTCAATATGAGATTTCTAAAGTTACTCAAAAAACTACAAAACGTAAACCAACAGCTCCTTTTATTACATCAACTATGCAGCGTGCAGCATCTTCAAAACTTGGTTTTGGAGTTCAAAAGACAATGCAAGTTGCTCAAAAACTTTATGAAGGTATCGAAATTGACGGTACTCCAGTCGGTTTGATTACTTATATGAGAACCGATAGTGTTCGTGTTTCTGATGATGCTCAAAATATGGCACATGATTTCATTTTAGAAAATTATGGTGAAAAATATTACCCTGAGCAAGCAAATAGTTATGTGAAAGGTAAACAAAACGTTCAAGACGCTCACGAAGCTATTCGTCCGTCATACCCTGAGCGTACGCCAGAAAGTATTAAAAAATACTTGGATAATGATCAGTACAAATTGTATAAATTAATTTGGGAAAAATTTATGTCTTCTCAAATGGCTCCTGCTGAAATTGCAAACAAAACAATAGAAATTACATCAGGAGATTATACTCTTAGAGCTGGGACAAGCAAGGTTACTTTCGATGGTTTCTTGACACTTTATAACGATGCGGAAGATGATGAAGAACAAGCAACAGATGCTAAAATCCCAGATCTGAACAAAGGTGATAAAGTTGTTTCTAAAAAAATAAATCCAAAACAACATTTCACTCAACCACCTCCAAGATATAATGAAGCATCGTTGGTTAAGGCGTTAGAAGAATATGGAATTGGTCGTCCATCTACTTATGCAACAATTATTACTGTAATTCAGACAAGAAAATATGTTGAGAAAAAAGACAAAGCACTTCGTCCAACACTTTTGGGACGTACTGTTTCAAAACAATTGGTTGAACAATTCTCAGATATTATGGATTACAAATTTACAGCAGGTATGGAAGAAAAACTGGATAAAATTGCTGAAAAGGAACTTATCTGGGTGAAAGTTTTACAAGATTTCTATGCTCCGTTTATGGAGGAAGTTAATGCGGTAATGAAAACTGCACAAAAGGTTACTATTGAAACAAAAGTAACTTGTCCAAATTGTGGCAAACCAATGGTTTTACGTTCAAGCAAAACTGGTTCACAATTCTTGGGTTGCTCTGGTTATCCTGATTGCAAAACTGCAATGTCATTAAATGTTATGCAAGAAATGGAAGAAGAGGGGGTAAATGAAACTTCTGAACCTCCAGTACGAGAGCTGACTGGTGAAAAATGTGACAAATGTGGTGGCGATACAGTCTTGAAGAATGGACCATATGGTAAATATACAGAATGTGTAAATCCAGATTGTAAAAATCGCAAACCTTATCGAAAATCTACTGGTATAACTTGTCCAAAATGTGGAAAAGGTACAATTGTTGAGCGTAAATCAAAACGTGGAACAGTTTTCTATGGTTGCGATAAGTATCCAGATTGTGATTTTGTTTTATGGAATGAACCAACTGGCGAAACTTGTCCAACTTGTGGTAGCTTATTGGTTAAAAAACAACTTAAAAAAGGCACAGTTGTATCTTGTTCTAAGTTAGGTTGTTCATACAAAATTGAACCAGAACAAGAAGAAGCATAGATTATAGATTCTCTAGAGCCGCAATTTTCATGTCTTTAAAGTCTGGAGTTCTGCCAGTCCAGATTTTTTCAGCTGCGAGTGCTTGATGGATGAACATATCAACCCCGTTGATTGTTCGGTAACCGTTTTTCTCTGCAAGTTTTAGTAAAACGGTTTTCTTAGGGTTGTAAATTACATCGTAAACTAATGCACCTTGAGGAAGAGTTTTTAGTTCTTTTTCTTCAACTGGTGTCATATCAGCAGCTCTGCCTTGCATACCAATTGGTGTTGTATTTACAAGAATGTGAATATTAGATAAATCTCTAATATATTCGATTTGGTAAACGTTAAACTCTACATTTGGGAATTTACGGCGTAAGTATGCCAATAGTTCGGAACAATTAGGGATATTTCTAGTGTATAGTTTAATCTCTTTCACATTGCTTTGAGCAAGTGCAACAATAGCCGCTCTTGCGGCACCGCCTGTACCTAGTACCCCTGCGGTTTTACCAACTAAACTAAAATCTGATGGGATAGCATTTCTGAACCCAATAACATCAGTATTATAACCTCTTAAGGTTTTGTCTTGGTTTATTACAACAGTGTTCACTGCACCAACTAAATCAGCAGAAGAATCAACTGTGTCCAAAAATAGTGTTATCGGAAGTTTTAGCGGGATAGTTACGTTAAAACCTGCATATCCGTTGTATTTTAAATATTTAATTCTATCTACCAAATCATCAGGTGGGGTTTCTAGAATTTCATACTCAGTTTCAATTCCCAAGCTTTGGAATCCTGCTTTATGTATATGACTAGATAAAGAATGCCCTAAAGGGTAACCAATCAAGCAGAATTTTCCATTTTGTACTGGTGTTGCAGGTTGGCTATTACTATCAACAACTGAAGGTCCAAAGAATGAACTTGGCGGTTGAGCTGGTAAATTCCCAGTATATTTTGCTTTTTGTGGTTCAACAGGATGTGTAATAGCTTGTGAGCTCGGGTTTTCCCAGCCAAAGTTAGCGTTAAAATTGTTATTGTATGAGCTTGTATCAACTGAAGTGTTTGAACTTACGTTACCTGTGTAGCTTTGAGTTTGGACAGGTTGTGGTTGTTTATAAACTGGTTGAGGTTCAGGTTGGTAATAAGTTTGTTCTTGAGGTTGATAAACTGGCTCAGGTTGAGGTTGTTGGTAAACTGGCTCTTGGTAATAAGATTGCTGAGGTTCAGTATATGTAGGTTGTTGAGGTTCTTGATAAGCTGGTTCATTATATGTTGAACCTCCGTATGAATAACTTTCTATAGAGCTAGATTGCATCATGCTAGAACCAGCTGATTCGAATGAACTTGTGTAACTTTCGGTTGGAGTTTCATATTGAGGTTGCTCGGGTTGTGAGTAATACGAAGTTGACCAAGAATTTTCTTGTTGAGGTTCATTGTAAGTTGGTTCATTGTACGTTTGAACAGGTTCAGGTTCTTGTTTTTGGCAAGCTGATAGAGCTGCAAACCCAGTTGGTTTAGGAGCTTCAGTTTTAGGTAAATCATTATTTACCCCTACCCCTGCCCCTTCGGATTCCATTTGAGCTTTTAATTCACTCAATGTAATGCTAATTCCTTGAGCTTTTAATTCTTTGTAGCGTGCCAATAATTCCTTACTTACTGCCATTATTCAAACCTCTATTATTACCAATACAGGCATTATACAAGAATTAAATAATTTGTTTATCAACTTTTGGTATGAATTTTATTTCGTAACCTAGAATGTCTGCAATAATCAACATTTCACGAAATGTAATTGTTTCGTTTCTTAATTTGTTTGAAAGATTTTGCATGGAATATGGTTTGTTCAATCTTTTTCCTAAACTTGTAGCAAGTTCGGTAAGATTAACATTGACATCAAGCATAACTTTCTTAAGTTCGTTAATTATAGACATATTATATCTCCATTTATTTAAAATTATACAAATGGATTTAATCTTTAACGAATAAATTTCAAATAAAATTGACTTTTATATAAAATAGTGTAATATTAAATATATACGTTTAATAGGTTAAGAATTATGAATAAAAAAGCGTTTACTTTAGCAGAGATTTTAATTACTTTAGGCATAATCGGAGTGGTTGCAGCAATGACTATCCCAAATCTGATGCATAAAGTTCGAAATAAAGTTCTTGCCACACAGTTTAAGAAAACAATGGCTGATGTAACCCAAGCTATCGGTAGAATTAAGGCTAATAATGATATTGATACGTTAGCTGATTATTGTGCATATTATGATGGCTCTGAATATCCTAATTCGTTAGAGTGTTATGACTGGTTTAGGAATATCTTTACATCTAGAACTGCTAAGAGACTAGGCACTTTTTATCATGATTACGATTTAATTAGAAGTGATACAGAAATAAGAACTTATAACGGACAGCAGTATGTAACAAATTCGGCTTTAGCAGGAATTGGGTACGCAGTTATTAATCCTAGAACAATGTTAGACGGTCAATATCTTAATGTTTGGATTATTGAGAGTAACTTATATATTGGTGTAGATATAAATGGTAAAGATAAACCAAATCGTTTGGGGCACGATATTTTTGTATTTATAGTTCATAAAAAAGATGATTTTTTGACTTATGCTTCAGTTCCAGAAGATATCAGCCCAGAAGATTTACCCACTGAAGGCCCAGAATATTCTATCGAGAGAAAGGGATATCCTTGTAGTTTAACATCTACACAAAAAGGTAATGGTATTGGGTGCGTGTATTATGCACTTAAAAATAAGTGTCCTGATGGTACTGCTCGAAATTATTTTGATTGTTTGCCAAAATAATTGTTACTTTAATGTTTTGCCGATTTTTGCAACCATTTCGATATCATCAGCTGGTTCTTTCCCTACGGTTGTAAGGTAATTCCCAACCAAAATTCCTTCAACGCAAGTTTTTAGTGCAAGTTCTTGGTTTTCTTGAGATAATCTCATTCTGCCACCACAAAAACGAACAACTGCTTGTGGATTTGCAATTTTGAAGATTGCCATTGTGCGTAAAACGTTTTCTTCGTCGATTTTGTCGTGATAATTTTCAAACGGGGTTTGAGGAATTGGCATTAAGATATTTATTGGAATTGAATCTGGTTCGATTTCTGCTAATTCCATTGCCATTTCAACACGTTGTTCAATGGTTTCACCCATTCCTAAAATTACACCGCAACAAAGTTCAATGCCATATTTTTTAACGAGTTTGCAAGTATTCAGTCTATCTTCCCAAGTGTGAGTTGTGCAAACTTCTGGGTAATATGAACGACAAGTGTTGAAGTTGTGGTGGAAACGTTTTAGTCCAGCTTCAGCTAGTTGTTTTGCCTGTTCTTCGTCTAAAATCCCAATTGATGCACAAGATGAAAGTCCATTGATTTTGTTGATTTCTTTAATCATCTCAAGTTCGATTTTGAAATCACGTCCTTCATCAGGAGTTTTTCCACTGGTTACAATTGCAAAGCGTGAAACGTGGTTAGCTTTTGCTTCGTGGGCAACTTTTACAACTTCATCAATTTCAACAAGCGGGTATGATTCGATATCAGTTCTGTAATGAGAACTTTGTGCACAGTATTTGCAATTTTGAGAACATTTACCATTTCTTGCATTGATTAGTGAACAGAATTCAACTTTGTCTGACATGTATTTTGAAGATTCTGCTAATAATTCATCAAGTGGTAAGTTATATAAATGTAATAATTCCTCTTTTGTGTAAGTTTTTTTTACTGTGCTATTCATATCCCTCTGCCTTTTTTAAATAAATGTATATCCTTAATTTTAGGCTAGACATACCAAAGTGTCAATTTTTATCCCCTTATGTTAAAATTACTGTAAAGAAAGAGGATATTATGGCAGGTATTTTAAATATACAGATTAAACCAACAATTAGTGATAAAGAAATAAACTTGAAAAAAGTTGAACATTTTATTAAAAAATATTCTGATAAGAAATTAGATTTGGTTGTTTTCCCAGAGTTTTTTTCAACTGGGGTAAATAACAAGGCTTTTGATGAAGTGCCTGAAGATGAAAATGGTGGACAAACTATTGCCAAAGTTCAGGAACTTGCTAAAAAATATAATACCAATATTGTGGCGGGATCAGTTATTGAACGTGTAGGCGATAAGTCTTATAATACTTGCTTTGTAATAAATAGAAGTGGTGAAATCGTTGGGAAATATCGTAAAATTCACTTATACAATTATATGGGTGGAACTGAAGGTGAACATGTTGAAGCAGGATCTGAAATCGTTGTTTTGGATTTGGATTTTGCAAGAGTGGGTATAGCTTTGTGTTTTGATCTTCGTTATCCTGTCCAATTCAAAGAAATGGCAAAACAAGGTGCTGAAATTTTTGTAGTCCCTGTTGCGTGGATTGTTCCAACTGAAATTTATGAAGATAAAGACTCTAAAGCTTTTGCTCAAGATATGTATGTTGCTCTAAATAGGGTTCGTGCATTTGATAACCACGCTTATCTAGTTTCATCAAACCAAACAAAAGATATAAATGGAAAGGTTTGTGCAATTGGTAATTCTATGATTATTGCACCAACTTCACAGGTTTTGGCTAATGCTAAAGATGAACAGACTGCAGTTTACGCTGATGTTGATGTTGAACTTGTGAAGTTCTATCGTCAAATGTTTCCAGTGGCAAACATCGATTAGAAGATAATTAATAAACAAAAAAGGAGCTCCAAGTTGGAACTCCTTTTTTGTATTTGAACTAATAATTAGTCAAAAACGTAGTCAATAATTGCTGCTTCTCTAGCTTGTTTAATTGCTTTTGCAATCATTCTTTGGTGAGCTGCACAGTTACCAGTGATTCTACGTGGGATGATTTTACCTGCTTCTGTTAAGTATCTTTTTAATTTAGCAGCATCTTTGTAGTCGATAGAAGTAACTTTGTCTGCACACAAGCTGCAGTTTTTACGTTTTTTCTTATCTTCTTGTCTTGCCATTTTTCTAATTTGCCTTTCTAGCCTTATTATTTTGTACTAATTATTTTTGTTTATGCCCCGTCTGGCCGAGGACCATCTTGGATTTTGCTGTGCTCGGTTTAGTGCTCGTTTCGCTTTGCTATCACTCGGTTTAAACCTCGCACCTTGCGGGACTACGCTATGCTTCGCCCTACGCAAAATCCGTTAAAACGGAACTTCTTCGTCGTCCATTAAAACGTCTGTATTAGCGTCTGCACTAGCTTCCATATCGCCAAATGTTAGTATATCACCATCTTCTGCAGAACTAGCATCTGCTGAGCCAGCACCCATAAGTTCGATAGTTGAAGCTTCAATTTCAAAAACTTTCTTTTCTGTGCCATCGTCCATTTTGCTAACGCCGTTTTGTAATCTTCCTTCTACCAATACTTTTTGGTTTTTAGAAAGATTTTGAACGATTTCGTCTAAAGATTGTCTTTTTGAAATAACTCTAACTAATGTCTCTTCTTGAGTACCGATATTCAAAACGAATGATGAAACTGCAACATTGTTTTGAGTAAACCCTGTTTTTGGAGTTTTATAAACGATACCTGTAACTACTGCTTTTGCTAATGTCATTTTGATTTCCTTATACTAAACTAAACTGATGCTTTTACTGATGCTTCCATAAACATTGTACGAAGTACGCTGTCGTTTAGTCTTAATTGTCTTTTGAATTCAGCAACTTTATCAGCTGGCATTGAAAGAATTGTAGTTGTGAAGAAACCATCTCTGAAGTTTTGTACTTCATAAGCTAGTTTTTTTCTTCCAGCTTTGTCAACAGAAGCTACGCTTCCACCAAATTCAACAACTGTTGCGTTAATTTTTTCGATAGCTTTATCAACTTCTTCAGCATCTAGATTAGGTTTGAATATAGCTAATAATTCATAATTTTTCATATCAATATTTCTCCTTTTACTATTTTTCTAGTGTATGTTTCAATCTTATCATGAAAAAATAAATTATTACAACATGTATTCAGCAATAAAGCTATATTCAGCAGGCCCAATCAAGAAAATATCTTGCTTTGTATTTTCTTGAGTTCCGCTCCACTCAACGTTTACAGCCCCGCCAAGAAGATTAACTTTTACTCTAGATTCTGTTAAGTTATTTAAAACACAAGCTACAACACTGGCACAAGCACCTGTTCCACAAGCTAGTGTTATGCCGCAGCCTCTTTCATAAACTCGCATATCAATTTCGTTTCTTGATAGAACTTTTACAAATTCAGTGTTAGTTTTTTCTGGGAAGTATGGGTGAATTTCCATATCTGGGCCATAATTTTTAGCCAAGTGCATTGGATCTTCTTGAGTGAAGATTATGCAGTGAGGATTACCCATAGATACTGGAGTTAAGTCAAATTTTTTATCACGGATTTGTACAGTTCTTTCACCATTGAATGGAATTTTTTCATCTTCTAAAATTGGTGTCCCCATATTAACTTTAACTGTTCCATCATCTTGAATTTCAGGTTTGATTACGCCAGCAAGAGTTTTTACACTGAATTCTTTTTTATTAACAAGTTTTTTATCATATACGTATTTTGCAAAACATCTCATACCGTTACCGCACATTTGAGCGGTTGTGCCGTCTGAGTTATAAAAATACCAAGCAATATCAGTTTCGCCATTTGGATTTGTGTCTGGAATTATCATACCATCAGCACCAATGCCAAAATTTCTATCACATAGTTTTTTTGCTAGAACATCCATTGATAATCCTGTTTTTTCATACTCAGAATAATCAAGAATGACAAAATCATTCCCGCAGCCTTGCATTTTTGTAATCTTAATTGTTGTCATAATTTACCTACCTTTGGGGTAAATTATAGCATAAAGTCAAGATTTAATTAAGCCTTAATTTCCAATGCTTCTTGTTTTTTTAATTCATTTTCTCTTTCTAAGTATGCTCTTTGCATTCTGATTTCTTCATCAAGTGGAACATCCCAAACTTCAGCTATTTGTTTGCCAATTTTTCGTCCAATTGAAGAACCTGTTAATGATGCAGATAAGAAGATTACACCTTTTACAACTGGTAGTAATTTCTTAGGTAAAAATGTTGCTTTTGCTAGATATCCATCAAGATTTCTCTTCATGAAGCCTTCAGCTAAGAACATACCGCTAAGCATACCACCTTCGGTTACGAAAGCTTTTTCTCTATCTTCTTTTTTAGTAAGTGCTACTTTTGTTACACCTGATGCAACAATAAGTGGGTTTATATTATTTTTAATAAATTTTCCAGCATTGAATACACTACCAAAAACTTTATCAGTTTTTGCCATAGTTTCGCAGGTAGTTACTAATTTACAGGTTTTACCAGCAAGTTTAGCGTTTAAATTTGATGCTTCATCAAGTGCGTTAATGATTTGGCCTGTAAGCACAGGGATTCTAGTCCAGTCTTCTTGTTCGAAAACTTTGTTGCCATTTGTCCCTATGAAACCTAATGTTGCTACACCACTGTACGCCATAAAATAACCTATAAGCACTTACCTACATGTATATAAAGTATTTTTTATTTTAAAAATTGCGTAGGTGTATAATTTGTTTACATTATTTAATCATTGCAAATAGTTTGAGATATTTGATTTGCAGTGATTTTCAAACAATCTAAATTTTTACAAGTGGTTTGGCGTCTTGCCCATAAACAAGGTTTTAAAGAACAATTATCATTTGTTGTTATTGGGATAATTTTATTTGATTCAGGGATAAGTGTTTTAAAATCTGTTGGTCCAAAAATTACATATGTCTTAATGCCTAGTGCGACTGCAACATGAAGTGGTGCAGAATCTGAACATAAAAATTTTTCAGCTGAGGAAATTAATTCAGCTAATTCTTTTAGATTTTTTGTTGTTCCGTATAAGTTCTCAAAATTTTGAGTTCGAACATTTTTTAATATGGTTTCGATACATTCTTTATCATCTGGACCACCAACAAGCATAACTTTTTTACCTTCAGCAACAAGTAAGTCAATTGTTTGAGCCCAAACTTCTGGTGTTATTGTTTTTATACAACCTTTTTGAACACTCAATTTACTTACCCCTGGGTGAATTAAAACTGAGTTTGAAATTATTTCACGCTTTTCAATATTTATTTCAGGTAGTTCTGTATTGTGTTTTGTGATCCCTCTAATTAAGTCGTGATACATTGCACAAGCGTATTGGTTTTTGTTTAGAGGTATCGGATGTGTTAGCAATTTTTCACTAAGTTTTCCTGTATTGTATCCACATCGAACTTTTATTCCTGTTAAAAATAATAAAATACTAATCAATTTGTTTCCGCCAGAAGAAACAACAATATCAAAATTTCCTTGTCGAGCTTTGATAAGTAGTTTGAACATTTCAAAATATTTGTTAGTACCTTTTGGGTCAATTAAAATTAGATCGTCAACGATATCAGTTAAGTCTTTAACACTTTTACTTCTTGGTTCTAATGCTAGAGTTATTTTAGAATTTGGGAATTCTTTTTTTAACGATATCAAAGTTGGGAGGAAGAAGATTTCATCTCCAATTCCTCCAAAGTTAATTGTTAATATTTTTTTAGGTTCATTTTTGGTCATTTTATTATCTCAAACTATCAGGCATAGCCATTGGAATTGGAGCTCCTTGAGTTACAGTTTTTGATGCTGGAACTGGAGCAGCTTGGCTTTTTGTCTCTTTTTTATCTTCTTTTTTGTCTTTTGATTTTGCTTCTTCAGCATTTTTTACAACATTGTCGATTAGGGCTTTTGTTTCTTCATTTGTTGTTGGAATAATAGCTTTACCTTCGTTTGCAGGGTTTTCATCATCGCTGATAATTACCCTAACTTCATCTTTTCCTTTTCCGTAATTTTCCAATACAACTTCTGGATAATCAAAATCTTTTGCTCCTAAATCACGAGTTGCAACTGTCATAACTTCTTTCCAAATTTTTGCAGGAATTGTACCACCGTAAAGTCCATTAACTTGTTTGTTGTTATCGTCCCCAACCCAAACACCAGTAACGATATCTGGAGTATAGCCTACAAAGTATGCATCACGGCAATCATCAGTTGTTCCAGTTTTTCCTGCGGCAGGTTTCCCGATATTTGCACCTGTACCAGTACCAGAAATAAGTACTGTTTTAAGCATTGCAGTCATTTCTGCTGCAGTTTTTAAGCTAAGTTGGTGGGTAGATTTTGTTTTACCTGCTCTGTATAAAACTCTACCACGAGAGTCTTCAATTTTTTCGATTGCGTAAGGTTGTACAACGTAACCCCCATTTGCAAAAGCTCCATATGCTCTTACAAATTCAAATAGTTTTACGCCGTTTGAACCTAGTGAAATTGTATAGTCATATTCAAGAGGTGTTGTAATACCCAAAACTGTAGCAAGTTGTTTTACTGAACGGATACCAACTTCTTGAATCATTCTTGCAGCACATACGTTTGATGAAACCATCAAAGCTTTATATACAGGGATTTTTCCTCTGTACTTATGGCTATAGTTATGTGGTGACCAGTTGCCAATAGTTACAGGCATATCTTCAATAATATCATTTGGAGAAATACCTTTTTCTAATGCGGCAGCATAAACGATAGGCTTGAATGCTGAACCTGGAGGTCTTATTGCTTGGGTTACACGGTCATATTGTGATTCTCCGTAGTTTTTACCTCCTGCGTAAACCAAAATTCGTCCATCAATCGGGCTGTATGCAAATACTGCTGCTTGATGTGATTTATTAGTTAAGCCCCAAGCTTTCATGTTTCTTAAAATGGATTCGTTTGCGGTATCTTGTGCTTTTGAATCTAATGTTGTAACAACTTTATATCCGCCGTGGATGATATCAGTTTCTGTGAAACCTAATTTTTCCATTTCTTTCACAACATAATCGCTAAAGTAAGGAGCTTTGTTTGTTGTGTAAATTTGTGGAACAGAGCTTAGTGTAACCTCAGCTTCGATAGCTTTTTTATACTCATCTTTTGTAATATAACGCATAGTTAGCATTCTTTTTAAAACTTGATTACGTCTTCTGATTGCAAGTTTTTTGCTATTGTATGGGTTATAAACAGATGGTGCCTGTGGTAAACCTGCAATTAATGCAAGTTCTGGTAATGTAAGCTGATCTAATTTTTTATTGAAATATATTTTTGATGCTGCTGAAACCCCATAAGCACCCGCACCTAGATAAACATTATTTAAATACATTTCTAAGATTTGGTCTTTTGAAATTGTTTTTTCAATACGTGCAGCAACTTCAAGTTCTTTTACTTTTCTTGTTAATGTTCTTTCATTTGATAGGAATAAAATTCTTGCAAGTTGTTGAGTTAAAGTACTTGCACCTTGTACAGCCTGTCTTGCAATAACGTTTTGGATTGATGATCTGATAATGCCGACAACGTCATAGCCATTGTGTCTATAAAAATTTTTATCTTCTGTTGCGATTAATGCTTTTTTTAGTTCTTCTGGGACATCTTTTAGGTCAATTCTATCATATGTATAAGCTGTGAAAGTTTTGATAACTTCGCCATCTGCGGAATAGAATTTTGTAACAATGTTTGGTTTATAATCTTCTAGATTCTCAATTGGTGGCAGTGATGATAAATAAAGATTTAATGCCACAATTCCAGCTAAAAATAATGCTGTTGAAACTAAAATAAAAGTTTTTAAATTTGCAAAAAACTTATTTATAGGATTTTCAGAACGGCGTTCTTTTCTCGAAGATCCTTTTGTTGCTCGTTGTCTTTTATATCTTTCGTAAGAACTAGACATAATATTTCTCTCCCTATCAACAATTAATCATATTGTATCAATTAAAATATATACCAATTAAGGAAAAAATGCAGTAATTTTTTAGCATTAATTAACTAATTTTACAAATATCTTTACAAAGCCTTTAAAATAAAAAATGTTCAAGGTATACTTAAACGGTTGACAAAATACGGAGATTGAAAAAGATGTACAACGTAGCGATAATTGGTGCTGGTCCAGCTGGGATTTTTGCAGCTTTAGAAATTATGAATTTAAAACCTGATTGGAAGGTTATTTTAATAGAAAAAGGACAAAGAATTGAAAAGAGAAAATGTCCGCTTCGTGAAGGTTCACCAAAATGCGTAAACTGCCGTCGTTGTGGTTTGTTATGTGGTTGGGGTGGAGCAGGAGCTTTTTCTGATGGTAAGCTTACTCTAACACCAGATGTTGGTGGTCACCTTGTTGATTATATGACAAGAAAACAAACTGAAGAATTAATCGGTTACGCTGATGAATTATATCTAAAATATGGTGCAACTGATGAAGTTTTCGGTACTGATATGAAAATTTTTGAAGAAATCGAAAAACAAGCTGTTCTTGCTGAATTGAAGCTTGTTCATTCTCCTGTTAGACATTTAGGTACTGAAAGAAGTTTAGAAGTATTGAAAAATATGCAAGACTATCTAGATGAAAGAATTACTATCCTAAACAATGTGTCAGCAGAATCATTAATTGTTGAATGTGAACAAGTTAAAGGTATTAAATTAGATAATGGTGAAGTGATTTCGGCTGAGTACACAATTATTGCTCCAGGTAGAGAAGGTGCAGATTGGTTAACTCAAGAATTTGCTAAACATAAAATTGGTATGGTAAACAATGCGGTTGATATCGGGGTTCGTGTTGAGCTTCCAGCTCCTGTATTTGAACCTTTAACTTCAAAATTATATGAATCAAAATTGATTTATCACTCTCCAACATTTGGTGATGAAGTTAGAACATTCTGTATGAACCCAAATGGTGAAGTTGTTCAAGAAAATTACAATGGTATTGCAACAGTTAACGGTCACAGTTATGCAAACTTCAAAACTCCAAACACAAACTTTGCATTGTTAGTAAGTGAAAAATTTACTGAACCGTTCAAAGAACCGATTCAATACGGTCAGCACGTTGCAAGACTTGCAAATATGTTGGGTGGCGGTATTTTAGTTCAAAGATTTGGCGATTTGTTAGATGGTCGCAGATCAACTCCAGATAGAATTAAAAACTCAATTATTACACCAACTCTTACTTGTGCAACTCCTGGTGACTTGAGTCTTGTTATTCCTCATAGACAAATGACAAGTATTATTGAGATGATTCAAGCTCTTGATAAAATTGCACCTGGAACAGCATCAAGATACACCCTTCTTTATGGTATCGAAGTTAAGTTCTACTCAGCTAGAGTTAAACTTACTGATAAACTTGAAACTGAAGGTGTTAAAAACTTATTCACAATTGGTGATGGTGCTGGTGTTACTAGAGGTTTATTGCAAGCATCTGCTTCAGGTGTTTACGTTGCAAGAACAATCTGTGAAAGATAGTTTTGTAAGTTTATATATTAAGAGGCGGCTGCCATCGGCAGCCGCCTCCTTCTTTATCTGTTGTTTGAATTTTCTCCAGCATTTTGTCTGTTGAAACAATTCCCAAATTGGCAATTTGCATTATAAGGTTGAGTGTTTTCTTCTTGTATTGGTTCCATATTAATATTTTCAGGAATTTGAGGTTGCCCAAGTTGAGTTCTGTTTTCAAAACTGTTGTGTGGTTGTTTAATTCTTTCCAAATTGTTGGGCATAATCTTATCTTGTAATGAACTGTTAATAACATTACCAATGTCAGCTTTACAAGCTCCTAAATTTTCTATTTTACATGCACTAAATACTGGTAATGACACACAAGATAGGAAAAGGGCACTTAATATTAAAATCTTTTTCATAATTTTACACCTTTTAAATATATCTACATGACTAATTTAAAAGGTTTTTATTTATATTTCATTGGATAAAAGTGTAATTTTTAGAACCACTTTCGGATAATTTTTCTATCTTGTTTTTTCTCAACACTTTTTAAAACGTCTTTAAATGGAATAATTGGTTCCATTTTGTATCCGCAATCTTCTGATAATGTTCCGCCCATCGCAAAAAGCTCTTCTTGAGGGTATCTTCTACAAATCCCAGGTCGCCAAAAATGGATTTTACAACGTTTTGTTTCGGGGTCTAAGTTTTTGCACTCAAAAATTAAGCCAAGTTCATCCTTCCCAATAATTTTTAAATCGGCATAAAATTTGTGTAAGTATTGTAGTTTATCAAATTCTTTTTCATCTTGAAGAACATGTTTGAAGTGTTTTACATAAATATGTGTGCAACACTGACCGCAACCTTTGCATTTTCCAGTACGATAATAATGCTTTTTCATGATTTTTGATAGAATAAATTTTTTAATCTTTAACCACATAACTCTATCATATCTCAATTCTAGCCTATTTGTGTTAAGTTTTGTAAATCTTAAAAACAAAAAAAGCAATTTTTAATCTTGAGGGTAATTTAAGCAAGTGTAAGAAATAAACAATTAACCCCTTGAAAATAAACATTAACCTTAAATATATTTAACCTATACAGTATTCATAAACTGACATAATACTATAACATAACCAAAAATAACCAACCTTGACCTCTAACAGAGGTCTTTTTTTTGTCCTCGGCCGGACGGGGCATTATGCTACTAGTGGCCGGTGGTATTTGGTAGATTAATGTGCTCCGCAGGGCAGTTTGGCTGAATATGGTAAAATACACGATGGTTCTTTGCCTGATGGGGCATTATGCTACTAGTGGCCGGTGATATTTGGTAGATTAATGTGCTCCGCAGGGCAAGTTTGGCTGAATATCGTAAAATCCACGATGGTTCTTGGTCAGACGGGGCAGGGGTAAATATACAGAGCTATAGTATCAGTCATTGTCTGACCTAAAATTCTTGCCAGACGGGGTTGTTCTTATTTACCCCTACATATTACAATTATTGGTGAATAAGTTAATTTTGTTTGTGGGTATTTTTTGTTGAATTTGTCGCAGAAATCTTTGATTTTTTTTACTGTCCAAGTTTCTTCAGCTAAAGAATTAACTCCAGTATTTTTCATATGAGCTAAAAGCTCTAGTGGAGTATTAAATTTCATATCCTCATAAAAACTTTCACAGTACAAAATTTCAAAACCTTGACGATTTAGTATTTCTTTTATTT
Organism: bacterium; assembly: GCA_017536545.1. GTDB lineage: Bacteria > Cyanobacteriota > Vampirovibrionia > Gastranaerophilales > Gastranaerophilaceae > Zag111. Next base: position 80,600 of record JAFXHF010000017.1, read on the forward strand.
CATCTTCTGATTTATATTTTAGGGTTAGTCCTGTAAGTTCTTTTATTTCTTTAAAATTGTCTGGTGTAAAGGTTGAAAATGCTAAAATTCCATTTTTATCAAGGGATAATTTTAGAATTTCTATTGATTTTTCAAGGTTTTCAAACCATTGAAACATTGCATTTGAAACAATTAAATCAGCTTTTCTTGGGGTTTTTATTTTTAGAGCATTACCCGCAAAAAACATTGCATCAGGTATAACTTTTTGGATGTAATGCTTAGATTTTTCGATTAAATCGTTTGCATAATAATTTGAAAATTTGACGTTTTTTGCCATTCTTTTAGTAAGTAATCCAGTACCCGCACCAAGTTCCAAAATGGTATCAAAGTTATTAGAAATTTTATTCAGTTCAATTATCATTTTTGATGCCATCAAGTCTTGAACGGTTGCGTTTTTGTCGTAATCGTTCATGCTTTTTTCAAATTGTTTTTTTATATGTTTATAGTCTGTTGGCATTCGATAAGTTCTTTCCAGCTTGCAAAATGATAGTATGGAAAATGTCCATAAGGAACCGTGATTATTGGTGTTGAGTTTTTATTATGACATTCGATTTGGTTTTTCGGAGGGATAATTTTATCAAAATCACTCACTATTGCTAAATCGTAAAAACCAACACTTTCCAAGTTATTTTCATTTTTAATCAAAGTGTATAAATTTTCAAGTTCAGATACTCTATTATCAATTGGGCGTTGAACTGGGTGTGATGTGTATAATTGGTATTCTTCATTTGTTGAAAAAAGATTTTGGTAGAATTTCCCTTCTAAACCTTTTTGTGCATGCTTGAGGGTTAGTTCAAACATTCTGACAGGGATTCCGTAAGTATCGTCAACAGGTGATGTTGTTCCGTTGATTGCGATTTTTCTATTGAAATCTGAGAATAAACTTTTTAATTTGCAAGCAACAAAAACACCCATAGACCAAGTTATAAGGGTTTTGTTTTCATATTCTGAAAAGTCTTTCAAATCCTCAGGGATAAATAATGAGTTATAATCATAAATAACCAAAACATCGTAACTAGTATAATTAAGTGCAATAAATGGCTTTTCATCAAAGCTCCAACCTGCAAAAAATACGATTAAGTTTTTATTGTTTTGTTTGTTTAACCAAACGCTTTTCATTTATTTTCTCCATAAGTGATTTTAATTCGTTTTCTTCGATATCTGTTGTTAGTGAAATTCTAAGTCTGGATGTCCCAACAGGTACAGTAGGAGGTCTAATTGGAAGTGTAAAATATCCGTTATGGAAAAGAATTTCGCAAAGTTCTATTGTGTCTTGGTTTTCGCCAATGATAATTGGGATGATGTGACTATCGCTTCCTAATTTTTTCCCTAATTCAACCATTTTTTTACGTTTATCATAAGTTTGTGGAAGTTTGTTTTCGATTATCCATTTGGTAAATGCAACATTGATTGGTGGGATTGCAGTTGAGAATATAAAAGAACGAGATTTGTTGACTAGAAAATCAATAAATGTTTTAGAACCTACAACAAAAGCTCCCATTGAGCCAATTGCCTTGCCAAAAGTTCCAACAATTAAATCAACATCTTGGATAATTCCTAAATCTTCCCCTACTCCTAAGCCTTTTTCTCCAAAAACACCAAATGCGTGAGCTTCATCAATAATTAAGTTGCAGTTGTATTTTTTCTTTAATTCAACGATTTTTTCTAAGTCTGCAATATCTCCATCCATAGAAAATACGCTTTCTGTGACGATAAATGCGTTTTTATAATTGTTACGTTCTCTTTGAAGAAGTTTTTCTAATGCTTCCATATCGTTATGTGGATAGCGGAAAAACTTGCCTTGAGCTAATTGCATACCATCAATTATGCTGGCATGATTAAGTTTGTCAGAGAAAATCACATCACCTTTTTGATTCAACGCACTAGAAATTCCAACATTTGCGTGGTATCCGCTGTTGTATAAAAGAGTAGCTTCTTTGTTATAAAGGGTAGCTAAAAGTGTTTCTAATTCTTTATATATAGGTAATGTTCCTGTTAAAAGTCTTGCCGATGCACTGCCAAAAGAGTATTCTGAACCACCTGAAGATAAAAATTCTTCAGTAATAGCTTTGTTATCTGCAAAGTTCAAATAATTATTAGACGACAGATTTAAAAGTTTTTTACCTTTATAGTAAATAAACTTTTCGTCTTTGGCTTCAAAGTCTTTCAAATCCCTAAAGTGAGAATGAGATTTTAGCTCATCTAAGATATTTTTATAATCCTCGTGCATATATTAAATTTACCCCAAAAATGAGGCAATTACAAACAAAGGAGTAAATGTCTATTTGAGAGTTGTAACAATATGTAAAGAATATATATTTTTTATATAAAATTAAGCAATTTTTAAAAACACAAATTGTTTATTAAAGTATAACGAGGTATAATTAGATTCATGGATGAGATGACTGAACAAAACTTAAGAGTAATTGAAAGCGATTCTCAAGAGACGAGAGGTAATGAAGTTATTGACAAACTACAGTCTACTCGCCAGACTAATCCTATTGCAAGAAAGTTGCTGGACTTTAGCTTAGCTAACAAAACCCGCAAATTTTCAGTCAAGGATCTGTTTACACGATAGGTTCGTGTAGCACGGCTTTATGAGGGTCGACACGCACATCAATTTGTGTGGTTTGTGAGGAACCGAAACTCTATTTATACTTCGTCCCCTCGGGGAGTAAATACTGCCACTTCTGTCCAGGTGGTGCAGCGACTTCTTAGGGTGTGCGAAGCGATCGGCGAGTTGTTCGGTCGCTTTGTTGTATGTGGGGTAAATGTTTTTTTAATTGGTCGGGGTATTGTTCTTGGTTTTCTCTTGAGTGTTTCTTCTTCTGGTTGTATAATTGTTTTATGTATGAGATTAAAAAACAGATTTATCTTAATTTAACGAAAAATCAAAAGTCTGCACTTTGTAATTATTTGCGTGCAAATGTGAAAAAATCTATGGATTTGTCGGTTGATGAAGTTTGGGAAAGTTTTGTGGCTGATGAGAAATATTATCTTGAGTTGAATTGTTCAAGATTTGAATTTTTGGCTGAAATTATTGATGAAAATTGGTTTAAGTCTGATACTATAAAATATTTAAAAGAGTGTAAAAAATATTATGAACACAAAGAAAAACAACGCCCAATAATCGAGGCTAACAAGGAATATGAAAAACAGAAACGGAAGTTTTTACAAGAAGTAAAAATGTCAAAAGAAGCACCTACTAAAAAACAACTTTATTATTATGAGCGTTTATGCAAAAAATATAATATTGAACAAGTTGAATTAACTTCGAAATTAGAGGCACGTAATATAATCGATAAAATTATTACAGACCACGCTCCAAATTTGAAGTTCGTAGAGGAACAAGAAGAATGCTAATTCAAGATATAGTAAAAATTTTAACAGATGCTGGTATTGAGCAAAATGAAGCAAATATTGAAGTTAAACTTTTGATTGAACATTTTGCTGGTTATACTTTGGCCGATATTATTATGGGTAAAAAATTAACTAATGAAATGCTTGCGATTGTTGAAGAAAAAGCTAAACTTAGAGCAAAAACTCGTCATCCTATTCAATATATTATTGGGTTAGCTGATTTTATGGGTGAAAAGTTTAATGTGCAACCTGATGTTTTAATTCCTCGAGATGAAACAGAACTTCTTGTTCGTCAGGCTGTGGAAATTATTAAAGAAAAAGGATTTACTCAGGTTCTTGATATGTGCACTGGTTCTGGTTGTATTGCTTGTATGATAGCAAAATTGACTGATGCTCAAGTTATTGGTGCAGATATTTCAACAGAGGCTTTGCATGTGGCATTTTCTAATATGGAAAAGTTTGAATTATTTAACCGTGCAAGTTTTAGAAAATCAGATATTTATTCAAAAATTAGACCTGAAGAACGTTTCGATATGATTGTTTCAAATCCTCCATATATTCCACCAAAATTCAAGGAAACTATTCAAAAAGAAGTTTCGTTTGAGCCAGAGCTAGCACTTTATACAAGTGATGAGAAAGGGTTGGAATTCTACCAAAAAATCACTGAAGGTGCGGGTGCGTTTTTAAAAGAGGGTGGTTATTTGATGTTTGAACTTGGTTTAGGGCAAGCCCAAGATGTTGCAGAAATTATGAATGCAAATGGATTTAAGGACATCAAAGTCTTAAAAGATTTAGCCAATATTGAAAGAGTAATTTGGGGTCATATTTAAGTGTGTTTGCTTAAACTCCTATAAGATTAAAATACCCTAAAGCAAGTCCGATTACTGCTGAAATTCCAAGGTAAAATAGTGGATCTTGTTTTTTGATAAAACTTGTTCCAATAAATAAGCCTAATAAAATAGTGCCTAATAGGTGTAAGTTTGATGTGAATAATAATTTTATGCCAACTGATGTAAGTAGTGCACATCCTGCAGCTTTTATTCCTCTGATTGCACTTTGAACAGTTTTATTTGTTTTAAATTTGTCTAAAACTCTAGCAACAATTGAAACAATTATGAATGATGGTAAAACTACCGCAGTTGTTGCAAGTAGAGCTCCTAAAATTCCAGATGTTGTAAATCCCGCAAATGTTGCAACGTTTACCCCAACAGGTCCTGGGGTAATTGAAGCTACTGCTAACATATCTGTTAGTTGTTTTGAACTGTACCAGTGGAATTTATCTGCAATGTCATATAAAAATGGTAACGTTGCATATCCCCCACCAAATGAGAATAACCCAACGTGGAAGAATTGTGCGAATAATTGTAAGTACAGATTATTCATCTACTTTTCCTCCATTGTGTTTATCTTCTATTTTTTGCCAAATTATTCCAAAAATTAATGCACCAATAATAATTAAAGCTAGTGGAACTTTTTGTGTTAGTGCTAAAGCTAGTGAAATTATGAAAACAATGTAGCTTAATTTGTCATTAACTGATTTTTTCCACATTTCTTTCACTGCTAAAAATAGTAATGTAATTACACCAATTCCAACACCCCAAAAAATATGCTGAACTGTTGGTTTATCAATTAGTTCGTGCAAAATACTTGCAAGTAAAACAATTGCCAAAAACGCAGGCAAAATCATTCCTAAAATTGCCGCAACAGCTCCACGAAATCCTAAAAGTTTTCTGCCTGTAAAAATAGCTGTATTTGCTGCAATAATCCCAGGTAAAGATGCCCCAATTGCGTAAAATTCGCAAAGTTCATCTGAAGTTATCCATTTCTTCTTTTCGACAAGTTCACTTGTTAATAGTGGTAAAATTACGTATCCGCCACCAAGTAATAATGTGCCGACCTTGAAAAATGTTTTGAATATCGAGTAAAAACTTTTATTCATAAACTTAGTATCGCACAAATCTAAAAGAGAATTTGTTTTGTAACGAACTTTAACAAAATTAATATAAAAGGCAATTTTCGAAAATAGAAATACTTTATATAGATGTAGTTATAGGTTAAGGTTAGTTATTTATTGGAAAGGTTACAGTAATGGCAGTAACACCAGTAGGATTCAATCAAAAAGTATATCAGGGACAACAAAACGGTACAGTTCAACCCGTGCAACAAAATATTCCAGTTTCTCAACCAATTCCTGTTGGGCAACCTGTTCAAAATGGACAACAAGTTCCTGTTGCTCAAAATCAACCTGTTCCAGTAGGTCAACCAAATGCTTATCCTCAAAATGTTCAATATCCAGCAAATATTTATCCAAACCCAAATATAAATAATTTTCTTCCAGAAACTAATTCGTATAAATATGATATTTTGATGCAAGGTATTGATTTTAACAAATTAGCGGAAGAAATGGCAAAAGGAAATGTTGTGGTTCAGGAATCAACTGTTGTAACTCAACAAACTCAACAAGGTGGGGTTCCTCAACAAACTCAGGTTACTACTCAAACAGTAGCTTTTACAGGCCGTCCCAGTAGTGAGTTAACAAATGCTTTAGTTCCAAGTGCAGGGGAAAAAGATGAAAGTCCCCTAAAGCTTGGGCCAACAATCGGTACTGCGGTAGGTTTAGTTGCTCCTTTTGTTTGTAATAAAGCTCGTTTAGGTAAGTTCTTAACTAAAGATTTATTAGTTAAAGTTCCAGTTTTAGGTGCTGGTGGCTTATGTGTCGGCGGCATGGCAGAAGGTTTAGTGGCTTCAGCTAAAAAGTTGGATGCCAATAAAACGGAAGAGGCAATGGCTTCTCCAGTGATGATGGATGTGAAGGCTTAAGTTTTGCCTTCGATAGATTTATAAATATATATACCCCTATTAAAATTTTTCGGTGGAAGTTATTCCACCTTTATTTTTGCTTAAAATCTTCTTACGTAATAGTTTTTATCATTTTGGAGTTCTATTTTTGCGAGAGCTAAATCTGCATCTTCAAAATCTCTAGTTAAAATTTTGGCTGCTTTTTCTCTAATTGTGTACTCTTGGATATCTTTTGAACGAAGAATAATTTGTTTTAAATCTACAAAATTCATTTTGTCATAGAATTCATAAATTGTTTCAAGGCACCAATATAATTTGAATACTTCTTTATTAACGTTGTATTTCCCATCTTGAAAATCAAACTGTTCGATTTTATCTAATAAATCAAAAGATAGTTTTGCTAAATTCTTGCAAAATTGTTCGCAAAATTCAGAATCATTTTTTAAGTTTGTAATTGCTGAAATTACGTTGCGACAAATGTTAGCGTTGATATCAATTATTGCATCTAAAAATATGTCATAGTTGTTTGAAACTTGAAAATATGGCAAAATTTCAGGATTAGACATAAATTCATTTAGTCTTAATGAAACAGCTTCTCGAATTTTTCCATCTTGTCCTGTTAAATTTGCAACTAAAACATCTGCATCTTGAATTGAATTTATTCCTTCAAGTCTAAGTGCAGCAATTTGTTTTTGTACAATATTCCCACTTTTTAAAAGCTCAATAAGTTCTTCATGGGTGTATTCTTCCTCGTACAATTTTAAGGCTTGTGTAAAATTTTCATCTAAAGTTTCATAATAACTATTATTCAAATTTTGTTCCTCATTGTGTATGTACTGTTAATATAACACAAAGTACAATGATTTTTGATTCTTAAATCGATTAAATGTATGATATATAGTAAGTGTCTTTAGCTATAATAGTAGTAGGAGAAATAATTATGGGTAACTTAATAGCATTTTTTCAAGAAATATTTATGATGAAAGAAGATAATTCTACAAAGGTTGGTTTGAAAGCTTTTAAAGAAACTACGACTCCTGTTGAAAAAAAGCAAACTCCAAAAACAGCCCCTAAAGAATTAAAAATTTCTGAACTTATTAGAAAAGGTAGTTACTAAACTCTTTTATTCTTTTGGTATGTTTGATAAACCTTACCCAAAGTTGTTAGTGCATTAGATTGTACTATTGTGTTTGTATCATTTGTCGTTTCAGATAATGGGATAATAAATTTTTCCAAATCAATATTACTTGTTTCTGCTAGATTTGCGATGCATGTTAATGCAGAGTTACGAGTTACCCAGTTTGACGATTTTAGGGCTTGGATAATTTTATCTTGAAGAATGTTTCCGTATCTGCAAATTCCAGAAATTGCATTTTTCCTAATTGCATCATTATCTTCTCCAATTTTATTGAATAAAATATCAAAAGTTTCTTCAGTTGGAAATTCTGATAATGCAAGAATTGCCGCTGCCGCAACAGTTGAATTAGAAGATTCGACTTTGTCAATGATGGATTCAAGTACAAGTTGAGAATAATCGTATCCAGAGCTTGTTTTTTGAACTTTTGGTGTAGGTTTTGTGCCTTTTCTTCCATCTGGTAATATGTATGAAAAGCCTGCTCGGACAATAGCATCCTTAGCATCCTCAATTGTTTCATAACGCAAGACATCGGATCCAAGAGGATGTGGGATTTTTTGAACTATTGATTTGTTTTTGTTTTTTAATGGAATAGCATTTACGGTGTAAAATTCTTTACCATCTTTTTCTTCTGTTTTAATTGCGATGTATTGCATTATGTTCCCTCGTTAAAAATGTTATTGTTTAATTGTGTGAAAAATTCCTGATAAATTTTAGGTTCATATGTTCTTAAAATCTTTGTTGGAGTAGATTTTACAAACGAATATCCGTCAGCATTTTGTAATACTTTTTGCAAAAATACAAATCTGACTTTCGTGTTATTATCTGTTGTTGGTTCTACGGTTATATTTGTATCGACAACAATGGTTTTATCGTGAAACTCGTTAGATAATCGTCTGGTTGGAGCTGCAACGTGATACGCAGTGGAACCATATGTAAAAACTGCATAAGTTGAGAGTGCAGCAAATTTTAATGACTCTCCTGCAACTCTTTTTTTGTTCACATGTTTTTTCTTATATTGCTTTTGAGCTCTGATATATCCAAGTTCGGGCTCGAACTCTTGAATAATAAAATCACTGTCTTGTAATGTTGTTGCAATTGCAAGCATAACTTTTTGAGTATCAGAAGTTTCAATAATTTGGGTTTCAACCTCTCTTTGCGGAATTTCTGAAAGCAACTTTTTACCCCTTGCAAAAGTACAGTTGCAAGAAAGTGAAATAAATATTATTGCTAAAAGTGTTGTAATTGCTTTCTTCATCTTATTTGTGTTGTAAAATTATTGCTGTTTCTAATTTCTCGAAAAAGTCTGCATAAAAAGTATCTTCGTTTACGTCATCAATAAATTGAGCGTTGCCATAAATATTTAATAATTTGCGTTTGAAGTTTACTCTAACTCTAATAGTTTCGCCGTATTCTGTCACGTTTGCAGATGTTTCTAACGTTGCAACTTTTACTCCGTTAACATTTAATCTGCCTTTTGACAATCCAAACTCTTTTGAAATATCTATATCAGGATCAGATGTATCAAAGTCTTTTGTCCCATAAATAAACCCTAATAAGTGATTAGCATTATAAACCATAAAACCTTCATCTTGGTATACGTTTAGTAATGCTTTCATAACAGTTTGTTTATCTGTAGCTTTATATGTTCGTGTTTGGAATTGTCTTTTCTCAAGTTGAGTTAATGGTGTGATAACTTCTTCTTGGGTGCTTTTTTTCGCAAAACAAGGAAGCGCGAAACACATTAAAACCAAAACTAATAATATCTTTTTAATCATTCTCTACTCCTAAGAACTATTTTATAACCTGTATTATAGCAAATTTGCAATGATTTTAAAATAGATTTTTGACTTTCTGTATCTAAATCGTTATATAAAAAGCATGAGGAAATGTTTTTTAATACTAGTATTATTCTTATTTTTCGCTGTGCCCGTATCGGCAAAAATCATTACAGGTGGGGTAGAAGTTTCAGTTAATCAAGCAAGAGAGGAGTTATTTTCAAGTTCTACCCCAAAACCTGATTTTAGGGTAATCAAAGCTAATATTATTGATTCAAACCGAATCGAAAATATTTCAATGTTGTTAAAGGGTAATACAGATCTTAAAGATAGAATTCTTGCCAAATTTTCTGATAGTACTTACGGTGTGATTTACAAAAATAATCCGACGAATGTTTTTTATTATTCATTTGATGGTATCTTAATCTATAATGAAATAAAAAGTTCTTTAGAATATCCTTTTAAAACTTATAAATATACTCCAGATGGCAATCTTGTAAATACAAGTCTAAGAGTTTCGGAAGATGAAGCTTTTATTTTTTATAAATCGGGGAAGCTGCTTGCTCATTGGGTTGGAGCCTCTTGTTATGATGAAGAAAATAATGTGATTATGACTCGAGAAATTTTCAAATAGTGCAATTGTAACAAAAGGTTAACAATTACTACACTTGTCCTAAAGTTTTCACAAGATATGCCGAATATATACTTGTAAGGAAACAAAGGGATAAGTCTAATGAGTCTAAATGTAAACTACAATTCATTATACAAAAACGGCATTGACACATCTATTTTAAAAGATGTTTCTAATGAAATTTTACGCCGTGCGGCTCAAAAGAACGCTCAGTATTCAAACGGAACTTCTACACATCAAGTTAATATTGTAAAAGGACCTGAGTTAGGCGTAGATTTATACCAAGGTAAAGTTGATGTTACTGTTCAAAAACAAATCGCTATGAACAATGCACTTCAATTCCAATTCAACGAAACTACAATCAATGCTATCAACGCTTTAAATTCACAAGCAGCTATTGCTAAAAAAGTTGATGGTAAATATATGCCAGCAGTTAATGAAACAGTTACTGAAACTCAAAAAGCTACTGAAACAAATTCAGCATCTCGTTTTATGAGTATATTCACAGCTGCAACTGCTAAAGATAAAAATGGTTCTAATCCATTCTATAATGGTGAACTTCTTCTTGCTAAATCTAATAAAGAAGAAACAACAACTTCTGAATCAGAATCATTAAAAAGTATTTTTGCGTAATTAACAGATTTCTCAATATAAAAAATTTTCCTTCCTTTTGTTTACAAATTTACACTAGCCTCCTTTATGGAGGTTTTTTATTATATTTACCCCATTGGTGAATTTTGAAATTTTCCATCTCGTTCTATGATATTTGTAATCAAAGAAAAGAAAGGATTAGGTATTATGAGAAATAATATTTGGTTTGTTGTAGCGTGTGTTTTGGTTTTCTGCGTTGGTTATAACCTTAATGATGTTGCAATTTCGTTTCCAAGATACAAAGTTGCCGTAATTGATATTCCAGAAGTTATGTCAAAATCAACCGAGCTTCAGGATCTGAAACGTGCCCAAGACAAGGATATGGAGGAGTTAAATATTCTTATTTCTAAAGCTCAGAATGAGTTAATTAATGAGCAAAATAGGACTAAATTTATTCAGAAAGAAGCTGAATATAGAAAGCAAATTGAAACTAAGAAGAAAGATATTGATAAAAAATACGCAACAAAACTTGTTAAAATTAATGATAATATCAAAAACGTAATTGCAAAAGAGGCTAAAAAAGCTAACTACAATCTAGTTTTACCAACAGGCATGGTTATTTCTGGTGGTGAAGATATTACAGAATCTGTTGTTAAAAATATAAAATAACTTATGCAAGACTTGCCGCATTATAAGAACTTCTGACAAGTGGCCCAATTTGATGACGGGTTATTCCGACAGATGTGGCAAGTTCTTTTAGTTCTTCGTATTCTTCAGGTTTGTAGTATTTAGCAACAGGTAGATGTTCTTTTGAAGGCTGAATATATTGACCAACTGTTAGTATGTCGCAATTTACTGCGTGCAAGTCTTCCATTGTTTCTTTGATTTGTTCGAGGGTTTCGCCCAAACCAATCATCATACCAGATTTTGTTTCAATGTCACTGTTTTCTTTAATGTATTTTAAGACTGCAAGTGAATTATCATAATTCCCTTGTGGTCTTGCGGTTTTGAATAACGCTTTAACGGTTTCGATATTGTGATTAAATACATCTGGGTGAGCTTTTATAATAATATCCAATGCATCTTTTTGATTTTTAAAATCAGGTGTTAGTATTTCAATTTTAACTTCAGGTGTAAGTTTTCTGATTTCATAAATACATTGAGCGAAGTGTTCAGCTCCACCATCAGGTAGGTCATCTCTTGTCACAGATGTAATTACTGCATATTTCAAACCTAAGTCCTTAACTGCTTTTGCAATATGTTGTGGCTCTAATGAATCTAGTGGTTCTGGTTTTTGGCAAGATATATTACAATATCTGCAATTTCTTGTGCAAACATTCCCCATAATTAAAAATGTGGCAGTATTTTTTGTATAACATTCGTTTTTATTAGGGCAGCGTGCGTTTTCACAAACAGTATTAAGACAATTATGTTTTAAGATTCTTCTTACATTTCTTGTAGTGTCAGTGTCTATAATTGGTCTTTTTAAATAATCTGGTAATCTTTCACGCATTTTTGTCCCCTTTTTCGTTTTATATAATTATATAACAAATTTTTTCATGTTTGATTTTTATACAAATACGTTATATAAATATATTAACAAGATAATCATAATAGGAGTAATATAATGAAAAAATTAGCATTATTATTAGCAGTAATTTCTTTTTCGGCAGTATCAACATTTGCCGCTGAACCGTTATTGTTAGAACCATTGAGCCCATCAATTCTATCAACTATGCCAACAACATCAGCAGCTCCTGCGGTAACAACTACTACAGGTAATAATGGAGTTCAAGTTACAGTTGGAAAAGAAGGCGTTGAAGCAAATTATGCGACAAAAAGCCAAATGAATTCAAATATGGTTCCTCAAAATGCTGCAGCAAAAGGGCAACCACTTCCAGAAAGACGCAACCCAAGAGTAAAAATTCAAACAAAACAAGGTACTCAAGGTAATACTCAATGGAATGCTGGTGGCAGAGGACATAAAACATTCTTCTAAGAAGAAAATAAAAGTATAATAAAAAACTCTCCGATTTGGAGAGTTTTTTATTTTGTTAAATTATCATAATGTTGATTGTAAAATTCTGCAAATCTGTCTTCTAAAATTGCTTTTCGACATTCTTTTGCAAAATTAATTAAGAAATGAATATTGTGAATTGATAATAAAGTTGAAGCTGTTGCTTCTTGGCATCTCCAAAGGTGTCTTATGTATGCTCTAGAATGGTTTTTGCACGCATAACATTGACAACCTTCTACAAGTGGTGCTTTATCATCTTCGTATTGTTTGTTTTTAATGTTGCGTTTGCCTTCCCAAGTGAAGAATGAACCGTGACGAGCGTTTCTTGTTGGAAGTACGCAGTCAAACATATCAATTCCACGTTTAATACCGTCTAACAAGTCTTCTGGTGTTCCAACCCCCATCAAGTATCTAGGTTTATTTTCAGGAAGAAGTGGAGCTGTAAATTCGACAAATTTATTCATAACATCTTTTGGTTCACCAACACTTAAGCCACCAATAGCGTACCCTACTGCATCAAAAGTTGAAATAACTTTTGCACTTTCTTCTCTTAAGTCTTCGTAAAATGCACCTTGAACAATTGGGAAAAGTGCTTGTTTTGGATTTGTTTTAGCTTTAAAACATCTTTCAAGCCATCTGTGAGTTCGTTCCATAGCAGCTTTTGCAGTTTTGTAATCACAAGGATATGGTGCACATTCGTCAAACGCCATAATAATATCAGCTCCAATGTCTTGTTGAATTTCCATTGAAACTTCTGGGGAGATGAAGTGTTTTGTTCCATCTTTTGGATCTCTGAATTCAACTCCATCTTCTGTGATTTTTCTAAGATGAGCAAGAGAAAACACTTGGAAACCTCCTGAATCAGTTAATACAGGTTTGTCCCAATTCATCCAACCGTGAATCCCGCCAAATTCTCTTATTCTTTTTGTTCCAGCTCTTAAGTATAGGTGATATGAGTTAGACAAAATAATTTGAGCTTGTGTATCTCTAATTTGATCACAAGTTAAAGATTTTACCGAAGAATTTGTACCAACTGGCATAAAAATTGGTGTTTCAATTTCTCCGTGAGGAGTTTTTAAAAGACCAGCTCTTGCTCCAGTTTCTTTATCTTTGTGTAAAAGTTCGTAGTTAAAATAATCTTTCTCGTTCATAAGTTGATTATAACATGAATAAAATTTTCACTAAAAAAGAGTGAGATTATCCCACTCTTCTTTACTGTATTTAGTTTAGTTTTTTAACGGATTAGTCAGCATCTAGACTTTCAATAACAAGTTCAGACATGCATTTACCTTCTGGGAAAAGTTCATTTTCATTGAAGTAAATTGCAATTTCTCTTTCTGCACTTTCAGGTGAATCAGAACCGTGAACAACGTTATATTCCATAACTTGTGCAAAGTCAGCTCTAATTGTACCCATATCAGCTTTGTTAGGATCAGTGCAACCCATCATATGTCTTGCACCAGCTACAACTCCATAACCTTGGATTACCATAGCTACGATTGGACCACTTTGGATATATCTGATAAGTCTTGGGTAGAATGGTTTGCCTTCGTGTTCAGCATAATGAGCTTTAGCTTGTTCATCAGAAACTCTAATCATTTTAAGCCCAATAACTTTGTAACCTTTGGTTTCGAATCTTTTTACAATTTCACCAATAAGACCTCTTTGAACTGCATCTGGTTTAACTGCAATAAAGGTTCTTTCTTCTGTGTGCATAATAAATCTCCTTTTTTAAACGTATAAGTCGATTATAGCATAGATTTTACTTTTTGACCAGCTTTATAGGTCGATATATCCGAAAATAGGATAATTTGGGTTCCCATCAAAGTTTTTCTCGGCTTCGATAAGAGCGTTTTTGAACAATTCATTTAGTGGAATTTCGTATCCGTTGTGTAAAATTTTTGTTTTTGGTAAATCTTTCAACACTGAAAAGCCCTGTTCTCCAGCCCCAATGTATGGGTCAATTGTACAAGTAAATGTACGATCTGGATCTATTGGGTTTGAATTTTTATCTAAAAGTTTTTCACCATTAATAGAAATCTGTATGATTTTGTATTCTTTATTCCTTAAATGTTTCCCTTGAATACTCATATTCTGAGAGCATTGTAGGAACTTTTGGTTGCCTCTATCTTTGTGCATCCTAAAAATGGTTGTATTTTCAAAAACTTCTTTTAATTGAGCTGAAGTTATCTCGATTTTTTCGATTGTAGATTCTGCACAAATAACTTGGTCAATATCGTACTTTGTGATAAATTCACTATCTTCTAATCTCATCGGATACATTGTAAATCCTGTTGAATGGAATGCTATGTCTGTATTTCCAGCTTTTTTCATAGCATCAGATATAAATGTCCCCAAAGGACAAGCATCAGAATATTTTTTTGTTAAATTTAATACTCTTTTTGCAATTGGGGTTTTAAGATTAGTTGCTTTTTCATATTCAATAATAGGTTCTTCAAATTCTGCTGTTAATGACAATTTGCTTACTTCAATTTGTTCAATGTTTTTGATGATTTCCCCCAAATCCATTTTGAACAAAGTTCTTGCAAATGATAATGGGTAAAAAATGTTGTTTTCATAATCTGGAGTGCTTGGAGAATGTTCGTGTCCTCCTATTATTAAATCAATTTCTGGAGCAAATTCTTTTAGAGCTTTGCTATAAGTGTACCAGTGGTGATTTAGAACAATAATTTTGTCATAATCTTCATCGATTGTTTTAATTAAATTATCATAACTTTCTTCTGCTGAAATCAAGTCATAACCAAATTTTTTGGCACAAGAATTGTTCAAGCAAAATCCTGTAATTAGAACTTTTTGATTATCCAGTTCTATAATTTTGTGAGTGTCAATCCAATTAGGTTTTTCTTTTGTGTTTGAATCAAGAATATTTGCACAAATCATATGTATTTGTGTATTTTCGAACTTTTTAATTGTATCTTTTAGATAGTTAAAGTCATCTTTTTTAAAACCAAAATCATTATTGCCAAGCGTTAGAAAGATTTGTGCTTGAGGTAAAAGTTCTTTAATTTTTAAATACGCATTGACAGATAAATCCTTCTCATAAATTCCTTTGAAAATATCTCCCGCATCAAGGATTAAGAACGGTTCATTATTACATTTTTCGAGTTGATAAATCCCGCTAAGTAATTGACTTAGGTTTCTACTTTCCTGATGAGAATCTGTTAGTGCATAAATTCTTGTCATATCTAACCTCTAACATATAAAATACCAAAATAATATGATATAATCAATTTATGAACGAAAAGTTAAAAGAAAGTCTGAAGTTGTTACCATCGCTCCCTGGGTGTTATATCTATTATAACGCTGATAACGAGGTGATTTATGTTGGTAAAGCTAAGATTTTAAAACGTCGTGTAATGTCATATTTTAATCGTAAAAATCACGACAGTGTCAAAGTTAATATCTTAGTTTCTCAGATTGATCATTTAGAATATATCATTACCAATACAGAGGTTGAGGCATTAATTCTTGAAAGTCATTTAATAAAAAAACACAAACCTCGATATAATATTTTATTGAAAGACGATAAAAAATATCCATATTTTCTTATTACAAATGAGGATTTCCCAAGAATTTCTATCGTTCGTAAACGAAATATGAATCCTGAAAAGGGTCGTTATTATGGACCTTATACGGATATAAGAGCGATGCATTCAACATTGGACTTTCTGAAAAAGATTTTTCCATTAAAACAGTGCAAAACTCCAAAATTCAAATCAAGACCTTGCTTGTATTACCACATAGGCAAATGTCTTGCACCTTGTCAAAACTTGGTTACAAGTGAAGAGTATAAGGCTATTGTTCAGCAGGCTGAGATGTTTTTATCAGGGAAACAGTCAGAATTGTTAAAGCAATTAATGGCACAAATTCAAAAGTATTCTGATGCACAGCAATATGAAAAGGCTGCAAGGCTTCGTGATAGTTATTTAGATTTACAAAAAACGTTAGAAAAACAAAAAGTTGTGTATGAAAATACGAAACTCAATGAGGACGTAATTTCACTTCTTCACGAAGATGGTATCTTAGCAATTGTTATTATGATGATTAGAGAAGGTCGTTTGATTGATAAAAAAGATTTTACTTATGAAGTTGAAGAAGATGATAAAACAGAGTTTTTTGCAACTTTTTTCAAAGAATACTACAACACTCTATCATTAGAATTTCCAGATAGAATTGTTTCTAACGAATTAGAAGCAGTTGGAGATAAAGCTTTGTATGAAGAATGGTTGAATATAATCTCAAATAAAAAAGTAAAAATTAGTTATGGTAAATCAGCTCAGGGAAAAGAGCTTCAAAATCTAGCTGATAAAAATTGTCGTGTAGTTTTAGATAATGCTAAACTTTCTAAGATGTCTAAAATCAGAGATGATTTTAATAATATTGGTTCTTATTTGAAAGAGAAATTAAAATTAAATAATTTCCCATATCGAATGGAATGTTATGATATTTCGCATATCCAAGGGACAAATACTGTTGCTTCAATGGTTACTTTTGTAAATGGTTTGAGTAAAAAATCTGATTATAAAAAGTTCAAAATCAAATCAACTGAGGGTAAACCAGACGACTTTTTATCAATGAAAGAAGTTTTGACAAGACGATTATCAAGGTTAGGTGAAAAAGGTTGGGAAAAACCTGACCTAATCATAATTGATGGTGGTAAAGGACAGTTATCAAGTGTAATGCAAATTGTAGAAGAAATGGGTGTAACAGGAATTGATTTTGTGAGTTTGGCAAAAAGAGAGGAAGAAGTTTTCCTGCCTAAGCAATCTAAATCAGTTCTTTTACCGAGAGAGTCAAGTGCATTATTTTTATTCCAAAGAATAAGAGATGAAGCACATAGATTTGCGATTACATATCACAGGAAATTACGTTCAAAAAGTGCAATAAGTGAGGATAAAAAATAAGGTACCTTTTCAGGTACCTCATTTTTTATTTTTGTCTAAATATTGATTTAATGTAGTTTTGTAAGCCTTTTTTTACTTGTTCAACTGATTCTGGAGCATTTTCATCAATCTCTTCAACTTCAGCTATCCTATGTTGAACGGTTTCTTCTACTGACATTAATTCTTCTTTTGGTTCATCACTAGAAGAAATTTCATTATCCATAGTTGGCATTGCCATTTCTAGAGCTTGCCTAAATGAAGTTTTTTTCTTAGTTGGAGCATCGGATTTAGCTTCATCAGATTCACCTTCCATAGCGATAGATTTGTCTTCATCTTCAGCTTTGATAAGATCACTCATTGCAAGGTATATTTCTTTTAAATCCGAAATAATACTACTTGTACCTAGCCATTTTCTTACATATTTTTCATCTGGTCCCAAGCTACCGTCGGTTTTAGTACCATCTGCGATGTTGAATACAGCTTCAGAAATTCCGATAGTAATAATAACGTGTGCGTAATGGTATTTAGAATTCATTTTTAATTTCAAGTTATTATACTTGGTGATATTCATATTCGTTGAGTTATGTGCGTCCTGTTGTGAACGTATGATGTACTCTTGAAGTTTTTGAGCAAGTTCGTGAAGTGTTTTCATAATTTGAATCCTCTATATTCTAATTTTCAATATCTTCGTCATTGTTGTAACTAGCAAAACGTTCTTTTTTCCGTTGAATTTCTTGTTTTTTAGTTTTATCTATACCTGTTCCGGTCATATCTACTTGTAATGAGTTTGCTCGATTAGTTCTTCGTTCTGTAGATTCATCTGTGCATTTTCTAAATCCAGAATCTTCGGCTTCTACAGCATCTCTAATCATTTGCCATTGTTTTTTTAATTCTTTGTTAATATTGGTTCTTTCTGACCATCTTTTTACGTAGTTATCTTCATCTCCCAAGCTGCCATTTAGTAATTTCCCGTTTGAAAGTGAAAAACAAGCTTCTGATATCCCAATCGAAACATAGAAATGAGGTTCGGTAGTTCTTCTTGGGTCAATATAAACTTTAAGATTATGGTATCTGTGAGAATAAAACACGGCATCCCCATACTTATCAGTAAGAGCATTAATTAGAAATTCTTTTAAACTGTTTTCAAATCTTGCAAGTGAATTGATCTTTGCCATATATTTTCCTTTTAATTATTTAAGCTGTGAATTGGTGCAGGAATTCTTCCCCCTCGTTGTACAAAGTTTGTTGAAGATAGTGTATTTACTGGCATTATAGGCGCTTCTCCAAGTAATCCACCATATGAAATTTTATCGCCAACATCTTTACCGTGTGCAGGAATAATTCTTACTGCTGTAGTTTTTTTGTTAATCATACCGATTGCCATTTCGTCTGCAATAATCCCTGCAATTGTATCTGTAGGTGTTTTGCCTGGAATTGCAATCATATCAAGTCCAACTGAACAAACGCAAGTCATTGCTTCTAGTTTGTCAAAAGTTAAACATCCGATTGTCGCAGCTTCAATCATACCAGCATCTTCTGATACTGGTATAAATGCTCCAGATAAGCCCCCAACGTGTGAGCTTGCCATAATTCCACCTTTTTTCACTGCGTCATTTAGCATAGCAAGTGCAGCAGTTGTGCCGTGGGCTCCAGCATGTTCCAGTCCCATTGCTTGGAAAATCCCAGCAACGCTATCGCCAGGAGCTGGAGTTGGAGCTAAAGATAAGTCAATTACACCAAATGGAATATCTAGTCTTTGGGCTAATTTTCTTCCGATAAGTTCTCCAGTTGAAGTGATTTTGAATGCGATTTCCTTAATTTTGTTTGCAAGTTCGCTCATATCTGCGTCTTTTGGTAAGGCCTCTACTGCAGCTCTTACAACCCCAGGGCCAGAAACTCCGACGTTAAGTGCACATTCTGGTTCACCCATTCCACAAAAAGCTCCTGCCATAAATGGGTTGTCTCCTGGAACGTTACAGAACACAACTAATTTCGCAGCACCGATACCATCTCTATCTGCCGTTACTTCAGCCGCTTTTTTAATAATTTCAGACATTTTCAAGACAGCATCCATATTGATACCTGTTTTTGAAGATGCAAGATTGATTGATGAGCAAACTCTTTCTGTTGTTGCCAATGCTTCAGGAATACTTTCGATTAAAAGGTTATCCCCTTTTGTGCAACCTTTTTCAACTAATGCTGAAAATCCTCCAATAAAGTTAACTCCAACTTCTTTTGCTGCTTTATCTAATGTTTGAGCAATTTTCACATAATCAGGGTCTTTACAAGATTCGCCGATAAATGAAATTGGCGTAACTGCAATTCGTTTGTTGATAATTGGGATTGAGTATTCATCTGCTAATTCATCTGCATATTCTACAAGGTTTTTTGCATATTTTTTAATTTTATTATAAATCTTTTCGCACACTGTGTCTGTATCTTCAGCGATACAATCTCTAAGGCTCAATGCTAGTGTTACAGTCCTGATATCAAGATTGTATAAGCGAATCATATTCATTGTTTCAATAATGTTATTTGTATCTATCATCTTTTTAATCCTAGTGCTGTGGAAACATCCCAATTTTTAACTTTTAATTTTAACTCTACACGACGGCTTTTGTCGTAATCCTCAACCCCATTTATTAAAATCGGTTCGTTGTAACTCTTACCTTCTACAACGACGATTTTTCTAAACTGTTCGGAATATTCTGGATTATAGTTTGTTGAGAACATATATTCTGTTACTGCGTGTGCACGCTTTAAGCTTAACTCCATATTTTTAAGGAATTGCTCTTCTTTTGTATTTAAACCAGCAAAAGTTTGTGAATCCGTGTGCCCTTGTATTATAATATATTCTATTTGTTCTGCCAACTCTTTATCCGCAAAAATTGATTCAATATATATTGGAGCAATTTTATCTAGCAATTTTTTACCATTGTCTGAGAGCACATAACTGTTTAACTCAAAAAGTTCAACATCTGAGATTTTTAAGTCCCCAGTCATTTTATCTATCTCAACTTGGATATCTTTACTATCTAAGTGTCCCCCAATTTTTTCTGCTTCAAATTTTGAGCTAATTTTTTCAGAAACTTCCATCTGAATTTTTTGTTGTTGAACTGTTTGTTGTGAAAATCCAGTCATTGCAAGTACAAATAAGGTAATGAAGATGATAGCTAAACCTAACAAAAGGTCAGCCATGGTAACCCAAAAGATATTACCTTCACCTTCTTCACTATGAACTTGTCCTCTGAATTTTATACCCATCTTTTTCCTTATTAGAATAATTCATCTACAACGTCAGCATTCTTTTTCTCTTGAAGAGATTGTTTAAGCTGTTTGTTTAATTGGTTTAATCCAAAAATTAGGTTTTCAAGATATGGAACCAAGTTTGTTGCCATACTTGTATTAAATGCGGTTTTGAATTGTACTGGAATGTCTGCCATAACGTTTGTTGTTGTGTTATTAGAAATTTTTGACTCTCTTAATAACTCATACAAGAATTTTTCAGCAGAAATGCTTGCAAATAATCCACCCATAATCTCTTGGATTTTGCCAAGAGGAGTTTTGCATAATTTGTTATACATAATTCTTTCAATTAACAAATAGATTAGTGATGAACCCACCGCAACAACTGAAACTAATGCTGCAGTTTGCATGTTCACCATAAATCCTGAAACAGATGCAATTGTTTTTTCTTGAGTCGAAAAGTCAATTCTACCAAATGCGATTGCAATATTTAAAAATGTAAACAATGGACCAAAACCTGTTAAAACAGTTGGTATTGTTTGTGTCATTTTATAGTTGAATTTTGATGTAACTAATGTTTCTTCATTAAAGAAGAATAATGGATCTGAAGTTGTTTGAACGTTTTGCACAGTTGAAGATACGTCTTTATACTTCATATCATCATTCCCAGATTTTAAAGCGATGGATTCAGAGAAAACTAAAGTGTTTTTGAACTCTGTCCAAACTGCTGAAACGTAAGGGTTTTGTAACATCCACGTATCAATTTCTTTGAAACGGAAGTTTAAGTCATTTTTCTTGAATCCTTCCATATATGCGATAATTGCATTTAAGTTTTTCCCAACTTGCATATATTTTGAAAAACAATATATTGTAGATGAGATAAATGTTATCAATACTACTAAAATTGGTATATCTGTTATTATTTTAATGAAATTCATTGCACAGCTCTCCATTCTCTGGGAGTAGTATATCACATTTTGTCCCTTGTGGCAACGTTATTTCAATATAAATTTCAATCCTTCGTGTAAATATTTTCCTATTAGGACAAGTATAAAACTTAAAATTATATCGTAAATTATTTTTAACCCGCTTTGAGCAGTTATCCAGCCTAAAATAAACATTGAGCCAGAGTGTTTAATTAACGCTATTATTAGCATATAAAGTATTCCACCTGTGTGTATTGTCAAAACCCCAGCTAATGTGGCTTTAATCATATCTAAAAAAGAATATTTATCGAGAAGTTTACCTGCGATTATTATGGCTGGGATATAAGATAGGATGTAGCCAAAACCGTACTCTCCAATGTATCTGATTCCACCTCCGAGTGCAAAAACTGGAAATGCAAAAAGTCCAATTAAAATATATAGAAGAATGCTAGTTAAGGCCATTTTTCTTCCGACAGTTGAGCATATAAGCATTAGGATTGGTATTTGTGGAATGAATGGTATGCAGTATATGAAATTATCCATTGAGAGATTTTTGTTTGTGAACAAGTCTAATGGAAGAATGTAATGTTTAAAGTTTAGGTTTATAAATGTAGAAGCAATAATTAGTATTGTACAGAAAATTACAATAACAAAATTGATTAGAGGAATTTTAATTTTTTTCCTCTTAGTTTTGTCTATGCGTTTCATTTTAGGTATTAAAGCTTCTTCACTCATTGTATATTTATTTTGCTTTCTAAGATTTTAATTGTTTCTTCATATTTATTTTTAAATTCATCAAAGAAAATATTTTTTGTCCACATAATTAGGGCATCTTCGTTGTTGTCTTGATAGTAACCTTTTCTTGTCCCAAATGAAGAAAATCCATATTTTGTGTAAAGGTTTATTGCAGGCTCATTGCTTACTCTAACTTCTAGTGTGATATACTTAATTTTTTCTTTGTAACAATCGTCTATTATTCTTTTTAAAAGGGCTTCAGCATATTTTCTTCGTCTAAATTCTGGTCTAATGGCAATTGTTGTGATATGTGCTTCTTCCAAGATGTGCCAACATCCTGCATAACCTGCAAGAGTACCCTCTGGAGTTTTTAAGGCATAATATTTTGCAAGTTCATTGTTTATTTCACCCAAGAAAGAATCTTTTGACCAATGATGGTCACCATATGCCGATTGTTCAATTTCAATTACTCCATCGACATCTTCTGGAGTCATTTTGTTTATGATTACTGTATCGATATCTGTTTGCATAATTTTATGTTAACACGAGCTCATGTGCCTTGCAATAATTTTAAAAAATATAACGCAAAAGGTGTAATTTATTTAATTAATAATTCACACATTAGAACAACTTAATAAAAATTTACAAACATGGTAAAAAGATTATTTTTAAAGGTTTTACGGCAAACCTTTAAAATAGTGGTTGTGTTGTATTTTTAAATAAACAATATTTAAAAATCTTTGTAAAGAACCCTTAAAAACCTTTTGAAACTGCTTGCAAACAAATATTTTGCAAGTAGAATTAAAATATCCCATGATTGTGGGTAGTTTTACAAAGCCGAAAATGAGGAATATATGGCAAAAGACGTAATAGAATTAGAAGGTACGATTGTTGAATCAATGCCGAATGCTATGTTCAAAGTTAAATTAGAAAATGGACATGAAATATTAGCTCACATTTCAGGCAAAATCAGAAAGAATTTCATCAGAATTTTGCCAGGTGACAAAGTAAAAGTCGAAATGACACCATATGACTTAACAAAAGGTCGTATTACATTCAGACTTAAGTAACACAAAATCTCACGTACAAACAAATATATAAAGGAAAAGACAAATGAAAGTAAGATCATCAGTTAAAAAGATTTGCGATAAATGCAAATGTATCAAAAGAAAAGGAAGAATCGCAGTTATCTGTGAAAACCCTAAACACAAACAAAGACAAGGTTAATTTTAGCCAGTCGTGCTGACGGCGAAGTTGACAGAGTTAAATGCTGAACTTGCGAGCTAAACGGCAGGTGGTGAGGAAGTATTTAAGCCTCATAAACAAAAAAATCTAACAACAAGAAAAGGAGAAAAATAAATGGCAAGACTAGTAGGGGTAGATCTACCTCGTAACAAAAGAATGGAAATCGCATTAACTTATATTTATGGTATTGGATCAACTAGAGCTAAAAAAATCTTAGCTGCTACAGGTATCTCACCAGATTTAAGAACAGACGACCTAACTGAAGAAGATATTAGATTACTTCGTAACGAATTATCTAACTACAACATCGAAGGTGACTTAAGACGTGAAATCACAATGAACATCAAACGTCTTCAAGAAATCGGTTCATTCAGAGGTATGCGTCACAAACGTAAACTTCCATGCCGCGGTCAAAGAACAAAAACAAATGCTAGAACTCAACGCGGTAAAAAAACTGGCCCAGTTTCTAAAAAGAAATAAGACCTAATTAAGTTAAAGTATATTAATTAATAAAGATAAAGTAACAAGATAAAGGAAATAGAAATGGCAAGACCACAAAAAACTAAGAAAAAAGAAAAGAAAAACGTATTGCAAGGTGTTGTACATATTCAATCAACATTCAACAATACAATCGTAACATCTACTGATACTCAAGGTAATGCTATTGCTTGGGCAACAGCTGGTGCTTCTGGGTTCAAAGGTGCTAGAAAAGGTACTCCATTCGCAGCTCAATCTGCTGCTGAATTGGTTGCTAAAAAATCAATTGATCAAGGTATGAAAAAAGTTGAAGTTCATATCAAAGGACCTGGTTCAGGTAGAGAAACTGCAATCAGAGCTATCCAAGCTGCAGGTTTAGAAATTACTCTTATTAAAGACGTAACTCCTATTCCTCACAACGGATGCCGTCCACCTAAAAAACGTCGTGTATAGTACACGGCTACAAGTTGCCTAGAGTAACTTGGTTAGTGAAAGTAATAGGCGGGGGCTTGCGAATTAGTCCAAACGCAAACCATAGACGCCCCGCACAAGAAAAGGAGAAATTAAAAAATGTCAAGATATACAGGACCAACTAATAAATTATTTAGAAATAAAAAGGTAAAAGATTTGTCAAATAGAAAATTAACATCTTCTATGAGACAAACTGCTTCAGGCCAACACGGTGCAGTTAGAAAAAAACTTTCTGAATATGCTCTTCACTTGGCTGAAAAACAAAAAATCAGATTTACTTACTTAGTAAGTGAAAAACAATTCGTAAGATACTACAACGAAGCTGCTAGAAGAAGTGGCGTTACAGGTACAATTCTTTTACAATTATTAGAATCAAGACTTGATAACATCTTATTCAGAGCTGGTTTCGGTATCACTCGTAAACAAACTAGACAAATTGTTAACCACGGTCACGTACTTGTTAACGGTAGAAAAGTTGATATCCCATCATACTTAGTTAAAGCAGGTGATGTAGTAACAGTTAAGTCAAGAAGCTCAAAATACTTAAATGATGTAATTGGTATGATCGATATGGCTTGTGCTCCAGCTTGGATGACAATCGATAAAGATGCATTAAAAATTACATTTGACAGAATTCCTGAAAGAGAAGAATTAGATCCGGAAATCAAGGAACAACTTGTAATCGAATATTATTCTAAGTAGGAATTGTAAGTAGTAAGCATTAGCTTATATAACTAGCAATTAAGTAGAGTATAACTAGGAGAAAAAAAGAATGGAATTAAAAATTAAATGTGTTAATACAGCAACAAGTTCTGACGGTTCACAATATGGTAAATTCGTAATCGAACCATTAGAAAGAGGATTCGGTACTACAATTGGTAACTCTCTAAGACGTGTATTACTATCAAGTCTAGAAGGTACAGCAGTTACAAGTGCAAGAATTGAAGGTATTACTCACGAATATACAGCAATTCCTGGTGTTTTAGAAGACGTAATTGACGTTATGTTAAACTTGAAAGGTCTAGTTGTTAAAACTGACTCTAAAGATTCTCAACACTTAAGAATTGACGTTGATAAACCTGGTCCTGTATTGGCAAGTGATATTCAATTACCTGCTGGTGTTAAAGTTGTTAACCCAGACTGGTTAATTTGTACAGTTGCTGATGGCGGTTCATTCCACGCTGATATAATCGTTGATTCAGGTAAAGGTTACGTTCCAAATGATGTTCCAAGAGATGCAAAAGATGCTTCAATCGATGTATTACCTATCGATGCAACATTTATGCCAATCAAGAGAGTTAGCTACAACGTAGAAAGTGCTCGTGTTGGTGATGCATTAGACTTCGATAAATTAACTCTAGAAATCTGGTCAAACGGATCTGTTGATGTACAAAATGCTTTATCTCAAGCTTCAAACTTACTAATCGAACACTTTATGCAAATCGCTTCAATTACTGGTCAACCAGTAGTTACTCCAGTTGCACAAATTGTTGATGAAGTTGCAGTTGAAGAAGAAGCTCCTACAATGACAATCGAAGAATTAGAATTGTCAGTTAGAGCTTATAACTGCTTGAAAAGAGCAAGCATCAACTCTATGGCTGAATTATTGAAAAAATCAGAACATGATTTATTAAATATTAAAAACTTCGGTAAAAAGTCATCTGACGAAGTTATCGAAAGATTACACCACTTCGGTTTAGACCTAGCTCCAAGCCCAGTGGAAGAAGATTTAATCGGTTAATTCGATTAACTCGTGGTAAATACAATTAATTAATAAGTAAAGGATAAAAAAATGAGACACCAAACAAAAAAACATACGCTTGGTAAGGCGCAAGATCAAAGAAAGGCTTTATTGCGTTCTTTGGCTACTGAGCTTTTTGTGCACGGTGAAATCACAACAACTATGGCTAGAGCAAAAGCTTTAAAACCATATGCTGAAAAGATTATCACTCTTGCTAAAAAAGGCGACCTTCACTCAATCCGCCAAGCTGCTAGATATATCTATAACAAAGAAACTGGCAAATTTATGGACTTGGCTTCTGGTGAAGTTTTTGAAACTCAACAAGCTGATAAAAAATTAGCTTCACAAACAGTTCTTAGAAAATTGTTTGTAATCATTGGTAAACAATATTCTGAGAAAAAAGGTGGATATACTAGAATCTACCACTTACCACCAAGACGTGGTGACGCTACTGAAATGGCACTTATTCAATTGGTGTAGTTTCAGATGCGATACGCTTTTCAAGTTCAGTACATAGGTAAAAACTATGCTGGAAGCCAAATTCAGTTTGAAAATGGTGAACAAATAGAAACACCAACTGTACAAGGTGAACTAGAAAAAGCACTTAGCACATTGATATTAAGCGGGCGTGATGCCGCTGGTAGCACTCCCGCAAAATATAATAGACCGATTAAGGCAATTTTTTCTGGAAGAACAGATAAGGGTGTTAATTCACTCGGTCAAGTAGCTCATTTTGACACAGACGAAACGATTGTTGCTTCAAAGTTTCTCTATCAGATAAATGAAATTCTACCTGATGATATTTCTGTTACTGACTTAAGAGAAGTTGACGAATCGTTTCACGCTCAGAAATCTGCAAAAAAACGTCATTACAGGTTTGAATTTATAAACAGACGTTGTAAAAATGCTTTTGATGGAGATTTAATGAGAGTGAAATATCCTACAGATGTTGAAAGGATGCAAAAATCTTTAAATTATTTGTTAGGGGAACATGATTTTTCAAGTTTTAAAAGTTCCGGAACGCTAAACCCAAGCAAAATTTGCATTATATATGAAGCGAAAGTTTCAAAGGTCGACGACAAAGTTATTATTGATATTGTAGGAAATAGATTTCTTTATAATATGGTAAGAACAATTGTCGGGACTCTTCTAGAAATAGAAGGGCACAATTTAGAACCTGAACATATGAAATATGTTTTGGATTCACAAGACCGCTCAAAGGCGGGAAGAACAGTTGATCCTCACGGATTAACACTAATGAAAGTAATGTATTAATTAATAAACGGAGAAATGCAATGAAAACATATTCAGCAAAACCTCTAGAAGTTGAAAGAAAATGGTATGTAATCGACGCAGAAGGCGAAACATTAGGTCGTCTAGCAGTTCGTGTTGCTAACATTTTAAGAGGTAAAAACAAACCTGAATACACTCCACACGTTGATACAGGTGATTTCGTTATCGTTATCAACGCTAGCAAAGTTGTAGTTTCAGGTAAAAAGGAAACTGATAAAGTTTACTTACACCACACTGGTTACCCAGGTGGCTTAAAATCAGCTACATTCAAAGAATTGATGGAAAAAGATCCTAGAATCGTTATTGAACATGCTGTTCGTGGTATGTTACAACACAATACTTTAGGTGCTGAACAATTCAACAAATTAAAAGTTTACGCTGGTGCTGAGCACCCACATGCTGCTCAAAAACCAATCGTTCTTGAAAAGGAGGCTAAATAATGGCAGATACTGAAATTAAAGCAACAGGTCGCAGAAAAACCTCTATCGCAGTTGTAAAATTGGTTAAAGGCAGCGGCAGAATTTTTGTTAACGGTAAAAAATTAAGAGATTATATCGGTAACAGACCAGCTATCGAAATGCTAGTTTACAGACCACTTGTTTTAACTGAAACTCAAGAAAGATTTGACGTTAGAGTTAAAGCTGTAGGTGGCGGTGTTGTATCACAATGTGGTGCTATCAGACACGGTATTTCAAGAGCATTAGTTAAATCTAATGAAGAATTCAAAAATGTTCTAAAACTTGAAGGTCTATTAACAAGAGACCCACGTGTTAAAGAACGTAAAAAATACGGTAGAAAGAAAGCAAGAAAACGTTTCCAATTCTCAAAACGTTAATCTTTATACCAACAAGATTCAAAAAGACCGGCAGAAATGTCGGTCTTTTTTTCTAATGTTACTTATTTGTAAATAATTTTATTGAATTTAGCAAATAATTATATTCAAGAAGTTTAATTTGTTTAGATTAGTACTAATTAGAAGGTTATTTTCATGAAAATTGATAAGATTACTCCAGCCTTGTTGCAACAAAACAAAGTTCAAAATGTGCAATACGCTCAAGTTGCTCAATCGGAAGTTGTTAATAATGATTTACCGATGCCAACTGCTCAACATTATATTGGTTACCAACCTAATTTTACGGGTGGTTATAGCTTAGATTTAGCTGAAACTATTGCAAATCTTGATAAGTTGGTTGCTAAGTATCCAAACCTTTATCCAAAAAATGTTCGTGAATGGGCTGGAATGATATTAGAAGAAGGCAATAAATCTAAAGATACTTTGATTACTATTCACAGAAGATTATATGAAAGTATTAAAGATTGTTTTTCATTAGCTGAATTAAAAGCAAAATTCCCAGAATTCAGTGGTGTAAAATCTGCATATGATGTAGATTACCGTGAAGGAACTTTGATGGATGATTTGATTTCTGGTAGAATCCCTGAATTTAACACAGAAGAGGATTTGACTCTTCAACTTATAAAATTATATTGGGCTGATGGATTTTCATTAAACGACTTGAAAGCGTATGCAGGCGGTCGTGATTTGAACCCAATTATGAATAAGTTAGGTATCCCTAAAGTTGATAGAAATTATGGACATGTTTTGAAATTCTCAGATCCTGAGTATAATGAACGTTTGACAGCTCAAATGAAGTTAAAACGTATGGAAACTATGGATATAAAAGCTCAACAACAAGAAGGGGAACCAGTTTATATCCCTCAACGACGTGAAGGTCGTCCACTTTCACCTGAACATAGACAACATATTTCAGAAGGGTTGTTGAAGTTCTATCTAGAGCACCCTGATCGTGCATTCCATATGTCAGAACGACAAAAGCAGTTCTATCGAGATAACCCAGAACAAGCGGAGATCTTCCGTAGGGTAATGCTTAAAGCTTGGAATATAGCTAGTGCTGAAAATATTAAAAAAACATTGGCAAAATTTATGAAAACTAATAAAGTTTCAGACTTTAGTTTGGAAGAGTTATCTTCGCCACACAAACTTTCTAAGGAACGTTCTGCTCTGATGAAAAGATTTTGGGCGGATAATCCATGGGCTAAAAAGACTTTTTCAAAAAATATGGAATATGCCTGGAAAAAAGTCAAAGAAGAACAAGAAATGTTCTATGTAATGGATGTTACACCTAAAACTTTTAAACGAAGATTTTTAAATTGGTGTAGGGAACAAGGAATAGATACTTCTGAGTTGGACTTTGATGCTCATAAATATTATCCTCATCGTCCAGAGAAAAATGAAACCAAAGAGATGTTTGAAGCTCTTCAAAAAATCAATAAATACACTCCAAAATATATTGATTCTTGTCCAGGTGATGAGTCGAAAAAACTTGCAAATACATTGTTTTTAGCATTGTTGAAATTCGGTAAGCATCTAAAATCGCTTGAAAACTCTCAGCACATGACTACAGAAACAAAAGCTGTTATGATGGCAACTAGAAGATTTGTTCATTCTCAATTATTTGAGACAACTAGTATGTTGGGTTATCCAAATCCTAAAGTGCTGGATGCTCAAGAAGTTCAACAAATTTATTCAACTGTATTATCGTTGTTGATGGATCATCACGAAAATAAATTGCTTAGAAATCTAAATGATTTTATGAATGAGTCTTATGAATATTTAGACAAATCTTGGAATGGTGGCGGTATTGCATTAGCACCTGATGCCCATTTATTCTAAAGGATGAAATTACATATAAATTTTTGAATAAAGAAAGAAGGCTTAAGTTTAAGCCTTCTTTAAATATATATATATTTACCCCATTACATTTTTGAACGATGGTTTGGTTTTAGCATACCTCTTTGTGCAAGGTTGTCTAAAATCCAGAAGTTTAGCAAGTTTCTATAATCGTACATTGCTGGTGTGAAGTGTGAAATTTGGTCGTAACCTTTTAATTGGGCACGGACTTCCTTAACTTTTTTCATATCTTTAATTAAACCTGTTTTGAATTGATCAGGCTTGTACACTGTCCATGCTTCGTGTGGATAGTATGTAGAACGACATTCGTTTGTGTTTTGGTTTAGAAGCATTTCTCTAAACATAATGTAGTCCATATCATAATATTCTTGTTTAATATTTTTTTCGTATGGTTTTAATATAGGTGGCATGTGAACTTTTGGAATATCAAGTTCGTCAGCATCTGGATGTAAATCTTCCATATATTCCATTGAACCAATACCTACGATTTGGATTGATTTTGAAAATTCTTCCAAAATACCTAAATCATCTGCGTACTCACCCATAATTTCTAAGAAAGATGTACAACCTTTACCTGAGCAGATGTAGTCAGTAATAATGGTTTTATGTCCTGTTTCTTGCATATGTTTTACAATTGAGTATGGATCAGCTTGGATACGGTGTAAGTATCTTCTGTACGCAATTGTTTCTTTTTCAGTAGGAGCACTGTTGTCTAATCTTCTAACACCTTCCCTATAGTCAGGACGGTACCAATATTTAGAGAATGCTACAAATTTATAATCATCAATACCACCATTCATCCATAATGAGGCATTTAAGAACCATTTTGGACTTCTTCCTAAACAGATAATTGGTTGATCTTTGTATTTGTTATAAATTGATGCTGTTTTTAAAAACTCATTCATTGATTTTTCAGTACGTAGTGGCATATATCTAAATTTTGAGTCCACGAGTTCTTCTTTATCAATATATGGGTCTTTGTCAAAATTTAAATATCTTTTGCGAAAACGAATTTTAGCGTTTTCGTTCATAACCTTGTATTCTTCGTAATCAATATGTGGAACTGTTCTATTTGGGTTAAAAAACTCGCTTCCACCTACAAAATTGATTTTTGCTCCATATTGGAATCCAACTGGGATTTCAGCATATCTAATAGGTTTTTGAGTTTGAGTTGTAGCTTTTACATCATTTTGAATAGTATTATTGTTTTGGTAATTCAAATGTTGAGTATTGTTTAATTGAATTTTTGCTATTTGCATGGGGTCCCCTTTTCGTTAGCTATCGATGTTATTATAAATCCCCTAAAAATATTTTTTGCTAAAAAAAAGAGAAAAATTGTAAAAATTTTTCTCTTTTCTTCATATATGGTAATTGTTCTATATTAACATTTTGCCGTTTTCATAAATAAGAACGTCATCTGCGTAGATTTTACCACCGTTTTTCATGTTTTTAATTAAATCCCAGTGTAAGCCAGAAACGTTCTTACCACCTGTTTCTGGGTAAGATGCACCTACTGCCATGTGGATTGCTCCGCCAATTTTTTCGTCAAATAAGATGTTCCCTGTAACTTCTTGGATTTCGTCATTTGTACCGATAGCAATTTCGCCAATTCCACGAGAACCTTCATCCATATCAAGCATTGCGTTTAGGAATTGTTCGCCTTGGTCTGCTGTTGCTTTCACAACTTTGCCGTTTTCAATCCATAAATGAACGCCTTGAGCAGAGTTTCCTCGGTAGTTTTGAGGATAATCAAAGTAGATTTCACCGTTAATATCTTCTTCAACTGGGGAAGTAAATACTTCACCATCTGGGAAATTGTTTACACCTGAGCAGCTAATCCATTTTCTACCTTCAACGCCAAATGTGATGTCTGTTTTTTCACCAACTATACGAACTTTTTTAACACCGTTTAGGTAATTCGCCCAAGCTGTTTGTTTTTCGTCTAATTCTCTTAGTTTTGCAACAGGATCGTCTAAATCTAAGTAACAAGATTTGAATAAGAATTCTGTGTATTCATCAAGTGACATTTTGGCTTCTTGAGCAAGAGCGTGTGTTGGGACATCAGCTATAACCCATTTTGCAGAGCCTTCAGCAGAACGTTTCATAAGTGTTTCTGATAAGAATTTTGTTGCTTTACCACGACGAGCAAGTCTTGATAAATCTGCTCTTGCCATATTTTTTGTGTTTAATGGGCCGCCGATTGAAATATATTTATCCACTGTTTCATATTCAAGTTTTGTGATTGGGTCAACGTAATCTAATTGTTCATCAGATGCATATTTGATAAATAGTTCTGCCATATCTCCAATTGCTGTTCTGATTAGTGGATGACCGCCTTTTTCTAAAACTCTTTTATAAACTGCTTTAACCAAATCTTTTGCGTGAATTGATTCTGCTCTAATTATTACTAAATCACCTTTTTGAACATCTGTTGAATAATCAACAAGCACTCTTGCATATTTGTCCCAAACTGAGTTTCTCATAATATACCTCTTTCTTCTTATGAGTTAATTTTATAATATTTTTCAATACTTGTAAATATTAAAATGATATAAAGATTTCCGCTATCGCCAATATTTAGTAATATAATTGACTTATCGGTTCGGAAGAGAAAGAGGGGAAATTATGATTGATAAAACAGCAGTTATTCATCCATCTGCACAAATTGCTGAAGACGCTTATATTGGACCAAATGTAGTTATTGGTCAAGATGTAAAAATTGGTAGTGGAACAAGAGTTATTGCAAATGCTTATATTGAATTTGCTGAAATTGGTAAAAATTGTACAATTTCACCATTTGCAACTATTGGTTCAGAACCTCAAGATTTGGGTTACAAAGGTGAGCCAACAAAAGTTGTTATTGGTGATGAAACTATAGTTAAAGAAAATGTAACTATCCACAGAGGTGCTGCTTGTGGAGATTTTACAACAAGAATTGGTAATAAATGTCTATTGATGGTTGGCTCTCACATCGCACACAATTGCGTTTTAGAAGATCAAGTAATTTTGGCGAACTTAGTTACTCTAGGTGGTCACGTTCACGTTGGATTTGGTGCATTTGTTGGTGGCATGAGTGTATTCCACCAAAACGTAAGAATTGGTTCAATGTCTATTGTTAGTGGTTTTTCAGCTGCAAGACAAGATGTTCTTCCATATTCTAAAGGGGATGGCAGACCAGCTGCACCAGTTGGTATTAACGTAATTGCACTCAAACGCCGTGGTGTTCCTCTAGAAACTAGAACAGCAGTTAATGCTGCTTTCAAACTTTTAACATCACCTGAATATAATACTACTCAAGCAATTGAAAAAGTTAGAGCTGAAATTGAAATGAATGAATATATTGAAAATATGATTGAGTTCATTCAAACTTCAAAACGTGGAGTAATGCTTAAACGTCATAAATCTATGGGCGTTTCAATGGCTGATTAGGTGTGAATATAATTCATTTAAAAGGCGGTTTGGATTTCCAAACCGCCTTTTTTAATTGTGGATAATTTCTAGAAATTATAGAGAATCTTGATAGATTTTTCTAACAACTTCTCTAGAATTTCCACTAGGTCCGATGTTGATTAAACCATCAAGAGATGGTGTTGTGAACGCAAGTTCAGTAAGTTTGTCAACATCTTCAGCACTAAATCCCATATCTGTTAATTTTTCTGGAACATCAACAGATTTCAACCAAGCATAAACACCGTCTGCAGCTTTTTCAGCTTCAGTTTCATCTCCAGTTAATCCTGGAACAATTGGAGCTAAGATATCAGCTAAAGTTGCAGCTTTTTCTTTGTAGATAGTCTTAACTACTGCAGGTAATAAAATAGCTAAACCTAAACCGTGTGATAAATCAGGTTTAACAGCACTTAGTGGGTGTTCAAGTGCGTGTGTATAGTGTAATAATCCGTTGTCGAAACTTACTCCAGCCATCATTGCTGCGTATGCTAAGAAGTATCTTGCTTCTAAATCTTCAGGGTTTGCAAGTGCTTTTGGTAAGTATGTTGAAACAAGTCTAATCACTTCTTTTGCAAGCATAATTGAATATGGTGAAGCAACTAATGAAGTTGCAGCTTCTACAACGTGGTTAACTGCATCAATCGAAACATATCTTGTTTGTTTTGGTGATAATTTAGTCATCAATTGAGGGTCATCAATTGCGTACATTGGATAAATGCAGTCATAAGCAATCGCAGGTTTGAAATCTTTTTCAAGGTTTGTTACTACTGCAAATCTGTTTGTTTCTGTACCTGTTCCGTGAGTTAAGTTGATTGAAATAATTGGAACTGCTTTGTTTGGTGTGAATGTAAATTCGTATAATTCTTCAGCAGTTTTATCTGGGTATTCAAGAAGAATTGCAACTGATTTGCCAGCGTCAGTTGGAGAACCGCCACCTATAGCAAGTACGGCTTTTGCTCCAAAATCTTTTGCTAATTTAACCGCATCGTTTACGTGTACTGTTGTTGGGTTTGGTGTTACTTGGTCATAATTTACATAACCAATTGTATTTTCTTTTAATGCTTTTTCAACAACATCCCAAGCGCCAGTTGCTTTGTATGCATTTTTACCAGACATTACGATAACTTTATCGATGCCTTTTGATTTGATATCTTTTGCAATATCATAAATTTTTTGGATTGCACCAACGCCAAAATAAACGTTAGTTCTTGTACGAATTTCACGTACTTCGTGGATGTTAATGTCTTTTTCCCACATAACTATTCTCCTTTCTTTAAAAACGAACCATTAGTTAATCTTAGAAAAATTATAAGAGGGAAATTTCATTTTTTCAAGCAAAAAATTTAGCGTAAATAGATGATTTTTTAACAAATTTTACAAAAACTTAGCTAACTGTATAATGCTTTACATGTTTGTTTTATAATCTTTTTGAGAGGTATGAATTGAAACATTCACGACTTACATTACTGATATTTTTAGCGCTAATATTAGGTGTGTTGTTTGGTCATTTTGCCCCACATTTGGCGGTCAAGATGCGTGCTTTTGCGTTGATTTTCCTAAGAATGGTCAAAATGATTATTGCACCATTGTTGTTTGCAACTCTAGTTACTGGAATTGCAGGACATGGTGATATTAAAAAACTTGGCAAAATTGGTATAAAAACAATTATTTATTTTGAAATCGTTACAACCTTGGCATTGATACTTGGTTTGACTATGGGTAATATTTTTAACCCAGGAAAAGGCTTTGTGTCAGGGACTGTTGCTAACCCAGAATTGTTAAAAGAAGCAGGTTTGATGGCTGTTACTACTCCGCACACATCTATTGCGGAAATGATTGTAAACGTATTTCCGACAAGTATTATTCAGGCGATGTCTGAAGGAAACTTGTTGCAAATCGTTGTGTTTTCAATATTTGTGGCTATTGCAATTTGTGCAGTTGGTAAAAAAGCCCAACCAGTTATGGATGTTTTAAATTCAGTTTCTCAAATTATGTTTAAAGTTACTGAGTATGTTATGTATTTTGCACCTTTGGGTATTTTTGGTGCGATTGCATCAACTGTCGGTATGAATGGTTTATCAATTCTTAAAAATTATGCAAAAATAATTTTCTCATTATATACAGCACTTGCGTTATTTGTATTGTTGGTATTATTTATTGCTTGTAAATATGCTCGAATTTCTTTGAGAAACTTACTAAAAGCAATTCAAGAACCTGCGATTCTAGCCTTTTCAACTGCAAGTTCAGAAGCAGCTTTCCCTAAAGCTATGGAAATTATGCAAAAATTTGGTGTGCCATCAAACATTGTTGGTTTTGTAATGCCAACAGGTTACACATTTAATCTTGATGGAAGTACATTGTATCTTGCAATGGCAGTAATTTTCTCATCTCAAATTTGCGGAATTAATCTTGATTTGAACCAACAAATTATTATGATGTTGGCATTGATGCTTACAAGTAAAGGTATTGCAGGTGTGCCAAGGGTATCGCTGGTTGTATTAGCAGGTACTTTGGCAAGTTTCAATATCCCCATTATTGGGGTTGCGATTTTGTTAGGTATTGATCAAATTTTGGATATGGGTAGAACAACAGTTAATTTAATTGGTAATTGCGTTGCAACAGTTGTTATTGCTCGTTGGGAAAAAGTTTTTGATTATGATAAGATGAAATTATTTATAGAAGAAATTGATGCCGAAAATTCAGAATTTGGTTTTTGGGGATTAAAAAAGATTTGTAGTAGTAATAAAAATGAAACAGAGGAATAATAATATGACTGAAAGTACAAAAGTTGAGTATAAAGATACTTTGAATTTGCCTCAAACTACACTAGCGATGAGGGCAAATGCTACTGTTAGAGAATTAGAAATCCAGAAATTCTGGGAAGAAAATGATATTTATAATCAAATTATTTCAAGCAAGGATAAGTCAAATTCATTTGTTTTACATGATGGACCTCCTTACTTGAGTTCTGAAAAAATTCACGTAGGTACTGCGTTGAATAAAATCTTAAAAGATATTTTGATTAAATACAAATCTCAAAAAGGTTTCTATGCACCATTCGTTCCTGGGTATGATGGTCACGGTTTACCTATCGAAAACGCTGTTGTTAAAAACATTGAAGGTGGTCGTCATGCGATTACTGAGGTTGAATTGAGAGCAAAATGTAGAGAATTTGCTCATAAGAATTTAATCGGTCAAGAAAACGAATTCAAACGTCTTGGTGTTTTAGGTAATTGGGAAAAACCTTACCTTTCAATTGATGGTGATTTCGAAGCTGAACAAGTTAGAGTATTTGGCGAAATGTACAAAAAAGGTTACATTGAAAAAGGTTTGAAACCAGTTTATTGGTGTGCATCTTGTGAAACTGCTTTGGCTGAAGCTGAAGTAGAGTATGCTGATCACACTTCAACTTCAATCTATGTAAGATTCAAATTTGAAGATGAAGCTTTAGCTACAATCAATCATTTCGCACCAGTTGAAGGGAAAGATGTATATGCAATCATCTGGACAACAACTCCTTGGACAATTCCTTCAAATATGGCAATTTCTATGCATCCAAGATTTGAATATACATTCTTTGAGTACAAAGGTGATGTTTATGTTGCTGCACAAGACTTATTAGGTGCATTTTTGAAAGATGTTGAATGGGATGAAGCTGATATTAAAGTTATTGGTTCTTGTTCTGGTCAAGATTTAGAGTTATTAAATACAAAACATCCATTATTAGATAGAAAATCACCAATTATCTTAGGTGAACACGTTACATTAGACGCTGGTACAGGTTCTGTTCACACAGCTCCTGGTCACGGTTTAGAAGACTATGAAGTTGGTTGCAGATACAATATTGAAGTATTCTCACCACTTGATGGTCAAGGTATTTGGAATGAAAGTGTTAAAATCCCTGAGTTAATCGGTGTTCCATATTATAAAGGTAATGGTATGGTTATTGATATGCTTGAAAAATGTGGTGCATTGTTAGCTCAACAAGATATTCAACACAGTTACCCACATTGTTGGAGATGTAAAAAGCCTGTAATTTACAGAGCTACTCCTCAATGGTTCGTAAAAGTTGATAAATTCAGAGATCAAGCATTAGAAGCTATCCACGGTGTTAAATGGATTCCTGCAAGTGGCGAAAATAGAATCGGAAATATGGTTGAAAGCCGTACAGATTGGTGTATTTCAAGACAACGTGCTTGGGGTGTTCCAATCCCTATTTTCTATTGCGAAGACTGTGGTGAAGTTATCTGTTCAGATGAAACTATTGAAAATGTTGCTAAAATGTTTGACAAAGAAACTTCAGATGCTTGGGTTAAATATTCTGCTGAAGAATTATTGCCAGCTGGTTATGTATGTCCAAAATGTGGTAAATCACACTTTAGAAAAGAAAAAGACATTATGGACGTATGGTTTGACTCTGGTGTGTCTTGGAGAGCAGTAGTTGATGCAAGAAGTGAAGAATTAGGTCATTCTCCTGTTGATATGTACCTTGAAGGTTCTGACCAACACAGAGGTTGGTTCCAATCTTCATTATTGACTTCTATCGCAACTCAAGGTAAAGCTCCATACAAACAAGTTTTAACTCACGGTTTTGTATTTGGTGAAGATGGTAGAAAAATGTCAAAATCTTTAGGCAACTATATCAGACCAGATGATATTATCAAAAATTATGGTGCAGATATTTTAAGACTATGGGCAGCTTCAGTTGATTACAGAAACGATATTAAAATTGGTAATAACATTGTTGGTCAATTAACTGAAATCTTTAAGAAAACAAGAAACACTGCAAGATTCTTAAGTGGTAACTTGTTTGATTTTGACCCTGCAGTTGATTATGTTCAATATGAAGACCTTAAAAATATTGATAAATTTGCATTACACAAATTGAACAAATTAGTTGCTGATGTTACAGAAGCATTTGAACATTATGAGTTTTACAAATATTTCCAATGCTTACAAAACTTTGCAGCAGTTGATTTAAGTTCATTCTATCTTGATATTGTAAAAGATAGATTATACACAGCTGGTAAAAAATCATTGTCACGTCGTGCTTGTCAAACAGTTCTATATGAAAACTTGATGGCTCTAGTGAAAATGTTAGCACCAGTTATGCCTCACCAAGCAGAAGATATTTGGCAAAATATTCCAGAATGTCAACGCAGCGGTTTAATCAGTATTCTTCTAGCTGATTGGCCAGTGGTAAATGCTAAATGGAACGCTCCAGAAATAGAAGCTGATTTTAGCAAAATTCTTAAATCTAGAGAAGTTGTTTCTCGTGCAATTGAACCTTTAAGAGCTGAGAAAAAAGTTGGTAGCTCATTAGAAGTTGCAGTATGGGTAAAAGCTGAAGATGATTCAGTTCTTCAAGCTAATGCTAAAGATTTGGCAGATATTTATATTGTATCCCAAGCTACACTATCTCAAACAGCACCTGAGGATGTTCTAAATGAATATTCAGAAGATGGTTATACAGTTTGGGTTGCAAAAGCTCAAGGTGAAAAATGTGTACGTTGTTGGAAATATCGTTCAGTAAATGCTGATGGTGTTTGCCAAGACTGTTTAGACGCTATAAAATAAGCTAAAATATAAGAGGTGGCGGGCATTTGAAAATGCCCGCCATTTTTTTGTTAAATGTTTTTAACATGCACAAGACATGTCTTTATTTATGTAATACGATAATAAAAAGAGAAAATTGGAGTATGATATGCCACCTGCAACAAATTCAAAAAGAAAAGTTGATGAAAATTTAATTCCACAAAACGTAGAAGCTGAAGAAGCTGTATTGGGTGCAATTCTGGTTAACCCAGAAACTTTGGCTAAGGTTTCTGATTCATTGTTGCCTCAAAGTTTTTACAAACCAGCTCATAGACACATTTATGAAGCTATGCTTCAATTGTTTAACAACAATGATAATATTGATATCGTTTCAGTTTCAGATGTGTTAAGTTATAGTGGAAAACTTGATGCAGTTGGTGGTCGTGCTTATATCAACGATTTAGTTGAAAATACAATTACTACTTCAAATATTTCATACTATGCAAAAGTTATTCAAGAAAAGGCAGTAAAAAGAGCATTGATTAACGCTGGTTCTGAGATTGTTAGCAAAGGTTATGATTTAGAACCAAGTGACAGATCTTTAGAACAAGCTGAAAGATTGATTTTTGAAATTGGATCAAGCAAAGCTACTGCTGATTTGAAGCACGTAAAAGATTTGGTTTTAGATACTTGGGATAGTATTGAATATCGTTATAATCACAAAGACGAATTGTCAGGTTTGAGAACTGATTTTACTGAACTTGACGCAATGATGAATGGTTTACACCGTTCAGATTTGATTATCTTAGCTGCTCGTCCTGCGATGGGTAAAACAGCATTTGCACTGAACATTGCACAAAATGTTGCAATTAAAGAAAATGTTCCTGTTTGTATCTTCTCACTTGAAATGTCAGCGTCTCAACTTGTTCAACGTATGTTATGTTCATACGCAGAAGTTGATTCGCAACGTCTAAAAACAGGTAATATGTTACAACAAGATTTGGAAAAGTTGGCTGCAGCTATGAACGATTTTAGCCAAGCTCCAATCTATATTGATGATACAAGTGGTTGTACATTAACAGATATTCGTACAAAATGTCGTCGATTAAAAACTCAACAAAAAGACCTAGGTTTAATCGTAATCGACTACTTACAGTTGATGGAAGGTGGCGGAAAAGATGACCGTTTACAACAGATTTCTGCTATATCTAGAGGTTTGAAAATCTTGGCAAAAGAACTTGATGTACCTATTATTACTCTATCTCAGCTATCACGTGCTGTTGAAGGCCGTACAGATAAACGTCCAATGCTTTCAGACTTGAGAGAATCTGGTTCTATCGAGCAAGACGCCGATATCGTTATGTTTATTTATCGTGAAGACTACTATAACAAAGGTGAATCTGAAGAAGAAGAAAATATCAAGGCTTCTTCAAAAGGTTTGTCAGAAGTAATTATTGCAAAACACAGAAACGGTCCTGTTGGAACTGTTAAGTTGTTATTCCAAGGCAATATTACTAAGTTCAAAAACCCTATTGACCAAGCTTTTGATGCATTTTAATCTTCAGTAAAATCTAGGATTTTGCAAACTTCAGGATCCCGTACGTAGCTTGCATAAGTTTGTCTGTATAATTGTTCTTCTCGAGGACTATTCAGTGCTGCTGTTATTTTTGCAGCAAGATTTTTTCTTTGTTTTTCAGTAAAATAACATTGAATTTCTCCAATTGGTCTTGGATATTGTCTTAAATATATTACCGAGCGAGTTGCACATTTGCCACCACGAATTCCAATTACTGATTCAGAGGTTTTTAGGTTAAGAATTTGACCTGCTTCTCTTATATTGTAAAAATAATTTTCTTGATATGCTCCGCATACATCAAGTCTATGTGCGTAATCGTTAGAATATAATGGACGTCTAGAAACAGCATCCGCACAAAGTCCTGTGAAAAATCCAATAATTAAAAAAGTAAAAAATAACCTTAAAAATTTCATACTTATTATATTATATATTTTTTTTATGAATTTCTCAAGACTTGTTTAATCTTCTTTTGCAAGGTACTCTACAAGTTTTTTTAGATTACGGTTCCAAGAGTTGTTCCAATTTTTGATTAAGATATCTGCTGGGCAAAGTCCCTTGAAGGTTAATTCCTTTATTGATTCTAAGAATAATTCTTCGCCAGTTTGTTCCTCTTTTAAGTATTTTTCAGCAATATTGATAATTTCTTTTGCATAATCAAGCACTTTAGCTTTTTTGATTGATGCGTTTAGAGTTTGTTTAGGGACATTAAATCTTAATTCAGCAAAATCTCTGTATTGTAAGTGTTTAAATAGTTCTTCGCACTCTTCTATTGCAGCATTGTTATACATGATACCTTTGTAAATCGCAAGGATTGCGTATTTTAAATCTCCACCAACGCAGTCGTGGTTTCTAAGCTCTATAAAATTTCTCATTCTAACTTCTGGGAAATAAAGGTTTGCCTGAAGTTCGTAATCCTCAAGCGTTGCATAAGTCCCTTCCCATCCGTTTTTTAGAAACTCTTCAAATGTGATGTTTCCGTTGATTTCAAATGTCAATCCTTCTCGCTGAATAAAAATCATTGGAGTTTTTAATACACAATCGATATAATCTTCAAATGAAAATTCTTCACTTATTTTGCCACAAAATCCGCATCTGTCGTTATCAGTGTTTAACCAACTTAGAGCTCTAAAGGATTTGTAACCAGTATCAACAGAACCTCTTATTGGTGAATTTGCAAACATTGCTGTCATAAATGGGGATAGTTTATTTGCAAGTTTAAACTTCCTCATAGCATCTTCTTCAGATTTAAAATCTATGCAACATTGAATCCCTGCGGTTTCCCTCATCATTACATCTGACAAAATACCCCATAAGTAACGAGCCATAATTTTATAACGCTTTTTAGGAATTAAGTTTATTGCTTTGTTTGTAGTGTATGGCGAAACTCCGTAATCCAACAACGTTATTCCCATTTTGTCCGTAATTGGTTTTAAAGATGAGTTTATTGAATTGATTTTGTTTTTTAATTCATAAATTGTTCTCTCAGGTTTGGCACTAATTTCAATTTGGCAACCTGGTTCTAGAGTAATGGTATCGTGTTTGTGTTTTAATCCGATAATATTTTTATCATCAGTTATATAATCCCAAGTTTCTTCTTTGGCAAAAGTTTCTAATAGGTTTTTTATACCGTATTCAGCCCAATAATCAACGGTTTTATAAGAACAAGATGAAATTGGTAATCTTTCGTATTCGATACCAATTTTATAATCCTCAGGTCTTGTATATCCTTTGGTGTATAGTTTCAAGATGTCTTCTTTTTCTAATTTGTTTTGTAATTTGTACATGCCTACCCCTTATAGAAATTATTATAACATTATTTAAGTTATCAAATAAAATTTTGTAAACATTTACCCCCATGGGTAAATGTTGTTAGTCTTCTGTGTTATTATTTTTGTATGGCAAATTATTTTGAACGAGCAAAATTTTTTAGAACCAAAAAACGTCTTGGACAGAACTTTCTAGTTGATGGTGAAGTTATTCAGGATATTATTGAGTATGCAAATATTTCCCCAGAAGATACAATTGTAGAAATTGGTCCTGGGGTTGGATTTGTAACAGAACAACTTGTAAAATATGCAAAAAAAGTTATTGCAATTGAACTTGATGAAGAAGCTATCAGAGAATTGAAAAAACTTGATGCTCCTAATTTAGAAATTATTCATAATGATGTTTTAAAAACAGATTTATCAGCTCTAACAGAGGGTGAATTTAAAGTTGTTGCAAATATCCCATATTATATTACAAGCCCGATTATTGCTCATTTGCTTGGCGAAATTGATGACTTGAACAACAAAAACAGAAATAAAATTAAAGATATTATTCTGATGGTACAAGAAGAAGTTGCAAGACGTATGGTTGCAGATGAAAATTCTCAAAGTAAACAATACGGACTACTAACTATTCTTTCTCAGTTTTGGGCTGATGTTGAGATTTTACGTGTTGTTGGCAGAAAGTGCTTTTATCCTGCTCCAAAAGTAACTTCGGCATTAGTAAAATTAGATGTTAGAAAAGAACCAAAATTACAATTGTCAGATTATTCTCACTTTAGAAGAACTATCAAAGCGGGATTTGCTCAACGTAGGAAGAATATTAAAAACTGCTTATTAAATGGTGGATTCTTACGTGAAGATGTTACTAGAGCTCTTTCTGAACTAGGTATAGATGAGAATACTCGTGGCGAAAAGTTGTCTATTGAGATATTTGGAAAGCTATCTGAGGCATTATTAGGTAAATAAAATGAAGAGTGTTAAAGTTCAATGTCCTGCTAAAATCAATTTGGACTTGAAGGTTATAAATAAAAGAGAAGATGGGTTTCATAATATCGAAAGTGTTATGCAAACTATTAGTTTGTATGATTATTTGACTATAAGTATAGACTCATCTAAAGAAGTTAATATTGTGTTATCTGGGACAAGTGATGAAATCCCTTATGATGAACGAAATTTAGTTTATAAGGCTGTTAAATTATTTTTTGACGAAGTAAAAATTGAGCCTGTGAATATTAATGTATATATTGAGAAAAATATACCAATTGCTGCAGGATTAGCGGGTGGAAGTACAGATGCAGCAGGGACATTGTATGGTCTTAATAAATTGTTTGATGATATTTTGTCAGAAAACGAACTTCATAATTTGTGTGCAAAATTAGGCTCGGACTTAAATGTTTGTTTAATGGGTGGCAAATTGCAAACTTCAGGGCGTGGTGAAAAGGTTGCAAAGTTGCCATTTGAAGAATTTAGTGTAAATTTAATCAAACCAATTGAACTAGGTATCTCTGCAAAGGAAGCTTATACAAAATTTTCACATAAAATGACTAATAATATTGATATTGAACGAAGAAATGAATTTGTAAATGATTTAGAGTGGGCAATAATTGATGATTATTCTCAACTTCTGTATATTAAAAAACTGTATCCTAATTCTATTATGACAGGTTCTGGTTCCACATATTTTTCTGTAGTTGAAACTTTTAAAAATGAAGATGGCTATTGGGTTAAAAACGATTTAAAATCAGTGGATTCTGGTGTTTGTATAGTTTAAATTATTTGTTTTGTTGCGAAATGTTAACATAGATGACCCGAAT
This sequence comes from bacterium, assembly GCA_017536545.1. Taxonomy (GTDB): domain Bacteria; phylum Cyanobacteriota; class Vampirovibrionia; order Gastranaerophilales; family Gastranaerophilaceae; genus Zag111. Next base: position 124,839 of record JAFXHF010000017.1, read on the forward strand.
ATTAAAGTTTGTTTCCATGGTTGCCGACATGGTAGGTAGTAAAGGTTAACTGTGCATGTTTTGTGTAGAAAGGACAGTGAATGTTTTACAAAACCACCAGAGGTAAACCAGCCTAAATAATTGTGAAAATCTTAGTTTCTTAACATTTCTTAACTAGCTGTAAGTCAGTTATATATAGAAAGTAGATACTAAGTATATACAAAGTAAATATTTTTTAGCAATTTTTAAAAAGTAAAAAACGTTTATTAATTCATAGTGAAAAAATAATACAAGTATTCTAATAAGAAAGAAAGGACACAAGAAATGAGTGGCGAAGTGAACAAAGTGAGCGTAGCTCAATTGCAAGCAAGGATTGCTGAGCTAAGAAACCAAAATACGGATGAAGCTCGTGCTGAGATTAAAAAATGTATTTCGCAAATTGGCGAATTGTTGAAAGGTGCTGGTAAAGTTGAAACAACTGGTGGCGAAATTAGCATTTCGGAAGAAATGGGCTTCCATCAAAACAACAAAATTGCGAATGATGAAGTTCAAGAGCAAATGGGTGAATTCGCGAGAGATGGTGCTGGTTCCAAAAAGGCTGCCAAAGAAAAAATTAAGGAAGAATTTGGTGGTGCTGCATTAGATGATGAAGCATATAAAGCTAAGAAAGATGAATTAAAAGCTGCTAAGGATGAGTTAAAGAAACTTGAAAAAGAAGAAAAGAAAATCAAGTATGACAAAAATGACCCTGAAGCATTTAATAAAAAACAAGCTGAAATTCAACCAAAATTAGCTGCTGCAAGAGATAAAGTGGCACAATTACAAAATGAAATGGTTGATGTTGAAGCAGCAAGACGTGGTGATAGCAACAAATTTGCTAGAAAATTTGAAAAAGCTGCACATAAAAACTATGAGCAATATGAAGAAACTCAAGGTGTTGAATATGCATTCTTAGATAAAAAAGATGCTGAAGCTTTCGTTGAGAAAAATCCAGATGCAAAAGGTAAAACAACTGTTGTAAATAATGATGATATGGAAGCATTGAACAAGTTGTACAACGAAGGTAAGGCTAAAATTGCAGAAGCTGAAGCAACAGGTGATGAAGCAAGAATCGCTGAAGCTCAAGCTCGTTATGGCGAATATTTAGAAATCTTTGGTCAAAAAGATGATGGTTCTGTTGATTATACAAAAATCAATGTAAGAGCTGTTCAAAACGTTTTAGTTGACAAATCTGGTGGTGACCAAAACTTCAACCTAGATGAAGTAGAGGTTATGGCTAAAGATATGAATATGAGTAAAGGCGAAATTAAGCACTTAGCTAAGACATTTGGTTTTGGTAAAGAAAGTGCTCTTCCAGCTAAATTTGCTGCTGCTGGTATTGCTGCTGGTGCGGCTTTAGCAGGTAACGCTCTAAACTGGGCTCTTGGTGGTACTCATAAACATTCAGGTCCTGTATCAAAAACAGAGACTGCTCAAGGTGAAACTATTCAAGGTGAAGTTAACTGGATAGCATCAAATGGTGAAACTTTCTATCAATACTACGAAGCACAAGGTGGTACTGCAACTGCAACAGCGGTAGCTGAAGCATGTGCTAAACTTCCAGTTGTTGGTCAGTTAGCAGCTCCAGTGTTGGCTGGTGTTACAGCATTCTTCTTGACTAAAGGTGCAACACAAGACTCATTCAATGGTGCTAATGTTGAAGAAGTTCTAGAAAATATCCAAGTTGCTAGTAAAGATGCACAACCTGTATTAATGCAAATCAGAGATATGGAAATTACAGGCGATAAGAAAGTTGATGACGCAATTAAAGCTGCTGTAATTAAAGCTTCAATTGGTGAAGAAACTACAAAATGTAATTTACGTGAATTGTCAAAAGCATACATTGATTTGAAAAATACTAAAGAGAAAATTCAAATTATTGAAGATGAAATCAAACCAGAAGAAACTGATGATGATACAGATCCAACAACTCCAACAGGCCCAACAGGTCCGACAGACCCAACAGGTCCAACAGGTCCAACAGGTCCAACTGGCCCAACAGACCCTGTTGACTACGATGTTAAAAAAGATCCAGATGTTGAAGTTCGTACAGAGTTGCCACGTTTGAAATTCCGTGAAGGTACTTGGTATACATCCCACGCTTATATCGGAGCAGATGGTACAGAATTGACTCCAGCCGAGCAAAAACAAGTAAAAAGACTTCTAGAACAAGATGCAAATAGAATTGCACTTGTAGATACAAATGGTGATGGTAAAGCTGACTTCAAAGATAAAAAAGTTTCGTTACCAACCGAACTAGAGCTACCAAGTGGTAAAAAAGTTAAAATCGCAGACGATGCGTATGAACGAATTATGAAGTTGCCAGCTAAAGATGGTGGCGGTGAAGCTAAATACGGTGTTCACGTTGCTAAAATTGCAGGTAAATGGCACGTAGTTGACCCTAAAAATAACAATAAAGTTGTTGCAGGACCATTTGATACAGAAGCTCAAGCAAGAACAGCAGAAGCTAATTTGGAAGCTGAAGCAAATAAACCTAAAGAAAAATAATTCTAATGGTTAAATAAGTAAACGACGGACTAAACAAGTCCGTCGTTTCTTTTTATTCTTGCAAGAGTTTAAAAATTTTGCTAAACTCATTTTATGGATAATTTGATTGAAAAGCTTAAAGAACTGGGTTTTAATTCGTATGAGGCAAAAGTTTACATAGCATTGCTAAAAAAATATCCAGCAACTGGTTATGAGGTGTCTCAACTTTCTGATATTCCTCAATCCAGAGCTTATGATGCATTAAAATCATTAGAAGTTGAAGGTGTTGTTCATTCTTCAACTGACAAGCCTCAAAAATATACTCCGATTTCACCAAAAGAACTTACTCAACGTTTTAAACGTCGTATGAGTTCTACAATTGATTATCTTGAAAAGAAATTACCTAGTCTAAATGAGTCTTATAATGAGCCTATTTACAATATTTCTGGTTATGACAAGAATATTGAAAAATTAAAAGAAGTTATAAATAATACAAAGAAATCTCTATATCTAGTTGTTTGGTCTGCTGATTTTAAAGCATTGGAGCAAGAATTGGTAGCAGCGTATGATAGAGGTGTTGAAATTAAAATAGTTGGTTATGATAATTTCCAACCAACTATGGTTGGTCTAGTGTACAGGCATGAGGCTACAAAAGAAATCGAGATGCAGGTTGGTGGACGTTTAATTTATTTGGTTTCAGATTATGTTGAGACTGTTTTTGGCCGAATTGAATCCAATGTAGTTTGGTCTAAAAATGTTGATATTGCATACTTGTTAAAGGAATTCATTTCACATGATATGTATTTGCTAGATATTTCACAAAGATTCCCTGAACAGTTGAAATACTTCTATGGTCCAGATTTTGTACGGTTGAAAGAAAAGATTTCTGATAATAAATCAAGTTATAATTTACGTGGATAAGTAATTATAAATTTATTTTTACATTTACAAATTTTTACTTTCAAATTTTGATTTTAAGATTTATAATTAGTGTATATTGAACATGTATTTTGGGTGGGTAAATAGATAACTGGGGTTAGTTAGGTTTGCCCGAGGAGATATCCTCAAAGAAAGGGAAAAATGAGCGGGTATTGTTTTGAATTGATTACAGGTCCTATGAGTTGTGGTAAGACAGAAGAGTTGTTACGCCGTATAAGACGTTGTATCATTGCGAAGAAAAAAGTTAAAGTGATTTCACCAGAAGTTGATACAAGAGCTAAAGGTGATTATATTGAATCAAGAAATGGTTTATGGCTTGATGCAATTAAAGTTAAACATTCCGTTCAAATCTTAAGTGCTGTAAAAGATGCTGAAGTTGTTGCAATTGACGAATTACAATTCTTTGATTCTAATATTGCAAAAGTTATTACTCAATTAATGAATGAAGGCAAAAAAGTCATTGGTACAGGTTTAGAGCTAGATTTTAAAGCAGAACCTTTTGGTTCGATGCCAGAATTGATGTGTATTGCTACAAAAGTTGATAAATTACACGCAGTTTGTATGAAGTGTGGTTGTGAGCATGCAACAAGAACTCAACGTTTAATTGATGGTCAACCTGCTGATAAAAATTCGCCACTTATTATGATTGGTGGGGATGAAACATACGAAGCTAGATGTATCAAATGTTACGAGCTACCAGACGTAAATGCAAAGAAAAAATCTTTAGGATTTAAGCTCTTACAGTTTAATAAAGAATAACTCATACAATAGATAAATGAATGTGGAATTTAAAATTTCACATTTTTTTTTATATGTGATACTATAAACCTATAATAATCCACTCTAATATGGAACTTTTTTTGTTTAAGTTTCGTCTAACTAAAAGAAGGGATTATTGGAGGTGTAAATAAGAATGAGAAAACTAATGAAAAAAAGTATTATATTTTTAAGTATTTTTCTGTTTATGTTTGGTTGGGTAATTCGCTCAAATGTTCATGCTTCAACGCCAGTTGAATTGTATGATAATGTTTGGAGGTTGATTAATTCAAAGTATGTTGACCAAACAAACAACGAACAAGATTGGCGTAAATGGCGACACAAGTACGATAGTGTAATTAAAACAGATGAAGACGCTTATGTTGCAATTGAAACCATGGTTGCAAGTTTGAATGATCCATATACTAAATTTTTAGATCCAAAAGAATTTAGTGAAGAAACAAATTCTATTAAAGGTTCATTGAAAGGTATTGGTATTCAGATTGGAGTGCAAGAAGGGAAACTAACTGTTATTGCACCGATAGAAGATACTCCTGCAGAAAAAGCTGGTCTTCTAGCTGGCGATGAAATTCTTTCTATTGATGGTAAGAGCACAAAAGGTATTACTGTAGATAAAGCAGCTGAACAAATTCGTGGTGAAGAAGGAACTTCAGTTACTTTGGTTGTAAAACGTAAAGATCAAGAACTTAAATCTTATACAATTACTCGTGCTGAGATTGAAATTAAATCAATTTCACAAAAAGTTCCTGAAAATGTTACTATGCCAAAAGATATTGTTTATATTAGATTAAGCTCATTTATTAGTAGAAATGCTTCAAAAGAATTTTCAGATATCTTAGCTAAAAATCCTGATATGAAAGCCGTGATTGTGGACTTGCGTTCTAATCCAGGAGGTTTGTTGAGTAATGCTATCTACATTTCTGACATGTTTTTAAATGGCGGAGCAATTGTAAGTACCGTTGATAGAGATGGTTATAAAGAAACCCAAAAAGCAGCACGAGGAGTTTTGACTACAAAACCTGTTGTAGTTTTGATTGATAAGGGTTCAGCATCAGCAAGTGAAATCTTTTCAGGTGCTATCAAAGATAACAAACGTGGCGTAATTGTTGGTACTCAGTCTTTCGGTAAAGGTTTAGTTCAAGAAATTAATAAACTTCCAAATAATGCAGGTATCAATATCACTATCCAAAAGTATTTGACACCAAATGGAACCGATATCCATAAAAAAGGTATTACTCCAGATGTAGTGGTTGAAATTACTGAGGATGATATAAAAAATAAAAATGATGTTCAGTTGAAAAAAGCAATCGAAGTTGCACAACAATTATCAAACGGAACATATGTAGTTCAAAAATAAGAGTTGAAAATAGTAAAAAAGAGCTGGTTATCCAGCTCTTTTTTTTGATTAAAAGCTTATATATGTCTGTATTTTTTATTAAATAGTTTTAAAAATGGCTCTGCAATACGCTTTTTGTATGATTATTTCTGAAAACCTTTGCTATATTGTATTTACATAAGGTTGGGATTGCCCAATAAGATTATAGATATACATTATACCCATTTTTAAAGGAGTAAAAATATGCTAACAAGACTAGCTTTAGTTTTAGTGGTGTGCACTTTATTGTGCCAAAATTTTGTATTTGCAGAAGAAGAGAGCAAAATGGTATTTAAGGAGCAAAGGTTGGCAAGTTCTTCGCCTGTTGTTCCCAATATAGTGGATATAAATAGAAATTTTCATAATTCAGTTTCTGAGTATATGAAATCAGGGAAATTTTTAGAAAATGAAATTGATACTTTAATGTTAAAAAAGGGAAGTAAATTTTATGTAAAATCACTTCAACCATTGTCTTCAGACACTCCTGAAGGTTCAAGGGTTGAATTTGAAGCTGAAACTAATTTATTCTCTCCAAATCAATTATCGAAAGTTGTTTTTACAGGGGAAGTAATTGAAAATAAGCCTCCACGCAGAGTTGGTAGAAGTAGTACGTTGAAATTAGAAATACAGAAAATTAAAGTTGATAATATTTCGTATAAAGCAAGTGCTTATATTTCAAAAGTTGGTAAAAAAAGTGTTAGGAATGGTGTATTAGCAGCTACTCCAATATATTTTACAAATTTAGCAGATACTGCTGAAGTTGGTACTGTAACTATCGATAAGGTCTATAAAGATCCTTGTCAGTATTCTTGTGAAACAATCACAACAGTTGCAAGACCATTTTATTATTTGGGTGCATCTTTTCTTCAGCTTGCAGATTTACTCGTTGTTGCACCAGTAGTAAGTTTATTCAGAAAAGGGAATCCTATTGATATCCCTAAAGAATCATCTTTTGAAATTAAATTAGCAAGAGATATGGCTCTATTAAGAATTTAAAAAGGATTGATTTTTCTCAATCGTTTATTCATATTAGAAAAATTTTTAGAAACTATTTAAAAGGTTGATGTAAATTTTATTAATATTTGGAATAATGTATTTGTTATCACCCTTATAGGAAGAAGAAGGCAATGAATTTACACGAGCAATGCTTACTCCGTTATTTAACTTATCCTGATGAGTTATCTTATACAACAGAACTTCTAAAATTAAATAATAAAATACTTGAACAAAAGTTTGTTGTTAAAAACATTCTTGCCAATATGCCTTTGTTAAATTATACTGAAGGAGTAAATGAATTATCAGGTTGCCTATAGGTTTGCACGATGTTTGTAAGCATAATCGTACGTACTTATTGGTAAAACAACAAGGGTTGGATTTATGTTGAAAAAGCTTTTATATACTCTATGGATTTCCGTGTTCGCTGTATTATTGTTTTTTAGTGTGAAAAACGGAAGTTTTGCTACGTTTATTAACTCTATGGAAAATAGGACTTTTGATATTCGTCAAAGTCTTATTGTGAATTCTGGCATACGTCAGCATAATAAAGATATTGTTATTGTTGCAATTGATGATGCTAGTTATGAATATATTTTGGATAATTATGGGGAATGGCCATTAAGACGTGATATGTACGCTAAAATGGTTGATTATATTGAAGCTCAAAATCCGAAAAGTATTGCATTTGATTTTATGTTTGTAAAATCAATGAAGAGTAGTGTTGAATCTGATAATGCATTGATTAATATTTTTAAAAAATATGATAATGTATTTACTGGTATGAATTTGGATGATCAACCTAAAGATTTGAGAGTTCCTCCAGTTTTACCTGACAAATTAGCTGTGAAATTAGAAAATCCACAAGATTTTAATGTTATGGAGTATTCAAATTGTCGTGTAATTTTGCAGGGAATTCTTGATGCAACTTCTAATATTGGGATGATAAATGTTTCCCGTTCGGAAGATGGCGTATTACGTAAAATGCCAATATTTTTAAAATATCAAGATAAATTCTATCCTCAATTAGGATATATGGTTGGAGTTCATTATCTTGGTCAAGAGCCTATGTTAGTTGTAGATGACGATGGTTCTGGAGAAGGTCTTATCCTGAATTGGTATGGTCATGCTGGAACTTTTGAAAATATTCCGATGTATAAATTGTTAAAAGCTGTTGATGGTAAAGAGGCTTTTGATTATAATTTTGAAAATAAAGTTGTTTATTTTGGGGCAACAGCAGCAAGTTTATTCGATATTAAAACAGTTCCAGTTGATAAAGTTTTTCCAGGGGTTGAAGTTCAAGCAACTTATGTGAATAACGTAATTGACGGAAGTTTTATTGTGAAAGCTCCGATGTGGGTGAATTTTGTGTTAGGACTAGTGTTGAGTATATTGACGGTTCTTTTTGTTTTAAGAATTTCTTCAATGCCTGTTGCACTTGGTTTATCCGCAACTGTTTATGGTTTATATATAATTTTAGCCCACTATGTAATGATGTATCGTAATTGGTGGGTTGGAATCGTTATTCCTTTAACTATTGCATTATTATTTTTTATTGGTGCTGTTATAGTTAAGTATTTAATCAAGTCAAGAGATTTTGATCATCAGTATAAGTTAGCTACAACTGATGGTTTGACTGAACTTTATAATCATAGATACTTCCAAGAACAAATGCAAAATCAAGTATCACATTCTGCTCGTTATAATGTACCGTTATCGTTGATTTTGGTTGATATTGATTACTTTAAAAAGTTCAATGATACATTTGGACACCAATCAGGTGATGCTGTGTTAAGACAGGTTGCGTTTACATTAAAGAAAAATGTCAGAGCAACCGATATAGTATGTAGATATGGAGGAGAAGAAATGAGTATTATCCTCCCAAATACAAAATATGAGGAAGCAGTTGCAATTGCTAATAAATTATGTGCACTTGTGGCTTCAAAAGCTTGTAAGTTAAGCAATGGAAAAGAAAGTAATGTAACTATTAGCTTAGGCGTGGCATCTTTCGGAGAAGAAGATGGGCAAGCTCCTGCAACAATTATAGAATCAGCGGATAAAAGATTGTATAACGCTAAAGAAAATGGCAGAAACAGAGTTAATTAAAATATATGAGTAAATTTATCGAAAAACCTATAAATATTAAAGAATTACCAAAGGAATTTCCTATAGATTCTTGTTTGTTAGAAAACAACGAAAAGCAAATAGGTCAAATTTGTGATTTTTTAATGAATGACAAAAATTTACTTCAAGTTAATGGTTTTAAAGGTAGTGGAAAATCAGAAATAGTTAATTTTGTATCTAACTTTTTAAATCATAATGTTATTCATCTACATTATACTTGTTTAGAAACAACTATTCTAGATGATATGTTGTTAAGTTTTTTTGATGCTTTTAGAAGTTATACGATGATTGGTATGATTATGCCACCTAAAATTAAGGTGGAAAATTTTAATCAAAGAATCAATGCTTATTTTACAACTGTTACTAGTCCAATTTTGGTTGTTATAGATTCTTTTGAGAGTATCGTAAAAGAGAACAAAACAGATGTAGTGAATTTTTTAAAGCATTTATTGAAGTTCCCTAATGTGAAAATAATTTTAGTTGGGAAAGCTACAGTGGAAGATTTTTCTGAGATTGAGTATGAAAAGGTTACAACTTTGGCTTTCTCTCAAAAGATTTTTGAAAGATATCTAAGAGATAACGGAATTAAAAATATTGGAGTTCTTTCAAATGAATTGTATAAACTTTCAAAAGGTTATTATAATTATCTGAAACTTGCGGTGAATATAATCAATTTAAGACAGTTAACCTTGGTTAGTTTCTTAGAATTGTATTCAAAAAGTTATATGGCGTTTCCTGAATTTATCGTAAGAGAAGCAATTTCTCTGGTTGATCCTGTGAGTGCACATTTATTCAGATTGCTTACTGTAATGCGTATTCCAATTCACGTTAATTTGTTAAAGTCACTGCACTTGTATGATGAACAAAAAGTTTTGTTTTTTGTTCAAAACTCGTTGTTATCGGTGGCAGGTGAGTGTTTATATCTAAAAGACACATTAAGGGTTGTGATTGAGAATCAAATCCCCGAAAATGTAATGATAAAATTGCATACTGCTTGTGTTGATTTATATAATACACAACTACCGTTAAAACCATTGGAACGTGATTTGATGCTTTCTCGTCAAACTATGAGAAATGAAATTGAATACCACAGTATGTTCATTCCTAAAAAACCTGTGCTTACTCAAACTGTTCAATCCGTGATGCCAAATCAAGCGGTTATGTTGGCTCCACAAACTCCTCAAGTGGAACAAGTGCAAGAAAAAGTTCAGGAAGTTCCTCAGGTTGAAGAAACAACAGAAGAAAAAATTAATAAAATCAGCTTTATAATCGAGGATGAAGCTGTTTTAGATAATATTGCAGATTCAATTCGAGGATTTATTGATTCAACTGCACAAGATACTCAACTTGAAAAAGATAGTGTAAGTATGAGTTTGCAACAAATTTTGAATGCTGCAAACAAAGAAGAACAAAATTATAACTACAAACGAGTTGTTATGCTCTATCAAAATGCTTTAACCAAGACTGATGACGATGATTTTTATATGTTTTTGCCACAGATTTATACAAAATTAGCAAAAGCATATCAAAATCTTTCAGATTGGTATGAAGCATTAGAATATTATACTCAAGCACAAGATTTTTATTTTAATGCATCAAATATGTACAAATTTTATGAAATAAAACTTGAAATTGCTAATATCTATTACTTAATGTACAAACTTGATAATGCAAAATTTATTCTTTCAGAGCTAGAAAAAGCTCAAGATTTGCCGAATGAATTAGCTATTGGGGTTTATCTATCTTGTGCAAAATTGAGTGATGATGTGGAAGTTGAATATTCTTACTATAAAAAAGCAATTCCGCTTGTTGAAATTTCAACAAATAAAGCGTTAGTTTCTGAATTGTATTATAAATTTGCGGTTGCTAGTGATGAAAAAGATGATCCGAGAACTGCTGCAGAATTTTACAAGAAATGTATTGATATAGATTCCAATCCAAAACATAATACATATTTGTCTATGGCGTTATCTAATATAGCAGAACTCTATGATGAAGCAGGTGCGACAAAACAAGCTGTTAAATATTACAATGAAAGTATAAAAATTGATACTTTGATGCGTAATTATAATGGCTTATATAATTCAGCAATTCATTTAGCAGAAATTTATGCTGCAGGAAATGATGAAAAATCTTTAGAATATATGAATAAAGCATTAGAGTACGCAAAATTATTAAAAGAACCATTTTATATTGCTGGAGCATCTTTAGAAATCGGAGATTTCTATTACTTGCGTAAAGATTTTGATAATGCGTATAAATATTTTATGGAAGCTTATAAGGTTGCAAAAACTTCATTTACACAGGATAATTTGAATAAAGTTGTATCTAGAATTGAAGATTTGCAAAAACGAATCAAAGAAGATGAGTTTTTGAAGTTGCAGGAAAAGTATGGTAAATAAAGAGAATTACACAAAATATATGGAATTATTTTTGGAAGAAAACTCCAAGGTGAATTTGATTTCAAAGAATGATGAAAAATTTTTATGGGAAAAACATGTTTTTGATTCATTGGGAATCGAAAAGTTTTTTGATAAATATGGTACTTGTAAAACTCTGCTAGATATTGGTACAGGCGGTGGTTTCCCTGCTTTACCGATTGCAATTACTTATCCTGAAATTCAAGTTACGGCAGTGGATAGTATTGCGAAAAAAATCAGAGCTATTTCTTCAATTGCTGTAAAAATGGATTTAACTAATGTTTTTCCAACTTGTGCTAGGGTAGAAACTTTATCTGGTGAATATGACGTTGTTACATCTCGTGCGGTTTCATCTTTGAAAAATATTTGTGAATATGCACTTCCAAAACTTAAAAAAGGTGGTTATTTTGTTGCTTATAAATCAAGAAAAACTCCAGAAGAGATTGCTGAAGCAAAGAGTGTCTTAAAAAAATATAAAGCTGAAATTGTTGAAATTCTTGAATATGATTTGCCTCTAGAAGAAAATTTAACAAGAAATCTGATTGTGATAAAAAAAAGCTAAAGAACCTTTAATAATTGTAATATTAGCCTTGATTTCATTGCATATAAATCTTGTTGTTCTAGAATAAAAAGAAAGGGACAAAGGGGTTATATATGACTATTATTAATGATGTTTTTACTGTTCATACTAAAGGTAATACAGATATAATTGATATTACACCACAGATTAGAAATGTTGTGTATAATCATCAATTACAAAACGCAGTAGTGTTTGTTTATGCAAAAGGGAGTACGGTTTCTATTACAAATATTGAATTTGAACCAGGGTTGTTGGTAGATTTGCCAGAGGCTTTGGATAGGATTGCTCCAGTAAGGAAAGATTATCATCATGATGAGATGTGGCATGATGGTAATGGTTATGCACACGTCAGAGCATCAATTGTTGGGAATTCAACCCATATTCCGTTGATTGATGGGGTTTTGCATATGGGACAATGGCAACAAGTTGTTCTTATCGATTTTGATAATAAAGCTCGGGCTCGTCAAGTAAATGTTCAAATAATTTACTAATTTGCATTTTTTGTAGCAAATACATATAATAAATTTATCGAAAAATTTGGAGAGTGCGATGTGGTATAAGAAAATTTTCCATAAAATGGGTTTTACATTGGCAGAAGGTGCTACGCACGTAGATATGCCACCAATTATTGCTAAAGCAGGTTTTACATTGGCAGAGGTATTAATTACGTTGGGTATTATTGGCGTAGTTGCGGCGATGAGTATACCAACGCTTATTACTAATGTTCAAAAAACAAGAACGGCAACTGAACTAAAAAAAGCATTTGCGGAAATTTCTGTTGCAGTCAGGCTAGCTGAAAGTGAGTATGGTGATATCACAGGTTGGACATATGATACTAAGACTTCTTCAGCTATTGCTGCTGCAGGTTTATTTGATACTTATATTTTGCCATTTATGAAAATTTCAAGAAAAGAAGTAAGAGGACAGGACTTAATCTATTATAAGCCTAATAACCAAAGAGAAACTGGTTTAGCAATTTTAAGAGGTAATTCTGTTTCTTATACTTTATTATCTGGAGTTCAAATGGTGGTTTCAAATAACTCTATAGGTACTGTGAATGGTGTTGCTGAACAAATAGGTTTTATTATTGATTTAAACGGTTATGAAACAAAGCCAAATCGTTTTGGTAGAGATGCATTCATGGTAATAATCTATCCTAACAAAGGTGTTCATATGATGTATCAAGATGATGGGGAACAAGGTGCAAAGCAACGTACTAGACAACAACTTTTAAATGGTCCATCAGGTTTCCAATATCAGTGTAATGCACGTGGTCGTGGTATGTGGTGTGGAGCTGTTATCCAAAAAGATGGTTGGAAAATTGCTCCAGATTATCCTTGGAATTAGAAAAAAGAAGATGGTAGTTTAACCATCTTCTTTTTTTGTAGTTTATGTTTATTTATTTCTATCCTTGGAAATTGTTTGTAATTTCGTGGATATATTCAAGGATTTGTGCGAAATATTTTAAATTTGAATTACCGTTAATAACTAAGTCTGCATCTTTTCTGAAAGGTTTAACGTATTTTTCGCCAGCTTCTGCGATGTAGCTCCAGTGTTTTTCTGCGTTTTCAACACTTTGGTTTCTTTCTTCAACTGCACGGCTCATAAAACGGCTTTTTCTTAAATCATTTTCTGTTTCAACGTATATTTTGATATCGAATACGTCTTTTACGCTTTCGTACATTGTAGCAATACCTTCAACAACGATGATTTTTTGGGCTTTAACATCAAAGGCTTTAGGTACAGAAACACCTGTTCCGTTTGGTAAATACATTGGAGCTTTAATATCTAAGCCGTCTGATAAATCTTCTAAATCTGAACGTAAAATATCTAATTGGAAGCTCGTTGGAGCATCAACGTCATAACCATTATCGGTTAAGTTGTCAAAGCTTCCATATTTATTGATTAATGCAGAAATGTCGTTAAAATAATTATCTGTACTCAAAACTGTAACAGGCATTGAAAGTTGTTCAATAACATTTTTGATTTCGTGGCAAATAGTTGATTTACCAGAAGCTGATTCGCCTGTAACACCAATCAAAAGTCTTTTTGCTGGTTTGTTAATTAGGCGTCTTGAAAACTTATCAATAAAGTCAGGGTTTACTTGGTTGATAATTGGGGTTTCTTGTTTTTTATCGTACAAGAAAATTTGTCTGAATTTTGTTTGAAGGTAGAACGCTAGAAGTTCTCTTCCTGACTTAGAGTTAAAATCCGGTTTGTAGATTTTATCGTTGGAGTTTAATTCTTTTCCGATTGTTAACTGCTGCATATTCTGTTCCATATTTTTAGAGTATGAACAATATAATACATGAGAAAAAAGTTTTTTGCTAGTGGTTTTGAGAATTATTAATTTTTTTAACTTTAAAGACTTATATAAATTAAATTCTTGTTGTATAATGGTTGAGTAAGGGAAAAATTTTTAAAATTTTTATATAAGGAGAGGGGTAAATATGCAAACGTTAACCGCAACAGAAGGTTTAATTACTAAGGTTATTGGCCCAGTTATTGACGTAGAATTTCCGTCTGGAGATTTGCCAAGTATTTATACTGCGTTAAATATTTTCCAAGATGATGGAACAAAAGTTGTTGCAGAAGTTCAACAAATGTTAGGTTCTAATAAAGTTCGAACTGTTGCAATGTCATCAACTGATGGTTTAAGACGTGGTATGAAAGTTATCAATACTAATGAACCTATCAAAATTCCTGTTGGGAAAGCTATTTTAGGCAGAATTTTGAATGTTACAGGCGATGCTGTTGATAATGCTGGTCCAGTTGAAACTGATACATATTTACCAATTCACAGAGAATCTCCAAAATTAGTTGATCAAAACACAGATATCGAAATTCTTGAAACTGGTATCAAGGCAATTGACTTACTTCAACCGTATCAAAAGGGTGGTAAAATCGGTTTGTTCGGTGGTGCTGGTGTTGGTAAAACTGTTTTAATCCAAGAGTTAATCCACAATATTGCAATGGCACATAATGGTGTGTCTGTATTTGGTGGTGTTGGAGAAAGAACTCGTGAAGGTAATGACCTTTGGAACGAATTTAAAGAAAGTGGAGTTTTAGATAAAGTTGGTCTGATTTATGGTCAGATGAACGAACCACCTGGAGCTCGTATGAGAGTTGGTTTGTCTGCTCTAACTGCTGCTGAGTATTTTAGAGATTTTTCAAAACAAGATGTATTGTTATTTATCGATAATATCTTCAGATTTACTCAAGCTGGTTCAGAAGTTTCTGCACTTTTGGGACGTGTTCCATCTGCGGTTGGTTATCAACCTACACTTGCTACTGAAATGGGTGAATTGCAAGAAAGAATTACATCTACAAAAGATGGTTCTATTACATCAGTTCAGGCAATTTATGTTCCAGCAGATGACTTGACTGACCCAGCTCCAGCTACAACATTCTCACACTTAGATGCTTCAACTGTACTATCTAGAAATATCGCTTCTTTGGGTATTTATCCAGCGGTTGATCCTCTAGAATCAAGTTCTAGAGCATTAGATCCACATATTATCGGAGAAGAACATTATAACGTAACAAGAAAAGTTCTTGAAATTCTTCAAAAATACAAGGAATTGCAAGATATTATCGCAATTCTAGGTATGGATGAATTGTCTGAAGAAGACAAAGAAACTGTAAACAGAGCAAGAAAAATTCAAAAATTCTTATCTCAACCATTCTTTGTTGCAGAACAATTCTCAGGTATTGATGGTAAATACGTGAAAATCGAAGATACAATTAGAGGCTTTAAAGAAATTATTGAAGGTAAGCACGATGATTTACCAGAACAAGCTTTCTATATGGTTGGTACAATTGAAGAAGCTGTTGAAAAAGCAAAATCTATTGTTGAGGAATAATTTATGAAATTAAAAATTATCACACAAGAAAGAGTTGTTTTTGATCAAGATGTCGATGCAGTTTATTCAAAAGGAATAGACGGGGAGTTTGGTCTGTTAAAGGGCCACTTACCGATGATGACAGCTTTGGATATTGGTGTAACTCGAGCTTATATTGGTGATGAGGTTAAAAAATTTACAACAATGGGTGGGATTTTACAGTTCAAAGATGAGGAGTGTTTAATCCTTACAACTTTAGCTGAACCAGGTGAAGAAATTGACGAAGCTCGTGCTCGCCAAGCGTTAGAACAAGCGAAATTGAAGCTTAAAAATGCTCAAGCAAGGATGGATGCAAAACGTGCTGAAGCTGCGATTGCTCGTGCAGAGGCTCGTTTGAAAGCTCGTTTATCTGGCGAAAGTAATTTAAAAATGTAAGGGTAAATGTGTATCCTCTCATCGAAAGGCTTGGTAAAAGTGGGATGACATTTTGTTATTTACCTATATCTCCATGTTATAATTAGTTTATGGAACTTAAGGAAATTTATCAAAAAGATTTGTGTGTTGGTTCGGGTTTGAGTTATCCGAGGATTTCCTTTGAAGTTTTTCCGCCTAAAGATGGCGATAGCTCCAAGCTATTTGAGGAATTGAGAGTTCTAAAAAAATATAATCCAGCGTTAGTATCCTTAACTTATGGTGCTAATGGTGGAAATCGTCAATTTTCGTATGAACTTTTACAGATGATTTTAGATTTGGAACTTAATGTAATGCCTCATTTTACTTGCGTTGGGGCTACTAAAGAGATTATTGAATTATACATTATGCAAATCGAAAATCTTGGTATCGAAAATATACTGGCTTTGCGTGGTGATTTGTGTGAAGATATTTCGATAAATGATTTTAAATATGCTTCGGATTTGGTTGATTTTATTCACCAAAAATCTACGTTGTCTATTGGGGTTGCTGGTTATCCTGAGTGCCATATAGAATGTGAAAATCTAGACAAAGATATTGATAATTTGAAGCGGAAAATAGATTTGGGTGCTAGTGCAATTTTTACTCAATTGTTTTTTGATAATGATAAATTTTATTCTTATTGTGAAAAAGTACGAAAAGCTGGGATTGAAGTCCCTATTATCCCTGGGATTATGCCAATAAGAAGTATTAAACAGATTGAAAAAATGATTTCTATGACTCACGTTGAAATTCCAAAAACTTTGCGTGAAAGATTAGAAAAATATCCAAATGATGTTAAAAAAGTTGGGGTTGATTTTGCTATTGATCAATGCCAACAACTAATTGATTCTGAGGTTTGCGGGTTGCATTTCTTCACCCTAAATCATTCAGATCAGGTTTCAGAAATTTTAGGTGGGTTGAATATAAAATAGGAGAATTATATGGAAAATTTAAACAAATACGTTGAGCATACTTTATTAAAACAAGATGCAACAAAAGCTGAACTTATAAAATTATTTGATGAAGCAAAACAATATAATTTTTTAGGGGTTTGCGTAAATCCTTGTTACGTACCTTTAGCTAAAGAAAATTTAAAAGATAGTGACGTTAAAATTGTTACTGTTATTGGTTTCCCTTTGGGTGCGAATACAACAGAAACAAAGATTTTTGAAACAATTAATGCAGTTCGAGATGGTGCAGATGAAATTGATATGGTAATTAACGTTACTAAATTGAAAGATAGGGAATTA
The DNA here is from genome assembly GCA_017536545.1 of bacterium. Lineage (GTDB taxonomy): Bacteria > Cyanobacteriota > Vampirovibrionia > Gastranaerophilales > Gastranaerophilaceae > Zag111. Next base: position 142,097 of record JAFXHF010000017.1, read on the forward strand.
GATTACATAGTTAATGAAATTTCTGGTATCAAAGCTGCGTGTCAAGGTAAAGCCTTAAAAGTTATTATTGAAACAGATTTGTTAACTAAAGAAGAAGTTAAATTAGCTAGTGAATTATGTATAAAAGGCGGAGCTGATTTTGTGAAAACCTCAACTGGTTTTGTAAAAGGTGGAGTTGGAGCAAAGGTTGAAGATGTTGAAATTATGTACAACACAGTAAAAGATGCAGGACTTCAAGTTAAAGCTTCAGGTGGCGTTAGAGATAAAGATGCTGCTATTGCTATGGTTAAAGCTGGTGCATCCCGTCTTGGTACAAGTAGTGGTGTAAAAATTGTTGAGGCATAATGACTATTTATAATGAGCTAAAATCGAAATTTTCTAAATTTTATACGGATGAAGTTTTAGCATATAAAAAACAAATAGATGCGATGAGGGCACAATTGTTCTTCTGGGAACCGTTGATTTTATTGCTATTCTTGTATTTTTATAGGTCAAATATTCTAGGTGCTTTGTTTGTAATCTATGCGATTGTATCAATCAAACGGGCTGGTTTATTCGATAAAAGAATAAAAGATCATCTTATGCCAAAGTTCTGTAAGGCTTTAGAACCTTGTGCTGTTCTGGATTGGAATGCTTCAAATGAGAAAGATGTTGGTTATTTTGAGAATTTGTTCAAAGGACATAATCTTTTTAGATTAAATAAAGCGTATTTTAGTGCAGATGATAGTTTTTTATGCAACTTCAACGGTGTTGATTTTGAGATAAATGAAATTTCTAACACTCCAAATTTGTTGCAAATTTTTAGAAAAATTCTAGGGATTTTGCTTTTTGGAATAATTATTCCTATTTTTATCGGAGCTTTTGTAATGCTAATAATTTGCGGAATAATTTTACCGATATTTGGACACCCAAAGAGTCTTGAAGGATTTTGGGCAGGTGTCGAAATTTTGGTTTTTGGTGGTATTCCAGCAATTATTATATCTTATAAAGTTATTTCTAGTATGAATTTGAAGTTAAGTTTGAATATTTTAGATGCGTTTAAAGGTCTCGCTGTTACTTTTAAATACGGTAAAGTTAAGGAAGGGCATACTGTAATCTTTGAAAATAATGTAGAAAATATTATGGTTAAGAATCTACTTAATTCTGACTATCAAAAGGTTGAGTTAGAAGATGTGGAATTTAACAAAGCGTTTTCTGTCTATACAACAAATCAAATAGAGGCAAGATACATGCTCACAACTTCAATGATGGAAAGATTTTTAAGTCTTAAAATGGATTTTAAATCGAAATATATTAGAGCATCATTCAAAGATGGTGAGTTGTTATTGGCTATTCAATCAAATAAAGATTTATTCAGATTTGGAACAATTCTTCCATATTCTCAACAAAAGACTTTTGAAGATGTGATTACTGAATTTGTTTCTATTTTGAAAATTACAGATGCTTTGAACTTGAATAGTGACACGGGTCTGTAAATCATTATAAGTCATGCTATAATGTAAGTGTAAAAATCAGAAAGGGTTAAATAAATGGGTGATGAGGACAAGCAGTTTGATGCCACCCCTCGGAAACTCGAGCAGGCAAGAAAAGAAGGTCAGGTTGTTAAGTCGAAAGACTTTTCAACAGCTGTTTCGTTGCTTGTTTTATTTTCTGTAATTTTTGGTTTGGCTCCTTTTATTTGGGATCAAATTGTACAGGTTTTTACGCTTTTGTATGAACAAATCCCAAATGCCCATGTTGATAAAATTGGTTATATGTACGTGCTTTTAATTGCTGTTAAAGGTGCAGCGTTGATTATTGGACCGATTTTAGCGATAGCATGGTTTGTTGCAGTTATGGCGGATTTTATCCAAGTTGGGCCATTGATTGCGGTTGCTCCACTTGTTCCAAAATTAGATAAACTTAACCCGACAAAGTATTTTAAAAATATTATCTCAATTAAAACGTTGTTTGAACTTTTTAAAAACATCGTTAAAGTTATTATCTTAGGTTATATTGGTTGGATGGTTTATAAAGACCATATTGAGACGATTTTGATGTTAGCGTCTGTTGATAATAACTTTGCAGTTATGATTGAGTTTGGTAAGTTGATTACTGAATTTATTTTCAAAGCGTGTATTGCCTTTTTGGTTATTGCGGCAGCTGATTATGGGGTTACAAAGTGGAAGTTCTTAAAAGATCAGAAGATGTCTTTTAAAGAGATAAAAGATGAATATAAAAACTCAGAAGGTGATCCGAACGTTAAAGCTCAACTTCGTCAACGTCGTATGCAAATGCTTCAACAAGGGGCAATGGATGCTGTTCCAACGGCAGACTTTGTTGTAACTAATCCAACACACGTTGCTTGTGCTTTAAAATATGTTGCAGAAGAGATGGATTCACCAATGCTTATTGCAAAAGGTACGGAGTTGATTGCAAAAAAAATTATAAGTATTGCAAAAGAACATAATGTTCCAGTTATTGAAAATCCACCTGTTGCAAGGGCTTTGTTTAAAATGGTTGATATCAATCAATCAATTCCACCAGAACTGTATAAGGCTGTTGCTGAAATTTTGATGTTCGTTTATAAAATGAAAAATCCACCAAACAAACGACCACGAAATTGATAAACTTGTAGTATTATAGATGTGTAGAATTATGGCTAACGAAGATAAAAGAAACTTACAACATTATATAGACATCGTACAAAAGGTTGCGAGAGTAGAGCATAGACGTATTCCATCTCACATGGTTGAATACGAAGAGTTGCTTTCTATTGGTATTATCGCAATTCAAGTTATGATTAAAAATAAAACTCCAGAACAATTGGAGAAATATAATTCTGCATATATTGCAACTGCGGTTCGTTGGGCAATTCGTAACGAATTGAGAATAAGATATAAATGGTATTCATTAAAACATAAATCGGAGGATGAATACGATGAAGAGGAAGCTGTAGAAGGTATGGATATGAAACAGGCTAAGGTTCGTGAGGCAATTTACGAAACTATCCTGTCTATCGATGGTTTAGCTGCTGCGGCTAGTGATAACGATTCTCCATTTGATTTCGTTAAAGATCCTCACGCTATGCCTGATGAAAACGCTGAAATTTCAGAAATGGGTAAAATGATTAGAGCTGCAATTTCTAAACTTCCACCAAAAGAAAGAACAGTTGTGGAATATCGTTTCTATAGAAATATGCAGGTTAAAGATATTGCAACACAAATTGGTTTGTCGCCATCTCGTGTAACTCGTATTGTTCAATCTTCTCTAAATACTGTTAGAGAATACTTAAACGCTCACGAACAATACGGTTATTAAGGGGTAAATCATGCCACCAATGGTTGGTATAATTTGAGAAACTAACGTATTTTCTTTTGGTTAGATGATTTGGATACGTTTGTCATCAACTATATCAATTGGTTGGTTTAACTTTTTGATATAATCTGCAGCTAAGATGTTTTTATCAACATCAAATTTTTGTAATACAAAATCAGGGTTTTTGTTGCTTTCTAAGTATCCATCTCCTCCTGTTGCGAAGAAGTCATCTGCTGCTACTGTATATTTTTTGTCTGGGCTAGGATTGTTTACATCTATTTTGTGAACTTGGTTATTTTTATCAATAAATTCTAATTCTAACAATTCACCTTGTTTTGTTCCTGTGTATCTCAACCCTGAAACAAGTAGGATACCTGGTTTGTTTGATGCTCTAGAAAATGATGTTTTAAGACCATATTTAATTGTATCAACGATTTGTTTTTCGCTTAATTCTAGAATCATCATTTTGTTACCAAAAGGTGAAATGTCTGTCAATAATCTAGTGTCTATAGGGCCTTGAGAGAAGTAGCCTCTGATATTAGCAGCATTTAATAATGCGATATCTGTTCCAAGTTGGACTCTCATTGCATCAGTAATTAAATTACTGTGAGGATTATTTTCAATAAGTCTGTTTTTTGGTGGTTCAACTGCGGATCTTACTCTACCAACAACTTCTGGTTTGCCCAAGATATTTTCTACAGTATCTTTGATGAATAATGGACGGTTATAATCTCTAGTTTTGATAATGTTGTTTTGAGCTTTTTTAATTACACCATTTTCGTCAAATGATACGTTTAAGATACCTAAATTTTCTCCGTCTTTACCAGCTTGTGTGATAATTACGGGTTCTCCTGTTTTTGAATAGAATAAGTTTTCGCCTTCGGTGATTCCTTTGATTAAGTTGTGCGAATGTGCACCGAAGATAATGTCAATATCTTCAGAATTTTGTGCTAGTTTTTTGTCTAATTCGTTTCCGCCGTGAGATAAAACAACGATGTGATTTATACCAGCTTCTTTTAATTTTTTAGCTTCAGCTTGTACCTGTTTAATTGTTTCTTCTAAGCTGTAAATAGTGAAGTCTTTTAATGTATCGTTTAGTTTTACACGTTCGTGCATATCAGGTGGTGCAATCCCAATGATACCATATTTAATACCGTCTTTTTCTGTAATCATAGATCTGTGAATTTTACCAGCTAATGGTGATTTTGGATCAACATCTACGTTTGCAGCTAGCATTTTGTAATTGGATTCACTTAGGAATTTAGCAAATGTTTCAGGTTTTGTGATATCAAGTTCGTGGTTACCAAGAGCTGAAGCGATAAATCCACTCCAATTTAAGAATTGGTTTGCAACTGTATTAGGGATAACTTCTTCTCCCAGAATTATGTCTCCTGATGAAACTTTGAATTTTGAAACATTATCAGTTGAGTTAGTGAAGAATTGTGGACTCATTACGTCTGATGGGGTACTGTCAAATTCTTTGGAAATATTATAAATTCTTTCCATGTTTGTCATTTTGCCGTGTACATCGTTTATATAAAACCAGCTTGTATTTGTTAATTTTGGTCCATTTTCAGCGGGATTATATACAGAAACTGTTTCTTGTGGGTAAATAGTTGCTGTATAGTTTGGGGTATTATTTTGTTGAGAGACATTAGCAGGCACTTGTTGTGTTTGAGGAGTAATCGTGCCTGAATTATTAATTACAGATTGATTAATGTTTGGTACGTTTATCATATTTTTACCTTTTACACTTCACTAGTATAAAGTATTCTCAAGATAAAAGTTGCTGAAATTAATGCAATTATTAACAAAATGTAATATAAAAACATTAAGGCGTTAAAATATAAGGACACCGAGGCTTTAAGTGTTTTTTTACTTAGTAAGCAGTCCTTCTTTTTTTAAATTTCTATGCAGCAGAACGCATTTGTTTATACATTTCAATTCCTTCAACCCAATTTGGAACAATATTCAAATCTTGTTCTACAATGTGTTGAGGAAGTGCTGCGTGGTGAATTTTTGGAAGTAAGTAATCTTCTGAATATTCAATTGCACGTGGAACACCGTCATCTGTATCGTTACAGATAAATGTTACCTTCCCTTTGTTGTCTGTTTTATAGTCAACAATTGTAATTTCATGACCGTTTACGATGATGTTGTTGCTATCAGTTTGAGTATAACCAATAATTACTGTTTCACCTTCGTTAAGGGCGTCTAACAAGTGGCGTTTCATTGTGCCTAAATCTGTTTCGTATCCAATTAAACGTGCGTTTTCATCTACTGTTTGGTATGTTACAGACAAGATGTTTTTGTTGAATACAACTGATTCTGTAAATGTTTTCTCAAACTCAATTAAACCCTTATCGTTTTGATTGAATTTGCCTGTACGTTTATCAGTAATAGTATTATATGATTGTTGTGAACCAACTTGCATAAATGTTGATTGCATCAATACATCAAGTGGGGTTCTTTCGTACGCATCTTTGTGTGTTGTTTGGATTTGAGCTCTTAAAATTGCATTTTTATCAGGTGCAAATGTTAGAGTTGCTTTATTTAAGTCGCCATCCCAAGGGGTTTCAAATGAATTTAATAACCAAACAGCGTTCAATGCTTCATCTGTTAGGTTTTTCATATCTAAATGTTTTGTAACAGACATTTTTGGAGAGCTTAATTCTTGAGCAAATCTTGCAAATTCAGCAGGAAGTTGTTTTGCAAGTTTGAATTCTGTACTTGCAGCAACACATGTACCTGAATGATTTACGTCAATGTCTTTTTTAGCTTGGTAAATTTCAAGTAAATTTGTTTTACCTTCAGTATTTGCTTTGATTACTGCATCTCGATACTCAGCAGGGATGTCGCCGAACTGTTGTGTAATTAAATATGGGTAAGCAATCGTTGCTAATGTATCTTTTAGCATTGTTGCTGCATTTAACCCTTCGGCTCTCGGCTCAGTAATCATTTTGTGTAAGTTATCAAGAACTGTACTTCTATCATCTGATTCAGCGTTTAAAAGTACACCTGTTTTTAATAAGTTTTCAGCAATTTTTCTTCCATTTTTGTCTAATTGAGATAAAATTGCTGCATATTTTGCTTTCTCTTCTTTGCTTGATAGAGTTGTTCTGATAGAAATATTATTATTTGTTTGTGGAGTTGCAACATTAGAAGCAGCGGTAAAAGACGGCTGTGTTACAACTTGTTGTGCAGGTTGATTTTCCACAGTGTTCTTAACGCTGTTAATTGTGTTATAATTATATTGTTGGATACGTGAATTAACTTTTTCTACCATGATAACTCCACATCTATTATAAAAATCAAAAATATAAAAAATTGCTAAATGTGTAAATAAATATTAAAGAAGGTATCATTGAAAAACTCAAAAGTCAAACCATTAACCAAAGAACAACTAATAATTTCAATAGATAGATTGACTAGATTTAAAAATACTGAATCTAAATATTTAAGAGTTTTTTTTGATATTTTAACAAATAATCTAATTTCTCCAAAATTCAAAAAATCAGATTTGGAAGAAATGGATTATAAAGAATTAACATCATGGGCTGAATACATAATCAATACATCACTCGAGGCTTTAGGTTGTGTTTTGCAAAGAAATTACGTGCTTAATCAAAAATTGTTAGCGTATGAGAAAACTGTTTTTAATTGCGATAATAATGTTATTAAGCTCTTGGATAATAAGATAGATTATAATGCTTTTTTACCATTTATTGATGAAAATTCTCCAAAAAATTTAAAATGGTTAAAAGCACTAGCGATCTCTGAAAATATTGAAATTGTTCGGGAAGAAAAATCTTTATGTTTCCCAATAAAAATGGTAGTTATAGCTGAAGGTGCAACAGAAGAAACATTGTTACCAGAGTTTGCCAAACGTTGTGGGTATGATTTTGACAAGCATGGCGTCTATGTATTATCTGCTGGCGGTAAAAACCAAGTTGTAAAATTGTATTATCAGCTTGTAGAGTCTTTAAAATTACCTATATTTATTCTTTTAGATAAAGACGCAAAAGAAAATTTAGAGGAAATAAAACCTCGTTTACGTAATATTGATAAAGTACATTTACTTGCTTGTGGCGAATTTGAGGATCTTTTACCTCTTGATTTGGTTAAAAGAACTCTAGAATATGAATTAAGTAATATATCAATACTTGAACAAGAAATGTTTAATTCCGCAGAACCAAAAGCGAAAATATTAGAAGAAGTTTTTAAAACCCGAGGCATGCACGAGTTTAAAAAAGTAGAATTTGCTCAGATGATTAAAAATAATATTAAATATAAAAAAGATATTTCTCCCGAAATCGCTGAAATTATTGATGAAATTAAAGTTGTAGCAGAATAATTCAAGATTATAAAAATTTTTTAAACCAAATAGTTGACATTTAATTTTGTTCAAGATAGAATGAGTTTCGTAAGCCGATTAGGCACTAGCCCCCATCGTCTAGAGGCCTAGGACAACACCCTTTCACGGTGTAGACAGGGATTCGAATTCCCTTGGGGGTACCATTTAAATATAACTGGAACCAATGGTGGTTCTTTTTTTTTGTATAAAATGCTTCACCATAGTTGTAATTCTTTAAATAATAATTGTAAAATTTACAATTATTAACCAAGATGTTGATTTTTGTATTGACTTATGTTAACCTAAGTCTGTAACTATAAATGAGGAAAAATATTTTATGTATACAATAATCCGACGCAATAAACGTTTTTTGAAAGGCTTGTTTTAAAGACAGGACGTTTAGCGTGTTGGGAAAAGATTTAAAACAGAGCCTTAAATAACAAAAGGCTCTGTTTTTAATTGTAACAAATGTAAAAAAATAATTGTTGAAAAGGCAATTAATTTTAGTTAGTAGGTTTATAAGGAACGTGAAGGTTAATATTATGAAAAATCAAAATAATTCTCGAAAGCGCTCAACTGTTAAAGCGAATGCTCCAATCGTGAAATTGATGAATTTAATTTGGGGCTTGTAATACACAAGTTGAGGCGGAGTCGTTTGTGCTCCGTAGAAGGAATAAGGAAAAATGATACCACAAGTAACAGTAAGTACAGCAAGTAAAATATATTCAGTATTAGGTAATAATAGTTCACTAGTCCCTTTAGCAATGAAAGATATTGCTAATAGTTGCGGTTTAACAGCAGCTTCTTATATGGCAGGGGATTCACACGAAGGTAAAGATAGATTTATTGATGAATTTGGAACACAAGCAATTTGGCTTTTTGGTATTCCAGTTTATAAAAAAGCTTTAGATTTTGCAATGTTTAAACCAATGGGGTTTGATCCAAAAGTTGATGCAAGAATTCTTAAAAATCAAGATATTTTAAAAGCTGCTCAAGAGTTTGCAGCTAATGATGAAATTCTAAACGGTTTGAAAAAAGTTGCAGCAAATCAGTCTAAATATAAGCATATGACTATTGCAAAATTTGCAGCATCAACACTTTTAACTTGTGTAACATATTTCGGTTTGACAAAATTCAGACATAAATATACAGAAAATCAAATTAAAAAAGAATATTTTGAAAAACATCAGCAAAAAGGTAAAGATGTTTCATTTATGGATAGTTCAGTGGCAACTGCTAACGTGCCATTCTCATCTGCTTTTTCTGAAGTTCATGGAAAAAATAATAAAAATGTAACTTTCACAGGAGGAGTGCAAGACTTTATATTCGATCCAGTTAAAAACTTGATGCTTGTCGATGCAACAATTACAGGCGAAAGACTTTCTCATTCAAGAAACCCTCAAGATTTCTTTGGGTATGTAATTAAAGAAGGTAGTTTCTGGGCATTTATGTATTTAGCTGGCCCTATGATTTCTAAGGCTTTAGAAAAAAGAGCCGAAGCAAAAGGAAGATCAATTGATTTAGATGCTAGAGTTATTGAATCTCCAGTGTTTAAAAATGCCTTTGCGGATGGTTCTATCAAGTCTCACTTAGAAGCTTTCAAGGCTGCCGATGTATCTGATGTCGATATTTACAAATATGCAGTAAATCCGAAAACAAATAATTTGCTTGTAGAATTTGCAAAAATGTCAGATATTATTGAGGTTGTGGATAAAAAAGCAAAAGTTCAAATTGCTGATACAAGAAGATTTATTGATTTGGGTGATTTGAGAGGTGTTGCTTCTAAAGTAGAAAAACTTTTAGGTCAATTTGAAGGTTCTGGTGAATCTATTGATGTATTTATGGATGTTGTAAGAAAAGCCAAAAGAAGTGCTATTAGAACAAATATTGGATCTTGTATTGGTGCTTTAGGTATTCTTGCCCCATCAATCATGCTTTTATCAAGAAAATTGAGTCCAGAATCTGAATATCAAGTTAAAAAAGATATTGAAGAACAATTAGCTCATCAACAGGGTCTTGATACAAAAGGTTTAAAAGTAAATGCCTAAATGCTTGACAAATTTATAAAAATCGGATAAAATGACAATAGTTATCACTTTAGGAAAGATTTTATGAATTATTCTAAGCAAAGGGAAAAGATACTTGATGTTTTAACAAATAATGCGGTCCATCCAACTGCGGAAACTTTGTTGGAATTGTTAAAGTCTGAAAATGCTAACATTGGGTTTACTACATTGTACCGTAACCTAAATAAGTTAGCACAAGCTGGGATAATTAAGAAAATTGATGGGCTAGAGGCTTCTGCACATTTTGATCATAATACATTTGAGCACTATCATTTTATTTGTGAAGAATGTGGAAAGGTTTTTGATATCCCAGCTGAAGTAGCTCCTGATTTGGTAAAAAATACCCAGTCGGCTACCGGATTTGATATTGCGGGATACGATATTGTGTTCCATGGTGTATGTACAGAATGTAAACAAAAGAAAGGACAATAAATTATGGAAAAATGGATTTGTGAAATTTGTGGATATGAATATGATCCAGCTGAAAACGATGGTGTAGCATTTGAAAATCTTCCAGAAGATTATGTGTGCCCACTATGCGGTGTAGGAAAAGATCAATTCAGACAAGCGTAGTCAAATATTATAAATCTCATACAAGGTCTTAGCTTATACGAGTTAAGACCTTTTTTAATTTATATATTTTCCTCAAAAAAAAGCCCCACGGTGTGGGGTTAAAATTTGTCTAGGAATTAGGAATAGGATAATGTTCTCTCTTTTTATTTACTTAAACGGAATTTGAAATCTCTCTCTTAATATCTCTCGTGTTTATTTAATGTTTACATATATATAAAGTATATACTTTTTATGTAATTTCAAAGATAATTAAATCTGTTACAATTTGTAATATTTGCTAATTTTGTAGCAAGAAATATTATTTATGAGAATTATAGTAGTGTATAAAAATTAAAAGGAGTTCTCTAGAATGGAAGTTAGAAATAATTATTCTCCAGCGTTTACGGGTATTGTACTTAAAGCTGATATGAACAAAATGCAACGTGCTGTTAGTACTTGTGTTTCAGATATGTTAGATTATACTGATGAATATGTAAAAGTTGCAGATGATGTAGATGTATATTTTTTACCGGGTAAATCTGCCAAATCTGTAGTTGTTAAATTTATGAATTCGTTTAGTGATATGTTCTACCGCAAAGGTAATAGGCCAGTTCAAACAACAATTGAAGCTGGTTCTAATTACGAAAAGGCAATAGATAATATTTGTGCAAAATTAAAAGCTATTAGAGAAGGTAAGTTTGAGCTTCCAGCTTATGATGAAACCAAATTCTTAACTCATGATACAGATTTAGCAAAAATTGATCCTGATGCGTATGCAGAATTAGTAGAGGATATTGAAGCAGTTGCACCTACAATTGGTAAAGAAGCTGCTGAGTCTTTAGCTGTAGATTCATATCAAAGACTTAAAAAAGTTAATCCACGTGCGGAAATATAATTGATATAAGTAAAAAAGAGGAACCAATTGGTTCCTCTTTTTTTTATTAGTGAAAATTTATTTGATAGCAAATGTCATATCAGCTTCAACGCAAACTTTACCATCGACTGTACCAACGCCGTGAGCTTTGCATACAGGACCTTTTAATTTTGTTAATTCAACTGACATTTCAAATCTATCACCAGGTCTTACAATATTTTTAAATCTAGCATTTTCAACGCCAGCGTATAAAGCTAATTTACCTTCAAATTGTGGTAAAGTTAACAAAATTGGAGCTGCACATTGAGCCATAGCTTCAAGTTGTAACACGCCAGGCATAATTGGGTTATTTGGGAAGTGTCCTTGGAAGAACTCTTCGTTCATTGTTAGGTTTTTATAACCTTTTGAATATTCGCCAGGTGCACACTCTGTGATTTTATCAACTAATAAGAAAGGGTATCTGTGAGGTAACATTTCCATAATTTGCATTATGTCAAAACTTAGGATATTTTTTTCTTCTGACATTTTTTTCTCCTTATATTTCTATCAATTTATCTTTTAACATTTTTGCTACTTTTACGTGGACTGCGTGTCCAGCTTCTTTTGCTAGGATTTGGCATCTTAGATTTAAAGGATTTACTCCTGTTAAGTATAAATCACCAATTAAATCAAGCATTTTGTGTTTTACTTGTTCGTGTTCTGAGCGTAATTCTGTTGTGTAACCACCGTCATCGGTTAACCCAACAGTGTTTTCTTGAGTTACGCCTTGAGCAAAGCCTAGCATTTGATATTTTTTCAAATCTCTATAAAATCCAAATGTTCTAGCTTCAATGATTTCGTATTTGTTTTTAGGGTTGTAATTAACAAATCTTCTTGTTAAATCAGGATGATCATAGTTTACTGCATATGACATAAATAGGTTGTCGCTTGGTAAAATTACAAGGCTTGTTTTTCCATTTATGTAGTAAACAGGTTCTGATACTGTATAGAACTGTTCTTTTGCAAAGAAAGATTTATCTGTTCCAGCTTCTTTGATTGCTTCAACCCATTGCAAAGCACTACCATCTAAGATTGGGACTTCTTCTTCTGTCATGCAAATATCAACAGAGTCAATATTGCAGAACGCAAGGGCTGCTGATAAATGTTCAGTAAGCATTGCTTTAGCTTTTTTTGTGCCTAATACAACGCAATGGTCTGTTGCAACGACATTATCAACATCAGCAGTAAATGCATCTTTGTCCTTTACAAAGTATCTTATCTGTCCAGAATTTGATGGGAACAAAGTTACTTCGCAAGGTTTATTTTTCATTAAGCCGTTTCCGACAATTTTAACTTCTTTCTTAAGCGTTACCATTTATTATTAGTCCTCTTGGTGAGCTTCTTCAAATGATTTTAGCATTGGTTCAAATTTTCTGAATTTTGCGAAAATTTCTTGAGCATCTTTCATTGTTTTAAGTTGTTTGATGAAATCTTTTCTTGGTACAGCTGGGATACCAACGATGATTGATTTAGCTGGGAATGATTTTGTAACACCAGCTTTAGCTGTGATGATTGTATCTGAACCAATTTCGATGTGATCAGCCAAACCAGCTTGACCTGCGATAACTACTCTATCACCGATTACGCAGCTTCCTGCAATACCTACTTGTGAAACGATTAAACAACCTTTACCGATACGGCAGTTGTGACCAATCATAACTAAGTCATCGATTTTTGTGTTATCACCAATAATAGTGTTTTCAATAGTACCTCTGTCAATTGCTGTATTAGCACCGATTTCAACATTATTGCCGATTACAACAGAACCGATTGATGGGATTTTGAAGATAACTTGTTCTACATCACCTTCTTTAATTTCACCATCTTGTCTAGCTTGTTCAATGTTGTTAGGGTTTTCTGTTACAAAGCTAAATCCGTCTGCACCTAGAGAAACTCCATGTTGAAGAATTACATCATTACCGATTTGAACTCTGTCACCAACGTTTACTCCAGGGTGGAAGAAACAGTTGTTACCGATTTTTACGTTACTTCCAATATAAGAATTAGCTAGAATTTTTGTATTATCGCCAATTACAGCGTTTGGAGAAACCACAACGTTAGGTCCGATACATACGTTTTGACCTAATTTTGCAGTTGGGTCAACAGTTGCTGTTGGGTGAATATCTTTATTTACAACAGGTGGAACGTAGAATAAATTTAATAATTTCATCATCGCAAGTCTTGGTCTTTCAACCTCAATTGTAGTGAAACCATCAATTTGTACCCCAAGTGGAACCAATGCAGCTTTAGCTTTTGAATTTGCAAGGTTTGCGATTTCTTCTTCACCTAAAGCAAGTGCTAATGTATTTTCATCACTTAGTAATGGTGGAGCTATTTGTGTAATAGCAGGGCTTTCAGCCTTTGTTAGCATACCGCCTACAATTTGTGTGATTTCTTCTACTGTAAATGATCTCATTCTACCTTCTCCTTATATTCAAAATTAATTTTCTTTCATTTTTGCAATTGTTGAGGTTGTTGATTTCCCTTCAACAAAAGTTATAAATTCAACTCTTGTGTTATTTTTTCTCATTATGTCTGCTTCTGGCAAAGTTTCCATTGTGTAATCTGCACCTTTCGTGTAAACATCTGGTTTGATTTCATCTAAAAGTGATGCAGGGCTATCTTCGTCAAACATCACAACGTAATCAACACAAGATAGTGCACATAAAATTTCAGCTCTATCATCTTCGTTGTTTATAGGACGAGTTGGGCCTTTAATTGAGCGAACAGATTTGTCAGAATTTAGTAAAACAATACTGTAATCAGCGAAAGATTTTGTCTTTTGCAAGTATCTAACATGTCCAACGTGCAAAATGTCAAAACAACCATTTGTTGTTACAACTGTTTTACCACTTTTGTGCAGTTTTTCGACAAAGTCTGCTACGTTTTCTCTTCTAAGAACTTGTCCCATAAAATATACCCTCTAATACCCTAATTATATAATAAACACTACTAATTTAACCCATTTATTAACAAAAAGTAATAAAAATCCCCCTATTTATCAGGAGGATTTTTATTATATCTAACTTTTTAATTTTTCGACAACTCTGGTTTTTGGATTAACAAAGCCTCTTAAAAATTTTGGGAGCTTCAATCTTACAGGTTTTGCGTTTTCGTAATTAGAACAAAGCCTTTCTGTTATAAGTCTTTGTGCTCTTTCTTGGGTTGGGTTATCGATTGTAAACTTTCGAGCTCCACGTATAACTGGGGTAATTGTTAATTTTTTAATATCCACGTATTTCCTCTTTCAAATTCTCTATTTTCTATTTACAAATACAATGCTTGTTTTGCGATGGATAGGGCTCCAAGGGGCAAATTCACTGTACTTTTCGCTATCAAGCATAGTTTGCATTTGTCTTACATAGACATCTGCGGGTGGTTGTTTTTCCAAAGTAACCACTTCAAGCTGACCGCCAATTCTAGGGGTAAGTCTTTGGAGAATTTCTTTTGTGGAATTTTCACGTTTAACTTCACGAGTTAATTTATGCTTAGAACTCCACCATTCTGGGTTGTGAAATTTTTTACCACCAACAGTTAGTGTAGATAATGCTTCTGATAATTTAGGCATAGTTATTCCTTCGTTTTTTGTTTCTAAAACTAAAACAAAAAGTTTTTTGCTAAGTTTTAGTAAAGTTCCATCTCAATGACTTTTTTACAGATTCTTACAGTGTTTAATGCTGCACCGATTCTGATGTTATCAGCTACACACCATAAAGAAATTCCGTTATCAAACGCAAGGTTTTTTCTAATTCTACCAACGAATACTGGGTCAACACCAGATGCATCACGTGTTGTTGGATATTCGAAGTTTTCAGGATTGTCGATAACTGTTAGTCCGAAAGAATCTTTTAAGATTTCTCGAACTTCTTCTGGGGTAACTGGTTTTTCAAATTCAATATCTACTGCTTCAGAGTGCCCATTGTATACTGGAACTCTTGCAGCAGTACATGAAATTGGTAATTCTTCAGGTAAGTGAAGAATTTTTTTAGTTTCTTTTACAACTTTCATTTCTTCTTTTGTATAACCATTTTCACAGAATACGTCAATTTGTGGAATTACGTTGAATGAAATTGGTTTTTTAAATGCTACGTTTGTGAATTCTTCGCCAGCTAATGTTGCTTTTGTATTTTCTGTTAACTCATTAATTGCATTTAAGCCAGCTCCAGATACAGCTTGATATGTTGAAACAATAAGTTTTTTAATACCAAATTTTTCGTGAAGTGGTTTTAAAACTAACATCAATTGTGATGTTGAGCAGTTAGGGTTAGCAATAATACCTTTGTGCTTTCTTAAATCTTCATCATTAACATAAGCAATAACAAGAGGGACATCTTCTTCCATTCTGAAAGCTGATGAGTTATCAATTAACACTCCGCCACGTTTAACGATTTCTGGAGCGAATTTTTGAGATGTTGAACCTCCAGCTGATGCTAATACAATATTTACACCGTCAAAACTTTCAGGTGTTGCTTCTTCAACAGTATATTCCTTGCCTTGGAATTGAATCTTTGTGCCTGCTGATTTTGCACTTGATAAAAACTTGATTGAATTAAAGTCAACTTTTAATTCGTCAACAATTTTTGTGATTTCTCTTCCGACAACGCCTGTTGCACCTAAAATTGCAATGTTTGCTTTTTGTTTTGACATAAATTAATCCTCTTCTAGTGTACGGATTTCATAATACTACAACAAAATATCAAGGGCTAGAAAATAAGTGTAATTTTTACAACAGTTTACATGATTACTTTGTTTTGTTAAGTAATGTTAATGGTTTATAATCTGTATATATCTTTGATATACCGTAATCTTAATAATTCTAATAGAAAACGAATGCAATTTTAATTAAGTGAAAGTTTTTATTTATATATAAAGCAAAGGTGTGCTTTGAGAGTATAAATATGAAAGGATATTAACATGGCAGGATTATCTGTTAATGGCGTGTCAGGTGATGGTTATGCCCAAGGTAAAAATGTTCAGGCAAAAGAAACTAAAGTAAATAATGAATTGATGTTTGTTGAATATCAAAAACAAAATTCATCGGCATCAAAGGTTGTAGCTGATATGCATACACCTGCTGATGGTACAAAAGCCGAACCATTGTCTAAGGCCGATCAAGTAATGCTTGAGTCAAATAAAGAGTATCTTGGCACTTTAGATATATTAAGAGCGGAAGGAGCAAAACAAAATGACAAGGCTCAATATGAGTTGGATTTGCTTAAAAGTATGAAACACCTTTCTCCAGAAACGAAAGCTTATTTGGAAAAGGATTCTCAATTCCAAGCCGCTGAACAATCAATTCAAGATGCTATTTCACAAAGAAATACACATAAGGCGACTATTTCTGACTTAAAACAAAAATGTGTTGAAACAGAAAAAGAATACAAAGCTTTAGTAAAAGCGGGTGATTTTGAAGCGGCTCAACAGGCTCAAGATAGATATTACAATGCTCAAAATGATTATCATTCAGCTATTATTATCCTTGAGGTTATGGATGGTGCTATTGATAAAGCTTCGCAAAATGCATTTGCTTATGCCACAACTATTGAGCGTTGGGAGGATGGTGACATTGTTAAATATACGCGTGAAGCTGTAGGTTATCCAGAAATTGATAATATTTATAATAAAGAATTCAAAATGGTAACATTAAGTAATGGTCAAAAAGCCTATGAGTCTGAGGGTAAATATTATCAACTTGCGGATGATGGTTTGCCAAATCCATATAAGGAAATTGAATAATAAAAAATCCCTCATAAGTGAGGGATTTTTTTAGCCTAAATATTTTTGAAGAGTTTCTCTATTGAAAACTTCGACGCTATTTTGAGAATGGATAAATACCATACTAGAAATTATTGATTTTAGAGTATCAAAATCTGAGAATGACATTTTGTTTCTCAAATCTTCCATGTTGTTTGCCAAAAATTCCATAATGATAGTTTTGTCATTATAAACAAGGCTTGAGAAGTAATCAAAAGATTCTTTTGATTTAATACCTTCAAGATAGATAATATCTGGGTTTTGGAATTCAATAAATCGTGTCGCTTTATCCATGTTGAAACCAACGTTTTCGTTAAATTCACATTGGTTAACTCCTTTAAGTTCGTATTTTGAGATACTTTCAAGAGTCATAATATTTTTAGCTTTTGATTTGGCAGCCTCAAGTAGAAGTGAGTAAATTACGTGAGTTTTACCACTTAATGATGAGCCACAAACCAAAATAATACCAGGTTTTTCTAGTGAAAGCTTAATCTCAGATAGTTCTGTTTTGTTAGAGATTATTTCATCTAAAGCTTTTGGTGGCTTATAAATTTTTAAGAAAATTCTTTCACCCATAATTGTTGGGAATGTTGAAACACTCGCGATAACAATGATGTTATCAACTTTGAAACATAATTTGCCAAGTTGAGGAACTTCAGAAACTGATGGATCAAGTTCTGATAATGTTTTTAATTTAGCAGCAAACAATGTTACTAATGCTGTTGGAATGACACCTTTGTTGTTTAATTCACCGTGTTTTTTAAAGTTTACTCCCAAGCCTTCTTCTTCACCTTGGAAGGTTACTTCGTGAATACCTTCTAGGATTGCTTGTTTTAGGATTGCACGAATAATTTTTTGGATATGGTTATCGCTTAAGTCTTCTGAGTGAAGTTCATCTTGCCAGTCATAGCCTGAATTTGAATCTGTTGAAATGTTTCCAACAGTAACATCAATTTTGTATGATTCATCAATTTTTTTAAGGATGCTTTCTTCTGATGATAAAACTGGGTCAATTTCGCATTCCGCACTTTCCATAATCTTATCGATTGCAAATAAATCTCTAGGGTCTGCCATAGCAACTGTTAGAGTGTTTTCAATCTTGAATAATGGAATAATTTTGTATCTTCTGGCATCAGAATAGCTTATGTATTTTAAACATTTTGGATCAAGTTGATAATCATTCAAATCAACAAAAGGGGTGTGTAGTTTTGATTCTAAGAATTTAATTAACTGGTCTTCTGTCAAAAATCCAGAGTTGATTAATGCTTGTCCAATGTTGATATTTTGAGCGTTTGCAATCTCTTCTGCTTGCTCAACAACTTCGTATTGCACAAGTCCTTCTCGAACTAAATCGTATTTTAATGTTTCAAGTGTTTTGTTTGTAATGATGTTCATTTTATGTGGATTAAACTCCGTTTATTGCTTTATTTTTCGATAGGAGAGGTACCTCTACCCTTCTAGGTATTTTTGAACAGTTTTTACTACATCATCAAGATCAAAAGGTTTTGTGATGTATTCATCTGCTCCAGTTTCTTCACCGATAAGCTTGTCTTCTTCTTGAGAGCGTGCTGTAATCATTAAAATTGGAATGCTTTTATATTTAGCGTCGAATTTTAATAATCTGCTAATTTTAAAACCGTTAATTCTTGGCATCATAACGTCTAGAATGATTAAATCTGGTACGATTTCTCTTGCAAGTTTTAATCCGTCTTCGCCGTTGTACGCACAGTAACAAGAGTAATCGCAGTTCTCAAGAACAAACTTAAGGCTTTCTACAATGTCTTGTTCATCATCTACAATAAGAATTTTTTTCATACTTTCCCCTAATCCTTCTGTATTTTACAGTATAACATATATTTGCAAACGGTGTAAAAGATGTTACAATTCTTTTAATAGGAGAAATTATGTTAGAAAGAACAATTGAATTAAAAAGAAATCCATTTTTTGTTTTTATCTTAAAATTTTTACCGATAATATTCTGGGGTGGCGTAATTTCTCTCTGGGCTTATGATGCTTTTAGTTCAGATGTTTCAAAGTTGTTGTGTTCTTTTTCTTTTCTGTTTGCATTGGTCTTTGCTTTGATAGATTTAAAAAATAATAGAAGATATTTAAAGTTTTCAGAATCTGGCGTTTCTGTTTGTGTTTATAAAAAGGGTGAATTTGTTGTTGAGAAATTTTTGCCAGCTAATGAAATGATGCTTATTAAATGTAATGAACATTTCAAAAATATTCATATAACTTTAAGTGATACAACACGTTATGAGTTATTAAAATATAATTCAGCTCATATGTTAGGAGCGGATAAGTTTTTTATGGTGAAAGCGGAGATGTGTAGGTTTTTCCCCAGTTTTGCTCACGAATATATTGATGACGAGGTGAAATCTTATCTTGAAACAGGTAACTTAAGTGAATTTGTTAAAAGTAAAGTTGAAATGGGTAAAAGTACAGCTGTAGTTCTTTTTGTTGCAGAGCTTATTTTTTCAGCAATCCCGTTAGGGTTAAGTTTGATTGCTCTTGCTTGGGTTATAGTTAAAATAATTTATCATTTCTTATTAGGGGTTATTTTTGTTTTAGGGAAACTTAAAATTTAATTAGTTCTCTTGTTTTTATTCTGATTTCATTATCAATTTCAAAGATTTCATCAATTGTTGGGGTTTTTATAATCTCGTGTTTTGACATCATTTTTTCTGTAATTGTATAAATGTCAAATAGTTTAATTTTCCCATCAAGGAAAGCAAAAACAGCCTCTTCGTTTGCGGCATTTAGGCAAACTGTTGCACTTCCACCATCTTTTCCTGCTTGGTAAGCTAGTTTTAATGTTGGGAATTTTTCATAATCAGGTTCTTCAAAATCTAATCTTGCGATTTCTGAAAAACTAAAGCTTTTTGATTTTATACCTTCATAGCGTTCAGGGTATGTGATAGCATATTGGATTGGAATATGCATACTCGGAAGTCCGATTTGAGCTATAACACTGCCATCAACATATTCAATTGCTGAGTGAATAATACTTTGTGGGTGAATAACAACATCGATTTTATCATACGGCATATTGAATAAATGATGAGCTTCAATAATTTCTAAACCTTTATTCATCAATGTTGCAGAGTCAACTGTAATTTTTCTTCCCATATTCCAGCGAGGGTGAGCTAAAGCTTCCGTAACTGTGCCATTTTTCATGTCTTCAATTGATTTTCTTAAAAATGGACCGCCGCTTGCGGTAACAATTAATTTTTCAACCTGAGAAATATCTTTTATACATTGATGAATTGCACAGTGTTCACTATCTACAGGGATAATATTTACTCCAGCTTCTTTTGCTTTTGCCATAACAATATCACCTGCCATAACAAGTGTTTCTTTGTTTGCAAGAGCTATATCAATGCCGTTTTCGATAGCCTTTAGTGTTGGTTTTAGACCGATTTTGCCAGAAACTGCAACTAAAATAATATCGTTTTCTTTGTTTGAACATATTTCATCAAGTCCTTCTGGGCCTTGTAGGATTTTAGCGTTGTGGTTACCTTTTAAAAGTTCAGGTGAACAAGTTGCACAAATATATTTTGGTTGAAATTTTTCGGCTTGTTGTTTCAAAAGTTCGGCATTACTTCCGCCAGTTAATGCGATAATTTCAAATTTATCTTGAAGCTTTTCAATAACTTCAAGAGCTTGTGTTCCAATAGAACCAGTTGAACCTAATATGCTAATTTTTCTTTTTTGATTGCTCATATGTTTATTATATTACAAAAGTTCTTTTTGGATGGTTTCACCTTCGATTGTTTCGGTTGTAACTGGAAGAGCAAAGTAAAAACTTGAACCTTTGTTTTCTTCACTATCACACCAAATTGTGCCCTTGTGAGCTTTGATAAGTTGTTTTGCGATAGGTAATCCTAAACCTGTTCCACCAACTTTTCTTGATAGAGAGTTTTCAATTTGGGTAAATTTATCAAATGCTTTTAGTAAGTCGGATTCTTTGATGCCGATACCTTCATCAACAACGCTGACAACAATATAGTTTCCATCTAAAGATTTTAATTCGTTTTCAAAGTGAGGGTTTTTGTGAATATCATTTGAATTTTTAAGTTCAGATTTAATTGTGATATTCTTACCTTTAGGGGTGAATTTGATGGCGTTAGACACTAGATTTGTAAGGACTTGTCCAAGTCTTTGAGAATCAGCATAAATGTCTGGCAAGTTATCTTGTTCTTGTGTGCTAAAAATAATTTCATGCTCTTTTGCAACGCAATCAAAATTGGCTCTAACATTTTCGATAACAGAATGAATATTCATTAGTTTGTAATTGAAATCCATTTTACCAGCTTCAATTTTATTGATGTCAAGAATGTCGTTGATAATATTTGTAAGGTTTTCCACGTTGCGTTTTGCCATATCAACAAATTTCATAGCGTTTTCTTCTAAGTTTCCACATCTTCCACTTGCTAAGATGCTTAGAGCATTTTTGATTGGTGTAAGTGGGGTTCTTAATTCGTGAGAAACGATTGAAATGAATTCAGATTTTACACGCTCAAGTTTTTCTAATTCTTCGTTTTTATGAATAATTTCTTTGTACAAACCAGCACTTTTTAAAGGTAATGATACTTGTTGAACGATTGTTTGGAAGTATGTTGCATCATCTGTTGTGAATGGATTTTCTTTAAAAATTTCAATACAACCGAAGAAATTGTCACCCAAATCAATTGGTGCAAACATATTATCAAATTGAAAAATTGTGAAAGTGAATTTGTTATTAGGGTTTTTGATATTTTTGATAATTTTTAGATTTTTATCATCAATTTCAAATGGTGCTTGTCCGTTTTCAAATAGTGATTTATAGTTTAGGATTGCACGCAGTTTTAGTGCACTTAGGATTTCTTCAGAGATATCATAAAGCGAGTTAATGATTAAAACTGGTTCTTGTTCAAATCCAAAAGATATTGTGCAAGTTAAATCAAAACTTAATGATTTGTCTAAACCTTCAATCATGTAATTTAAAAGCTCTTTTGTATCCAAAGTTCCTGCAAATTGAGAGCTTGTATTATAAAGAACGTTTAAACGGTACAAGCTATCTGCTAAATCTTTATTCTTTCCTGATAATATATCTAATTTTTCTTTTGTCTTTAAATGTGAATTTATAGTTGAAATAACTAGTTCGTCTGAATAGTTTTTTAAAATGTATCCGCTAATTAATTTTGAAATTTCATCATCGATATTTTCGCCATTAGATAATAGAAGAATTTGTGCATTATCTTGCTTAGATTTGATACGTTTGATTGTAAGTAATAAATTTAAGTTTTCAGTAAACTCGTCAATTAAAACGATATCAATTGGCGAAATTTCAATCAAATCAAAAATAGATGTTGGGGTGCAGCAAGAATGGAAATTGTACGAACTTGCGTCTAACAATTTTTTATATTTACTGTAAATATCATCATTTTCACTTATTAGTAATATATTCCCCATATTTCTATTTTAAAACAGTGAAAAAATATGGCAACTTTTTAAAATTATGTATAAATTATCCTGAGATTTATCGAAAATTTTCTGTAAAATTTTGTAAATGAGAGGAGTTTCAAAATCGTAGATATCCTGATGGGAGAGCTGTTTTCGGATTTGTATAGTCCGTATTTTTACGTACGTAAAACTGCGGACTTTTTTTATTATGAAAATCGTTTATACTGAGTTTGTAATCATTAAGGAACGAATTTTAAATTCCGACTTTAAGGTTAATCAGACATAGGAAGTGTGTTTATGGGATATTTCACCACTGGGTGAATTGGTATAATCTGTCTAGATTGTGCTTATTTGTTGTGGAAAATTTTAAATGGAATATCGAAAACATAAGTTCTGCTGAATAGTAAGAAAAGGATGGTAATTTTATTTTCATATTCCCTCTGGCTTATTTTAGTCATTGATAACTCTCAACTTATTTAAATCTAGAGAGGGTAAGGTTTCTCCCTATCCAATACAATAAAACCCTCTCTTTTTTCTAAATATGGAAATATTATTAAGTTTTTATAGTAAAGCTTAATGTAATATGAAGAAAATAAAACTCTTAGAGGTGTTAAATGAAACTGTCTCCTAGAAAGCTTCAGATTTTAACTCTTGTAGCTAAAGGTTTTACAGATAAAGAAATATCTATAAAACTCCAAATGTCAGAACGTACTGTGCAAACACATCTTTCATTAATTTTATCAAAATTAAATGCGAGAAATCGGACTAATGCTGTTGCCTTGTACAAGCATTATCATCCGAAATGGGACATATTGTGAGGTTTTTATGGTTAGGCGGATTATTTTACATTGGAGTGCAGGTAGGTATTATCCAAGTGAATTTGAAAAGAACTATTATCACTATTTAATAGACGCTGAAGGTAAGGTTTATTCTGGGAAATATTCACCTAAAGATAATGATGATTGTACAGATATGAAATATGCTGCACATACTGGAGGAGGAAATACAGGTTCAATAGGCGTGTGTTTGTGCGGGATGTACGGTTATGAATCACCTGTTAAATGTGGCTATTTTCCTATAACAAAAGTTCAGTTTGAATCTTGTATGAAATTTGTTGCAGAGCTCTGTGAAAAATACGCACTTGGTGTTTCTCCAGTTACAGTTATGACTCATTATGAATTTGGCAAACAAAATCCTAAGACAACAAGTTTTGGCAAGATTGATATAACATATTTGCCACCATATTCTTGGGTTGCAAAAGATGATGTCGGTAATTTTATTCGTTCAAAAGTTCGTTGGTATAAAGGTAATTTAAGGGGTTAAAAAATATGGATATTAATTATTTTGATTTATCTGGTGGAATCAATCAGGCTTCTACCAAAGTGGAGCTTGGGTTAAATCCTAAAAAAATTTATTGGGCTGATTCTAAAAATATTGAAATTTACAACAACAAAGGTATTGTCCGTCAAAAAGGGAATTCGTTGCTGTTGGAATTGCCTGAAATTGAAAAAATTACTGGCATGTGTGAAATGGAATCTGATGATAAATATAAGTTAGTTATCACAACGGAAACTGGTAAAATTTATATTTATAACGATTCTAACAAATCATTAGTTAAATTGGATAAAACTCTAGTTGGTGTGCAACCTATTTTTGTAAATTTTCTACGTGGAGTAATTGTTGCAACTGAAGCTGATGCAATGTTCTATATCAAAGATAGTGAGAATTTTGATATTGTGGATTGTAAGCTAAAGGACTTGAGTGAAAATGTGTGTTATCCGTCTTGTGTTACCGTATACAAAGGTAGGGTTTGGTGTGCTCAAGGTTCAACAATTTATTATTCCGCATTAGGTACTTATGATAATTTTGAGCAGGAAGAAGATGCTGGTTATATCAACGATTTTCATACTGATACTTCAGATATTATTGCAATGCATACTTATAAAGATTATTTGGCAATATATAAAAGAGAAAAAGTATATCTTTTAACAGGTTCAAATCCTTCAGATTTTTCTATTACTTTGTTTGCGGATAAAGGTTCAGTTGCAAAAAATTCAATAGTAAACGTTGATAATAAACAGTACTTTTTGAGTAATGGGATTTATGCTCTTGAACAGGTTGGGGAATTAAACCAAATTAGATTAGGCTCTGAAATTTCACAAAATATTAGAGAAGAATTTAAACGCTTTGATGAAACAAGAATGAATGATGTATTTGTTTTGCATTATCAAAATAAACATCAAATGTGGTTCTTTTTTCCTTATTTAGATGATGAATATTATCATACAATCTGGATAAATGATTATCTAAATAAAGCTTGGTATAAAAGAGTTGTTCCTCAAAAAATTACGGTTGCTTGTATGTTTAAGTCATATATTCTAACCGCAGATGATAGTGGAAAAATCTATCGAGAGGATTACGGTGGAACTTTTAATAATGATCCGATTTTATTTATGTGGAAATCTCCCTTCTTAGCATTGGGGAATGTCTTACATCGAAAATTAATTGATGAGTTCTATTTTGTATTAGATGACATCAATGACAATAAATTCAAGTTTTCCCTATATAAGGATTATGACAGCGAGTATAAAGATGATGTTGAATTGATTTATTCAAAACATTTCAGCCATTTTATTTGGGGAGGAGAAGATACTCCATCAACTATTGAATATTGTTGGCATGATGGAAGTTCAGAGATTCCTGTATGGTCTATAAATTCTAATCCAAAAGAGAAAGCAGAAATTTGCGATAGTAATTATTCTATTCAGTTATGTATTGAAGGGGATAATCCGACTTGTAATTGTTCAATTATCGGTCTTCAGTTTAGAGAAATCTATAACGATGACTAAATATTATTCTATAAAAAATCACCACTCATAAAATATGTAGTTAGTTTTGAAAACGAAAGGAAAAAGAAAATGTCAGAATTACAAACATCTTATTCAGCTTTTATTCCACAAATTTGGAGTCAAAAGTTAAGCCAAATGTTAGACAAAAACTGTGTAATGCTTCAATGTGTTAACAGAAATTGGGAAGGTGAGATTAAAAATCAAGGTGATACTGTAAAAATTATTACACCTGCAGATGTTACAGTTTCAACTTTAACTTCCGAAAATATTGAATATGCTGCATTAACTCCAACATCTCAAGAATTAGTTATTAATCAGAAAAAATTCTTCGCTTTTAAAATTGATGATGTTGCTCAAGTTCAAGCAAATACAGATATTATGGAAGCTCATCTAGGTAATGCGAAAAAAGCTATTGAAGAAGTTCAAGATTCTTACCTATTGTCACTTCATACTGATGTTGTTGAAGGTAATACTGTAGGTAGTGAAGATGCTCCTATAACCTTAGATAAAACTACTATCTATGAACAGTTTGTTAAATTATCATTGGCGTTAAAAAATTCTGATGCCGTTCATTCTGGGGTTAGACCTTGGGTAGTAATCAATCCTAATGTTGAAGCTTATTTATTGCAAAGCCCTGAGTTTATCTCTGCACATAACGTGGCTGATGAAACTCTTCGTGAGGGCTCTATCGGCAGAATTGCAGGCATGGACGTTTTAGTAAGTACAAATTTAACTGAAGTTGATGGCAAATATTATGTTTTAGCTGGTACAAATGAAGCAATCACATTTGCTTCTCAATTAGCTAAAATCGAAAGCCTTAGAGATAAAGATAGTTTCTCTGATTTAGTTAGAGGTTTGTATTTGTATGGTGCAAAAACAGTTCAGCCAAAAGCTTTAGCAAAAATGATTGTAGCTGCAGCTTAGGGTCGGTATAAATGTGCCCTTTGCTAAGTTATTTATGGTGAAGGGTGCATTTTGAATATAGGAGTGTGAAATCTATGTTTTCAAATTTAAAAAAGAAAATCAAAGAATTGGCAAAAAAAGCTGTATTTACTGCGGAAGCTGAATTAGGTTCAGGAAAAGGTCAAGAGAAAAAATCTTTGGCTATAAGTTACGTTGTTAATCGCTTACCCTTTCCCCCGATTATCAAAACGATTGTTTCGGTTTTGTTATCGAGTTTTATTGACGATGTTATTGAAATTTCCGTGGATTATATGAATTCGTTGCCAAAAACAGAAGGAGAATAATTTTATGCAAAATCAAATGAGCGGGAGCTTCCCGCAACAATTACAAAACGGTATTTCATCGCCTGCCGCAAGTTCGCAGGCAAACCCAAATTTGGGATATAAAGATATCTATTACCACTTGGAACAGGCAATAGGTGCAGATGTTCAAAACGTCAAAGATCTTATCTCTCAAGGTGTGTTAACACAACAACAAGGACAATATTTGTTGGGACAGTTGTTAACAAAGGCTCAATCTATAAATGCGTATAAGAATTCACAGAAGCAAAACACACCAGCTCAAAATGTTCCTGCGACTCCTGTACAAAATCCTATGGATTTGTTCAACCAAGAGCGTCCAGGGTTTTTTGATGCCGAAGGGCGAGCAGATATTTTGAACTATATCAAAGGGTTTGATATGGACAAGGATGAAATTCTTCGAATATCTCAACTTGTAGAAGGTCTGGAAAATTCTGCGGTTGATAAATATTTGAAAAAATCCGCATACGAGAAATCATTGAATGACGAGAACGCACGTGCAAAGAGCAAGTTGACATCTTATGCTCAAAATGCTTCTTCTGACACAAAAACAAATAAGGTATTTACTCGTGAGGAAATCGGCAGAATGAGTGGTGAAGAATTTGCTAAAAATGAAAAATTAATCATGGAACAAGTAAAGCAAGGTTTGATTAAGTAATTTTTATCAAGTTCATAATTAAAAGCTCGGGCGTGAAATCTGACTTCCCGTTCGGGCTTTTTCTAAGCAAAGGAGAAAAAATGAATTATTTACAACTAATAAATAAATGCTTACTCGAAATGAATTATAAACAAGTAAATGCTTTTTCTGAGCTTATTAAAAATGATCATAAGAGAATTATGAATATTTTAAATTTAATCAACAAAGAGATTTGTGCGATTGAAGGTTGGAATTTTCTTATACGTCGAACTACATTGATGCTACCAAAAGGGGTAACTGAGATTGAAAACGATGTTAACGGTCGAATTCTATACTTATTTATTGATGGAAAAAAGCATGACTATTGTGATGATGTGGAATCTTTTATGGAAGGTTCTCAAAGAGCTGGAACTTATAGTGTTTTGGCTAATAGGCTCTTATTACCAAAGTTTAACGAGGATAAAGTGCTGGATATTGTTTACTATACAAAAAATTGTGTTATCGATTCTGAAGGCATGGAAAAAATGGAATTCGAGTATGCCACAGATGTATCTTTAATTCCAATGCCGTTTGTTGAACAAATTTTGGTATATGGAACATGCTTAAGGTTAAAAGCTAATCCTCAATATTTTAAGTTCCCATATTGGATAAGCATGTACAAAGAGGCTTTAGCAAATCTAAAATCAAAGACAGCGGTATCGGTGTCAAATGCACCAGTGGTGAAGATGTTTAGGACATAAAGGCAAAAAAAACAGGAAGTCCTTTTCATTCCCCCCTGTTAAGATTTACACTAGCCGAAATATAAATAGCATGTTCATTATACAAGTTATTCGAGAAAAATACAAATTATGATAAGAAATGTAAAGAGATGAAACAATTAACACCGCAACAAAAAAGGTTTGTAAGTGAATATATAAAGACTCTTGATGCCGAAGCTTCAGCTAGAAAAGCTGGTTACAAGTGCAAAGATTTAAAGGGATTTGCTTCTGGTTTGTTGGCAAAAAGTTACATAATCCATGAAATAAAAGCTCAATTAAACCTCCAAATTGAATCTTTGAGCGTACAAAAAGGTTATGTAATTCAAAAGCTTTTGCAAATTGCAGAATTTTCTCTTGAGGAAGAAGATATTCTTGATAAAGATGGTAGTTTTACAGGTAAGAAAAAATTACGTGATTCTTCTGCAGGTTTGAAAGCGTTGGAGGCTTTGTGCAAGTATTTGGGATTTTCTTCTGTGCAAGCTGAAGATGAGTATCATGAGGCAAAAATAATTACTATTGCGAATCTTGATGATGAAAAAATTTAATTTATGAAAGGTATATTCTATGAAAGAGAATAAAGAAATAGAAAAAATATTACTAAATGATTCAGCTTTTGAAAATATGCTCAAAACAAAAGTTGAAAATGATTTTAAGCAAGAGCTAATAAATGCTAAAGCTTCAAAATCTGTGGAATATATTACAGAAATAAAAGATGTTCCAAAAACTAAATTATTTACAAAGTATGCAACATTTGAAGTTATAAATAAAACGAGTAAGACAAAATCCTATATTAACGGAGTGCAGGCAGAAGGTTTCTTAGGTTCAAATATTACAGATAGAACAAAGCTTCTAAATGGTGAGTCAAATTCGTTTGTTTGCGGAAATTCTTTTATTAAATTCGTTAAAGTAAAAATATAGTATGTGTAAATTTAGACGACTAGTTTTTAATACTCTATCGGGATCTTCTTTAGATTTGCACTATATCCCTCTTATCCAAAAATGTTGGGCCAAATATTCTAAATATATTCAAGATGACTTTTCTTCTCTAGAAGATAACAATTCCATTTTACACCTATTTGACAATGTCATGTTTTGGGTTGTTTTGGATTATGAGGAAAATTTTATGGGATTTGTGTTCTTGGATAATTTTGTCGGTAATAAAAACAAATTATACAGTGCAGAAATCACAACCTGTTTTGATAAGAAGGCTTGGGGTAGTTTTACTCGGTATAGTGCAAAGTTTTTTTTGAAGATGTGCTTTGACGAATTAGGTTTATACAAAATTAGGGCTCAAATTTATCCTGATAATTTCAGAGTGAAAAACTTTTTAAAAGATTGTGGGTTTATATATGAATCTACGTTGAAAAATGAAACACTTCGAGGCGGAAAACCACAGGATATTGAAATTTATGTCCTATATAGAAGTTACTATTACAAAGATTGAGGTAATTATGATTGATAAAAAAATAGATAAATTTCTTTTTGATAATGTAGAAGAGCAATTTTTGCTTGGTGATATTATCAAAAAATATGATTCCTTTGAGGATTCTAGAATGTCGCAAATTTCTGATAATAGGCTTGTGAAATATGCGATTTATGATTCAGATATTCCAAAAGTAAATGCTTGGGATTGTCATATCCAACTTCCAGATATTTACGAGTTGGCACAAACTTTAAAATCACACTTAATTCAAAATTTATATTCTCATCCTGACGGGATGTTTGATGTTGAGGGTAAGGATTTTGAAACTCAAAAATATGCAAATAGTCAAAAGGCAATGCTTGTTTCTACTTTTGAATCAATGAAAATTGAAGATGAAATGGAAAAGATTATTGATTCGGTTGTTGAAACTGGTGAAGTTACATTGTTTGTTGGTTGGGAAACTAAAACAAGAAAAACTCGCCGTGCCATTTCGTTAAAAGAACAATTAGAAAGGGGTATTGAGGATACTTTTGTAGTTGAAGATAAGGTAGTGTATGACAATGCCAAGGTTAAATATATTAACTATGAGGATTTCGTTTTTGATAGATGCGATACGGATAATTGGGATTCTTGTGCAAAGATTTACAGGACTTACCAAACACTTGATGAAATAAAATCTAATGCATCAAATAATTTGTTGAATTTAGAAAAACTGGAAATATTGAAAGGAGTGGTGGCAAAAACATCTAGAAAAAATAAAAATGCGACTCAAGATAAGAAGGTAGAGTTACTTGAATTTTGGGGTGATATTGAGCTTTCTAATGGTGAAGTGTTAAAAAATAAACTTATTGTTGTTGCTGGAAGAAGTGTTCTTATTCGTTTTGATGACAATCCTTTTATTATAAATCCATTTATCCATGCAAATATTATTGAATGCCCAACAACAGGCAGAGGAATTTCGCCATTACGTGTTGCTCTAATTTTGAACAATATATCTTCTACAATTTTGAATAAACAGCTCGATGCATTAGCATTAATGATGAATCCCCCATATTTAGCACCAAAAGGTTGTTTTAAAGGTGAACAAGATGTCCGCCCAGGTAAGATTGTTGAATACGATGCATCATTAATGACTACTCCTCCTATTCCGATTTCTTTTGATAAAGCTATGCAAGGTTGGGAATTTTTGAATTACTTTAAAACCACAATTGAAAGTGCAACAGGGATTTTCAAAAATATGGCAGGAAATATTCAAACAGTTGAACGAACCGCAACAGAGTTAAATTATTCTGCTGGTGGGCAAGAAGCTCGATTGAATATGATATTAGAATCAATCAACCGAAAAGTTATTATTCCTATGGTAGAAAAAACTGCCGAAATTATATCAAATTTTAAACTTGGGAAAGAGTCTATTTTAGCAAATGACCGAGGTAGAATCTTCCTTGTTGAAATTGATGATAAAATTAGAAATGCCGATTATATCTATCATTATGGGGATAGGAAGGCGACTTTTGAAAGAAAAGTTAGGATGAAAGAACTTTTTGAAGTTGTTAAATCTTTCTTGCAAATTGATACTGTGAAGGAGCGAATTGATTGGCTTGAGTGCTTTAAATTTGCTATGGAACAGTATGGAATTGAAAACTCTAATAATTTTTTAAAAGAGGAAATAGAACAAAAATAGAAAATATTGAGGTGTCTATATGAAATATACATTATTAGACGCACAGAGAAAGTTTCTTGAAATTCCCCACAATTATTCCTTGGACGTTGCAGTATACCAAGGCGGCTATGGCTCTGGCAAAACTTTTGCTGGAGCCTTGCTGGGGATTTTACTTGCAATTAAATTCCCAGGGATAACAGGTCTTGTGGGGGCTCAAACCTATACTCTTGTGCGTGATACAACTTTAAAAACTTATTTTGAGCATTTGGAAAATATTGGTTTTGTTGATAAGGTCGATTATAAATGGGTCAGTGCAGAACAAAAAATTGTATTTAAAAATGGGTCAGAAATTCTTTTTAGGCATTTTGATGAGCCAAACAAATTGAAATCTTTAAACTTGGGCTTTGTAGAAATTGAAGAGATGTCAGATGTCCCTTATGATACTTTTAAGATGTTACTTGCTCGTATGAGGCAACGAAAAAAGGCAGGATGGCAGAATTTCACTTACCGAATTTTTGGACATACTAATCCAGAAGTTCAAAAAGGTTGGATTTATAAAACTTTTTATGATAATCCTCCGCCAAATTATCGCTTGATTTGTGCTCCGACTACTCAGAATAAATATCTTCCTGAAGGGTTTTGTGATGAACTTAAAAAACTCTACGACCAAAGTTATTATGAAATTTTTGTGTTGGGCAAGGCTGGGGATTATAGTACAAATCTTGTTGTTAAAGATTTTACAGATGAAAATGTTAGAGAAATTAAGTATCATCAGGATTTGGATGTTTATATTAGTTGCGACTTTAACGTAGATCCTATGGCGTGGGTTTTGGCTCATAAAACGGATGATAAAGTTTTTTATTTTGATGAATTGGTTCTGGAAAATACTACGACATCAAAAACTTGTGAGGAATTTCATAATCGTTATCCAGACCATAGAGGTAAGATTATTATAAATGGTGATGCGTCGGGTGATAACAGAAGTTGTACCAGCGAATACACAAACTATGTCATTATAAAGCGGAAACTAGAATCTTATGGTTATGAAGTTGATATAAAAATTAAAGGTTTTAATCCTCCAATAAAAAATAGGGTTGCAGCGTTTAATGCAAAGGTTCGAAATGCCGAAGGGGAAGTTGGTTTGTATGTCTCTCCAAAGTGTGAAAAACTTTTGTATAACATTTATAACTTACGCTATATTGAAGGGACTTCTAAGATAGATGTTCCAACATATACTCAGATTAAACAGACCAAGGAATTGAAATTTTTATCACATCCGTTTGATGCTGCATCGTATTTGGTAGATTTTTACTGGCCTATTGTACTTTAGATGAAAGGGGAAAAGATGGATAATATTATTTATTATGCACCAGTTATTGTGGTGGTGTTAATGTTTTTAATTCACGAAAGAATTGTTGTAACACCTGAACAGTTAGAGAAAAAGCATAGAGAAATTATAAAAGAGGTCGAAAATAGATTTGCGACTATTGACAGTTGCGAAGACTTAAAAGGTCAGATAACTGATATGAAAGACAAGATAGACAAAATCTATGATTGTTTGATTTTGAAGTGATGTTTGAAAAGGAAAGGAGATTATTAAGATGAACAAATTTTTTGAAACTGTTGAAGAATATTTGAAAAACTCTAATATGACAAAAGAAGAGAAAGTAGCATTTATCAAAGCTGCAGGAGATTTCTATCGCCAACAGGTAGATAAAGAATATAACAACTATGTAAGAAACCAACAAATTGGTGCAGGAATAGAAATTGCCAGTGCTGCAATCCCAGGAAGTGCAGGTGTAAAAGCCGCTGCC
>JAFXHF010000027.1 GCA_017536545.1 bacterium
CTTCGTATGAAGCGTCGCCTTCTAGAGCTTTCAAAGCTGATCCAGCAACTACAGGAACATCGTCACCAGGGAATTCGTATTCTGTTAATAGGTCACGAACTTCCATTTCAACTAATTCTAGTAATTCTTCGTCATCAACCATATCGCATTTGTTTAAGAATACTACTAAGTTAGGAACACCAACCTGTCTAGCAAGAAGGATGTGTTCACGAGTTTGAGGCATAGGACCATCAGTTGCTGCAATAACTAGGATTGCACCGTCCATTTGAGCTGCACCTGTAATCATGTTTTTTACATAGTCAGCGTGGCCTGGGCAGTCAACGTGTGCATAGTGTCTTGTTGCTGATTCGTATTCTACGTGAGCAGTAGAGATGGTAATACCTCTTGCTTTTTCTTCTGGAGCAGCATCGATTTCATCGAATCTTTTAGCTGCTGCTTGACCAGCTGCTGCTAATGTACCTGTAATAGCAGCTGTTAATGTTGTTTTACCGTGGTCAACGTGGCCGATTGTACCTACGTTAACGTGCGGTTTCGTACGTTCATACTTTTCACGTGCCATGAGATTAATCTCCTTCTTTTCTGTCTACTATATACTATTTTTAATTAGTATTCTACGATACCTTAATTCTATTCACTCATAAATTTTTGTCAAGATTATAATGTGAATTTCAACTAAAATTATTAAAATTCTCTACTGTAAAGATTTGTAACAAAATTTTTGTTTTTTTGCAATTTGGTCATTAAAAAAAACTTTATTAAGGTAGTTGATTATGATTATAGTATATGGAGGTTTCCATGGGATTCGATGCAAAAATTGATGGTAATAATCCAAGTTTTATTGATAGATTCAATGCAACCATTTCTGGTTTAGGATCTGGCGATACTAATATTGGTGAAATCGCAGACGAAAATAAATTTAAAAATATTGCATCTTTATATGCAACAAGTATGCAACCACCTGCACAAAATACTGGCTCAGCTTTTGGTTGGGGGTATGCTGGCGGTTCGCAAGATACTGGTGCAAGTAATATTTAAAGTTTTGCATAAAAACTATGTTTGTAATAAACTGGTTCTCAGATATGTGAGGACCAGTTTATTATGTTGTTAACAGCTGATATCGGAAATACTAATATTACCCTTGGTATATTTGAAAATGATAGATATATTAACGAGTTTCGACTTGCGTCTGATAGAGATTTATCAGGTGAGGAGTATGAAATTCTTTTGAAATCGTTATTTAAGGATTTCAATATAGATGGGTGCGTTATAGGTTCGGTTGTAGAGGAACTTAATGTAAAATTTAAACGAGCTGTTGATAATGTATTTGGTATTAATTCAGTTTTTGTGGCACATGATGTTAATTTGAATGTGAAAATTAGGACAGATAATCCTCGTGAAGTTGGTGCAGATAGAATTGCAAATGCTGTTGCTGTAGTGGATAAATATGACGGTGCAGTTATTGTTATTGATTTTGGTACTGCAACATCTTTTGATATTGTCAATTCAAAAGGTGAATTTTTAGGTGGCGTAATTGCTCCTGGTATAAATACTCAGATGAAGTGTTTGCACAAAGCGACTTCGAAACTTCCTAAAATTGATGTTTCTATTTCTCAAAATGCAATTGGGCATAATACTACAGATGCTATACTTTCTGGAGTAATCAGGGGGACTGCTTGTATGGTTGATGGACTTGTTGCTCAGTGTGAAGCTGAATTGGGTGAAAAAGCAACAATTGTCGCAACTGGAGGTTATTGTGGTTTAATTGCAAATTACTTAAACCGCCCATTTGATTATACAAATCAAATCTTAACTTTAGAAGGTTTGAAAAAAATATATGAATTAAATACAAAAAATTTAGATGTTGTAAGTGAATTGCAAAAAGTTACCCATTAGGTTTTCGTTCCAAACCTGAACCTCTTCAGGTACTTTGAGAACTCTTGAAGTGAAATTCCAAATGTATTTAATTCCAGAGTTTACTATTAAATCTGCTGTTTCTTGAGCGTACTTGCTTGGTACAGTTAAGATTGCAATATCTATTTCATTATTTGATACAAATTCTGAAAGTTTTTTGATATTAAGGATTTCTTTGTCGTTAATTTTGTTACCAATTTTAGTCGTATCATTGTCAAACATCGCCACTACATTTAAACCGTAACTTGTGAAGTTATCGTATTTTGCAAGAGCCATCCCTAAGTTTCCTGCTCCTATAATGCAAGTGTGTTTTGTTTTTGAGTAGCCCAAAGTTCTTTCAATGGTTGTTTTTAGTTCTTTAACATTGTAACCAACTCTGGTCTTTCCAGAATTGTTTAGTAAATTCAAATCCTTTCTAACTTGAGAATCGTCAATTCTTAGTAGTGTTGCGATTTGTTTACTAGAAATGTGCTCATGCTCTTTTGTGATAAATTCACGTAAAATGCAATGATAAAGAGTTAATCTACTAATAACTTTTTCAGAAATTTTTTTATCCATATTTATATTTTACATTAAAAATATTCTAAATGTTTGTTTCATGTTATAATTCCTGTATGAATAAACATATATTTGAACAAAGGGTTTTTTATGCAGATACCGATTCTTACGGTATTGTTTGGCACGGATCTTATCTTCGTTGGATGGAGATGGGGCGTGTTTATTGGACAGAAAAACAAGGAATGAACTTGGAAGCTTTGCGTGATGAAAGTGATATCGTTATTCCAGTTGCAGGTATAAATATTAAATATAAGATGTCTGCAAGAATTAACGATGTGATGCTCGTTGAAACTGAGTTACAGTCTTTTAATGGGCTTTCTGCAGTGTTTAAACAAGTAATTTCTAATAAAGAAACTGGAAAAGTTTATATTGAAGCTGAAGTTACTATTGTTTGTGTGAATAGAGATGGAAAACTTTATAGAAGAGTTCCAGAAGATTTAGCAAGCATATTTAATGAGGTATTAGAATGTCCGGCACTCGTTTAAATAAATATATTGCATCTTCAGGGTTATGCTCTCGTCGTAAGGCTGATGAGTTGATTGAGTCTGGAGTTGTAATGGTTAATGGTAAGAAAGTTACAGAACTTGGTTTTTCAGTTAAACCTAAAGATAAAGTTTTTGTGAATGGTAAATTAATTCATCCAGTAAAACACGAGTATTATAGATTTTATAAGCCTGCTGGTTATATTACGACTGCTGAAGATGAAAAAGGTCGTAAAACGATTTATGACTTATTACCAGAAAGTTTGCATAAATTAAGACCCGTAGGTCGTCTGGATAAAGATTCAACTGGGTTAATTATTCTTACAAATGATGGTGATTTAATAAATGAATTAACTCACCCATCAGTGAAGGTGCCGAAGCTATATAGAGTTTCTATTAATGGCAAGATTTCTCAGAATGACATAAACAAAATGTATAAAGGTATTGAGATAGAACCAGGTAAAATTGCTTATGCACAAGTTGATGTATTAGATTTTGATAATACTTCTACTGTTATGGAAATAGTTCTACATCAAGGTTTGAATCGTCAAATTCGTAAAATGTTTGAACATCTTGGTTTTGAAGTTGTTACATTGAAACGTATTCAACATGCTACAATAACTTTAGATGGTCTTAAACGTGGGGAATTTAAACCTATTAAACCTGGTCAGATAAAAGATTTGAGAAATTTTTTAAATAGGATTGCAAGTAAAAATGCTTAAAGTAGCTATTACAGGTAATATTGCAAGTGGTAAATCTACTGTTGAAAAAGCTCTACAAACAAGTGGTTATGTGGTTTTAGATACAGATAAAGTTTGTCATAATTTATTGTTTTCTCAAGAAGTAAAAGATGCGTTTAAAGATTTGGATATATTTGAAAATGGAGAGATTTCTCGAGCTAAGTTTGGTAAACTTGTATTTTCTAATCCAGAATTAAAACTGACTCTTGAAAACATTTTGTACCCAATGGTTAGAATTAAAATCGCTGAGTTTTTTGAGCAGTATAGTTCTGAAACGGTAGTCTTTGTGGCTATTCCATTATTATTTGAAGCTGGAATGCAGGATCTGTTTGATAAGATAGTTTTTGTATATTGTGATGATAATATTCGTTTAGAGCGATTGGTTGCTCGTAATAATTATTCTCAAGATTATGCAAAAACTCGTATGGCAGCTCAAGAAAGCCAAGACTTAAAGGTGAAGAAGTCTGATTATGTGATTTATAATAATGATTCTATTGTTGAGCTTGATAAACAAGTAGATAGCGTTATTGCGGAATTACTTAATCTTTAAAAATTAAACTTGCTTCAGCTTTTCCTAAGTCAACCATATCAAATGGTTTGTTTTCAACCTCATCAGAAAGCTCAAAATCCTCGTTGTTAAATCCGAAAACTTCTACTAATTTGTTCCAAATATCAAAAGAGTCTTCTCTTGTAAATAGGTAGTATTTATTAACGTTTTTCATATATAGACCAATAACGTTATTAGAGTTTTCAAATTCTTTAAAGAATTTTCTCTTTTCAATCGGCTTTGATATTCCATCAAAGGTAAAATCCTTGAAATTGTATTCAGATTTAATTGTTTCCAATAGTTTATATGGTTCTATCCATTTTGTAATGATAATACTTTTCATTAAGCAGACACCTCTTGGTTTTTAAATTGCATATTGTATAGGTGTTTGTAGTTGCCGTTTGGTATTGCAATAAGTTCATCATGTGTACCGAGTTCAACAAGTTCACCTTCGTTAATAACAGCAATTCTATCCGCATTATTGATTGTTGATAATCTGTGAGCAATAACAAATACTGTTTTATTTTGCATTAAATTATCTAAAGCTTTTTGTACAATAGCTTCAGATTCATTATCAAGAGCCGATGTTGCTTCATCTAGAATTACAATAGGTGCATTTTTAATCATTGCTCTTGCAATAGCTACACGTTGTCTTTGGCCTCCAGATAGTGAAGCCCCTCTTTCGCCAACGTATGTATCAATACCATTTTCAAGAGTTTGAAGAAATTCGTCAAGATGAGCCATTTTGATTACAGTTTGTATTTCTTCTTCTGTTGCGTCAGGTTTACCCATTAAAATATTTTCTCTAATAGAACCTGAGAATAAGAAGTTATCTTGGAATACAAATGAAATATTTTCTCTTAAACTGTTTAAATCTAAATCTTTAATGTTTATTCCGTCAAACTTTATTGCACCACCTTTAACATCGTAAAATCTTGGTAATAGGTTAACGGTTGTACTTTTTCCTCCGCCAGAATTACCTACAAGTGCGATAGTTTCACCTTTGTTAACGTGTAGTGAGAAATTTTTTAATACTGAAACGCCTTCTTCGTATTCGAAATAAACATTTTCAAAATCGATAGATGAGTTTAAGCTTCTAAGAGGAATAGAATTTTTACGATTTTCAATGTGTGGTACTAAATCAAATAATTCAAATATTCTGCCGAAAGTTACAAAGGTTGTTTGTAAATTTGTAAGAGTCGCTCCAAGATGTTTTACTGGTTTATATAGCAATAATAAGGATGTTACAAATGACGCAAAACTTCCTGCAGTCATTTCCCCAGTTATAATAAGATGGTTTCCGTAAAACATTACAATAGCAATCCCAATAGAACATACAAAGTGCATGATTGGTGACATCCAGCCAACACGTTTTGTTAATGAGATTGTTAAATCAAACTGTTCTTTTATTTGTTTTGCAAATTTTGAATTTTGTTTATTTTGAAGATTATAAGCAGTCATAATCTTATTGCCAGCAAATGTTTCATTGAATGTAGTGGTCATGTTTCCACCAACAACCATTGTGGCATTTGAAACTTTTTTAACTCGTTTTCTGATGAATATTACTGGAGTAATTGCTAGTCCCATAACAAGTACGCCGATGATTGCTAATTTCCAAGAGTTGTATAAGAGTACACAAACAAGCCCAACGATTCCAAAAATGGAAACGATAAAAGTTTTTAAAGTTAAAATTATATTTTTTGAGGCTGTTTCTGGGTCAGTATAGAATCTAGTTAAAACTAAACCAGAAGAGTTAATATCGTAAAATTTGGAATCTAACGTTGTTAATTTATTAAATAATTCGATTTTTAACGCATTTGATATTTTATTGCCTGTCCAATCGGTTAAGTAGTTATTGATATATCTCAAACCACCTTCTACTATTGCAAATAACATAATTCCAAAAGGGATAGCGATTGCTAAAGTGTTTTGTTCAACCGTTAAACCGCCAATAGTCCAAGTTTTGCCATTGATTACGCAATCCATGTATGGTTTTAGGGCAAAAGCTACAACACCATCTAACAACCCTAGCGGAATAGCTAGCAAAATATTTAATACAATTCTTGATAAATTTGGTTTTAAAAATGGTGCAACTTTTTTTATTAAATAACCATATCTAAATGCGTCTTTTGAGACCGTTTCTTTTAATTTATATTCCATCTCTCATCCCTAACTCAATATTACAGATTTATTATGACATAAATTATTTTTATTTACAAATTTACTTTGAGTAAATTTTGTCCAAAAATTTACTAACGATATTTACTTTGTTTCTATCAACGATGTGTCCGCCACTTTCTAGTATTTGTATATCTTGTAGAATTCCTTGACGTTTTGCAACTTTTGCAAGTGTTCTAGCAGAGCCAATAGGCGTAACTACATCATTTTTTGATTGGATAATGTATGTTGGAACTTTGTTCGATTTCATTTTTAGAAGCGAACTTAATCTTAGTGAATATAACCAATTTAGAGGTTTAATTCTGTTGGTAAAAGATTTTACACTTGCAGGAATTCCTTCACCAATAGTTTT
Source organism: bacterium (assembly GCA_017536545.1). Classification (GTDB taxonomy): domain Bacteria; phylum Cyanobacteriota; class Vampirovibrionia; order Gastranaerophilales; family Gastranaerophilaceae; genus Zag111. The sequence continues at coordinate 6,769 of JAFXHF010000027.1, forward strand.
ATTTAATGCAAATTTTTCTCCGATTTTAGCAGCGTTAACTATTGGACAAATAAGTATTAGTGATTTGATATCAGGGTGGTTGCTTGCAAAATTTGTAGCTAGTGCTCCTCCCATGCTGTGACCGATTACCGTGATGTTTTCAGGTTTTATTCCCTTTTTGTCTGTTAAGTATTTATATGCAACTTCTACATCGTGGCGAAGTTTATCTTCTGAAAAATTAGCTGGGTGGTTTGCACCATAACCTCTGTATTCAACTGCAAAGATTCCAATATTTTGTTGGTTGATTTGTTTATATAAACTTTGATAATTACTTACGTTTTGTGACATCCCATGAAGGAATAGTACGTATTGGTCCGAATTGTTTGGTTTGATATCCCATGCAGAGATTGTAATTTTTCTTGTGCTTTTAATCGGGATTATATCCAGTTTGGTTTGCAACTCTGGGATAATATTGTGAATGTTTCTACGTGATTCTAAAGCCACACGTCTAAAGTATCTGTCTGCATATCGAGAGATTGGATTTAGTTCGTTAAGCGATTTTAATCCACCTTGGAAAGACGGATTGTATCTGTGATTGTATTGAGGTCTGTATGTGTTTATTCTTAGTGAATCCATAAGTTTTATATCCCGAATTGGATATTAATTATAGCATAAAATATTTTTTGCAACAAAAAAAGAACCCTTACGGATTCTTTTTTAAATGGTGGGCGTGAAGATGCTTGAATTGTAGATGAGGATATGAAATCCGAATCGTACAAGTCAAGTATGCCTAGTGCTGACGAGGTTGTTTTATTCAAGGAGAATAAAACAACAATTCGAGTCGAAATCGCCTGCCATTTTAACAATAAAAAAAGAACCCTTGCGGATTCTTTTTAAATGGTGGGCGTGAAGAGACTCGAACTCCCATGCTTTCGCACTAGTTCCTAAGACTAGCGTGTCTACCATTCCACCACACGCCCACGTGTGTCTTAGGACAAGTTCTAATTTATAACAAGCATATTTGATTGTCAAGAAGAATTTTTAATTATTTAGTGGCAAAAATAAAATTTTTCATGTTTATAATATAATCATCACAAGTAGGGGTAAAAGTATGAATATATTTAATAAAGCTTTTTGTAGAATTTTTCAATATTGTTTTAGGGTGGCTATTCCGATTTTGCCTTATTATAATCCAACTATTTTGGATAATGTTGAAGATATTTCAAAAGTTTTGGATGAGAAAAATATTACAAAAGTCTTTTTAGTTACTGATAAAAGTATAAGGAAATTTGGAATTACTAAAAAGTTAGAAACACATCTTGCGGATAATGGAATTGCGGTTACAGTTTTTGATGATGTTGTTTCAAACCCTACTGTTGATAATGTTGAATCTGCAAGAAAATTGTATTTGGCAAAAGGTTGTCAGGCATTGATTGGTTTTGGTGGTGGTTCGGCTATTGATTGTGCTAAAGCTGTAGGGGCTCGTATTGCAAGACCTAAAAAATCTTTAGATAAAATGGCAGGAATTTTGCAAGTATTTAGAAGAATTCCTTTGCTTTTTGCAATTCCGACTACTGCTGGAACTGGTACAGAAACTACTGTTGCAACTGTTATTACAAATTCAAAAACAAAACATAAATATATGATTAGTGACTTCCCTCTGATTCCTAAATATGCGGTTTTAGACCCTGAAGTTACAAAGACTTTACCTCCGTCAATCACTGCATCTGTTGGTATGGATGTTTTGGTTCATGCTATTGAAGCGTATATAGGAAATTCAACTACTAAGAAAACTGTGCACGAAGCGTTAGAAGCAGTTTATTTGGTTTATAACAACCTTAAAAAAGCTTATGATGACGGTAATGATACTGAAGCAAGAAGAAATATGCTAAGAGCTTCGTATTTGGCAGGTTGTGCGTTTACTGTATCTTATGTGGGTTATTGTCATGCTGTCGCTCATTCATTAGGCGGGATGTATAACATTCCTCACGGTTTAGCAAACGCTGTTTTAATTCCTTATGTGTTAGAAGCTTATGGAAGTAAAATTCATTTTAAATTAAAACAACTAGGTATAGCTGCTGGTATTTGCAATTACAGAATGTCAGATGAAGAAGCTGCAAGAGTATTTATTCAGTCTATTAAAGATATGAACAAATCAATGGGTATTCCAACAAAAATCCATGGGTTAAATAAGGCTGATTTTAAACAGTTGGCACAATATGCAAGCAAAGAAGCAAATCCAGTTTACCCAGTTCCAGTGTTGATGGATGAGAGTGAATTAGAACAGTTCTATCACAATGTTTATATTGAAGATAGAGTTACTGTTGGTAATATGACTGGTATTTCAAG
>JAFXHF010000018.1 GCA_017536545.1 bacterium
AATATTATTCCAGATGAAATCAAAAACCGTTTAGGTTTACTAGATAAAAAACTTGCAGTAGAACAAATCCATTTTCCAGAATCGATGAATATGTTAGAGCACGCAAGATTTTCACTAATCTTTGAAGAGTTATTTTTAGTCCAATTAAAGCTAATCAGACTTAGAGAAAATACTGCAAAAAATATTTCATCATACGCATTAAAAGTTCACAAAGACGGAATAGTTCAACAATTTATAAATAACTTACCTTTTGAATTAACTTCAGGTCAAAAACAGGCAGTAAACGAAATTCTAAACGATATGGATTCTGATACTCCAATGCAAAGACTTTTGCAAGGGGATGTTGGTAGTGGTAAAACTGTTGTTGCTACAATTATGTTACTTGCAGCAATTGAAAACGGATATCAAGGTGCTCTAATGGCTCCAACCGAAATTCTTGCTCAACAACATTACAATAATTTAATTCAATGGTTAACTCCAATGGGCTTGAGTGTGGGATTATTCCTAGGAAGCCACGGCAAAAAAATTCGCCAAAAATTTGAAACAGATTTAAAAAATGGTCAAACTCACATTGCCGTTGGAACCCACGCACTAATCCAAGAAAACGTAGAATTCAATAACTTAGGAGCAATCGTTGTTGATGAACAACACAGATTTGGGGTAAAACAAAGAAATGTTTTAAAGAAAAAATCTCAAAACCCACAAATTCTTACTATGACGGCAACTCCAATCCCAAGAACTTTAGCACTTACGGTTCACGGGGACTTGGATTTAACAGTTATAAACGAACTTCCAAAAGGCAGAAAACCGATTAAAACAACAATGACAGGTTCACATAAAGCTGTTTGGAATTTGATAAAAGAACAAGTTGAAGAAGGTCGTCAAGCATACATTGTTTATCCTCTAATTGATGAAAGTGAAACCTTATCAGCAAAAGCTGCAACCATTGAAGCTGAAAGACTACAAGCTGAAGTCTTCCCTCAATTTAAAATAGGACTATTACACGGCAAGTTAAAAAATGATGAAAAAGATGCCGTAATGAAAGATTTCAAAAACGGTAAATACGATATCTTAGTATCAACAACCGTTGTAGAAGTCGGGGTGGATGTACCGAATGCAACAGTTATGGTAATTGAAAATGCTGAGAGATTTGGACTTTCTCAACTTCACCAATTAAGAGGTCGTGTTGGTAGAAATTCACTTCAATCTTATTGCGTCTTAATTACATCTTCTCGCTCTCAAGAAACACGAGAAAGATTAAGCATAATGACAGAAACCAATGACGGCTTTGTTATTGCAGAGAAAGATTTGCAATTACGAGGCCCTGGGGAATTTTTAGGAACACGCCAAAGTGGTTTGCCTGATTTGATTATTTCAGATATTGTTCGTGATGCAAAAATTTTAGAACTTGCAAGAAACGAAGCTATAGATTTTGTAAAAACTCACGACATCGAAAATTATCCTCTACTTCAAAACGTAACAGCATTAGAGATGTTTACAGGCTTGGATATTTAAAATTAAAATTTCATTGACTTTACAGAAAAATCCATTAAAAGATTGATGTAATCCATCCAAATATGTAATATTGTAGTTATGGGGAATATTGTCCAGATGTTCCGGGGATTAGACAAGGGGATAGTCGTTATGGAAGACAAATTTCAAAACTCAATATCCACAAGCCAATTGTACAAAGAGTACCATTGGTATCAAAACGTGTTCCCAAGCATCATCCAAGAATCTTATGATGAATTTTTTAACCCTGAATTCAAATTGGAATTAATTGGCGTTAGTAAAAATATTAACTGCCTGATGGACAATGAATCTTGCTTTGTAACAAAAGTAAGGATTGATTATGAATACGATATGTTCTTCAGATTAAACGATAAGGCAATTTCGCTTATCTTGAATAAATGTCTGGGAGAATCAAAAAACAAATTCAATATAAACAAAATTTCAGAACTTGAAGCAAAAGTTATAACTTCATTTAACGACTTTATGTTTGAGAATGTTAAAAAGGTTCTAAACCCACCCCCACAAAACGAAATCAAACGTATGAATTTTGATTTAATCCATTTGACGTTCTTAATTAAGGAAGTTGAAGAATACAATAACAGGACAGGAAAAGTAATTGTGACATTACCATTAGCACTTTTACATCCTGAAGTGGTTACATCAACCAGCGAGAAGTTCTCTGAAACTAATTTCCCTAATTCTGAAACTTATGCAAAAGTATTTGTAGGACAAACTAAATTTTCTTTATACGACTTAAAACATTTGGAAAATGATGATGTTGTTGTTTTTGATAACAGCGACATTGAAAAATTAACCCTAACAATTAATGGACAAGATTTAGCGGTTAGACTAAACCCAAACATGGATTTACTAATACCTGAAGATAACGACGACGGAGGAGAGAATATGAGTAATACTCAGCAAAATATATGGGACAGCATTGAAGTTGAAATGTATGCTGAATTTGATTCCGTAAAAATTTCCCTTGGTGAATTAAAAAATATAGAAGACGGACTTGTTGTAGATTTAACATCACTATACGACAACAATGTTACATTAAAAGTTGAAGGAAAACCTATTGCAAGCGGTTCATTAGTAATCGTAAACGACAGATATGGTGTAAAAATCAACAACGTAATTGCAGATTCAGGAGAAACACCAATGCCACGTGCAGCAAGACCACAAGCTGAGGATGGAGTGCCTGTTGATGACAATTATCAAGAAGAAGTTGTACAACAACAACCACAAGCTCAAGAACAGCAGTTCGCAGATAACGAAGATGAAGAGTTTGATTATAGCGACTTCGAATTAGAAGACGAAAATATTTAATAAATACCAAAATTTTTATTAAATAAGGAGAGGACTTATGGGAGGATACCTAGTTAATTTTACAGTTTATACAATGGCAATGCTTGGATTAATAAGCTTTGCAGTATTTGTATTCAAAAAATTTACTGATGGTACTATGCGTAGTAATAAATCAAAGTTTCTAGATGTGGAAGATTCAATGAGCCTTTCTCCAAGAAAAACCCTTCACGTTGTTAGAGCAGGTAACGAAAGATTCTTAATCGCATCAGATATAGATAGAACAACATTGATTTCAAAACTTGATGCACCTCAAACTATCCAAAAAACTGAGAATTTGGAAAGATTTAGAAACATTGAACTTGAACAACCAACTCAATTCCAAAATTTTCAAGAAGAAATCCAATTATTACCACAACAGGTTCATCTAGAACCAATCAGAGGTCGTAACCCAGAAGCACCTATGAGACGAGGTATGGATAGAAGAGCAACTTCTAATATTGAAGTACAAAAAAGCCACGGATTCTCAACAATGAAAGAAATGGCAATGAAAATTAACGAACTATAAGGACAGATAATAATTATGGAACAGTTGCAAGGATTAAATCCAGTATTACAAACACTAATAGTAATGTCATTATTTTCATTACTACCATTTGTATTTACTTGTATGACAAGTTTTCTAAGATTTGTCATCGTATTTGCAATGCTAAAAACTGCAATGGGTACACAACAAGTTCCTCCTGCAATTGTAATCATTGGGTTATCACTAATTCTTACATTCTATACAATGGGACCAACTTTCCAAAAAATGTACGATATGGGTTCAGTTCCATATCAAAAAAATCAAGATATGGTTGCCGCAGTTATAGAAGGTTCAAAACCTTTAAAAGAATTTATGCTAAAACAAACCCGCCAATCAGATTTAGATTTCTTTTTAGAGTTATCAAATAAAAGAACACAAGTAAAATCTCCTGATGATATTTCAATATGGCAAGTTGCACCAGCATATATAATCAGTGAACTAAAAACAGCATTTGAAATAAGTTTTATTATATTTGTACCATTCATTATTCTGGACTTGGTAGTCGCCAACATTTTGCTGGCACTGGGGATGTTTATGTTATCACCTACGATTATCTCGATGCCGTTTAAACTCCTGATATTCATCGCCGTAGATGGTTGGGCCCTGATAGTACAAGGACTTGTTTCAAGTTTCAATTAAAGTTAGAAGGTAAAAATGGAAGTCTTACTTGAATACTTAGCAAAAGGATTTTTAATGATGTTGGCAATTTCAATGCCATGCGTACTTGTAGCTGCAGGTATTGGTTTGGTTGTCGGTATTTTGCAAGCGGTAACTCAAGTTCAAGAACAAACAATTGCAGCCGCACCAAAAATTTTAGGCGTATTTTTGGTAATTATTATTGGTGGTGTTGGATTCATTAGACTATTAACTAACCTTTTCCAAGAAGGAATGGTTCTTGCGTTCCAACACGTTCCACAAAACCAAGAGTTTGTACTCGAGCCAGATTTTCATCAATACACAACACCTTTTGAATACGAGATGAAAGATAGATTTAGAAATGTCGATGATATTGATAAAATAATGAAAAACCCAGGCAAAGTCCCATACATCGATAATGCAAAAAGGGAACGATATACTCCTGCCGCTAAAAATGCAAACCCTAGACCTAATCAAGTTGAGGCAATAAGAATACTTGGACGATAATAAATGAATGAATTATATGCAGCAATAATACAAATGTTTCCCAAAATAAACACCTACCTAATGGCAGGTGCTTTAGTATTTGCTCGTATGATTGGATTCTTCCGTTTCTGTCCAATATTCAACAGAAAAGATATTCCACCATTAGTTAAAGTTCCTTTCGCACTAATTGTAACTATTTTTATTGTACCATTTTTATCTCCTGAAAAATGTTTAACTGAATGTGATTCATTTTTACTATCAATAGTTTTAAATGTTGTTGTAGGGGCTATGATTGGTTACATGGCACAACTTATTACAATCGCAATAGACTGTGGTGCAGAAATGATTAATATGCAAATGGGTTTGTCATCTGCAACAGCACTTGACCCAACAACATCTGCTCAAGTGTCAATTCTAACAAAAATGATTTCCCTAATGGGTATTCTGATATTTATACACTTAGGCGGAATATACTGGTTATTCAAGGCTCTTGTTAGAAGTTTTGAAATTTTCCCAATGTATTCTTCTGCTGTTCCACTGGCACAACTTGTAAAAATGGATATGCTAATAAAAATGTCATCAAACACATTGTATATGGGGCTACAAATCGCATCCCCAGTACTTTTAGCAACATTAGCTCAAGATATTATCTTAGGTGTAATTTCAAGAACAGCACCTCAAGTTAACGTATTCCAATTAAGTTTCCTATTTAAACCTGTACTTGGTGCAGCAATTATGATTTGGATTTTGCCAATGCTAATGAACATTATTGAAGAATATTTTTTAAGCTTTGCAAATATAATATAAAAAAAGAGGTGATAAACCACCTCTTTTTTATTTCAACACTTCTATAACATCATAATCTGCCAAATATGGTAAGTGAGCTTCTGTAATCAATTCCCCAGGAAGCAAGATTGAAATACCAGGAGGGCACTCTGCAACAACTTCCCCTGATAATCTTCCAACAGCTTGTTCCTTTGGAATGATTTCTTTTTCAGAAAAATAAGCATCTCGAAGACTCTTTTTAATAATAGGAGTCAACATTGGCATATGTTTTTTATTTTCTAAATAGTAAATATCTTGATATTTACTTTCATCAATCTTTTTAAGACATTTTACCAAATATTCAAAATCTGAACGTTTGTTACCAATATTACACAAGATTAAAATACCTTCATCAGAAGCACTTTCAACTTCAATACCAAAATCAGCTTCTAAAATATATTCTAAACGTTTACCAGACAAACCATCTGCCTTAATAAACACTTTTGTAATATCTGTTTTATAACCAAAATCAGCTTTTAATTGGTGAATAGTTTCCATCTTATCAATTTCTGAACGTAAATATTTAGCATTTGCAATCGCTCTTGATAATTGTTTTTGACCTCTATCAGATTGCAAGTTTGCACGAGCCGCATCCAAACTACCTAACAACATCAAAGATGGGCTTGTAGTATGTAATAGCATTAAGGCTCTTTCTACATCTTCAGCAGAAATAGTTGAATCTTCTGCGATATGAAGCATAGAAGATTGGCTCATACTACCACCCGTTTTGTGTAGCGAATGAACAACAATATCAGCACCTAACTTTAATGAAGTTGTAGGAAGTTTATCATTAAAATTCCATAAACAACCGTGAGCTTCATCTACAATAAGAGGTACATTATACTTTTTACAAACTTTTGCGATTGATGCGATATCAGAAACTACACCTTCATAAGTCGGATTTGTAATCCAAACCATTGAAACATCATCATTTGTAGCTAACAATTCTTCAACAGAAGCAGCATCAATATTACCCCAGATTCCCCAGTTTTCCAATTTATTAGGAACAACCCACAATGGATCAGCACCTGAAATAATCAAACCTGTTAAAATTGAACGGTGACAGTTTCTATTAACGATAACTTTTTGACCTTTTCTAGTTAAACCCATAGCAATAGCAAGGTTACCAACAGTTGAACCATTAAGTAAGAAAAATGTCTTTTTTGCACCAAAAGCTTGAGCAGCTAATTCTTCAGCTTCCTTGATTGGGCCTGTTGCAGGTGTAAGTGTTCCCAAATTGTCAAATTCGTCGGTTGTATCAACCATCAAGGCTTTTTTACCAACCAAATTTCTAAAATCTGGTAGCGTGCCAAGACCTTTTGTATGACCTGGGATGTGAAACTGATAAGTCGGATTGTGGTATGCAGTTTTTAAGGCGTCCACAATCGGGGCTTTAACTTTGGTGTAAATTTTACGTTTAATTTTGTTTAACATAATATGAATATACTACAAAAACTACAAAAATAACAAAATTTGTGCTATAATCTTTACACAATGAATAAACTTTTGAAATTTATACTAATTTCAGCGATTTTCGTAGCACCAGCAGCACAGGTAAAAGCCGCTGATAACATAGCCGAAGACCTATTTGAAACAAAATTCAAAGACGAAATTATTCTTGATACAAATAGTAACATTTCTTCATCAAAAACTACAATTGTAGAAGAAAATTTTGAAACAGATAAAATTGCTATCAACACTGAAGAAATTTCAAAAGAAAAATCTGAACCTGTAAAGAAAAAATTATTCAACTTTGACCCAAATGACGATTTTGATGACGATATCATGGATAACGTCGAATTAGATTTCAAAATTTTCGAATTATTTGACCAAGATAAAGATGATGACGGTAAAGTTGATGAAGACACATTAATAGGTAAAGTTCTTCATAGTGGAATCAGAAGGACTGATGTCCCTTCATACTTATTCAAAGATGATTTAACATTCAAATTTAAAAAAGGGCCAATTAGCAGAATTCAAACTTACGGTGGCTATAGAGGCTCAATGAATTTTTGGTGGAAAGGTGATAATTACACCACTGAATATGATAATTTAACAACTCAACTTGGGATGTATGGACAATTCAGAAACCCTAATTACAAATTCAAATTAGCTGTAAACCCAATCCCACAAAGCGGAACAAATTACATAGATAGATTTATTTCCGATGCATACATTGTTAATACACAAATCCCAAATCACCAAATAGTTGCAGGGTATTCTAGGGTACAAACAGGTATTGAAGGTGGTACATCAACTTACATTTTGCCATTTGTTGCACGTTCACAAATTGCCAAAAATTTTGGTAGTGCTCGCTCATTAGCAGTAAAAGTTATTGGTAATTACCAATATGTTGACTACAATATTTCGATTGGAAGTGCAGGGAGATACGTTACTAGCGGGATGCCTGGTGCTGAATTTAACAGCTGGGTTAACATAAAACCGTTTGGAGATAAAAGCAAAAAATATGGAAAACTTACAATTGGTGGCGGGTTTAATGGCGGACATAATAGAATTGATTATTCTGTATTGAGCGGATATATTGGCTACCATCATAAAAAATTATGGTCTAACCTTGAAGTTGCAATTGCAGACGGATACAACGGTTCAAGAGGTCCAAGTGCAAACAAAGCTTGTGGTTATGCCGCAACTGTTGGTTGGAAATTTAACCCACATTGGCAACTTATCGGTCGTGTTGACCAATTTGATCCAAATAGAGATGTTTCGGGGAATCTTCAAAGAGAATACACAGTCGGTTTAAACTGGTTTATAAGAGGGCAGGCTTTAAAAGTTATTCTAAACTATGTATTCTGTAATAATCAAAACAGACAAGACAGCCATAAAATAATTCTAGCAACACAAATTATGATTTAAAAAAGCCTTCTTTGAAAGAAGGCTTTTTTCATTATTTGTAATTTATATAATCTTTCCAATAGTTGTCTGAAGTGGTAACGTTTTTATTTTTTGCTGATTTACCTTTACTATAACTATTAATAGCTGCGATATTTTCAATTGGCTCATTGAATGGGCATGTATCATACGCACTCATTGGAGAACCTTTTTTATAATTACCATCGTCATCTTTTTTAGGATATGTATTACTTAACCCTTTTCTAGTTAGCAAATCCAAGTTACAAGAAACAATGGCACCAGTATAATCATTTGAATTTTCTGGATCATCATAAACATAAGTTGCCATCATTTTCGCATCTAATGGAATAAAAGCAAAAGTATCAATATTAATTCTGTTTGGGTTAGCAGTTCCGTTAATATCAACACAAACAATTCTCATTTCTGAGTTGAATGTCCACAAACGGCCTTTACTATCTAACCAAATAGAACCATTATCACAGATATTAGTAGCTTTAGCTAAAGAACCCCCAGCTAGGTTAAAATGCCATAGGCCAGGAGAACCTCCACCATCTTTAAGTATCTTTGTATAATGAGTTTGTAAAGCAGATGGGCTTTCACTACCCAATAAGTTGTTACCACCATTAAGTCTTCCAACAAAATCTTTTTGCCATTGGGCAAAAGATATTTTGTTAGCATATGTACCAACATCACCTTTTTCATAGTTAATCATCGCACCAATTTGACGAATATCACTATAAGTTGATCGGAATTGCTCTTCTAAAACTTTTGATCTGTAATTATAAGCTAAAGTTGGGATAGTTAAGGCAGAAATCGCACCAATTAACCCCAAAGTTACCAAAATTTCAGACAAAGTAAAAGCTGATTTTTTATTGAATTTAAACACTTTACTCTTAATCCTCATTAGCTACAAGTATAAATATATTATAACTTATTTTGTACCTTTAGTCTAGTGGTAAAGGGATAAAAAATCCACCTTATCTTTTAACCCTCAAAATTTAATAATACCTTCAAAGTATCTTTTTCTTTGTTTTTTTCAAAACCTTTAATTGCATCATCAACATTGTATGTTGCTGAAATTAAAGGTGAAAAATCAACCTTACCTGATTGCAATAGCCTCAACGCCGCTGGGAATTGACCACAACGAGAACCTAAGACTGTAATTTCATCAATTACTATCGGAGCTAAATTAAATTCTTTTGACGCTGCAACTGTACTTTTCAAAACTAAAACTCCACGAGGTTTTGTTAGTGCCAACGCTGTTTCAAAACCAGAAATAGAACCTGTAGCTTCAACTACAACATCATACTTTTTCTCAATTGCAAAATCATTTAATAATGCAACTTTTACCCCTTGAGTTTTTGCAATATCAAGTTTATTTTGATGCTTCCCGACTAAAGTTACATCTATATTTTGAGCATTCAAAGCTAAAGCAGTAATTAAACCTAACTTTCCATCACCCAAGACTACAACTTTTTCAAAAGGTTTGATGTGATGTTGTTCTGTAATTTCTAAAGCTGCTGCTAGTGGCTCAACAAACACAGCTTGTCTATCTGAGACATTATCAGGAACCTCAAACAAGACTTCTGTTGGCATAGTAAAATATTGAGCAAAAACACCATTTTTTCTCCAAATACCTAACGTATGACGATTTGGACAATGACGATACATTTTTTCAGCACACCAAGGACAATCAGGTTCTTTGCATCCATAACTAATTTCAGGAACAACTCTTTTACCAACTAAAGATTGGTCTTCCCCATTTACTTCCTCAACAATACCAACAGCTTCGTGTCCTAACACACCAACATAACCCATATAGCCTTTTGTAATTTCATAATCAGTATTACAAATCCCAGCTAAAGTAACACGAACCAAAGCTTCCCCAGGTTGAGGTATAGGTTTTTCGTAATCGTTCACTAATTTTAATTCATTATCAAATACTACTGCTTTCATTCATAGCTCCTTATTCTTCAATATTTTTCCAATCTTCACTAGCTTCATCAAGAATTTCTTGAACAGATGCTTTGTCAAGTAAAATTTCTTGAGTTGCTGAATTTATAATATTATTTATATCTTTTTGACTTTTCTGAGTTCTATATACAGGCTGAATTTTATCAAGTTGCTTGGCACTAATAACACGAGCTTTTGCCATTAAATCATTCTTGTCATAAGTTGTATAGAACTCATTTTTTAACGTATTTTTATTGACAGCAAGCACATTAGTTAACTTGGCCAACTCTAATTGATTTTTTTCATTAGTTAAAAATAATGCAAACGCTAAAGCTTCCTCTTTATGCTTTGCTCGCAAAGGAATAACAAAGTTCATCAACGAAAAATCATTCTGACCTAAATCCCCAACTATTTGAGGTGCAACATCGGTTTTAGCGTATGTTGATGGAGCATTTTCTCTAATCATATTTAAAAAATTTGCACCTGCACCAATCATCGCAATATTACCTGACATATATTTTTCCAAAGCCTCTTGTAATGTCATTGTTACTGTTTCTTTTGGAATTAGATCATTTATATACAAATATTTAAACATCTCAAAAACCTCAACTGATTTTTCAGAGTTTAAAAGAGAAGATTTTGCTACTCCGTATTTGTTCAAAATCTTCAACATAGTATCGTTTTCGGTAATATTAGGAAGCATAATATATGCACCCTTATTTGCTTTAATTATTGGTGCTAAATCCAAAACTTGAGTATATGTTCTTGGTATATTTTTCCCCAACAGCTCTTTATTATAAATAGTGATGGCACTTGTTGCGTACCAAGGAATTGAATAAATTTTATCATTATATTTTAAAGAACTTAAAATAGATGAATTAAACTGTTCTAACTTATCTTGTTGAATTTCATATAAAGCCCCTTTGTGAGCCAACGTTGCAGAAAAATCTGGGTTCAGATTAACTAAATCAGGAGGATTATCACTCAACACGGACGCCAAAGTTCTTTTTTCACCTTCAGAAAACGGGACATCTACCCACTTAATTTTTACATTAGGATTTTGTGCTTCAAACTCATCAATTACACCATTTATGTAAGGGGCAAAATCAGACATTTGCAATGTCCAAAAAACCACCTCATTATCTTTAGATGTAGGTGTTTTAAAAATAAATAAAATACTAGTTAAAATAATGAAAGTTGTTAAGATAATTATCGAAAATAATTTATTCAAAATACCCCCATTTGATTTTACACTTCAACTTGGTATAATTATACTATGAATAATCTATTTACGGAACTAGAAAAACAAAACAAACAAATACCTTTAGCTGAAACTCTTCGTCCACAAACTTTAGAAGATTTTTTAGGCCAAAGTAATGTTATTTCGCCTCATAGCCCGTTATTAAATTTATTAAAAACAAACAGATTATTTTCACTTATTTTATGGGGAACTCCAGGTTGCGGAAAAACTACCCTAGCAAGACTTATCGCAACAAAAACGAACGCTGCTTTTATTGAGATATCAGCAGTAACATCTGGTGTTAAAGATATTAAAGAAGCAGTAGATAAGGCAAAAGAAAACTTAAGAGCTGGTCAAAAAACAATTTTATTCATTGATGAAATCCATAGATATTCAAAAACACAACAAGATGCACTATTGCCACACCTTGAAAATGGAACATTATTTTTAATTGGCTCAACAACAGAAAACCCATCTTTCCAAGTTGTTCCAGCACTTTTATCAAGATTACAAGTCATCAGATTAAATTCTATTGATGATGAAAGTATGGCATCAATCATTAAAAAAGGCTTTTCATATCTTGCAACAAATTATATGCCAATGGAATGCGAAAGCGGGGTTCTTGATTTCATCATAAACCTAGCAAGAGGGGACGCAAGATATGCCCTAAACATCACAGAAAACGCATATTTTGCAAGTGATTTAAAAGATAACAAAAGACTTTTAACCGTAAAAACTATTGAAGAAATTTGTCAACAGAGAAACACCAGATATTCTCGCCAAGAGCACTATGATTGTGCATCAGCCTTTCAAAAAAGCCTAAGAGGAAGCGATCCTGATGCTGCAATATATTATCTTGCAAAAATGATTGTTGCAGGAGAAGACCCAAGATTTATTGCAAGAAGATTAATAACTTGTGCCGCAGAAGATGTTGGAAACGCTGATCCTAGAGCTTTAAGTATTGCACTTGACGCATACAAAGCTGTTGAACTTTTAGGACTTCCAGAAGGTAGAATTCCTCTTGCTCAAGCAGTTATATATGTTGCACGTGCTCCAAAATCAAATGAAACAGTTTGTGCCATTGACGCTGCGATTTCAGATATTACAAGCGGAAAAGACTTTCCCCCTCCAATGCATTTAAGAGATGCTCACTACAAAGATGCGTCAAAATACGGATTTGGGATTGGTTATGTGTATTCACACGAAGCCCCTGAAGTTGAACAACAATTTTTACCAGATGAACTAATCAACAGAAAATACACAAAAGGTCAGTAGAGCACACACTCTTCCGACCTCCGGATAACCTTGTTTAAGGTTCATCAAATTTAGTTTTCATTTACTTAGTTTTGGAACAGAGCAAATGTTTTTTCAATACTTTTTGAAATCAAATTCTTAACTGTATCATATTCTGTTGATAAAGAAGAAATTTCTGCATCTAATTTTTTAGTCTTAAGATCAATTGTATCTTCTTTGTAAGTTAATTGAGCTTTCATTGATGAGAATTCAGCTTCTGCTCTTTCAATAGCATCAGTATCAGAAACTTCAACCATATAACCTGTTTCATTATATCTTGTTTGATAATAATAACCATCTTGGTTTAATGAACTCATTGAATAACGACCGTCTTTCAATGCTGCTTCTAAGTATTCAGCATCATCAATAGCAGAATCTTCTCTCCAACCATGTTCAAGAATATTGTTATAAACTTGATCATAGAAATCTGCAGATTTTGAAACAACACTTACTACGGCATCATCATTTGTTTGAGCCATATAATAGTAACCCAAATTATCAGTTACGTATTCAGAAGTTTCTACAGTTGTACCAACAACATATGGTGAATTGATACCTGATAGTGCGTTTTCATAGTAAGTTAAGAATGAACTCATCATATTTGATAAACTTACTGCATAATATGAACCACCATCCAATGAACCAATTCTATTTGAGTTTATAGCATTTAAATATGCACTGTTTTCAGTCATAGATTTAGAGCTACCTCTTGAACCTACATCTTGAATTTCGCTATCATTAGTTCTCAAATATGTTTTTTCAATCATTTCATATGCAAATTTCAACGCATCACGAGACGCATCATCAACATATAGACCTTTACCATACAAATCATCTGATTTTGAATATCCTAAAGTTGCAACCATTGAATCTAGTAACTTCATAATATCGTTTTTGAAACTTTCTGCAGGATTATTTACATCTTGTTTGCTCTTTTCTGTCATTAATACCACATTACCTGAAATAATATCAGCCAAAGTAATACCCTTAATTTCATCAGCATAGTGATTGATAATACCATCTTGAACTACTGAATACTTCGCTCCAGAGTCTGTTAAAGAGTTTTTAGAAACGTTAATTTTATTACCTTTCGCAATATCAACTGCTTCATTGCCTGCTGAATCAAGAGCCGTTAGTTTATCTTTTAAATGAGTTTCTATTTTAGAAAACACAGTTTGAACATGGAAAGTAGTGCTACCATCTACTTTAGACTTATACAACTCACCATCCTTCATTATATAACCACCTTGAGTAGAAGTAACATTTTCTGCACAGAAAATCAAATCTTCATATTCCGCACATTTTTCATTATATTCTTTTGAGCCTTTTTCAACATCTGGATTTGCTTTGAAATTATTATAATCACGCTTTATTTGATCAACAACATCTTTATCAACTTTACCGCCTATAACTGTTGCTAGCAAATCATTTAAATATTCTTTTTCTTGCATATATTCATTCTCAGTCATTTGACCATCGGTAACAAACATTTTTGCCCAATCAATAGGTACTTGACCGATTGACTCTGATAATAATAACTGAGGTAATGTAACAGCTTCAGCTCCAGATTTATCTAGAGGATCTGCTCCCATACCAGCTACTGGATTCCAGTCTAAACCATCACTTTTTGCAACAGTAGCTTCATTTGTAAATACAAGTTTACCATTTACATCTGTTGGATTATTCTTATCAATTTTATAGTCATATCTTGTAATTTCATCAGCTGTAGGTTCTGTGATCAAACCTTGATGAGATAATGCTGCAATAAATTTATCTCTTGATGCTTGAGAACCAATACCACCAGCTTTTGAAATACCAGCAGCTTTTGCAGCAGCGGCATATTCGCTATTTAATACAATAGCACCTGATGGAGATGTAATCATATAAGGGTTAAAATCATTTGCCGCAGTTGGCATCATCAATAAACTATATGTTACCCCATAATCATTAGCTAAGCCATCATTTTGCCAAATTAACTTAGTAGCGTTCATCGCTTGAGCATAGTTAGTCGAAATATCACTTAATTGCTTTGTGATATCGAGCTTCTCTTGAGCAAGAGCTGTTGATTTGTATTCACAATCAGCCTTTCTTGCTGTTATACATAAAAATCTAGCTTGTGAAGCTGCCAATCCCATTGTTTTCGTAATCCTTTCGACATTTGGTCATTTTTCGCTTAATCATGATTACGGCATTTTTTCGCTAAACTTTAGGATTTTGAGCCATATCTGTAACATTTCGTTACAAAATTATTCTTTTATGTTAACAATCGCATATGCATTGAAATCTAAAGATCCGAAAATGATTTTTATTTGATTATCTCCTTCAGGAAACCATTTTGCAAAAGTAATTGTCTCTTCTCCATAATCATCTAAGGTTTCAATCGCAGGAATTTCTGCAAATTTATTATGGGCTTGATAAAATTGCAAAACAACATTATCACCTTTACGCTCTCCTTGGATTTGATAATGCCCAACAGGTAAAGCTCCATCCCCAACAATTATTTCTACAGGAAGACTTACAACAGGTAATGTATTCATATCAGATTGATTTTTTAAAATATCAGATTCGTTACTTTGACTAAATTCTTCTCCTTTTGGAATATTTTTATTTCTTTTTTTACGACCAAACAAACCACGACTTTGCTTATCTTTTATTTGCTCAATAGCCTTATCAAACTCTTCGTCGGATACTCCTTTTTTATCTTGGCCATAAAAATCCTGACTTGTTCCATAGTTATCCCACAAATCACCTGTTGCAGGCAAATCAACATCATCTGCAAGTGCACAGTTTACAAATCCAGCAAGAATAAATGCAACAAACAAAGTCAAAAATCTCTTCATATAATAATCATAATGGATTTTTACAAAAAGTAAACCCGACATTTATACGAAAAAATTATTCAGAAATAACTTCAGTAGTAGCCTCTTCCTCACGAACAATAAGAAGTTTAGTAATTCTAGCACCATCAATTTCTTTTACGGTAAAAGTAAATTCATGATACTTAACCACATCATCTAATTGAGCCAAGCGACCAAGTTCTTTTACAACTAAACCTGCTATTGTATCAACATCATCATCTTCTAATTTTTCATCTGGCACATCAAAGAAATTAGCCAACTCGTCAAGACGCATCATACCATTAGCTAAATAATGATTTGGTTTTAATTCTTTAATATCAAATTCAGCTTCTTCATCGAATTCATCCTGAACATCACCAAAGATTTCTTCCATAACATCTTCTAGAGTAATAATACCAGATGTTCCACCAAATTCATCAACAACAATTGCCATTTGACCTTTGTTCTTTTTAAATTCTCTAACCAAATTATCCATTGTCATTGTCTCAGGAACAAGCATAATATTACGTTGAAGGTCTTGAACTGTACGAACTTCATCTTTTAATGCTAAAGAATATAAATCTTTAACGTGAACCAAACCTGTAATATGGTCAATGTCCCCATCATAAACAGGGTAGCGAGTATATTGATTTTCAGCAGCCAACTTATTCAAATCCTCAAAAGACATATCATTTGGAACACAAATCATATCTGTTCTAGGAATCATAACTTCTCTTGCTGTTAAATCAGAGAATTGGAAAACGTTATGAATCATATCTTTTTCAGTTTCGTTAAGAACACCTTCGTCAAAACTAGCATCAACCATCAAGTCCAAATCCTCTAATGTATGAACCACTCTAGCTGAACTTGTAGGAACTTTGAATATTTTCAATATGATATTACAAGACACATTCAATAACCAAACAAAAGGTCTTGCAATTGTCATAAATAAATCCATAGGTTTTGCAACATAAAGTGAAATTTTTTCAGGATATTGTAGGGCAACACATTTTGGAACTTGTTCCCCAACAACTACGTGCAATAAAGTTACCGTAAAGAAAGCAACAACAGCAGTAATTATGTGAGCCAAATGTCCGTAACCAGCTGGTAAATTTTCTAAAACTGGAGCTAACATTTTTTCTACAGTTGGAGAACCAAACCAACCAATACCGATACTTGCAATAGTAATACCAAGCTGAACCGCAGCTATGAAATAGTTCATATCTTCTAACGCTCGCAAAGCCAACTTAGCATCAACATTACCATCTTTTGTAAGTTGTTCAATCTTAGTTCTTCTAGCCTTGACAATAGCAAACTCAGCTGCTACAAAAAATCCATTTACAAGTAATAGTACAAAAACTATTAACCAATTAGAAATTATTATTCCCAGACTCGACTCACTCATCCTGTTATTTTCCTCTATATTACAAGAGTAATTATATTACCTTGATAAAAAAAAAGCAAGTAAAGAAAAAGGGTAGGAATTCATCTACCCTTTAAATTATTATCTTGAACGATAATGACCTTTCACTTGAACGCCATCACTTCTTGTGTATGGTGCGATATAAATTGCACCTGAGCTTTGGAGTTCATTATTTGTTGGGATTCCAATACTATTCAATTGTCCACGGATTTCTTTTTCGTGTTCAGAAAATTCTTCCCCAGAAAAATTTCCAATATCTTCTTGAGAGAATATTCGAGTATCCCCAGATACTGGATTTTTATAACCTGAATAATTTTGCTTTCTTTGTGTTGTTGGTGTTATTAAACCTTGTTGTAATTGTTCATTGATTATTTTTTCATTTTTTGAAAATTCTTCAGGTGTCATTTTTCCAATATCTTCTGGAGTGAAAATCTTATCATACTTTGGAGTTTGTTGATTATTTCCACGAGTTGTAACGGCTGTATTAAAGTCAAAACTTGGGATATTATTTTGAATATTATTATTTATTATTTGACCTAATGTTGCAGTTTGTGGATTTACCCACTTGGGGAGGTTGAAATCTGATAAAAAACTCGGTATAATATTATTGGCACTCTTGATGGAGCCCAGATTTGTACTCTGGTGTGTACCATCAAGAGTGTCCTTCGTTATGTAATAACGACGACCACCATCATTTAACTTTTCGATGTAATGATCTCCTAGGTTACCCCTATAAACTTCATAATGACTAACAAATGGTTTTTGTTCAATTTTTAAATTAGGTTCATTTGGCAATTTCTGTGCTTTTTTGATGTCATTTATTAAACTAGATAAGTTTTGACCTTGATGCGGAGTCCAACGAAGATTTTCTTGAATACCTGCTCGTGTAAAATCAATATTACCATCCTTATTTAAAGAGATACCTTGAACGTAATCTTGGTAAAATTTCCTTGCTTCTTTATTATAATTCTTTCTAGCTTCTTGATTTAAATTGTCAATATTACCATATGACTGGAGTTTATTACTCAAAGCGGATTTATTTATATTACCAAGTACTTGCGAAGTTAATCCTCCAGTAAGCAACCCTTCAGTAGCCTTTTGTGCAGAATTAAGTATAGGGTTTTTGTTTTCAGTAATACCTTCTCCAAACCCATAAACTCCTCCACTCATTGCTCCATTTAGAGCACCTGCAGTGATATCATTTGTAAGTTTTCTTCCGATAGTTTTTTGGATAACTTTTGGAGCTATTTTGGCAGCGGCTTTTACACCTGCACTTCCTGGGATTGCAGCACTGGCAATTTCTATTCCTGCACCAATTTGTTGGTTTCTTACATAGTTGTTATATTCTTTATCTACCTGTTGGCGATAGAAA
>JAFXHF010000025.1 GCA_017536545.1 bacterium
ATCAAATTGACAGTTTATTTAAGAATACCTTGCCGCATATTTATTAACTCCTTGTATAATACTGAATCTAATTATATTCCTTAACCCTTTATTTGTCAAGCTGACAAACTAAAGCAGAAAAAGCGGCAGGATTTCCCCCTGAATATAAAAAGTTTGAGAATTCTCTCAAAGTTCCGGGGGTACTTTTCTCAATCTCTCTGATAATTTACAGTCGGACAAATAATTTTAAAAATATATTTTAAATTTTTAATTTGTCTGACATTTAGTTTTAAAAATTTTTCCTTAAATTAAATGCAAATTTGAAATTTTTAATTTTAAGTGTCAGACATTTTAATTTTAAGTGTCTAGTTATAGAAAAAATAAAAACCAATACGCTATACTAATATACTCATTTCATAAACATAAAAAAGAGCCCTTTCGGACTCTTTTAAATGGAGGAGGAGGTGGGATTCGAACCCACGGTACGCTCGCACGTACGACGGTTTTCAAGACCGCTCCGATCAACCGCTCTGGCACTCCTCCAAGCAATTGCTTCGAATGTATTATTATAATACCAATTCAAGATTTATTGTCAAGAAGATTTTTTAAAAATTTTTAGGTGTTTTAAAATTAATAAAATACTGCTATAATCAAGTTATGTCAGAAGAGTCTTTAAAATTATCAAACGTTGCTATCCGTAAAATAAGAACACCACTACTTGTATTATTGAGTATAATTACTTTTGGGGTGTATTGGTATGTTTGGCTATGGAAACTTATAACAGATATCAACACCATTTACCCTAAAAAATATATCCATAGAGTTAAATGGTTTAGCGGACTAATTCTTCTACAAGCATGTTCAATTTTTATGATGATTAAGGGAATTCAAAAAGAATTCATTATAAACATAGCAGATTTGGCATGGTTTTTATTACAACTACTACTTGCTCTACAAATCCTAAAAAACATTGAACAATACGTAAAAGACGAATTTGATTTAGATATAAAACACAACATTTTTGGATGGTTATTTTTCGGATGTTTTTATATAAACTATCGAATCAACCGACTTGCAAAATATATTAAAAGAGAATTAAAATGGAAAATTAGAAAACTTAAAAGGGAAAAAGAATGTCAAAACTAAATTTCAAAGTAGATAAAGAAAAATGTATTCACTGCGGACTATGTCAAAAGGATTGTAGCCCAAAGATTATAGAATTCGATAATGAGAACTTTCCAACAATTAAATCTGAAAACGAGTCACATTGTATGAAATGCCAACACTGCTTAGCAATTTGTCCAGTTGGAGCGATATCAATATTCGATAAAAACCCAGAAGATTCTGCAAAATGTGATAACTACCCACAAGCAGAACAAGTTTTAAACTTAATCCAATCAAGAAGAAGTTTTAGGGATTACCGTCAAGAAAACTTAGACACAGAAAGATTAGAAAAATTAAAAGAGATGTTGAAATACGCACCAACAGGTCGAAACATTCATAAACTTCACTTTGCAATAATTGATGATATTGAAGTTTTGAACGATTTTAGAGAACTTACATATGCCAAAATCAAAAAAGTATTAGCTTCTCCTTGTGGAAATTTAATCAGTAAAAAATTCGGAAGATACGCAAAAGCTATTGAAAACGGAAACGATTTATTATTCAGAGGAGCTCCGCATATGATTGTTGTTTCAGCTCCACCTGAAGAGTCTTGTGCTGAACAAGATGGTGTAATTGCATTAAGCTATTTTGAACTTTACGCACAAAGCTTAGGAGTCGGAACTGTTTGGTGCGGACTTGTACAAGCATGCTTAAAAGCATTTCCAGAATTATGTGAATATATCAATATCCCAAAAGTTTATCGACCAATATATGTTATGCTATTTGGCCCAACAGATTTAAAATACACAAGAACAGTACAACCAAATGATTATGAAATAATTTCTGTTGAGAAAAAAGACATTTCAAAAGTTTCAATATTAGAAAAAATCAAACGACATATTTGGAATAATAAATAATAAAAAGAGGCGGCGGTTTAAAAAACCGCCGCCTCTTTTATCTATAACTTATAAAGTTTTATCTGAAGGAGTGATTGGGGCACCGATTACTCTTTCTAATTCAGCTGCATTCACGTTATATTGTAAAAGTGTTGAATAATAATCTAATTGAGCATTTAAGTATGTATTTTCAGAATCTTTAAACTCAATCGCATCACCCAAACCAACTTGATAGCGTCTAAAAGCTTGATATTGTTGTTCTTTTGCGTGTTGTAGTGCCAATTTTGAAACAGCTATACTATCATAAGAATTCATCAAATTAATATATGCTGATTTTACATCAAGATAAACATTTTGACGTTCTTGCTCATAATCTGCAACAAACTTTTTATAAGTAGCATTTGCTTCATCAACTTGTTTTTTCAACAACATAATATTGAAAGCTGAATAATTAAGTTGAATACCTGCTGAATAACCGTAATCGGCATCAATCTGACGGCCACCATAATTGTAAGAACCAAAACCAGAAATATTAGGAGCAAAAGCTCGTTTTGTACTTCTAACAGCCAATTCTGCAGCGTCCATTCTTTTCTTCGCTGCTAACAAAGATGGACGAGATTCTTCTGCTGTCTTAATCAAATCTGGGAAATTAACAGAATACTCAGTTTCAACTAACGAATCTTTCAATACAACATTTTCCAACTCAGGGATACCAACAGCATTTGCAAGTTCAACTGAAGCTAGTTCCTCTGTATTTTTTGCTTTAATCAAGTTTAACTTAGCTTTTCCTAGGTTATAATCAGCATAAGTCACATCGATTTTTGCTTTTTTACCGATATCATAATATGCAGTTGCTTGTTTTAGTTGTAATTCATAATCTTCAACGGTATTTTCATAAACCATTTTCTGTAACTTTGCGAACACCATATTATAATAACGAACTTTAACATTATAAATTACGTTCTCAATACTTGTTTCTGCATCATAACGTGTAGATTCCCAAGTTCTTTTTGCATAATCGGCTTGAGCTTTAGTTTTACCAAAATCGAACAATAACATATCAGCAGATAATGTTGGGATATAAAACATATTGTGTTTTTGTTGAATCATACGAGCAAAATTACCACCCATAGTCATAAACATATCATTACGTGAATAACTAGTACCCGCACTGATAGTTGGAAAATATTTTGACCAAGCTTGCCCAATTTTTGATTTGTAAATTTCAGCATTACTAATTGCAGACATAATTGTTGGATGGTGAGTAATAGCCAACTTAATGCAATCAGATAAAGTAACTTCACCATTCATATCTGTATAGCTAATTCTACTATTTATGGCAGGGAATTTTGTTTCATACATTCCCTTTGCTTCTTGAGAAGACTTAGCTTTGTTTTTTGCATTTGATTTTTGTTTTTTTATTTCTTTTTTAGTATTTACCTTAACCTTTTCAGGTTTTACGATAACGACTTCTTTTTCTTTTTTTGCAACAAGATCTATATCATTAGTTTTCTTTGCAAAAGCACAATTTGAACCAACGACAAGAACAGATGCAACAAGTATTATATTGAGAATCTTTTTCATACTATATCTCCAAATCTTTATCTGTAATTTCTTTTTTAGGGAATCTATCAACAAATTCCTGAACTAAAACATAGAACGCAGGAGTAAGTACAGCACCCAATGTACACGCTGCAACCATACCTCCAAATACAGTTGAACCAACAGAAATTCTTGAATTAGCACCCGCACCTGTTGCAAAAATCATCGGTAATACACCAATAATAAATGCTAATTCTGTCATCATAATCGCTCTAAATCTTAATTTAGCAGCTTTTATAGCCGCATCTCTTACAGCTAAACCATGTTTTTCGTGTTCTTCTTTTGCAAACTCTACAATCAGAATTGATTGTTTAGCAGCCAAACCAATCAATGTAATCATCCCAACTTGCGAATAAACATCGAAAGCTTGGTTAATCATCATTTGGAATAACAATGCACCCAAAGCTGCAACTGGAGAAATCAACAATACCGCAACTGGAATTGTATAACTTTCATACAATGCAACCAAGAACAAGTAAACAAATACTAACGCAAAGACTACAATCATAATTGTTTGACCAGCAGCCTCTCTTTCTTGAGCAGATGTACCAGACCAGTCAAATGTCATATCTGAAGGTAAAACTTCTTTTGCAATCTGTTCCATAGCAATCATAGCTTCACCAGTACTACGTCCAGCGGCCTGCTGACCTTGAATTTGTACAGATTTATATTGGTTATATCGTGAAATAGCAGCAGTACCAACAGCCTGTCTTGGTGTTACCATAGATAATATAGGTACCTGTACGCCATTTTTATTTTTTACATAAATTCCTTCTAAATCTGTCGCTTTATTTCTAAATCTACTTTCTGCCTGAATTTGAACCTTGAATACACGACCGTATTTATTAAAGTCATTTACATAATATGTACCAAGCATAGATGTTAATGTTGTATATAACTCTTGTAAATCAACATTTTGAGCTAAAACTTTCGCATAATCGATATCAAGAATATATTGTGGAACGTTAGCTTGGAAAGTTGTATTTACGTTAGACAACGATTCATTTTGATTTGCAGCTGAAATTAATTTATTTGCCCAAGTTTCCATCTCTTGAGAAGAATATTCACCTTGAGATAACATTTGGAACTCAAAACCACCCATCATACTCATACCTTGAATAGCTGGAGGTGAAAATACGATAATTGAAGCTTCTTTTGTCCCAGCAGCAATACCTCTAATTCTATTTAGAATTGCAATGTGAGATAAATCAGTTTCTTTACCTTGGAATTTACGCTCTAACCAAGTTATAGGATTATTTTTTCTATCAGCATAATCTTTTAACAAGATAATAGAAAACGCAGCATTTACCTGTCTTCCACCACCAAATACAGTGATTTTCTGAGGTTCAACACCATCTAATTCTTTAACTTGATCAACGAATTTTGTTGCAATATCTCTTGTTCTTGACAAAGACGCACCGTCAGGAAGAGTAATTTGAGCAATCAAAACACCTTGATCCTCATCAGGAATAAAA
>JAFXHF010000019.1 GCA_017536545.1 bacterium
GCTCCAAGGGTTGATGTTACAGGTCCATCAAAGCAAGGACAGTAGAAATACTGTTTACCATTATAAGCATAAGCTCCAGCTCCCCCGTCAGTGATTACTATAACTTGGTAGTCTGAAACTTTTAGCTTTTTAAACATTTCTTTTAGGTCAGGGTGAACAAGTTGTTCTGAGAATTTTTCATCTCTAGTGTCAGGTCTTAATTGAATACCTGTTGCCATAGATGCTTCTTCTTTATTCATTACAACGATTTGAGCCGATTCTAATATTCCTTTAAGGAAGTTGAAACCTTTCTTGATGCCAGTTGAACCCGCATTGAAACAAACATATGTGCAGTTTTCTCTTGCAAAGTTTACTATGTCATCCAAAACTTTGTTACTATCACCATTAAGAGGTGCAATATATAAGAATTTAGCGTTTTTAATTGCTTCAAAATTTATTTCGGATTTTTTAAGATGTGCATTAGCACCACGGTGTGCTAAAACTGTTCTATCGCCCTCAAAGCTTGTTAGGATAATTGAAAAACCAGTTGTATCTTCTTTATCTTGAACAATGTTTGATAAATCAACGTTTTTATCTTCAAAGAATTTGAATATACCTCTTGAATAAATATCATCCCCAACTTTAAAGATTGCACCTGTTTTATAACCAAGGTTTGCAAAGTTTGTTGCAGTGTTTACTCCACCGCCGCCAACTTGTGTGTCAAAATCAGAAATTTCGATTTTTGAACCATAAGGATAGCTCATAAATTCTGCTTTTCTATCTTTTGTTCTAACTGATACAATGTTTGCGTCTTCACATTCAACAAAAACATCCATTGTAGCACTACCGATTGTTATAATATCACTCATCTTTTTCTTCTCCTATTCTTTACTTGATTTTATCATATTTTTTAAGTTCTGGAAAGTGTAAATAAATATTAAAACTAGGGCAAAAAATATTTTTACGGTTTTTAATTCAGACAGTGTTTTATAAAACTTAGGAAAAGAAAATGAAAATATTACCTCTCTCTTATTTAGCCCCTGCAATAAATGTTGCAAAAAAACAAGATAAACAAAACTCTATGCAAACAAGCCCTATGCAAGAAACAACAGGCATCCCAGGGATGTATGCATATAGAGATTATAATATAAATTTTGGAGCAAGATTATTCAGAACTCCACAGAACTTCTATGAACAAGACTTTAACGAACAGAATATGCCACGTAGCTTGCATGAATATATTTATGAAACAGGAGATCCAGCGTTCCAACGCTCAATTCCACCAGCTCAAGCAATGAAAGAAGTGTTTGGGAAAATAGAAGAAGCAAAAGATTTAGATGAAGTGAAGAAAATGTTTCCAAATGAACCATTGTTTGCAAACTTGAGCTCAAAACCAAAACGCAAATCAAGAGAAGGCTTGTTGGGAATGATAAACTTGTTAAAAGAAGACCCAAGTTACGCAGATAAAACACTATTTAAAAATGGTAAAAACGACTTAGGTATGTATATAATTAAAAAGATATACATCGAAGGAAAAACATTAAAAGAAATCAATAAAGATTTTAATAAAGATGTAAGTGTATATTTCAAGAGTTATGATATTACACCACAAGATTATAGTGCATTTGGTATAAGATTCCCAGAAAAACCGTTCTGGAAGTCATTTATTGCAACAAGAGAAGACTTTCCATATGTTTATATTCCAAGAGCAGGAGCAAATGGAGGAACAGGTAATGGTTCAAAAACAACAGGTTCTCATGGTACAAGAACAACAGATGTTGACCATACCCCAAAACCAAGAAAATATAAATTAAAAGATTACCAAAAGAAACAATTAACAGATGACATCATCGATGCAAAAGGTGATGCACAGGCAATTGAAAAGAAAGTAATAAAACGCTTCAAAAAAGACGATCCAGAAGCATCATTTATTGTGAAATATTTAAGTCCAATAATGACAGTAGCAGCAGATAAGGTACATTTATCTGAAGAAATGAGATATTTTGCAGAAGAAGAAAAAGAGAATGGAAAAACTGTAAAGGGAGCAACAATGTTTGAACGCTTCTGGAAAGCAAATCCATTTTTATTAAAAGAATATTCTCAAGCGATTACCGATACAATCGAGTTGTTTGAGGATGTATATGGTGCAGGCGGAATGATTCCGATGAATAAGGAATTTGAAGAGATAACAAAAAATTCAGAGAACCAAAAGGCAATAGATTATGTAACAGCAGAGTATTTAGAACTTTTGGATTACACAAAAACAATCGAACCAAAACGAAATGCCCGCTATGCAAAACATGATGAAGACCAAGCGTTATGGGAAGCTCATTTTATGGAACGTTATGGTGATCCTAAAGCTCAAAAAGAAGAGCTAGATCAGGCTTTGGATGAGCTTTTAGATATTGTTAAAAATGTGGATTCAGAGCTTGAATTATTGCAAAGAGAAGCGGCAAAGTATGGTGCTGAGGTAATTACATTACGTGGTAAAGATGGTGAGGATATAAATGTAACAGGTAATATTGAGGAAGTTTACGAAGATGTTATAAAAAATGAAGCAAAACTTTATCCAACCGCTTTTGCTAATCATTTTATTAAATTCATGAAAACATATGAAGAGATTGGTGATAGATACAAATTAAGTGTTGCAACTCGTCAAGTTAAAGATATGATTGATGATGATAAAATTATGACTGATGAAGAGTTTGATGATGAATCAAAATCTATTTACTATACGTATTACTTACATTATCCTCAAATGTCGTTAGCTGCTGCAGCGGCAATGGCTGATACTTTAACAAGACATTCTGAGGTTGACTTACCAGGGGTGATTTATCGTATGTATGCTGATGAATATAATACTTTAGCTGTAAAGAATCCTCTATTAAATGAAGTGTTCACTAAAGTTATGTCTGAACATAGACGAGAATTGGATTCTTTGTATAACTCATACCTCAAAGATATTACACCGACTGAGTTGAATAAGATTCGTATTACAATGTTAGATCAGCTATCTAAGTATCATCCAGCTGAACAGTTATTGCCTGAAGATTCGCAGGAAATAATTTTAATGCTAAAAGAAATGACTAATAACGTTAAATTCCGTAGAAAAATATTAGGTGATGCATTAAATGTGATGATTCCAAATTATAGATTATCAAGAGGTCTTTTGGATAAGAATTTAACACCAGATCAAAAAATGGCAAAATTTGAACATCTTATGGGGATGTTTGTGAATGACTTTTTAAATTATAGTCATGATGTTCCTGTCCTTTTAACAATATTGAATAGAGAAACGATTGATAAACATAAAGATCGTTTGTCTACAGAAACTTATAATAAACTAATGGCTATGGCTGATGGATTTACTCATCCTGAATACAGACGTCTTTTTGAGTATTCTACATTAGAATTGGTTGAATTAGATTCAGTATATAAAAGAAGATAGTAAATAAACACGAAAAAAGAGGTAGGAAATAAATCCTACCTCTTTTCTTATGTTCAAAATTTTATTGAACGTTAGCTTTGTCTTCGTCAGTAACACCTTTGATAGTTAGGTTTACACGACCTTTTTCATCGATTTTGATAACCTTAACGATTACTTCTTGACCGATAGTTAAGTGTGGTTCGATAGCTTCGATTCTTTCTTGGCAAACTTGTGAAATGTGAACCATACCATCTTTGCCACCGCCTAATTCAACGAAAGCTCCGATAGGAATAATTCTTACAACTTTACCTCTGATTACCATACCAACTTCAGGTTTGAAAGTAAGGTCTCTAATCATCTTCATAGCGATTTTTGCACCTTCTTGGTCGTTAGAAGTAATAGTTACAACACCAGAATCTTGAATGTCGATTTCAGCACCAGAAGCATCAATGATTGCACGGATTTGTTTTCCGCCAGGTCCGATAACTGTTCCGATATCTTCAGTTGGAATAGTCATTGTAGTGATGCTTGGAGCAAATGGTGACATTGGTCCAGGTTCAGTGATTGCTTCTCTCATTTTTGATAAGATGTGTAATCTACCTTCTTTAGCTTGACCTAAAGCACGACGTAATGTATCGTTAGCAATACCTTTAGCTTTCATATCCATTTGTAATGCTGTGATACCAGTATCGTTACCTGTAACTTTAAAGTCCATATCACCTAAGAAGTCTTCAATACCTTGGATATCTGTTAATACAACAGGTTCTTTACCTTCTTCAGTAATCATACCCATTGCAACACCACCGATCATACATTTAACAGGAACACCAGCGTTCATTAATGCCATTGAAGAACCACAAGTTGAAGCCATTGATGTAGAACCGTTAGATTCTAATACATCAGAAGTTACTCTGATTGTGTAACCAAATTCTTCTTGAGTTGGTAATGCAGGAACGTTAGCTCTTTCTGCTAAGTTACCGTGACCAACTTCACGTCTACCAGGGCCTCTTAGAGGTTTTACTTCACCAACTGAGAAACCAGGGAAGATGTATTTGTGCATATAAGTTTTTTCAGTTTCAGGATCAACGCCGTCTAGCTCTTGTTTCATAGCTGGACCAGCTAGAGTTGCAACTGATAATACTTGAGTTTGACCTCTTGTAAATACAGCTGAACCGTGTGCTCTAGGAATAACGCCAACTTCGCACCAGATAGGACGAACTTCAGTTGGTTTTCTACCGTCAGCACGAACACCTTCGTCAAGAATCATTGCACGCATAATTTTCTTTTCAGCAGCTTTGAATTCTTCAGCAACGAAGTCGATACCTGTTTCTTCTATAATTTGTTTAATATAGTGATCATCAGCTAAAGCATCAACTTTTTCTTTAACTAATTTTTTAGCTTCTTCCAATTTTTCTTGACGGTAAGCTCTGTCAAAATTGTGGTAAGCATCAAAGATTAAGTCGTGAGCTGTTTCATTGATGATATTTTTAAGTTCTGTAGTATCGTATGGGTTAACAAATTCTTCTTTTTCAACGCCACATAGTTTAGCGAATTCAACTTGAGCTTCACATTGTTTTGCGATTTCAACTTGAGCGAATTCAACTGCTGCCATAATGTCGTCTTCAGAAACGAATTTACAACCAGCTTCAACCATGATTACAGAATCATGAGTACCTGATACTACGATATCTAAATCAGAATCTTTAGCTTGTCTGTGAGTTGGGTTAGCAATTAGATTGCCGTTTTCATCACGTGAAACTCTAACAGCACCGATAGGACCTTCAAATGGAGCTCCAGTAAGCATTAAAGCACAAGAAGCACCTAACATAGCTAATGTATCAGGTTGGTTTTCTTGGTCATAGCTGAATAATTGAGCAACGATTTGAATGTCGTTTCTATAACCTTTAGGGAATAAAGGTCTGATAGGTCTATCAATCAAACGAGAAACTAGGATAGCTTTATCACTAGATTTACCTTCTGAGCGGTTGTAACCCCCAGGGATTCTACCGATTGATGACATTCTTTCTTCATAATCAATCAACAATGGGAAAAAGTCGATACCCACTCTTGGTTCTTTTGAAACTACACAGTGAACGAATAACATTGTATCGCCACATCTTACTGTAACGGAACCATTAGTTGATTGTGCATACTTTCCTGTTTCAATAGTAACGGTTTTTCCACCGATTTCTAATTGAAAGCTTTTTGTTTCAGGTTTCATAAGTTTACCTTTTCTTTCTGCGTATTCTCTTACGCCTTTTAGTTATACACTTCCATTTACGCTTTTAATTATACATCAAACAGGTATAAATGTATATAGAAATTTAATTTTTAACATAATTGCGTATAGTCGATTACAGGTGTATAATGAGGGTATGGCTTCGTAGCTCAGTAGGATAGAGCGGCGGTTTCCTAAACCGCGTCTTGCCCGAGTTCGACTCTCGGCGGGGCCAATTTAAAATTTTTAGAGGTGGATTATATGAACAAGATGAATATGAAATTCGATAAATCTCAAGCGGTTTTTGAGTTTTATAAAAATTACGCAAATGTTGTTGCCCCTATTTTTAAAGAAGAAGAGTATCATAGAAAAGGGCAATTGGGTTTATTTATTTTTATCCTTGTTCTAGCAATTGTATTAGTAACGATTCTTTCTTTTACTGATTTAGCTCCATTTATGGTTGTTGTCGGAATACTTGCTGGTGTTTCGATAATTTTTATTTATCATAATTTTAGAAAACGAATTAAACAAAGATGTATGCCATTGTTAATACAAGCTTTTGGTGATATCTCATGGATTCAGGAAGAAGAGTTGATTTCTGATGTAGACCTTATGCAGAGCGAATTGTTTAGTACTTTTAATAGACGTTCTAATGACGATTCTTTTATTGGAACTTATAAAGGTGTTAGATATGAAGTTTCTGAAACTAATATGTTTTATGAAACTGGTAGTGGTCGTCGAAAAATGACTTGGCCAGTTTTTAATGGTGTTGTTATTTCTTTTGATTCTAATAAACTTGTAAAAAACAAAACTATTATCACTACAAAAGGTGATGTTAATGTTCGCAATGCAAATCCTCTAGTTTGGTTATTTTGGATTTGTCTTGCAGTTCAAATATTACCCTTCATTGGTTCTGTTTCAGGTTTGTTTAATTTGCTTTTATCTATTTGGCCTTATCTTTTGATTGTGCTTGTAGTTGCATTGGTTGCTATTGGGGTTGCTAAGTCTAGAAATACTGAGATTTTAGAAGAAATTAAACTTGAAGACCCTGAATTTGAAAAACGTTATAGAGCGTTTTCATCTGATGAAATTGAGGGGCGTTATTTAATTACTCCGACTTTTATGGAACGTTTTAGAACTTTGCATACCTCATTTGGTACAAGTAAGGCAAAGTGTGCTTTCTATGGCAATAAAGTTATGTTTGCGATTCCAACAAGAAAAAACTTGTTTGAAATAGGGGATTTATTTACACCTTTAGATAACCAAAAACAAATAAACAATTTCTTATCAGAAATTTCAGCAATTTTTGATTTGATTGATTATTTTAAACTAGATGAAAAAACAGGTGTGTAGCATCTTTTTTAAATGTTACGAATTTGTAATATTTCCTTTTTATAAGTCAATTTCATAAAGTTTATATACTTTATATATTTACAAGGGGATATTAAAGGGAATATTATGGCACTTTACGATTCATCACAATTATTAAATATAATTAATAGTGCGAATGTTTATTTTTCAAAGTTATATCCAATAGGTGTTGGAAATGGAAATTCTACAAACCCATATGGATTTAATGATTTAAGTGCAATTAATTTTAATGCAAATGCTAAGATGTTTGGGAATTTGGATGGGCTTGAAGAACGATTCCCAGAATTATTTAAGACTAGTGCTTCTTCATCATCATCTTCATCTGGTTTGACCCGCTCATCATCAATGGCATATTTGAATTCAGCTCAAATATCAGCAGGTGATAGTTCTACTTGGAGTCGTTATGGCTATGATGCTAGTGCAGGGGCAAGATTAGCTGGCGTTGCACGTAATAATTCTGTTGGTTTTACGGGATATTGTGCAAGATATGTGAAAGATGCAATATGTGATGCTGGTTTAGGAAATTATGAATATGGCCATGCATACCAAATGGACGATATTCTACGTCGAAATAGTAATTTTAGAGAAATTCCAGCAACTACTGATGTTAGGTCTTTGCCAGCGGGGTGCGTTTTAGTATTTAATCAAGGCTCTAAAGGTTATAGCTCAAAATATGGTCATACTGAAATTACAGATGGTAATGGTCACGGTATTTCAGATGGGGTCACTAATAATTTGAGACAACCTGATGCAATATTTATGCCAGTTGCAGCTTAATTTGTTAATTTGCGATTGGGGGGAATCAAACCCCCGACCTTGAGCTTCGGAAACTCACGCTCTATTCTACTGAGCTACAACCGCATAAAAAATGACGGATACAAGTACCCGCCATTTTTGTAGATTTTATATTAGTTTTTGAAGTAATCAGATGCGTTAACTTCTTGTCTTGCAGCTTCAGCAGCTTCAAAGAACGGATAAGAAGAAATTCCGCACATACCAGCAATAACTGAGCTTGGGAAAATTTCAACAGAGTTGTTAAGTTCGTTAACTGCACTATTATAAAATCTTCTAGCTGCAGCAATATGTTCTTCTACTTCTGCATAAGTTTGCATTGCTTGCATCATAGTTTGGTCTGATTTTAATTGTGGATAGTTTTCTACGTTAACCATTAATTGACCCATTTTTGATGCAATTTGGTTGTCTAAGTTGATTTTTTCAGTAATAGTGTTTGCGTCTGCTTTAATTCCTGAAGCTTTTGCTCTTAGGGCTGTAATTTCTTCCATTAAGCCTTTTTCGTGTTCCATAAATTTGTTAGCAATAGTTAAGATGTTAGGGATTAAGCTGTATCTTTTGTTTAATTGAACATCTATACCACTCATTGCTTCTTTAACTTTGTTGCGTTTTTTGATAAGACCTACGTAAATTCCGTATAGAACTAATAATAGTAGGATACCAACAACAGTAATAATTCCAGTGAATAACATAATACCGAATTCTCCTTCATTAAAATATGTCATAAAACTTACCTCTTTTCTTATTTATAGGTTGAGTATATCATTTTTTTTTAAGGTTTACAATACATTTTTTTTATACCTCGATTTATTGTATTTTTTCGTAGAATACTACTTCTCTAGCATCTTTTCTGTATTTTTTAGCTGGTTTTGGATCTTCTTCGTATCCTAGAGTTAAAAGTTCTACTAAAACCTGTCTATTATTTAGCCCCAATAATGATTTGATGTTTTGAGCTGTTTCGTCGCTTGTTTTTGTTAATTCGTTTGCCATAGCTCCAACTATACAACAACCAATACCTTGTTCTTCAGCTGCTAGTGTCATATAAGATACAGCATAAGTTAATTGTTCAACACTTCTTAATAGTGTTTCGTATTCTCCTAGTGTTGATGGGTTTAGTAAATTTGATGTAACAATACTTTCGCAAGTTGCTTCGTCTAGTCCTTTTTGAGCAAGAACTTTACCGAAATTTGTTTTATTCCATGAATCTAAATCTGCAATACAGCAGATAACTGTATCTGCGTTTCTAACTTGAGGCTGACCTCCTGCGGCTTCGCATAAAATATTTTTTGTTTCTTGATTTTTTACAACAATAAATTTCCATGGCTGAACGTTCACCCAAGATGGGGCAAGACGTCCTGCTTCTAATATTTTTTCTAATTTAGAATCTTCAATTTTTTGCGATGTATATTTTCTAACACTTTTACGACTTAGGATTGCATTCATAACCATATTTCTTTTTCTCCTATTTTTATTTGTTTTCCCCACCTAATACCACAGTAAAATCAGTTGCTGCACACATATAAGAAATTGGGTCATATACGAATTGTCTTGATTTTACTTCTGGAACTTTTTTCTTTAAGTTTGCATAGTAGTCGATAGTTACATATTTTGAATGAGCAATAAATTGAGAATGAGTTGAACGTAGAGTTCCGCTACATCTAACTTCGATTCCTGCATTTTCTAAAGCTAGTTGCAATTGCGTAGCTTCTGCTGCGTCCTCTGGTGAGCTCATAATACTTGCTGTATAATGTTCCTTTTCTCCGTCAAACTTTTGTCTGTAAATTAATCTATCAACAACTTCTTGAGTTTTTTCTGGGTCTAAAATCCAGTAGCTAATATAACCTTGCTTATTTGGAGAACCTGGCAACATTGCAATTTCAATGTTATCTCTATCAAAACTTTTAGCTAAAGATGCGTATTGTGACATTTCATATACGGACATATCGGTTTTAATATATTTATTTGCCACTGATATAATTTTAGGAATTTTAGTAATTGTTTCAGGTTTTTGTAGGTTTGCTAGTAAACCTCTTAAGAACCATTGTTGACGCTGAGTTCTTCCAATGTCACCTAAAGCATCGTGTCTAAATCTCAAGTATTCTACTACGTCTTCTCCAGTTAAGTGGTGATCACCTTTTTTGAAATTGATATGAAGTTTACCCGTATAATCGTCATATTTCATATTTTTCTCAACGTAAATATCAACCCCACCAAGTGCATCCACAATTGCTCTAACAGCATCATCATGAACCATAATATATTTATCTACGTGAATACCTAAGGTGTTTTCTACTGTTTTTATAGTCATTTCAACTCCGCCAATAGCGTGAGCTGCATTGATTTTTTGTACACCCATACCTTTTGGTAAATATACTTTACTATCTCTTGGGATAGAAATAGCATTTACAGTTCTTGTTCTTGGGTCAATGTTTAATAAAATAATTGTATCAGTTCTTGTTCCAACCCATAAATCAGAATCTGCACCATTTGAATCCACACCAAGTAATAACACGTTTTGTCTTCTTGGGCCAAATGGTAATGTGAATTCGGGTTTATCTTTTGTTGCGTGTTTTGTTGTAATTCTGCTAAATAGTTTAGATACAAATGAATCTTTGCCAAGTTTTTCATCTAAATAAGACTGATGATTTGCGAATAATAATATTCCAAATATTGCAGTGAAAAACATTATTGTCATTATTGCTAAAGATTTTCTGAAAGAAGAACGTTCACGACGTCTGTTTATTGCGTAATTCTCGAAAGGATTATCTGCAGAACCTGTTGAATATCTGCGTCTGCGAGGTGCTGTTCTCGCATTTGAAGCTCTTCTGTGGTAATTGTAATTTCTATCGTTCATCTTTAACATTTCTCGAGGTTTCTTTTACAAAAATTTGCTATTTATATTGTAATATAAATCCTTCTTAAGGATATACTATAAAAAATGTATTTAAGTGATTTATTTAAAATTTCTCATGCTTTGTTTATTGAAAATTAAGCTCATCAACTATAATTATGGCTTAATTTTGGCCATTTTTTCTATTTCTTAATAAAATTTTACAAAAATCTTTTCTTGTAATTTTTGGATATTTTAATCATTTTTTGTATCATTTAGTGTTCTTTTAACATCTTTTTTAAAGGTTTTGTTTAATAATTTATATTTTTATAAAATTAATGTAAAGATTCTCTTTACATTTCCTTTATATATTATCTAATTATAGCAATTTTTTTTCTTGAGCACTTTTCAATGTATTGTGTCTTGGTTATAATAACAAACATCGGCAAAAATAATAATAGTAGTTATGATAAATAAAGTTGAATTAGGTAGTGTAAATAGCAAAAATATAGCCCCTATTAATCGTAAGCAAAACTTGCAACAACCAAGTTTTACAGGTGCGAACTGGGCTTTAAAGGCGATTCAAAGATGCGAAGAATCTCCTATGCTTAACGTTGCCGTTTTAGACTTAGCTACTGCAATTATTCCAAGAACTTTTTTTGAAACATTTATTGGTTCTAAACAAAAAGATGAAAATGGTAACGATACAGGTGAAAGAAAACTTAATCTATTGGGCGGTTTTGAAGCTTTAAGACGTGAAGGTTCAGGACTTTTAATTAACTGTATTATCCCAAGTTTTGTTGTATTAGGGTTTGCTGAGCTTCTTGAAAAACCTGTTATGGGTATTTTTAGAAACTCTAAATTAGCTGGTAGCTGGGCAAACAGTGATACTATTGATAAAATTGAAAAATACTACCGAGCTTCAGCTGGTGATAATAAAGAAGAGAGAATGTTCAACACTTTAAAATCAATGTTTGACGATTTAGAGGGTGTTGATGGCGATATTACAAAAGGTGGATTGAAGAAATTTAGCGAGATTTTTGCTGATGATAAGCTTTATACTCAATCTATCCGAGAAATGGCTCGTAATATTGTAAGTGAAACTCCAACAAAAGGTTATGCTACTGAAATGTATCAATACTTGGTACAAAAAGGTGGTATTGCTGAAAATATCAGATTCGCTGGTGATAAAGGTTTCTTCTCTAGTAGTTTAAGTCATTTATGTGAAAGTGCTGGAGATTTACTTCATGGCGTGTCTAAAGAAAGTGCAAATATTGCAACTTCTACTGATTTAGCTCAATACTTTGGTAAAGCTAAAAAACTTGTTAACGTGAAGAGTATTGCAGGTTTAGGATTTATTATCCCTCTTGCAATTGCGGCTCAACCAATTAACAGATGGATTACTCACAAAATGGCTGGTAAAAAAGGTGCTCCTATTTACAATGATGATAGAGAACACGTTACAACTCCTGAAGAAAAGAAAAAATTGACAGCTCAAAAATTTATTGCAGTTCCTGCAATGTGGGCGGTTGCAGGCTTATCTATGTTAATGGACAGACCATCATTGAAAATGTTCCAATTTAAAAACATTTTCCCAACAATGGATCAGGCAAGAATTATTTCAGCTGCAACATTCTCAAGTCGTTTGGCTGCAGCAGAAGACTCAAATGAATTGAAAGAAAACACAATCAGAGATATTGCAACATTCTCAAGTTTCTATTTCTTGGGTGATTATGTTGCTAAAGGTGTGGCTACAGCTATTGAAAATAAAAATTCAGATGGTATAAAATTAATAAACAGACTTAAATCACCAAAAGAAGGTGCAAACGTTTTCGAACGTTTCTGGACTTGGGCAAAGCATACTAAGATGAAATCAACAGATGAATTAGGTGCTATTGCAGATACAGCGATGAGAACTAAAGCTAAAAACTTAAGAGCGGTTTGTCAATTAAGTAACTTAGCATTCTCATTACTATCACTAGGGGTAATCATTCCTCTATACACTAGATCGCAAACTAACAAAAAGCAAAGATTGGAAGCTGCAAAATTAGCTGCAGCTAATTCAGAGCCTAAAACGACTCAGACGGGCTCAACGACATTCACCCAAAATCTTATCAAAGGTAGTTCGGGTACATTCCAATCATTTTTTAGTTAGTAGATAATATAAAGGCATTCACATAATGAAAGTAGAACAAAATCTGAGACAATTAAATATCCCACAAATTCAGCAAAAGAACGAAAATAAGGTTTTAGTTCAAAGACCTATTACTTATGCTCAACCAAAACAAAATACATCATTCACAGGTGCTGGATTTATTCCATTTTTAAACTTCTTAGATACAAGTCCAGCTTGGGGTGCTTGTGCTGTTGACTTTGGTTTTATGGTATTGCCTAGAACTTTGACAGATTTCTTCTCTAGAGGGCCTGAAGTTGGGGTTGAAACAGCTCGTCGTGAAGGTATGGGTGCAGTGAACCACGCTTCTGTTTGTTTGTATGGAGCAGGTGCTGGAGCTTTAGTTGCAGCTGGCATTAATAGAATGTACAAACTTGGTGGCGATTACAATGTTAAAGCTAACAATATTTACGCTGATGCTGAAACTCTAGATTTACACGGTGGTATTTATGATGCTAAATTAAAAGCTGCAGTAAATAATCCATCTGCAAATCCATTAAGAGAATACTTAGCTGAAACATTTAGACGTTATGAGGCTCTAAGTGGTACTGAAAATGGTAAATGGATACGTATTCAGGACGAAAGAGTTATCGACAGAGTTGCTGAAGTTTTAGAAAATGAAATTAGAGCTGATTCAAATAAATTATCAAAAGAGGGCAAAGCTACTATTAAAAACACATTACTTCAAGCCTTTGGTGTTGAGAATAATGTGAGAATGATTGCCGCAGAAGGTGAGAGATTACACACTTCTCGTTATTCAGTGGATGCATTGGTTGATAATGCTTACAAACTAGGTAAAGCGTTCTCTGGAGACAAAGTTAAAGAAGCATTTATGCAAGCTCCAGATGTTGCATCTAACAAGTTCTTAAAAGCTATGAAATCTATGAACTTGAATAGATCATTAATCGGTGTAGGAGTTGCAACTATACTTGGTATTTGTGCTCAACCATTGAATATGTATTTAACAAGAAGAAAAACTGGTAGCAACGCATTTGTTGGTGGTGGTGAAGAAGACAAATCTGTTGGCTTTAAACTTAGAAAAGCTGGAGTTGCTGGTTTGTTCGGAGCTGGCGTATTGGCTACTATCGGTAATCCTAAAAACTTGTTGAAAGATATTCAATTTAAAGGTTTTACTCCAACATTAAATCAGTTTAAGTTTATCTATGGTATTACAATTATGTCTAGATTCTTGTCATCTCGTAATGATAACGAGTTAACAGAAGCTACAATTAAAGATACTTTAGGTTTTGCAAACTGGTTGATTTTGGGTAACTTCGTTCAAAAACTTGTTGCTCAAAGTATTGATAAATCACTTATTAAACGTGATGGTATTGGTGTTCTAAATTGGATTAAAACATCTTCTTTAAAAACTAGAGAAGAAATTTTACATTCAGCTTTAGGCGAAAAAGTATTTAAAGATGGTAAAGGTTTAGACTTAAAAGGTATGTTAGAAGCTTTACCTAAAAAACATGTTGCTAGAAAACAATTAAGAGCATTAACTATTGCTCAATGTGCTGGTTACTTGTATTCAGGATTAGTACTTGGTGTTGGAATTCCTAAGTTAAACGGTTATTTAACAAATAAACGTGAAGCTAAAAAAGCGGCTTTAGCTGC
This sequence comes from bacterium, assembly GCA_017536545.1. Classification (GTDB taxonomy): domain Bacteria; phylum Cyanobacteriota; class Vampirovibrionia; order Gastranaerophilales; family Gastranaerophilaceae; genus Zag111. The sequence goes on from JAFXHF010000019.1 coordinate 14,405, forward strand.
TCAACAAGGCAATGCTTCTCAAGTTCAACAGCAAGATGCTATGTTAAAACCTGAAAATATTCAGTTCTTAAATCAAAAGAATTTTACAGGTATAAATTTGTTAGCTAGTTAAGATGATTTTATTGTAGAGAATTTGCACCGTTTACAACTTCGATTATCTCTTGGGTAATCGCAAATTGACGAGTTTTGTTGTACTCGATAGATAATTCTCGTATCATTTTTTCAGCGTTAGTTGTTGCAGCAGACATTGCGGTCATACGAGAAGCCAATTCGCTAGCTTGAGCTTCAAGTAATGCGTGATAAAAGATGTTTGTCATATACATTGGAACAACTTTTTGTAAAATATGGTGAACATCTGGGAAAAATTCCATAAGAGGGTCAATAATCTCATCGTGAATTCTTTCTTTTGGATCAGTTACCCCCACAACTGGAAGAATTTGCCAGTCTTCTACAAAATAACTCATCATATTTTTAAAACGAGTTGTCATAATTTCTACTTTATCGATTTCGTGTTTTACAAATAATTCAGCCATATCTTCTGCAATGTCACGAGCCTCGATTGGTGATGGTTCATCAACTGCCGAATAGTATTTTTGTTCAATTTTACAGCCTAATTGTTCACATTTTTTGCGTAAACCAGAGATCCCCTTTTGTCCCGCTACGAAAAGTCTTACACCAATTCCTTGTTCTTGGTACTCTTTTATCCTTTTCAATGTTGCACGAACAATGTTGGCGTTATAAGCTCCAGCCAAACCTTTGTTTGATGTAATAGCTAAAATGCCAACGTTTTTAGTTTCTCTAACTTGCAGAAGTTCTGGATAATCGTCAATGGCATATTTAATTTTTAAAGATTCACTTGAATACTCGTCAACAGAATTTAAAAGTTTTTGGAACATATGCACAAGCTCACGTGTATAAGGACGTGCAAGTTTTACGGCTGTTTCAGATTTTTTAACCTTAGCTGCTGCAACCATTTTCATTGCTCGTGTGATTTTCTTTGTGCTTTCCACACTCTGTATTCTGTTTTTGATATCTTTTAAATTCGCCATTTGATCTTATTTATCCTTAAAATGATGTTTTGAATGTTGTTAAACCTTCAGTCAATGCTTTTTTATCATCATCTGATAATGCGGAACCTGAATTTAAACGTTCAACAAGTTCTGAATAATTTGCGTTGAAGTAAACAAACCATTCTTTTTTGAATTTTGCGATGTTTGAATTATCAACATCGTCTAAAATTCCTTCGTTAGCTGCAAATAGAATTGAAACTTGTTCAGCAACACTAAGAGGATTGTATTGAGGTTGTTTAAGTACTTCTGTAAGTTTTTGACCTCTTAATAGTTGTTTCTTAGTTGATGCGTCTAAGTCAGAAGCAAATTGAGCAAAAGCTTCAAGTTCTCTATATTGAGCTAAGTCTAGACGAAGTTTACCAGCAACTTGTTTGATAGCTTTTGTCTGAGCTGCACCACCAACACGAGATACTGAAATACCTGCGTTAATTGCTGGTCTAATACCTGCGTTAAAAGCGTTAGATTCCAAGAAAATTTGACCGTCTGTAATTGAAATTACGTTGGTTGGAATGTATGCTGAAACATCACCTGCTTGTGTTTCAATGATAGGTAGAGCAGTGATACTACCGCCACCAAGTTCATCATTTAACTTAACTGCACGTTCTAATAATCTTGAGTGTAGATAGAAAACATCCCCTGGGTATGCTTCACGTCCAGGTGGTCTTTTTAATAACAAACTCATTGCACGGTATGCTTGAGCGTGTTTTGATAAATCGTCATAAACAATTAAAACAGATTTACCTTGTTCCATAAATTCTTCACCAATAGCAACCCCAGCAAATGGTGCGATATATTGTAATGGAGCTGATTCGTTAGCCGTTGAAGACACTATAATTGTATATTCCATAGCTCCACGTTCTTCTAAAGTTTTTGCTAAGTGAGCAACAGTTGATGCTTTTTGACCAATAGCAACATAGATACAAATTACGTCTTTACCTTTTTGGTTGATAATTGTATCGATTGCAATTGCGGTTTTACCAGTTTGTCTATCACCGATGATAAGTTCACGTTGTCCACGACCGATTGGCGTTAGAGCATCAATTGCTGTTAAACCTGTCTGTAAAGGTTCGTGAACTGATTTTCTTGTAACAATACCAGGTGCAACACGTTCAATCGGTCTTGTTTTTGAATATTCAAATTCACCCTTACCATCAAGAGGTTTACCTGTAGGGTCAACAATTCTTCCCATCAAACCTTCGCCAACAGGAACAGATGCAATTCTGCCAGTTGTTTTTACAACTGTGCCTTCTTTAATATTTGTATAATCACCTAAGATTACAACCCCAACATTATCTTCATCAAGGTTCATTGCAATCCCTAGAGTGCTATTACCGTCTTCAAACTGTACAAGTTCGTTTGCCATAACATTACGCAAACCATAAACACGAGCAATACCGTCTCCGTTTTCAAGAACAGTACCAGTGTTTGAAACTTCAGTTTGAAGCTCGTAATTATCGATTTTGTTTTTTATAATTGAACTAATTTCATCAGGTTGTATTAGTACCATAATACTTTTCCCCCTACCTATTTATGCTTTTACTTAAATTTGTTAACTTTGCACGTACGCTTGTATCGATTACGCAATCATCGATTTTGAAAGCAAGCCCTGCGATAAGTGATTTATCAACTTTCCAAATTGGTGTTATTTCACATCCTAATTTGTGTTCTAGTTTAAACAATACATTAGATTTGTTTTCGAAGTTTAATTCTATTGGCGAATAAACTTCAACGGTTTTCTTGTTCGAATGTTTTTCAATCATTTCCTCAAAAGCTGATTTAATCGGATAAAATTCATTAAAACGATTCTTTTCAACAAGGATTTTTAAGAAATTCAAAAGTTTTTTATCGATTTTTTTGCTGAATATTTCGTTTAGAATTTCAATTTTTGTAGAAGATGAAATTGAAGAGTTTGACATTACGATTTTTAAATCATTTGAAGATTCAATAACTTCAGCGATTTGATTTAATTGTTTTTCTATTTTTTCAAAAGACTTTTGCTCTGTTGCGATTTCCATCAGAGCTTTAGCATAGTTTTTTGAAATTGTAGAAATTAGTGTTTTTGTCATTATATTTTCACCTTATCAAGTTCATCCAAACTTTCAAGAATGTATTTATTGTGTAATTCTGGATTTGAGTTTAATAAATCTTGAATATGTTTTCTTGCAAGTTCTACAGATGCTTTTGAAGTTTTTTCAGTCATAAGATTTGATATTTTCTTTTCTTCGATAGCTAAAGATTTTTTGATATTTTGGTCAATATTGAAGATTGCTTTTTGTGTATTTTCTTCGATGGACTCTTTAAAAGCCTTAGTTTTTTCTGCTGAAGATTTTTCTATTGTCTCAATGTCTTGAGGCAGATTATCTAAAATTTCTTGAGCTTCATCTCTAAGTTTTACAGCTTTTGCTTTTTCATCATCAGATTTTTTGATTTCTAAAGTAATATCTTCAACTGATTTTTCAAAGTTTTTACCAAGATTTAATTTTTTCACGATTACAGCCAAAATCCATATCATAATTGCAAAATTTATGACATTGGAATGTAGTATGTAATGTAGTATTTCTGAAAATTTTTCCATATTAATCCATTACCCTATTTACTGGTTCGTAATCTGTGTTTTCGATTTTTGTATCCATACCAAGAATTTTTGAAGCGATAGAAGATGCTAAATCTTTTACAACAGTGTGTTTTACTTCTTGTTTAAGTTTAGATTCTTCTTGTAAGATTTTTTCTTTTTTTTGTAGGATTTCAAATTTCGAATTTTCTTTAGCCATTTTTACTTTATCTGTAGCTTTGTTTTGAACTTTTTCTACTGCTTTTTTGAATTCGTGCCTACATTTTTCTTGAGTTTGTTCAATTTTAGCTGCGTGTGTTGTTTTGTATTCATTAGCATCAGCCTCAAATCTTTTTGAATCTTCATAGTTAGAGTTAATATAAGTTTCTCTTTTCCTGATGATATTTAAGATTGGGCGATAGAATATTGCATTCATTATCATAATGAACACTGTAAAACTGAATATTGCAACTATAAATGTGGCATTAAATTCAAACATTTGTCGTCCTTATTATTTTACGAAAATCAATAGTAAAGCGATTAACAAAGCGTAAATTGCTGTAGCTTCAGCTAGACCAGCACCGATAATGAAGTTCTTGAAGGCTTCAGCTTTAATTTCTGGTTGGCGAGCAATTGCATCTAAAACTGCTTTAGTTGCGATACCAAGACCTAAACCTGCACCTAATGTCCCAAAACCAATTGCGATACCTGCAGCTAGTCTTCCTAAATCTAATGTTTGTTCAACTGTCATAATTTTCTCCTTTTATTTAAAGTTATAAATTAATGTTCATCTGCGATTGCCATTGAAATATATGTTGTAGAAAGTAGCGTAAATACTAACGCTTGGATTAGTGCAACAAATAATTCAAACATCATAAATGGTAGCGGGAATAATAATCCTGTGAGGCTTACTACTGTTGCTACCAGAACTTCTCCTGCGAAAATGTTTGCAAAAAGTCGGAGAGCCAAAGAAAATGGTCTTACAAATAATTCCAAAGTATCAACAAGGGTAATTACAATATCGTTAATCCCCCAACCTTTGAAGAAAAATTTGAAACCGTGTTTTTGGATTCCGAAGAATATATAATAAATAGAAACTACAATTGCCATTGCAGCTGTCATATTTATATCGTTGTTAGGTGAAGCAAGTTCCCCTGTGTGTAAATGGATTAGTTTCCAAGGAAGTTGTCCAACTAAGTTTGCAGTTAAAATAAATAAGAATAGGGTTAACAAAATTGCAATATGTTTTTGGGCATTATCATTTCCCATACTAGCTTTTGCAATATCGTTGAAGTATTTAATAACACTTTCTCCAACAAGTTGAAGTTTGGTTGGGACCATTTCAAGTTTTCTTGTTGTAATAAATGCAAGTATTATTAATAGTAACATTGTAATCCACATGGTAATAAGTGTATCTAAATTAAAAGACACCCCATGCCCTAAAATTGTGGTTGTATAAACCCAATGTTCCATATTTCTCCCTCTTCTGTTATTTTATTCTAACATTGAAAAAGTTTTTTCGCAAATAAAAAATTTTTGTGAAATTTTTGTATTTTATAAGTTTGTTTGTAGTATAATTGTTCTATATGGAAATTATCCGTTAGGGGAGAACATGAAAGTTATAAAACTTGAAAAGGTTGATTCTACGAATAATTATGCGAAGTTGAATATTGAAAACTTTGCAGATAAAACAATCATACATGCCCTATCACAGACTTCAGGACGTGGTCGTTTAAATCGTTCTTGGGTTGATTTAGGGGAAGGTAACTTGTTCATGTCTTTTGTCTTAAAGCCTTCTGATAGTTTCAATGAAATTTATCCTAATATAACGCAGTATTTATCAGTTGCTTTGTGTAAGGTTTTAGAATCGTATGGCTTAAAACCTGAAATTAAGTGGCCAAATGATGTGTTAATTTCTGGTAAGAAAATTGCAGGAATTCTTTCTGAAACGGTTATGTCTGGTAATGTTTTAAAAGGTATTGTCGTTGGTATTGGTGTTAATTTGAATTCTAACAATGATGATATTTCTTCCATTCCAGATAAAATTGCAACATCTTTAAATCTAGAAATTGGTAAAAATGTTGATTTAGACGTATTTATGAATGAATTAACGGAAGAATTTTTCAAAAATTATGATGCCTTTTTAGGAAATGGTTTTGAATTTATTAAAAATGATTATATTAATAGAAATTGTTTCTTAAACAAGGAATTAAATGTTCAAATTTTTAATAACGTTGAAACTGGGCTTGCTAAGTCAATTAATGACAGAGGTGAGCTCGTTTTATTAAAAGAAGATAAAGAATTAGTACTTACAATAGGAGATATTTTATGAGTGATGGAACTTTAAGTAATGGTTTAACCTTACTAGGTATGGGAATGGGCTTTGTATTGTCATTTCTTATTATTTTGATTTTTGCAATGTTTGTAATGTCAAAAGTTGTTGGATTTTTAAACAGAGTATTCCCAGAAGCAGTTGAAGAAGTTAAAACAGTTGCTAAAAAAGCTGCAGTTGGTATTGATGAAGCTATTGCATTAGCTATCGCAGCTTCAATTGCTAGAAAAAGAGGATAATCCCTCTATTATAACGAATTATTTTTGTATTTATAAATGAAAGGACAAATTATGGGAAAGAAACTTATTAAAGTTATGGACACATCTTTCAGAGATGGTTTCCAGTCAGTTTATGGGGCAAGAGTTTTTGTAGAAGATTTCTTACCTGCATTAAAATCAGCTGTTGATGCTGGTATCAGACACTTTGAAGTTGCAGGTGGTGCTAGATTTCAATCTCCAATTTTCTACTGTAACGAAAATGCTTTCGAAACTATGGATAAAATCAGAGCTGCAGTTGGTCCAGACGTAAACTTACAGTCTTTGGCTCGTGGTGTTAACGTTGTTGGTTTAGATTCTCAACCAAGAGATATGATTAACTTGCACGCTAAAATGTTTAAAAAACACGGTGTTACAACTGTTAGAAACTTTGACGCATTAAACGATGTTAATAACTTGATCTACTCAGGTCAATGTATTAAAGATAATGGCTTAAATCACGAAGTTACTATCACAATGATGGAATTGCCTATCGGTTGTGAAGGTGCTCACGATGTAGCTTTCTATGAAAAAGTTCTTAGAAACATCTTAGATTCAGGTTTACCATTTGATTCTTTAGCATTTAAAGATGCTTCAGGTACATCAAACCCTAGAAAAGTTTACGAAACTATTAAAATGGCTCGTGAAATCTTGGGTTCAGATGCTCATATTAGATTCCACTCTCACGAAACTGCAGGTACAGCTTTAGCTGCATACTTAGCTGCTCTTGATGGTGGTGCTGATGGTATCGACTTATCTATGAAACCAGTTTCTGGTGGTACTGCTCAACCAGATATCGTTTCTATGTGGCACGCATTGAAAGGTACTGAATACGATTTAGGTATCGATATTGAAAAAATCTTAGAAACAGAAGAAATCTTCAAAGATTGTATGAAAGATTACTTCTTACCTCCAGAAGCTTTAGCAGTTAACCCAATGATTATCCAATCTCCACTTCCTGGTGGTGCTTTAACTGCTAATACTCAAATGCTTCGTGATAACAACTTGATGGATAAATATCCAGAAGTTGTTGCAGCTATGAAAGAAGTTGTAGAAAAAGGTGGTTTCGGTACATCTGTAACTCCAGTTTCTCAATTCTATTTCCAACAAGCATTCAACAATGTTATGTTTGGTAAATGGAATAAAATCGCAGAAGGTTACGGTAAAATGGTTCTTGGTTACTTTGGTAAAACTCCTTGTGAACCAGATGCTGAAATCGTTAAAATTGCTTCTGAACAACTTGGTTTACAACCTACAACAGAAACAGTTGTTGACTTAAATGATAAAGATGAAACTAAAGGTATTGCAGCAGCTACAAAAATGCTTCAAGATGCTGGTTTGGAAGTTAACGATGAAAACATCTTCATTGCTGGTGCTTGTAAAGAAAAAGGTATCTTGTTCTTACAAGGTAAAGCAACTGTTGGTGTTCGTAAAAACGAAAAACAAGCTGAAGCTCCTGCTGCATCTGGTTCATCAGAAGGATCAAATGCTTACACAGTTACAGTTAATGGTAAAAAGTATGCAGTTGCATTTGAAGGTGAAAAAGCTACAGTTAACGGTAAATTATTTGACTTCTCAATTAAAGAAGGCATCGAAGCTAAAGCTGCATCTACTGGTGAAGGTACTCCAATCAAAGCTGCTTTACCAGGTAACGTATTAAAAGTATTAGTTGAAGAAGGTGATACTATTGCTGAAGGTGATGTAATCGCAGTTGTTGAAGCTATGAAAATGGAAACAGAAATTAAATCTCCTGTTTCTGGTACAGTAAACTCTGTTGAAATCGAAGTTGGTAACAAGGTTCAAGCAGGTCAAGTATTGGTAACTGTAGGTTAGTAGGAGGTCGAAAATGGATTTAAAAGAAGGTTTATTAGCCTTATGGAACTCAACAGGTATCATGAATATGATATCTCCTGCTGATGCTTCTATTACAAATGGTTTTGAACAGTTTTTACATCAATTCGGTCATCCGATTATGCTTGTTATTTGCTGTTTCTTACTATGGCTCGGTATTAAAAAACAATATGAACCATTATTGTTGGTGCCAATCGCTTTTGGTGGTTTGTTGTCAAATATTCCACTTGCTGGCATTGCAGAGCCAACAGGGTTCTTAGGAATTATTTATGAAGCAGGTATTCATAAAGGTTTATTCCCGCTAATTATCTTTATGGGTGTTGGTGCAATGACAGATTTTGGTCCGTTGATTGCAAACCCTAAAACTGCACTTTTAGGTGGTGCGGCTCAATTTGGTATCTTTGGTGCTTTATTGCTAGCTCTATGTTGTTTTGGTTTTACTTTACCAGAAGCAGGTTCTATCGGTATCATTGGTGGTGCTGATGGTCCTACCTCAATTTTCGTAACTTCAAAACTAGCTCCACACTTATTAGGTGCAATTGCTGTAGCGGCTTATTCATATATGGCTTTGGTTCCTGTTATTCAACCGCCTATTATGAAAATGCTTACAACTGAAGCTGAACGTAAAATCCAAATGGATCAGTTAAGAGCAGTTTCCAAAAGAGAAAAAATTGTTTTCCCTCTTGTTGTATTGTTCTTATGTGTAATTTTCTTACCTGATGCGTGTCCATTAGTTGGTGCTTTGACATTTGGTAACTTATGTAAAGAATGTGGTGTTGTTGATAGACTTTCTGATACTATGCAGAACGCTTTAATTAACATTGTTACAATTTTCTTAGGTTTATCAGTTGGTTCAAAATTATCAGCTGAACAGTTCTTAACTGTTCAAACATTGTTCATCTTGTTCTTAGGTATCATTGCATTCTCATTTGCTACTGCAGCAGGTGTATTGATGGCTAAATTGATGAACTTATGTACAGGTATAATTGCTAAAATTACAGGTAAAGAACACAGACCTATTAACCCATTGATTGGTTCAGCTGGTGTATCAGCAGTTCCGATGGCAGCTCGTGTTTCTAATAAAGTTGGTTTAGAGTACAACCCTCAAAACTACTTATTGATGCACGCTATGGGCCCTAACGTAGCAGGTGTTATCGGTTCAGCTGTTGCTGCTGGTATCTTGTTAGCATTATGTCACTAGTCCTTAATTGATTAGTGTTGTAATAATTAAAAAGCTCCTCAATTGAGGGGCTTTTTTGTTGCTTTTATGCATTAAAAATTCTTCTTTGATTTTCTTCGTGAATTTTATAGATTTCTTCAGCTTCTTCGCCACGTTGTCTAGCATCAGTTTCCATTTTATTTTTCCAGTAACCATCATAATCTACGTCTGGATCAACATAATTGTCACACGCATCTTGTAATTCATCTGCAAATTTCTTTTCTTCACCTACTAATTTGCCGTTCATACCATCTTCCATTATATCGAATTGATGTCCGTGTCGTGTTTCGTGAGCTACAACATTTACCGTGTGAGCTTTGTTTGTTGAATTGACATTGGCTGGAATAACGTTAATTCTTCCACCTACTCTTTCAGTTTTACCCCATCCGATTGCTTTTGGGTAATAGCATCCACCCTCCCCATTTTTTACAGGAGGTTCAAATGTAAATCTTGTAAATTCTGGATATCGAATACCTTCTTGTTCGAACAATGTTGGTTTTATCGATTCTATAAATTCATCTCCATCATTGTAGTAACGTGAGCTTAGATATGGATCGGATTGAATTAGTTCGATTTCTTCTTTTGTAAGTCCTTTTGCGTGAGTTCCTGCAAGTCGTCCTTTATGTGTTGCTCCAGTTTTTACGAAAAATTCGTTAATTCTTTTATCGCCAGATTCAATTGTTACTTCTTCGAAACTTCCACGTCTTTCAACTGTTGATTTGATAGTTTTTCCTGTGTGTGCGTGGTTGTGTGGAGTAACTTCTCTGATTTGAGTTGTACTAAGTACTTCACTATCGTTTATTCTGTAAGTTGATTTTCTTACAACTTCATCATATTTACATCTTCCAGGAATAGGTAAGGATTCTCCGTTTGGACCATAAGTGATAGATCCATTTATATTTTCAAAAGAACGTTCGTAATTTGTATATTCAATAGGATAACCAGATTTATCGCATTTGATTTCTCGCAATAAATTTCCGTCTTTATCTCTGAAAGTAACAGTTGAAGTCCCATCAGGAGCGGTTATTCTTGCACAACTTGTTGCGCCTTTAGGTTTTTTAAACCCTTGGAAATGAGGTTCTGTAATTTCTGGAAGAACTTCTGCAGGTTTTGACGGTTTTTTGCGTGCTTCTTCAAGTAATTTTGCTATTTCATCTTTGTCTGTAATTGGTCTAGTTTTTGGGTCGTATTTTATTGTTTCTACTGTATAAGCTCCTGTTTTGTCAAAAAATTTAATCTTAATATCTCCGTTTGGAAGTCTTGTTATTTCGTGCCTAACAGCACTTCTGTTTATCCCTAATTTGTCAACGTAATAATAAACTTTACCACCTACAACTACATGTGGAGCATCAGGGTACATTGCCCTAACAGGTGCAGGGTGTGAAATTCTAGCACCTTCGTGGGTAATCATTCCACCTTTGTCCATAAGTCTTGCTTCAACAACAATTTCTTCTAATCCGTGTCTTGTTACTTGGCTTGCAGCTTGACTTGCACTAGAAGTAGCTGATTGTACAGCGGTTCTGCTTGGGGTAGAAGTGAATATTGAACCAACAGCTTTTGAAATTGCTCCTGTTGTTGTATTTATAACCTGAGGAGCTTTTGTAATTGCAAAATCTATACTTTTTGTTGTTAATGACACAATTGAACCTACAAAATGAAAATAACCTTACTATTATATAAAGTATTATTATCGACAAGAATTGCGTTTGTGTGATAAAATTTTTGTATGACTAAAAAGTTAGGAATTGTAGATTCTGATAATAAAGATATTATTTTTGCTATTGAAAAATATTTTTCATCAAAAGATGCTGATGTGAAAGTTGTTTCAAAAGATTATAATATGTCTGAATTTGATGTGGTTGTTTTGACTGGTTATGTGGATTTTAATAACTTTAATCACCCAAATGTTTTAAAGATTTATCCAACTTTATTGCCCGCTTTTAATGATGAGGAATATCCAATATTAGCTTCGTATTTGGCTGGAGTTAAGGTTAGTGGTGTAACTGTTTATAATTGTTCTAACGATAAGATTTTAGCTCAGTATCCTGTTTTAGTAGGGTTTGATACCTCTTTTGAAGAATTATCAGATGAGATTTTGAAAATTGCCCAGAAAATTTATCCAGTAGTAATTGATGCAGTTTTGTGCGATAAAGTTTTTGATTTTAATGATTTATTTAATCAGACATCTTGCAGTGGTAGTTGTGGGGGATGTGGCGGTTGTCACTAAATATTATTGTCTTTGTCTACAATAATGTTTAATTTATCGATTACCCCATTGAAAAATGATTTATTACTCTTGATTTCTGGCTTTGTCGCATTAATTTCAGGAGTTACGTGTGCTGGGTTATTTGATTTAGTTTTCGCTGAGTATATTGATTTAATCTCTTTGATTATTGTTTCATTCATGTTGTTGTTCAAGTCTCTTAATTCCTATTAAGGGTAATTTTGTCTAGTCTATACTGTTTTTGATATGGAAGTTTATAGAACTTCCATAGGCTCAACTGCGAAGTCAATAATAAATGTTCCGTCAGTTGAAAATGCTGCATTTAGGGCTGTATCTATTTCTTCTAGTGTTGTAACTCTAAGTGCATTAGCTCCGTAGCTTTTTGCAAGGGTCAAAAAGTCAGGGTTTGAAATTTTCGTTTGGGAGTAATTTCCATCGCAAAATTTTTCTTGTAATTGGCGAACCATCCCCAAGTATCCGTTATTTAATATCATAATTTTAATATTTAAATTGTAATCCATACAGGTTGCAAGTTCTTGTAATCCCATTTGGAATGAACCATCGCCAGTTATACATACGATAGTTTTATCAGGGCTTGCAATTGCAGCTCCAATAGCTGCAGGGAAGCCAAACCCCATAGTTCCAGAACCTCCTGATACAAAAATCTTACGATTATTGTTAAATTTTAAGTTCTGAACCGCCCAAAGTTGGTGTTGTCCAACTTCAGATGTGAATGTTATATTTTTATCCTTTGTATGTTCTTCAATTTTTCTAATAACTTCAAAGGAATGAAGAAGATTAGAATTTCGTTCTCTTTTTATGTTTAATGTTTTGAAGCTTTGAGCTTCTTCGCACCAAGATGAAAATTTTTCGCATTCAATATTTTTTATAGAATGTAGAAATTCTCTAATATCGCCTAGGTAAGATTCAGAAGCTTGTATAAATTGTGAAATTTCATTTGGATTGATATCAATTTGAATGAATTTGTTAGATAGGTCTATATCTTTGAACATACAAGTAATTCTATCGTTAAATCTTGCACCTAATGAGATGATTAGGTCAGATTGTTTGATAATCTCATTTGCAGATTTATCCCCAAATATGCCAATCATACCGAGAAAGTTAGGGTTACTTTGAGGGAATGTTCCTAATCCCATCATTGTACTAACTACAGGGATATCTAACTTAGTTGCAATATCTAATAATTGCTTATCAGCTTTTGAATGGTTAACTCCACCGCCTGCTACAATCACAGGTTTTTTTGAATTTTTTATTCGGTTAATTATTCTAGCTACTGGTAAATCTGTATTTAAGATATAGTCAAATTTTGTTTCGTTAGTTTGGTCAGATATTTCTGCGTCACCAGAGAAAACATCTTTGACAATATCAATTACTACAGGGCCTTTTTTGCCATTTGTAGCAACAAAATGAGCTTCGTCCAATGTTTGCTGAATTTCAGAGGCTGAAGTAATTTGATAAACTCTTTTGGTACATGATTTTGTTATATCGCAAATGTCAGCTTCTTGGAATGCATTTTTACCAATTAAATCTTTGAAAACTTGTCCTGTAATTACAATAAGTGGGTACCCATCAAGGTATGCATTAACAATACCAGAAACAGTATTTGTTGCACCAGGCCCAGAAGTTACTAGCACAACTCCACATTTGCCTGTTTCTCTAGCGTATCCTTCGGCTGCATGTACGGCAGATTGTTCATGTCTTACAAGAATATGTTTGATGTCAGACTGGTTAAAAAGCTCGTTATATACATCTAAAACAATACCACCAGGATAGCCAAAAATTGTATCAACACCTAAGTTTTTAAGTGTTTCTATTAATATTTTTGCACCTTTCATTGTTTTTACTTCTCTTTCAACTAGCATGAATAAATGTATCCCTTGTTTGACTTTTATAATACTATCATAGACATTTTATCAAGGCAATAAATAAAGAGGAATTTTACATTTGTAAAATCCCTCTTTATCTGTTTAGCAAAATTATTATTTACCTAACAAAGTATTCCATGCATCTTTTCTTTTTTGAGCTTCAGCTTGTCTAGCTTTTTTTCTAGCTTCAGCGTCTTTTTTAGCTTGGTTTTGTTTGTCTTGCCATACTTTTTGTTGCTTAGCAATTTCAGCTTCTCTAGCTTTTTTTCTAGCTTCAGCGTCTTTCTTTGCTTGTTCTTGTTTTTTAGCAATTTCTTTTTTCTTAGCCTCAACATCTTTTCTTGCTTGAGCTTGTTTAGCTTCTATAGCTTTTTTCTGTTTTGCTAATTCAGCCTCTCTAGCTTTTTTTCTTGCTTCGGCGTCTTTTTTAGCTTGTTCTTGTTTTTTAGCCCATTCTTTTTGTTGTTTAGCGATTTCAGCTTCTCTAGCTTTTTGTCTAGCTTGAGCGTCTTTTTGTGCTTGAGTCATGTTGTTTTCGTGTCTTGTAACTGTTGCAGAAGCTTTATTTAATGCATCTGATAATGGGCCTGCAGATGCTGCTGTGCCGATTGATAATACTGATAATGCCATAAGTGAAACTAATAATTTTTTCATTCCTTTTCTCCTTTCACTTGGTCAGATGTTAAAGACTCCAGTTTTAGTTTCTTGTTTTCTAACCTTTTTTCTAAATACTCTAACTCTTGTTGTTTAAATCTTTTTTTATATTCTTGTTTTCTTATCTGTTTCTTTTTCTTTAGATATACTTTAGAACGATTTTTCTTTTGTTTTTGTTCATTTTTAATATCTTGTGGTTCTTTAGATTTTTCTATGCTTTGGTCTATCTCAATTCCTTGTGTGGATTGAACTGGTTCCTCATTTTTAGCATAGGAAACAGAGCAAAGACAAAAACTAAATAACACTAATAAATACAAAAACGATTTTTTCATATTTAAAGCATATTCCAAATTCTAATATTTTGCAATAATTTCGTTAATCCCTTTTTGTGCAACGTTGAAGATTTCAATCATTTGATTAAATTCGTAAGGTTCACCTTCTGCAGTCGTTTGGAATTCGATGATTTTGCCACTTTTTGTTAATACTACATTTGAATCGACTTGAGCGTGAGAATCTTCTTCATAGTTCAAGTCTAATCTTACTTCACCATCAATAATTCCAGCGGAAATTGCTGCAACTGGTTCGATAATTGGATTTTCTTTTAATGTCCCATCTGCGATGAGTTTTTCAACTGCATCAGCTAACGCTACATAGCCTCCACAAATACTTGCTGTTCTTGTACCACCATCAGCTTGGATTACATCAGCATCGATTGTGATTGTAACATCTGGCATTTTTTCTAAATCAACACATGCTCTTAAGCTTCTGCCGATAAGTCTTTGAATTTCTTGAGTTCTACCTGAAATTTTAGTTCTTTCTCTTTGACATCTTGTAGAAGTTGAAGATGGTAATAAAGAGTATTCTGCAGTTAACCAGCCTCGAGGATCGTCTTTAGCCATCCATTTAGGTTTACCGATTTCAACTGAAGCTGTTGTAATAACTTTTGTATCGCCAAATTCAACTAATACAGAACCTAGTGCGTGTTTTGTATAATTTTTGGTGAATTTGATTTCTCTTGTTTCGTTGTTTGCTCGATTTTCAATTCTCATATATTACTCCTTATAAATTTGATTTATTCGTAGTCCCAAATGTAAATCTGTCCACAATAACGACAGACAGCGTGTTCATTCATAAATTGCAAGTCAGGAACAAAAACATACCCATCAACTGTTATTTCGATTTCGTTTTTGTCATTATAACGTTGGGCGAAGTTTCTATCACCAGTGTAATCTGGTGAAAACATTAGTTCAAATTTATCTTTTGATTTGCAATTTTTGCAGATAAACATTGCCTATTCTTCCTCGTCCTCTAGTTTTTGTTTTTTAGATTTTTTATTTGGATTTTGTTTTTGTGACTCTAGTTCTGATAAGTTCAAGTACCATAAACTCCAGCAAATGCTCCTAATCGGTAATGTTAACCCCATCACTATTGCGTAAAGAATACTAAAGTAAATCTTTTCTGAAATCATTTCTGGTGTTATTATTGGTTGTTTTAAAACTGTTAGCAATTCGTTTACCATACCAAGAGGCATAGCTGCTGAAATTGGGTCAAAAAGCCCACAAATTTTATCAGTCAAATTTAGATAATCAAAGACTACACTGATACCTTGAGTAATAATAAATATTGAAAAGAATGCTAAAATTGTCAACAATAAGAATGTTCTGAACCAGTGACCTTTGACTAGGATAAAACTGCGTTTAAAGTGTTCGTGTGTTTTTAAATCGGGTTCAAATGTGAAAATTTGGAATACCAAAATGAAATAAATCCACAACACAAAAGCAGGAATTATAAAGAATATACTAGAACCGATTGAACTTAGTACCCCTACTGCTAATAGTAATAATACAAAAGACCAAGTTCTTCGTGTTGCAACTTCATTATGGGATTGAAAATCGTAAACTCTTCCTGTTGAGATAGCTCCTTCTGTCATAGAGTTGAGTGCTATATAAGCTACCATAAAATCCCAAAAAGCTTTTACAAATATCAAAAGGCCAGGTAGTGCTAATAGTAAAACAAGTAAAAGTGCTATCCAAGGATTATCTACCCTAGCTACGATTTGGTTTGCAAATCCTAATGATAATCCAAACGATAGAATTATACCTATTAGTTGTCCAAATACTGGGAAAAGCATATAAGTTAAGAATTTGTCTATGTTAGTGAAATAAATCTTGATTCCTTCTATTAAAGCAAACCATATACTATTTTTAACTTTATATTTGGACATATACCCTCCTTATTTGTATTATAATTTTATTATAAATAGGTTTAGAAAAACAATGCATGATTACAAAGAATTAATTAAACAATTTACAAAAGAAGATTTTCTGAATGGTGCTGTTAATCTTCACATTCACACGACTTATTCTGACGGAGAAGCTGAATTCTTAGATGTTATAAATCAGTCAAAAGATAAAGGTTGTAAGCTTATTGCGATTACTGACCATAATACAGTTCAGGGACATATTGAAAATCCTAATTGTAATGTGTTGACAGGTGTTGAATTTGATGTTTGGTATAAATATATTTTCTTGCATTTGTTGGCATACGGAATTGATGTTAATCACCTTGCTCTTAAACCATTTCTTGCAAAATCTAAAGACGAAACAGAAAAAGATATTTTGAGATTTTTTGCGAAACGAAATATAAAGGATTTAATCGATGCAATTCATGAGGCTGGCGGTATTGTAGTTTTAGCTCATCCGTGTTGTTGTTGGGCGTTAAGTTTAGATAAATTTGTTTCTGATTTGGTAAAAATGGGATTAGATGGAATTGAGGTTTATTATCCATACCCAAGATGGAGAAAGTATATTAAATTTTCTTCTCCTGATTCAGTAGAAAAAATTGCAGAAAAATACCACCTATTAAAAACAGGTGGTACTGATCTTCATACAAAATTTTTAGATTAGTCTTCTTTTAGATGTTTGAAGTGTTTCCAAATATACCAACCAAATAGAATAACACATGCTAGAACTATTACAACATCGAATTTGTGCCAAATATCTTTCATTTTGTCTAAGTTTTGGCCAAGTTTTACTCCAACATAAACAAGTAAATAGCTCCAAATTAAAGATCCTAAGAATGTAAAAGTGAAGAATGTTCTTTTTCTAGCTTTTAGGATACCTGCAGGAAGAGAGATAAATGTTCTTACAACAGGTAACATTCTGCAAATGAAAAATGCCCAATCACCATATTTATCAACCCATTTGTCAGCATCTTCCAAGTCTTTTTTTGATACAAGGAAATATTTTCCGTATTTCTCAACAAAAGCTCGTCCGCCAAAATAGCCGATGTAATATGATGGTAAAGAACCTAGAACACATCCGATTGCCCCCGCAAATGATGCTGTATGGAAGCCCATTTCTCCTTTTGAAACTAAATAACCTGCAAACGGTAGGATAGCTTCAGATGGAAGTGGAACGTTGCATGATTCGATTGCCATAAGTAGTGCAACTCCAGCTGGGCCCATTGCAGTAACGACACTTTCAATCCAATTTATAAGTGGTAATAAAATATTATCTAGCATAATTTCTCTCCCTATTATTTTTTAATTATACCACAACAAAAAAGAGCCCCTACTAAATAGTAGAGGCTCAAAGCTTATTCCTACGTTAGGCTATAATTATTTGCCGTTAACGATAGTTTTGAATTTTTTACCAGCTGAGAATGCAGGAACTGTTTTTGCAGGAATTTTTAATTCTTTACCAGTTTGTGGGTTTCTGCCAGTTCTAGCAGCTCTTTTACGTGGTTCGAAAGTACCGAAACCTACTAAAGTAACTTTTTTACCTTTAGCAACTGTTTTTTGAATTGTATCTACTAATGAAGATAATACTTCAGCTGCTTCTTTTTGTGTAACGTTAGCTTTTTTAGAAATTTCTTGTACTAATTCTTCTTTGTTCATAATAAAACTCCTTCTTCTTGTGTACTCTCTCATTATATAAAAAATTTTGGTTGTTGCAAGTATTTTAACGAATTTTAACACTTTTATAATAAAAAAACATCTTTCTAGTTGATATTAGAGGTGTTTTTACTGTTTTTTAGCCCCGTTTTTGAAGATTTTTATTGTGTCGCCATATTTAAAGCATGCTTTATTTGATGCCTTGAATTCTGATTTTTCCATCTTGGTCTTTTACAAATTGCAAATTGTTAGCCCCTGGTCTTGTACCTTGTAAATTGTACTGAGTAGCTGCAGCTGGAGGGATTTCAACCTTTGGCTGTGAGTATTCAATAAATTTTTCCTTTTTCTCTCTTTTTTCTTTGTAATGTTCAGGATCTTGTGAAAAATCTAAAGTTTCTTCTTTTTCAAACTGATGCTTCATAAGAGGTTGGAAATTTCTATTCATTTCTGTTGTTGGCCCTAAATAATTGTAGCTAGCATAAGCTCCGCATGCAGTAAATCCTAATAGTAATGTTGTTAATAATACTTTTTTCATACAGCTAAACTCCTTATTTCTATGTGGGTATTCTAGCATGTTTTCACTACTTTTGTCTAATAAATTTTAAGTAATGATAACTATTTTGGTCAATGAAAAGCCTTAGAACAACATTTATTATAAATATGTAAATCCTCAACTCTTCTGATTGCTCAGCTTGCCTCTCTTTTGAGAGGCTTTTCTTTTCTTAACATCATGACAGATATTAAAATATGTTGTATAATCTCTTATATAAAAGTATGAGAAAGGGCAAAAATGAGAGAGTTAGTTGTTGAAAATCAAGAAATTTTAATGATTCCACAAAATTTTAAATTTGCAAATAGAGGCAAAGTTACAGAAGTTAGAGCTGGTGATTTTACGCTAGAGCTTGATTATGAACCAGAAGGAGTTTTGGAAAATACTTATTGTGAATTCTATACTCAAACTTCTCACGGTAAATTGTATTTTGATTCTTATGCAAAAGAGATCAACGGTAAAACTCTTGTTATTGCTAGTCCTGCAAAACATAAGTTTTTACAAAGACGTCAATATACTCGTATTAAGTATATGAATGAATTAGATTTAATTTTAGATGGTAATTCTTATAAAATTTCAACTCTTGATATTTCAGCAGGTGGTATGAAATTGAGAACTGACTCAAATCTTAATATTGAAGGTACTTTTGATGTGTCGTTACCTCTTTCGGATAGTTTGACTTTGAGTTGCAAATTCCAACCAATCCGAATAGAAAAACGCAATGAAGGTGGTTACACTGTTTCTGGACAATTTGTTTATAATTCAAGTCATGACAAAATGATTTTGACTCAATATTGTGCAAAGCGTAGTGTTGAAATTAAGAATAAATAGGTAATAAATGAGTTTAGTTCGACTATTGTCTGAAAAATCCAATAAGACTTTATTCACTACGCCTTCTCATGGTCAACGCTTTTTTATATACGAGCAGTTAAAGGATATGTATAAAATTGATATTTCTGAAACTGATTGCCATGACCCGCAGGAGGCATTGGAGCGTGCACAAACTTGGGCTCGTTCAATCTATCATACTCAATCAACAACTTTTTTAACAAATGGTTCAACAAGTGGAATTTTAGCTGCTGTTTTATCTTGCACACAGGTTGGAGATAAAGTGCTTATTGCTTCAAATTCTCACCCTTGCCATTTTAATGCTGTTAGATTGGCTGGGGCTAGAGCACTTACCTTCGATTTAGAAATTGACAAAGAGTGGGGAGTTCCTCTTGAAGTTAATCCTGAAGTTATTGATTATTATTTAAGTCGTTATAATATTAGGACTGTTATTATAACTTCACCATCTTATGAAGGAATTATATCTGATATTGAAGAGATTAAGGCTATATGTGAGCGTCATGAAGCATTTCTTATTGTTGATGAAGCTCATGGTGCATTATATCCATTCTGCGATGAATTACCATTGTCAGCCGTTAATATTGCAGATTTTACAGTTCAATCATTGCATAAAACTGCTGGTGGTTTGAATCCTACAGCGTTGTTACATAGCACTTTGGATATCGATGTAAGACCTGCTTTAAGTATGTTTATGACAACGTCACCATCTTATCCATTGTTGGCTTCAATTGAAGCTAATATTATGTATTTGGATTCTCGTGATGGCAGAAAAGAAATTCATAATCTTGTAACTCGTCTTGATAAAATCAGAGAAAAGTGTAAGCGTTGTGAATTCTTTGGGGATGATCCGACTAAAGTTCTTGTTAAAGCCCCTGGAGTTACGGGGTATGAGCTTTCAGAGATGCTTTATGAAGAGTTTAATATAGAGGATGAAAGAACTAATGAGAAATCTACAATGCTATTGTGTGGCATTGGAACTGATAATAAAAAATTAGACTTATTACAAAAAGTTTTATTAAAATTATAGAGGTTAAGTATGTTGAAAGTTACTGATATTACAAGTTTCGGGGGGGGGGGAGGTAGCTTTTAAAGGTGCTCCTAGAGCGGGTTTTACGCTAGCAGAAGTTTTAATCACTTTGGGTATTATTGGTGTTGTTGCTGCCATGACTATACCTAATTTGATGACTGCATATCAAAAACAACAAACTGAAGCTAGGTTAAAACAGGCTTATTCAGTATTAACTAATGCTGTTAGATTAAGTGAATCTGAAAATGGTAATTTAGATATTCCAATGGATATGGGTATGAGTAGTCATGATTTGCATCTTGTTTTCCAAGAGTCTATTGCGCCATATTTGGCTGGAGCCTCTAGGATTAGTAATACCTCTATCGGTTGGAATGGTGTAAATGCAGCTGGAGGATCTTCTGCGGGTTACTTAAATTTTGGTAAAGGGACTCATTGTTTAAATAGTGGTTTGTGTTTTTATATGATAAATCACCATCATAACTATATCTATATTATTGTTGATTTGAATGGCGCATCAAAACCGAATAGAGCAGGTAGAGATATTTTTTATTTTGCATTACACCCAAAAGATTCTGGGACTGTTATTGACGGTTTAGTTTATGGTATTAACGCTCAATCTACAAAAGAAAAGCTCCTTGAAGGTTGCAATAAGACTAATCCAGGTAGTTGGTCTAATGGTTCTACTTGTACAGAATTGATAAAGCGTAATAGTTGGAAAATTCCTAAAGATTATCCTTGGTAATTATAGATAATTAGATAAAATATTTTTTACATAATTTTGAGTTTCTTTATATGGAGGAACTCCGTCGTATTTGTCAACTGCTCCAGGACCTGCATTATATGCTGCAAGTGCCAAAATTATGTTTCCGTTGTATTTATTAAGCATTGATTTTAGATATCTAACACCACCATCAACGTTTTGCGTAGCATTATAAGGGTCATTAACCCCAAGAGATTTTGCAGTTGATGGCATCAGTTGCATTAGACCCATTGCACCAGCTTTAGATGTAGCATTAGGATTAAAGCCAGATTCTTGTTTAATTAAGGCTTGAACAAGTTTTTCATCAACCCCGTGACGTTGTGCAACTTTATTTATCATGCCGATTAGTTGAGATTTGTTACCACCTTCAAAACTCGGATCATATTTGCGGGTTGCGTCGTTAACTTCTTGAATTGCCCGTCTTAAAGTTGCATTATCGAAACCTGAAACGTCAATATCTCTATTGTAGATATTTCCAGAAACGTTCATAGATTTAGAGTTTAGTAATAATGATCCAAAGTCAGCCTGAGCTGTATTTGCCAATATTTTTTCAAATGATTGAACATTATTTCCCGTTGGAGGATAAATAGAATCCATCGCATTAGTTTGAGTTGGTACTTGTTGTGGATTCATTTGTTTATTAACATTATTGACGTAGTTATTTATCTGCATAGCTCTTTGCATAGCTGCAGATTTTCCGCCAGTATTCAATAAACCTTGTATCATTTCAGAGAACATGCTCTAAACTACCTCCCGTACATTATTATTCTAGCTAATTCCAGAAATTAATGTATCCTCCATTTGATTTAAGGTTTATTTTATAAAAGTCAATGTTTATTTAATTAGCATGCAATCGCCGTAACTAAAGAAACGATATTCGTTCTGGATAGCTTCATTATAGGCTTTAAAGATAAATTCTTTACCAGCTAATGCACTAACTAACATCAAAAGGGTTGATTTTGGTAAGTGGAAATTTGTAATAAGTTCATCAACTACTTTAAACTCATATGGAGGGTAAATAAATAGTTCAGAATGGTCATTACAAGCTTTGATACAACCTAATTTTTGAAAAGCTGTTTCAAGAGTTCTAACTGTTGTAGTTCCAACTGCAACTAACTTTTTACCATTAGCTTTTGCTTTATTTATTTGTTCTGCAGCTTCTTGAGTTATCTCGAATGTTTCAGAATGCATTTTATGGTCTAATACATTATCACATTTTACAGGTCTAAAAGTACCTAATCCAACGTTTAGGGTTACGTATGCAATTTCTACTCCTTTGTCTTTTAGTTTTTGTAGAATTTCTTCGGTGAAGTGTAGGCCTGCTGTTGGAGCTGCAACTGAACCTTCGTCTTTTGCATAAACAGTTTGGTATCTTTCCATGTCAAATTGTTTTAATTCGTCAGCTTTAAGTTTTCGCTCGATATAAGGTGGAAGTGGTATGTTGCCGACCTTGTGTAGAATGTCAAACAATTCACCATTGTAGATTAACTCTACAAGCCATTCTCCGTCATCTTCTAATCTTTTTATAGGTCTAACTTTTAATTCTTCTGAAATAGTAATAATTGTATCTGGTTTAACTCTTTTTGATGGTTTGATTAAACAAGACCAGTTTTTATTTTCTTTAGCTTCAAGTAGGAAAACTTCTATTTTTGCCCCTGTATCTTTTGTCCCGTAAAGTCTAGCTGGGAGAACTTTTGTGTTGTTTAATACCAAAATTGAATTTGAATCAATATAATCTACAATATCAAAGAAATGTTTATGCTCAATTGTCTTGTTTTGCTTATTTAATACAAGCATTTTTGAGTTCTGACGTTTGTCGGCAGGCATTTGAGCTATAAGATTTTCTGGTAATTCATAATCAAATTCTGATATATTCATATTATTTTCCTTTATAAATAAAACAACTCCAACTTTAAAATTGGAGCTGTTTTCTCGTGTTTATTTAATTATTTGCCATTAACGTTTTTTGCGTTTTTTAGTTCCAAATCGTCAACTTTATTTTTTTTACGTTCTTCCTCTGCGTCAATTTGTTTGTTGATGATAACAGTTTGTGCGATTTGGATAATGTTACTTGTGATTAAGTATAACAATACACCTGCAGGGATTGGAATAATTACAAATGTTGCAATAATCATAAGCGGCATAAATGTTCCCATAGATTTTTGTAAAGCTTGTTGAGTTGGGTCCATTGAGTCAGATTTATTGGTAGCCATCATGATTTTTTGTGATGCAAACATTGTTATTGCAAATAAAGCGATTAACAATAAAACATCCCAGTGAAGAGTTTTGTTAACTGCGATAGTTGGAACAGTTGCTCTTAATATACCATCATCAGCATTGCCATCTCTCACGAATGTAATTGTTTCGTTTTCTCTGATATTGTTATTAGTAACCACAAGATCAGCTTTTTCGATTTTGTTTAGTTCGCTAAATTTAAGTTTGAAGTGGTTCAAGCTAACAACCATTTCTAAATCTTTGCCAGGTTCCATTTCACCTTGGATTTCAACAGCTTTAGCAGGGTCTACAACTTTAACATTTGTAAGTTTTTCGTTTGGAAGGTAAATTGTTGCAGTATTACCTAAAACGAATTGATCACCTTTAGCAACGCCTAAGACTCCGTTGTCTGAAATTCCAGCAGTTGCTCTCATTGTTGTAGCTAAGCTTTTTACGAATAAAAAGTGTTGATCGCCTGCAACTTGAATAAATTGAGGGCTGATTAATGCTGAATATAGCAAGATGAAAATAGGCATTTGAATTAATAATGGTAAACAACCGCCCATTGGGTTGAATTTATGTTCTTTATAGAACTCCATCATTTTTTGTTGCATAACTTGAGGGTTACTTTGGTATCTATCTTGAATAGCTTTCATCTTTGGTTGTAATGACTGCATCATTTTCATTGAACGTTGTTGTTGAACGTTTAATTGCCACATAGCAGCTCTTACTATAATAGTTAAAAGTATGATAGCCCAACCGTAATTACCCACGATTTTTGCTAATAATCCTAAGAAATCAATTGTTAATTTAATGAAATCCACTTTCCCTAATCCTTATATAATAGTGTAAAATCTCTCTTTAGGTATCGTATTATAAAAATAGGTTCAAGTCAATAAAAGAGCTAATTTGTATGTTAGATATAGATTTTCGTAGCAAGGTAATCAAATACTGGTTTGCACACGATGTAATTGTGGCATAAAAAAAAGACCGACTTATCGTCGATCTCTTTTTTTAAATGGTCGGGATGATGCTGTAGCCGTAGGCGAAGAATGAGCCGTACGGATAGAGTATGCGAAAGGTAGATTTTTAGCGATAGCGTAAAAAATCACCTGTTTGCACACGATGTAATCGTGGCATAAAAAAAGACCGACTTATCGTCGATCTCTTTTTTTAAATGGTCGGGATGACACGATTTGAACGTGCGGCCCCCTCGTCCCAAGCGAGGTGCGCTACCAAGCTGCGCCACATCCCGATTGACCTTTCGGCTACATTTCTTATTCTATTCTAAACAAAATTTAAAGTCAATATCTATTTTTTGTTTTTTACATTTTTAATAATTTGGATTTAAGATTCAACCTGTGCTAGAATAATTGAATTATGGTTAGATTATTTAATTTAGACAAGAACAATATTGAAAAGGTAAAAGATTTTTCTTACAAGGTTATGCATTTGCAAGAGCTTGTAACACATGTGGCAGAATATAATCATCCTGAAAATATTAGGCCTTGCGTTTATGCAATGTGGCATGAAAATCAATGTGCGTGTTATGGTTTGAGTGACAAGAAGAATGTTAATATTCTTATAAGTAATTCTAGGGATGGGCAAGTTATTTCTTATGTCATGGAAAAATTTGGTTTCCAAGTTTGCAGAGGTTCTTCAAATCGTAAAGGAGCGGTTTCAGGTACTCTCAAAATGATTTCTCAATTAAAAGAGGGGCAAGCTGTTGCGATTATGGTTGATGGACCAAGAGGGCCTTTACACAAAGTTAAATCTGGCGTTGTTATGGTTGCAAGAGAAGCTAATGTTCCGATTATTCCTGTTCATTGGTATTCAGATATGTTTAATTTTGTCAGAGTTCCTTCTTGGGATAAGATGACTGTTCCTGTTGGCCCATGTTGGTTGTTGAATCTTTACGGTGAACCTATTTATACGGAAGGAAAGACTGATGCTGAAGTTAAAGCTGAATTAGCTGCTTCATTAGAACAATTAAGAGCTATTGCTCCTGAGAAATTTAAAGAGGCTAAAAAACTCAACTTATGGAAAAAACAAAATCGATAAATGTTTCAATTCTTCAAATGGGTTCTGTGCTTGGGGATGTTGAATTAAATATTAACAAAGTTGAAATGTTGGTGGAAAAATTTCTAGATAAATCTACTGACGTTCTTGTTTTGCCAGAAGTTTGGAGTGTAGGGTGGGCTTGTTCAAAATTTCAAGATTCTGCACAGTCATTGAACGAGGGTTCTATTTATGATTTTTTATCTGGGTTAGCTAAAAAACATAATATTAATATAATAGCTGGTAGCTATATAGTTCGGAATAATGATAAATTCTACAATACCTGTGTGGTATTCAATCGAGCAGGTGAAATAATTGCAACTTATAATAAAAGTCATTTATATTCTTATTATGGTTGTGACGAAGGTAAGTATATTACCAAAGGTGATTGCCCAGTGTTAGTTGAAATTGAGGGCGTGAAGTTTGGTTTGACTATTTGTTATGATATTCGATTCCCTGAAATATATAGAGCGTATGCAAAAGCTGGTGCTGATATTTTGGTAAATTGTGCGGCTTGGGGTTCTAAAAAAGCGTTACCTTGGGAAATTATGACAAAATCAAGAGCTATTGAAAATCAGTGTTATATGATTGCACTGACTCAATCGGGTGCTATTGAAAATGGTGAATTCAATCTTGGAGAATCTCGTATTATTGATTATAAAGGTGAAGAATTATCATCAATAATGAGTGGCGAAGGGATTGTTTGTGCTACACTAGATATAGAGGATATGTATAATTTTAGAGGAAAATGTCCAGTTATTAAGGATATTAGAAATAATTATGAGGTGAAAGTCTTATGCGAAAAATATTAGGTTTATTATTAGCTTTTGTTTTTTCCATAAATATTGCTTCGGCTGAATCAATTAATAAAACTCTTACGAAACTAGGGGTGAATAAAAGTGCAGTTTCTGTTTCTATTAAAGAAGTAAAATCCGGGAATACACTTTATTCGCTAAATGAAAGAGTTCCAAGAAATCCTGCTTCTACATTGAAAATTGTTACTTCAGCAGTTGCTCTTGATACTTTGGGTGCTGATTACCAGTTAAAAACTCAATTTTATAAAAGTACGAATAATGATGTTTATTTGAAATTGTCTGGTGATCCACTTCTAACGTCAAAAGATTTGGAACAGTTGATGATCACTGCAAGAGAAAAAAATATTGAACCTAAAAATCTTTATATAGATTCATCTATTTTTGACGAGGTTGAATGGGGTGAAGGTTGGCAATGGGATGATAATTTAAACCCTCTGATGCCAAAATTTAGTGCTTTTAATGTTAATGGTAATGTGACATCTGTATTTGTTAAACCAATGAGCAATGGTTCTGTAGCAGATGTATATACAAAACCATTTTACCCTTATTTGTTTATGAATTCAGCTATGACTGATTATAAAAAAGAAAATAATCTTAAATTTTCACGATTTGTTGAAGATTCTCCATTATTTTCCGAGGGGGCAAGACGAAATATGCTTGTAGTATCAGGTGATGTTTCTAAAATATATTCTAGAACAATTCCTGTTTTTAGCCCTTCTATCAATTTTGCATTGAGATTGAAAGAAGCAATTCAATCCGCTAAATTTCAATATTTTGGAAACTATGCAAAGGCTAAGTTACCAACTAAAGAAGTGTATTTAATTGATGAAATTTCCAGAGGGTTGCCACCTATTTTGACTAAGATTTTAAAGACTAGTGATAATTTAGCGGCAGAATCACTATATAAACATGCTGGTGCTGTGTGGGCTAAAAAATCTGGTTCTATTCAAAATTCTACAAATATGACAAGTGCATATTTGAATAATTTGAAAATATCAAGTGATGATATAAGAATTGTTGATGGAAGTGGGGTTTCTAAAAATAATTTAATGACGTCTGATTTTATGTCTGAATTTTTGGTTTATAAGGCGTCTGAGAAGGATTTTGAAACTTTCAAAAACTATTTACCAGCCCCAGGTGAAGGTACTTTGAAAAATAGAATGTTATATTTTAAAGATAATATAAGAGCCAAAACAGGTACTTTATCTGATACGAGTGCAATTGCAGGGTATATTACCTCTCGCAGAGGTAAGGTGTATGCTTTTGATATTATGATTACAGATGCCAAAACAACACCTGCGGATAAGAAAAATGTTGAAGAACAAATTCTTCGTAATGTATATATAAATCATTAATATAAGGATAATAAATTATGTATGAACCAGAAGTAACGGTCATTACACCGACCTCAAATATCGTAGAAAATAATCAAGCAGATGACTTTACATTGCTTGTAAATATGCTAGATAGACAGACTTATCCATATATAGAACATTTGATTATGGATAATGCTTCTAAAGATGGTACTGAAGTTTTGTTGAAAGAATATAAAAATGCTGGATACTTAACTTTCTACTCAGAACCTGATAGAGGTAAATTTGATGCAATGAATAAAGGGATACTAAGAGCAAAAGGCAAATATGTATCATTCTTGAGTTGTGATGATTTCTATCATGATATTACAGGTATTGCCGATGTTGTTAATGTTATGGAAGAAGAAGAGGCAGATTTCTGTTTCTTTCCATCATATTGCACTCATCAAGAAGGTTATGTTTTTCAATTCGTTCCAGCTATGTTGAACGCATTTCAGGTTTCTCCTTGTCCAAGACAAGCAATGTTTTTCAAAAAATCTGTATTAACTGAAATTGGTTCATTTGATGAGAAATTTAAGATATTGGCAGATTATGATTTAGTTATCAAGTTGTTATTAATGGGTTATAAGGGGGTATTATTTGAAGGTAATATTGTGACTTGTAAATTAGGTGAACAAGCTGCAAAACACGTTACACAAGTTGAAGCAGAGTGTAATCATATTTTCTATAAGAATTACAAACCATTGTACCCATTAACTAATGAGCAATTAGATAGAATGGTTAAATTCTCAGAGATTCCAAAGCCGTTGTTAGATAAATTGGCTGCTATCTTCCCTCCAGAAGATAAAGAGTTATTCTTACAACGATATGAACAGATGTATGAAATGCGTTTAGAGGCTGTAAGAAACTTGAGAGAACAGGAAAAACGTGGAAGGTAGTTTGTAAATTATTTGCAAATTATATTTTCAAGTCTATAATTAAGTTAAGAATAGTTTATTATAAGAAAGTTAGGGAATTATGGCAGAACAAAAAGTAGCAGTTTTAGGTTGTGGTCTATGGGGACGTAATATTGTCCGTAATTTTTACAATTTGAACGCTTTAGGTATGGTTTGCGATTTGGACGAAGAAAACCTTGCTAAAGTTAGGGAACAATATCCTGATGTAAAAACAACAAGAGATTTTAATGATATTTTAAATAGTAATGAAATTACAGCGGTTTGTGTTGTAACACCAAGCCATACTCATTATAAGTTTGTAAAAGCTATGTTAGAAGCTGGTAAACACGTATATGTAGAAAAACCAATTTCTACTGTTGCTCAAGAAGCTAGAGATTTAGCAGATTTGGCTGATAGTAAAGGTTTAGTATTGATGGTTGGACACTTGTTATTGTACCATCCAGCTGTTAATAGATTAAAAATGCTAGTTGAAGAAGGTGTTTTGGGCGATATCGTTTATGCTCAAAGTGATAGACTAAATATCAACTACTTTAAAAATGACAGAAGCGTTATGTGGGATTTAGCTCCACACGATGTTTCAATGATTAGTTATGTTTTAGGTAAAAATCCAAAACGTGTAATTTCTGCAATTGGTTGCTCTTCTGATAGAAATGATATTATGGATATTACTCACATCGGTATCGAAATGGAAGGCGGAGCTATTGCTCAGATTACTGATAGTTGGATTACTCCTAAAAAACACGTACAATTATTAGTTCGTGGTACTAAAGCTACTGCAATTTTGGATGACACTGTTGTAGAAGATAAAATTACAATTTATGATAACTTCAAACCAGGTACTATTGAAAATGTACAATTAGATTACTTGGAAATTGAACCGTTAAAGCTTGAATGTCAGCACTTTATCAGCTGTTGTGAAACAGGTAAAAAAGCTCGTTCAGATGGTGAAAACGGTTTTGTTGTTGTAAGTATTTTAGAAGAAGCTGAAAAATTAATGCTTGGTGATAGAGTTAAGAACTTAGATGCTGTTGATTTTGCTCTATCAAGATCAAAGAAATAGAAAAGAGGATAAAGAGTTATGAATATTAAAGATAATGCGGCTAATATTGTATCTATTAGTAGAATTTTTGTAGCATTTGTTGCTATTGGTTTGTTGTTCAAACATACAACTTGTGCTTATATTTGGGCAACAGTTTTAACTATTATCGCCTTCATTATGGATGGTGTTGATGGTTATGTAGCTAGAAAATTTAATCAAGCTTCAGAATGGGGCTCTGTATTGGATATTATGGGTGATAGAATTGTTGAAGTGTCATATTGGGTTGCTTTTGCAGTTTTAGGCTATCTTGCTGCTTCTCCTGTTGTAAACGTTTTATTCCCGATTATTTGTGTGGCTAGAGCTTTCACTACTGATAGTATCAGAAGTGTTGCATTATCAAAAGGTATGACAGCTTTTGGTGAAAAATCAATGCAATCAACTGCTTGGGGTAAATTTATCTGCTCTTCAAAATTTATGAGAATTAGTTATGCTGTGGCAAAAGTTGTTGCTTTTGTATTCTTGATTGTTGCAGCAACTCCAGCATTAGAAGCTAAAGTTGCTGATTTAATTCATTTAATTGGTATTGTTTGTGCTTGGTTTGCAATTGTATTCTGCGTAGTTAGAGCAATTCCAGTTGTGGCTGAAAGCGGAAAGTTATTTAACGATGCCAAGTAAATTAAATATTGTTTTATATGAACCAGAAATTCCACAAAATACGGGCAATATCGCCCGTCTTTGTGCTTGTTGTGGTGCAAGTTTGTATTTGGTTGGTAAATTAGGTTTCTCGTTATCTAGTAAGTATACAAAACGTGCAGGACTTGATTATTGGGACAGTGTAGATTTGCATAAAGTTGATACAATGGAAGATTTGTATGAGCAATTCCCAGATGGTAACTTCTATTACTTAACAACAAAAACTGATAAGTTATATACAGATATTGAGTTTAAAGATGGCGATTTTATTGTATTTGGTCCAGAAACAAGAGGTTTACCTGATAAGTACGTGAAAGATTCACATGCTAGAACAATCCCGATGAAGGAAGGTCAAAGAAGTTTAAATCTTTCAAACTCTGTTGCAATTGTAGCGTATGAGGCAATAAGGCAAAATGGACTATAAACTACCACAGCGTTTTGAAAATTCAAATAAGGCGACTTATGGTAAAGTGTTGAACTTTGCGGGTTCAGATTATATGCCTGGTGCGGCTTATTTATCAAGTGTTGCGGCATTGAAAGTTGGTTGTGGATATTGTTTTTTGTGTTCAACTGGCCGTGTAATTGATGCGGTTGCAGCTCAAACACAGAATGTTGTATTCGCCCCACTTTATAAAAGAAATGAGTATATCTCGCAAGCAGATGTGGTTGAAATTGGTTGTGGTTTATCCCAATCAGAGGATGCCGTTTGTATATTTAAGTCTGTTATTGAAAATTTGGATCCAGAAAAACCTTTGATTATTGATGCGGATGGATTAAATATTCTGGCTAAGAATGCAGATATGTTTTTGGATAAAGATTTTCAAAATGTAATATTGACGCCTCATCCTAAGGAGGCTGCACGTTTATTGGGTGTTGATGTTGACGAAATCCTTTCGGATTTACCATCATATGCTAAGGCAATATCAGCTGGATTTAATGCTATTACAGTTTTAAAATCTCATAAGACTTATGTAAGTACGCCTGATGGAACTTTGTATGAAAACACTACTGGAAATAATGCCTTAGCTAAAGCAGGTTCTGGGGATGTTTTAACTGGTATGATTTCAGGGTTTGCTGCTCAGAATATGAATTTATATCATGCAGCATGTTTAGGTGTTTATTTACACGGTTTAGCTGGAGATATAGCACGGGATAATTTGACCGAGTATTCGGTTATGGCATCAGATCTGATTGATTATATTCCTAAAGCGATAAAAACATTAAAATAGCCTAACAGATCTTTCTGTTAGGCTATTTTGTTATTATAGTTTATTTTATTTAAAGGTTGTCGATTACTCTTGGATTTGTGACATTAGTTTGAATGGTTCTTGAGCAACTTTCAATGTTTCTGGTGAAAGTATTCCTCTTTTTAATTCTGAAAAACTAGCGTTTTTAGAGTTAAATTTAGTTTTTAAGAATTCATATGCAACTTTAGGGTCGCATTTTGAACCACAAGTGAATAAATCTACTGCAGCGTAGCCAAGTTCTGGCCAAGTGTGAATAGCTAAGTGGCTTTCAGAAATAATTACAACACCTGAAACGCCGTGTGGGCTAAACATATGGAAACATTTTTGAACAATAGTTGCTCCACATTCTAAAGCTGCATCCATCATATATTTTTCAACTTTGTCTAAGCTGTTTAACGTATTTGGATCACATTCAAAAAACTCAGCAAGTACGTGTTGACCTAAGTGGATCTCGTTATTTTCGTCTGAGTGAGTTTGTTGATACATGTCTAAAAGTGCGTTTGTCAATTTATCTTTCTCCTTATGTCATAAATGTATATTTTGAACACTATTACATAATATACTAAAAATTTATTTTTTGTTACCTTTTTAGTAAATATTTGCTTAGTGATTTTTAATAAATGTCAAAAAGACACTTGTAGGGGGTCTTTTTGGTTTTTATGATTGTTAAGTTTTATTAAACATCTTCAAATTAAGTGGCGTTTGTATTAAGATTTTCCTATGAATAACAAGATTTTAGTAATTGATGATGATGTAGCAATTAACGAGCTAATTAAGGTAAATTTAGAGCTCGCTGGTTATAAAGTAGTGCAGGCCTTTGATGGAACAAAGGGGTTTGCTTTAGTGAAACAAGAGATGCCATCGCTTGTTGTTTTGGATGTTATGATGCCAGAAGTTGATGGGTTTACTGTTGCTAAACGTATTCGTCAAAATGAAGATACAAAAGAGATTCCAATTATCATGCTTACTGCTTTGTCGCAACTTAATGATAAGGTTACTGGTTTTAATTTAGGTGTGGATGATTATCTTGTTAAACCGTTTGAGGTTGAAGAGTTGATGGTTCGTGTTAGAGCTTTATTAAAACGCACTCATCAAATCCCAAAATCGGCTTCAACTCGTGATTTATTGACTTTAGGTGAAATTACATTGCTACCTGAAACTTACAATGTGAAAATCAATGATAAACAAGTGAAGTTAACTCCTATTGAATTTGATATTTTTAATTTGTTGTTCCAAAATCATGGAAATATGGTTTCTTCTGCAAAGTTATTGAAAGATATTTGGGGATATTCTCCAGATGATGATATTGAGACAATTAGGGTACATATTCGTCATTTGAGAAGTAAAATAGATAAAATTTCTAATGGTAAAAAGTATATTGAAACTATTTATGGTGGCGGTTATAAACTAAATATTTAGAGGGTAAATTGACTAAAGTTTTAAATTTTAAAGGGAAGTGGAGAAGTTATCAAAAAAGAATATTAGATGGGCTGGATTTTCATTTAATGGATGAAAAGCTTCACATTGTTGCTGCTCCAGGGGCTGGTAAAACAACTCTTGGGATAGAAGTTATTTCAAGAATTAATCGTTCAACTTTAGTTCTCTGCCCCACAAATACAATCAAAAATCAATGGAGAGATCGTATTTGCTCTTCCTTTTTAGATGAAAAAGATTTTGGTTTGGTTTCGTTGGATATTAGAGATCCAAAATTTATAACTATTACAACTTATCAAGCTTTACTCGCTGCTTTTTGCGGTTCTGTTGAAGTTGAAGATGATTCTGTTGAATTAGATTCTGAAGAGGAAGAGTCAGATTCTATTTTGTCGTCAAAGCGTTTTAATCAATCAAAAGCAGATCAGATTATCAACCTTCTAAAATCTGCAAAAGTTACGTTATTGTGTTTTGATGAGGCCCATCATTTGCGAAAAGAATGGTGGAAAGCTCTTAATTATTTGGTTGAAGAGTTAAAGCCAAAACAAACAGTGGCTTTAACGGCTACTCCACCATATGATGTTGAATATTCTGAATGGGATAGGTATGAAGCACTTTGTGGCCCTATTGACGAGTCGATATCTATTCCTGAACTAGTGAAAAATGGTGACTTATGCCCTCATCAAGATTATATCTATCTTTCAAATCTTCGTGATGATGAGAAAACTCTTATTCGAAAATGTTATTCGAATATAAATGAATTAATGAAAAAAATCTTGAATGATAAAGAATTGTTGGATTATTTAAGCAAAATGGAATTTTTAACACCAACTAATTATGAGGTTGAGGTTATCTTTAAAACCCCTGAATTGTTTGTTTCAATAGCATCTTTATTGTCAAAAGCTGGTTATAAAATTCCGAAGCAATTTTTGAAACTCTTTGGAGCAAGGCAAATTGAATTGCCTCGTTTTGACTTGACAAGAGCAAAGTATTTCTTGAATGGATTTCTTGTTACCAATAAGGATTATTTCCCTGGGATGGAAAATAAAATAGAAGAATACTATAATTATGCAAAACGTTTAGGGTTAGTGCAGAATAAAAGAATTGTTCTTGATGAAAGTGCAAAGGTTCAAAGACAAATTGCAAATTCTTTAGGCAAGTTAGATTCAATATCAGAAATTGTGGAAATTGAATCTCGTGCCTTAAACAAAGATTTGAGGATGGTAATCTTAGCTGACTATATAAAAGCTTCTGGCAATGAAAACAATAGTTTAGGGGTTGTTCCTATTTGGCGAATTTTGAAAGATAAGTACAAAAAACGCTTAAATGTTGGGGTTTTATGTGGTTCTTTGATACTTTTGCCTGCAAGTATTATTGATGAATTTAGTTCGTTATTAACTAAAAAAAATATTCCTTTAGATAGTATTTCAATGTCTATATCTCAGGAAGATTCTGATTTTTACAAAATAGTTCCAAAAGGTAGTGTTAAAAATCGTATTGTAGCTTTAGTTACAGAATTGTTCTGTGGTGGGAATATTCATATCCTTGTAGGTACTCAGGCTCTGTTGGGTGAGGGTTGGGATGCTCCGTGCATAAATTCTCTTATTTTATCAAGTACTGTAAGTTCTTATATGCTTTCAAATCAAATGAGAGGTCGTGCGATTCGTATTGATAAGAATAATCCAAATAAAATCTCTAATATTTGGCATTTAGCATCTGTTAGAATTCCAAAACCTTCAGATCTGCTAGATCTTCAATTCTTTAAAGAAGCGGTTTCAGATACTCAATTAAACTTATTTGCTCCTGATTTTTATGATTTACAACAGTTAACTAAACGTTTTGAAGGTTACGAAGCTCCTGCTTATTCAGGCTCAAATGAAATAACAAGCGGTATCGATAGAGTCTTTTCAATGAAGAATTTCAATAAAAATGTCGCTCAGTTTGGTAATTATGCAATTACTCTGCATAATGATAATGTAAAATCCCTTGCGGTAAAACGAAATCTAGTAAAAGTGTGGTGGGAAAAATCTTTAGATTTAGGTTATGGTAATGCTGCAATGTCTTTATCTGTTGGGGTTGATACTCCAAAACATACTGTGAGAACTTTAACTTATACAAGCTATTTGGTAGTATTGAACTCTATTCTTGTTCTTTCCTTACCAATTTTATATTCATTATATTATTCGGGTAACAAGTTCTTGTTGTTTATCGCTTTGCTTGTTTTGGCGGGTGTTCTGTTAAGTTTACTAATAAAGTTTTTAAAAACAGGAACTATTGTTGGTGTTATGAAGCAAGTTGCAATTGTGCATCTTGAAGCTTTAGAATACCTTGGATATATCAAAACTTCTCTTAAAATGGTTGGAATAAATGTAACAAAATCTCAGGATGGAATTTTTGTTACTTGTAAAAATCTATCAACAGAAGAAAATAATTTGTTAATTAAGTGTTTGCAGGAGTTTTTAAATCCTATAGAAAATCCTAGATATGTTTTGGTTAAGCCTGATACTTTTCTTGGATTTATAAAACAGAAAGATTATTTTTCACTTCCAGCTATTGTTTCGCAAAGGAAAGAGGATGTATTAATTTTTGAACGTCTTTGGAAAAAGTATATTGGCAATGTTGAGATATTTTATACAAGAAATCTAGAAGGACGAAAACGTTTATTAAAAGCTAGGAAAGACGCTTTTTCTAATAATATGAGAGATAAGTCTAAAAAGATTTCTAAATGGCAGTAGTAAAAAAGAGTTCTTGATATTTCAAGAACTCTTTTTTGTATGTATCCTTTATCAGATAACTACGCTTCAGCAACTTCTTCAGCTGGAGCTTCAGCTTCTGCAGCAGCAGCCTCAGCAGCAGCTTTTGCAGCTTCTTCTTCAGCTTGTTTTTTAGCTAATGCTTTTTTAGAAAGTTTAACTGTTTCTTTTTTAACGTAGTTCAAAGTACCGTCATCGTTGCAGTTTTTGATTAGGTAAGCAACTGTTTCAGTAGGTTGAGCACCTTTTGAAATCCATTCAAGAGCAGCTGCTTTGTCTAATTTCATAACTTTAGTTTTTGGGTTGTAGTGACCTAATTCTTGGATTGGTCTACCTTCTCTTTTTGTTGTTGAATTGATAACGATAATTCTGTATGTTGGAGCTTTTTTAGCACCTAATCTTTTTAATCTGATTTTTAACATTTTTTATTTTTCCTTCTTTTTTTGATTAAACTAATCGGTAATTCAACCGCCGCTTGTTGTTTTACCTTAATCAGGATGAAGAGGAGTCACCTGATTATGCCATTATCAAAGCACAAACATAATTTCAGTGCAAGTGTTTGTAAATTATTCTGTAAAAATCAATCTTTTAGGCTATCTAATCTATTTGTATGAGTTGCTTTTATTGTTTTTTGAGGTAAAATTTAACAAGATACATGTAAAATATAAGAAGGATATTAAAAGATGGAAACAACATTAACAAAAGGTAAAGACAATTTAGTAACAATTAGTATGACTATTCCTGCAGCTGAAGCTACAAGTGCTTACAATACTGCTGCTTCAAAAATCGCTCAATATATTAACGTAGACGGTTTTAGAAAAGGTAAAGCTCCAAGAGCTGTTGTAGAAAGACATGTTGGCGTTGATAGAATTCAACAAGAAGCTTTGGAAATTTTACTTCCAAAATACTTAGGCCAAGCTATTTATGACAACAAATTAGATGTTATATCTCAACCATCTATCACAAATTACAAATTTGAAGCTGGTAAAGATGTTGAAGTTACTTTTGAAGTTGAAACAAGACCTGAAGTTTCTTTAGGCTCTTACAAAGGTTTAGATGTGAAAGTTGATGTTCCAGCTAAGGATGATTCAGCTTTTGATAAAGCTTTAGAAGGTTTCTTAACTCAACATTCATCAATGGAATTAGTTTTAGATAGACCATCTTCTGAAACTGATATCGTAGTTTTTGATTTTGATGGTGTATGTAATGGTGAGCCTATTCAGGGTGGTTCAGCTAAAGCTTATACTTTAGACTTAGCACATTCAAACTTTATCCCTGGATTTGCAGAACAATTAGTTGGTCATAATATCAATGAAGAATTTGATATTCAAGTTACATTCCCAGCTGAATACCACGATGAAAAACTTAAAGGTCAGCCAGCTACTTTCTCTATTAAAATGAAAGAAATTAAACAAAGAGTTTTACCAGAATTGACTGATGAATTTGTAAAAAAATCAAGCCAATTTGCTACAGTTGATGAGCTAAAAGCTGATATTCAATCTTACATTGATACTCAAAGAGAAAATATCAAAAAAGTTAACGCAGAAAATGCTGTATTTAAATTAGTTGTAGAATCTACTTCAGTTGAAATTCCTCAGTCTATGGTTGATAGAGAAGTTGCTTCTTTAAAAGCTGAATATAAACAAAGACTTGCTTATCAAGGCGTAAATTGGGAAGAATTCTTGAAATCTCAAGGTGAAGAATTTGAAAAAACTTTAGCTGATGAAGCTGCTCTAAGAATTAAAAATTCTTTAATTATTGATAAAATTTCAAAAGAAGTTGAAATTAAAGTTGAACAAGCTGATTTCCAAACAAAACTTGCTCAAATGTCAGGTGCGTATGGTGTAGCTCCTCAAGAATTGTTGAAACAGTTTGGTCAAAATCCTGATTTCTTGTCATCACTTTCTCAACAAATCGTAAATGACAAAGTTAGAGATTATCTACTTGCAAACAACAATATCGAGTATGTTGAAGTAAAAGCTGATAAAGAAAAAGTTGAAGCGTAGTAAAACGTAGTTATAATAAAAAGAAGAAAGGGAATTAAATCATGAGTTTTGTACCTGTAGTAATTGAACAATCAAGCAGAGGCGAAAGATCATTCGATATCTTTTCAAGATTATTAAGAGAAAGAATTATCTTCTTAGGAACTGCTATTGATGATATGGTTGCTAACCTAGTTGTAGCTCAATTGCTTTTACTAGATAGCGAAAATCCAGAAAAAGATATTATGTTATATATCAACAGCCCAGGTGGTAGCGTAACTGCAGGTCTTGCAATTTATGATACTATGCAACACATAAGAGCTGATGTATCTACAATTTGTTTAGGTCAAGCAGCTTCTATGGGTGCATTCCTACTTTCTTCTGGTACTAAAGGAAAGAGAATGGCTTTACCTCACTCTAGAGTTCTTATTCACCAACCTCTAGGTGGTGCTCAAGGTCAAGCTACTGATATCGAAATTCAAGCTCAAGAAATTTTGAGATTGAAAAAAGCGTTAAACGAAACTTTAGCAGCTAACACTGGTCAATCTATCAAGAAAATTGAAAAAGATACTGATAGAGACTATATCATGACTCCTCAAGAAGCTCTTGAATATGGTATGATTGATAAAGTTATTACTCGTGACATAGTTAAATAATTGTAATTTGGAGATAAAATTAAATGCCAAAAAACGATGATAAATTAAAATGTTCCTTTTGCGGAAAAACTCAAGACCAAGTAAAAAAACTTATTGCAGGTCCTGAAGTTTATATCTGTGACGAGTGTGTGGAACTTTGTAATGAAATCTTAGATGAAGAATTCTTTGATTCAAAAGACAAGGAAGCTTCAGCTGAGGGTAAAGATGCTGAGAAAGCGGAAAAACAAATTCCAAAACCTCACGAAATTAAGGAATATTTAGACCAATATATTGTTGGTCAAGATGATGCTAAAAAAGTGTTATCTGTTGCGGTTTACAATCACTATAAACGTTTGAAACACAATAAAGATAACGAAAAAGATGCAGTTGAAATTCAAAAATCTAATATCTTGTTAGTTGGTCCAACTGGTTCTGGTAAAACTTTATTAGCTCAGACTTTAGCTAAAATGCTTGATGTACCATTTGCAGTTGCTGATGCTACTACATTAACTGAAGCTGGTTATGTTGGTGATGACGTTGAAAATATTCTTCTTCGTTTATATCAGAACGCTGAATTTGATTCAGCAAAAGCTGAACGTGGTATTATTTATATTGATGAAATTGATAAAATTTCTAGAAAATCTGAAAATACATCTATAACAAGAGATGTTTCAGGTGAAGGTGTACAACAGGCTTTATTAAAAATGATTGAAGGTACTGTTGCTCACGTTCCACCTCAAGGCGGTCGTAAACACCCTCATCAAGAATTTATCGAAATCGATACAAGCAATATCTTATTTATCGTTGGTGGAGCATTTGTTGGTTTAGAAAAAATCGTTGATGCTCGTGCTGGCGAAGGTAATTCAGTTGGTTTTGGTGCTAAAGCTCCAATGTCACAAGCTGAAAAAGAAGCTCAAGCAGTTAGATTATTGAAAAAACTTCAACCTGAAGACTTGTTAAAATTCGGTTTGATTCCAGAATTTATCGGTCGTGTTCCGGTTTATGCAGTATTAGACCAGTTAAATGAAAAAACATTGAAAATGATTTTAACTGAACCTAAAAATGCTGTTCTAAAACAATATCAAGCTCTATTAAAAATGGACGGTGTTGATTTAGAATTTGAACCTGATGCAGTTGAATTGATCGCAAAAGAAGCTATTAAGCGTAAAACTGGTGCTCGTGCATTACGTTCTATCGTAGAAGAAATTATGTTAGATGTAATGTATGATGTTCCAACTAAAGAAAATCTTGATAAGTTTGTAGTGACTTCTGATATGGTTAAAAATCGTAAAAATGCTGAAGTTGTGAAACTGCCAACGAAAGATTCTTCTGCTGAGATTTCAGCTTAATATATAGTTATAAACTGGCAAAAAAAACTACCTAGTGTTTTTAATATATTAGGTAGTTTTTTATGATTAGTAGTATCCATCCAATTAGCAATAAATCGGTATCTAGTGTTTCATTTAAAGGTGATAACTCTCAACCTAAGGTGCAACCAAAGTTGTCTCCTGCTGAAAAGTTCTTAAGAGATACTGAGATTGTTACAAAAAGACAGGAAAAAGGTACTATTTTTAGTAGACTTTTCGGATCTCCAACTGCTGTTTTTGCTTCAGCGGGTGGTGTTTTAGCTTATGAACTTTTTTCGCTTGCAAAATTAAAGAAGTTAAAAAAGCAAGGTGATGAAGCTGTAGTTAAGCTTTTTAAGACTAAATTTAAAAAGACATTACCTTGGGTTTGTTTGGCTGGAGTTGCCTTATTGGCAGGGTTACAGTATTTGTTTAATTTGAATTCTGATAAAAAATACCAAAATTTAAAGGAAGATTTTGAAAAAATAAATAAAAATACAGATGCAAAACTTTCTGAAAAACTCATAAATTCAAGTTATATTGGTGCATTATGTACTTCTATGAATTGTAATGTTGTGTTTAATAAAGCTTTAATGGTTGATCCAATTTATTCTAAAAAATTGAAAAAACTTATTCGTCATGAATTGGTGCATGCAAAACAGTATGAAACAATTGCCCGCTCTGAAGATGGTATTAAGAAATTGAATTTTGCAGTTGCAAAATCAACTGCTAAATCTTTATCAAATCCACTAGCAAGAGCTGAAATTCAAGCTATTTATGATGATATTTCTTCTGATAAAACAGGGAAATATGACGGTGTCAAATTCAAAAATATAGCTGGAGAGTTTAATTTGAAGGACTATATTAAAACTATGCATATTCTTTTGACTGATATTAATGCTACTTATGATGATATTCCAATTATTATTGATGCAAAACATTATGAAGAGGTTAGAAATAAAAAAGGGCCTCTAACAAAAGATGAAGAAGTTATGGCTGAAAAATACTACAATGCCCAGTTAGAATACCCTAACGTTAACTTTTTATCAACTTATAATCCATTTTCTAAATATTATGATAATTTGTTAGAAAAAGAGGCTTATAAAGAAAGCCCAACAATTATTACTCGTATTAGACATTTATTTGTTAAAGATTAGTATATTAAAATTGCAAAAGCCTTCTTTTTATGCGAAAATGATTAAAAAGGGAGAATGTGTATGGGAGAGTCAAAGACTTTAATATTAATTGATGGTCATGCATTAGCTTTTCGTCAATATTATGCACTGGAACGTACTAATATGAAAACAAAAGATGGTACTCCAACTTGGGCTGTATATGGATTTTTTAAAGCAATTTTTGACCTTTTGAAAAACGAAGAGCTTAATCCTGATGCAATTGGTGTTGCTTTTGACGTTTCTCATCAAACTTTCAGAACAGAACAATATACCGAGTATAAGGCTAATCGTGAGGCTATGCCAGATCCTATGCGTATTCAAATGGGGTTAATATATGAGGGTTTGAAAGCATTTAATATACCTATTTATACCAAAGAAGGCTTTGAGGCAGATGATGTTATCGGAACTATTTCGAGAAGAGCTTGTGAATTAGGTCACAAAGTTTATATCTTGACTGGTGATCAAGATTCCTTCCAGCTAATTCGCCAAAATGGTTGTATTAAAGTTATCATCCCATCTAAAGGTGAGTTGATGGAATATGGTTGGGATCAAGTTTATAAGAAATTAGGGGTTTATCCAGACCAAGTTATTGATTATAAAGCCTTAAGAGGTGATACTTCTGATAATATCCCTGGAATTCGTGGAATTGGTGAAAAAACTGCGGTTAAGCTATTAGATGAGTTTAAGACTGTTGATAATGTTTTGGCAAATATTGATAAAGTAAGTGGCAAATCTATCCAAGAAAAGCTTGCAAATGGTGTTGAAGATGCAAAATTAAGTAAGTTTTTGGCTACAATTGTTCAGGATGTTGATATTGAGTTCAATTTTGATAATACAAAAATTGAATTGCCAGATATTGCTTCTGTTACCGAGTTCCTGAGAACTATGCAGTTTTATAGCTTTTTAAAAAATATCGAATTTATCTTGAAGTTATTTAACAAAAATGCTGTTGTTCCTGTTATTCAAGAATCTCAAAATAAGGTTGAAGAAAATATCCAAACTTTACCATTGTTTGCTTCTGCTCAAACTGAGAATGCTAATGGGCAATTAGGTTTGTTTGCTCAGGCTGTTCAGTCTGAAGTAAATAAGGTTGATTTTAAATATAATTCGAAATTGATAACAGATACTTCTGACCTTGAAGAAATGATTTCAAGTTTAACTGAGCAAAAAGTGGTTTCGTTCAAGATTTTTGCTGATTATAATAATGCTCTTAATTCAAAAATTTATGGAATTGCTCTTGGGTATAATAAATCATATTCTTATGATGGTTCAATTACTTTTAACGGTGTAGATGTACCTACCGAAAGTTTTTATATTCCATTAGCTCACAATATAGAAAATCAATTAGATGTTACTCTTGTTTTCAATTTATTGAAGCCGATATTCGAGTCTGGGTCTATTAAAAAGTTTGTACACGATGTTAAAACTGAGGCTTGTATTTTATCTAATCTTGGAATTAACCTTAAAGGTGTTATTTTTGATACGATGTTGGCGTGCTATATTAAAAACTCAAATGCAAATTCAGATTTTGATATTCAATGTATGGAACAAATTGACCATATTCTACCAACTATCGTTTCTCCATCAAAAACATCTTCTTTTGCAGACAATGATATAACTAATATGAAAAAATACGCTGGTGATGTGGTTGCAAGTATGTTTGAGTTAACTCATTTTTGGGTTAATTCACTGGATGAGAAAGAGTATAAAATCCTTTCTAATATTGAAATTCCTTTGGCTTTTGTATTGGCAGATATGGAAATGGTGGGTGTTTCGGTTGATGTTGAATATTTGAATGATTTAACTAGTGAATTTGATAGAAAATTACATAATTTAGAACACAAAATATATGATTTAGCTGATGAGGGATTTAATATCAATTCACCAAAGCAAGTTGCATATATTTTATTTGATAAATTACAGTTAAAGTCTTCTAAAAAGCGTGGCAAATCTAAAAATTCAACAAGTGCTGAGGTATTAAATGCTTTAGCTGAAGAATTTGAGATTGCTCAATTGATTTTGGATTATAGAAAGTATGCGAAATTGAAATCTACTTATACTGATTCATTGCCTGCGTTAATTGAAGCAAAAGATAATCGCATACATACATCTTATAATCAGACTGTTACAACAACAGGCAGGTTATCTTCTTCAAACCCGAATTTACAAAATATTCCTATAAGAACAGAAGAAGGAAATAAAATTCGTAGAGCATTTATTCCTGCGGATAGGGAAAATTATTTGTTTTTGTCAGCAGATTATTCTCAAATTGAATTGCGAATTTTGGCACATGTATCTGGAGATATTAATCTTATTAATGCCTTCAATTCTGATGTTGATGTGCATACATTGACTGCGTCTAAAGTTTTCGATGTGCCATTAGATGAAGTTACAAAAGAAATGCGTTATAAGGCTAAGGCTGTAAACTTTGGTATTGTTTATGGACAAACTAAGTATGGTCTAGCAAAAGCGTTAGGGATTAAGCCTGATGAAGCAGAGGCTTTTATTGATAAATATTTTGAAACTTATCCTAGAATAAAAGAATATATGCTAAATATGGTTGAACTTGTTGAACGCCAAGGGTATGTTGAAACCATATTTGGTCGTAAACGTTATTTAGAAACTGAAATAAATAGTCCAAATGCTATGATTAGAGAATTTGCAAAACGTGCGGCTATAAATCATCCAATGCAAGGTTCTGCATCAGATTTGATTAAAATGGCAATGATTGATTTTGCAAAGGCTCTTAATGATAACAATTTGAAATCTCGTCTTGTTATGCAAGTGCACGATGAATTGGTTGTCGAAGTAGCAAAAGATGAATTAGAACAGGTTAAACAACTTGTGTTAAGCTCTATGGAATTAAATCAGCCATTGAGTGTTAAGTTATTGGTTGATGTGAATGTAGGTGAATCATGGAAAGAATCTTAAGAGTAATTATTTCTTTGGTAATGGTATTTTCGTTTGTTTTACCCGTAAAGGCGGCAGAACAAATGAGTTTAAGTACATTAATTACGGCTCAAAATGTTCCATATGATACTTGTTATAGAGTTTTTAATATGGATCATGTTACTCTTTTGTATTTGACTATTGCTGGAATAAATGCTAATAGATTTACTGTTGATGAAGTTCAATCTAAGTCTGGATATGTTGTTTTTACAGCCGTGAATAAGCAATTTTTGGCAATGGTTTCTAATGTTAATACAAATCAAGCAATGCTAAGAGTTACTCCTGTTGATAATAACTACTATTTTCAACCTGGAATAGTTCTAAA
Organism: bacterium; assembly: GCA_017536545.1. Taxonomy (GTDB): domain Bacteria; phylum Cyanobacteriota; class Vampirovibrionia; order Gastranaerophilales; family Gastranaerophilaceae; genus Zag111. Next base: position 58,458 of record JAFXHF010000019.1, read on the forward strand.
TCTTTTTAAATACATTGAAATAAATGAAAAGAAAAAGGCTGAATACATTAATATTAATTGAGGTTTTCAAAGGCAGATGATACGATTTGAGAGATGTCATAATCGTTTTTAATGTCTTCTGTTGTCAGCCAAACAAGATATTCAATATTCCCAGCTGGGCCTTTGATTGATGAATAGGTCAACCCTTTTATTGAATAATTTAATCCTTTTGCATAATCAATAACATTTTCTATTACTTCAATGTGAGTTTTGGAATCTCTCACCACTCCACCTTTTTCAACCTTTTCTTTGCCAGCTTCAAATTGGGGTTTTATTAGGCAAATCATCTCGTGAAAATCTGGGGCTAAGAGGGTTTTAAGGTTATCTAGGACTTTTGTTAAAGAAATAAATGATAAATCGCTAACTAAAAGGTCAGCATATTCTTCTCCTTCTGCGTAGATGTCTGATTGAGAACAGATTTTTAAGTTTGTTTTTTCAATTGTCTTAACACGTTCATCTGATCGAATTTTCCAGTCTAATTGTCCGTATCCAACATCAACTGCGTAAACATATTTTGCTCCGTTTTGTAAAAGACAATCTGTAAAACCTCCAGTAGATGCTCCAGCATCAAAACAAATACGGTTTTCGACTACTGGATTAAATGTATCCAATGCTTTTTTTAGCTTAAATCCGCCACGAGAAACGTATGGCATAGATTTTACTTGTATATCATATTCTTTATTAAGGTTAATTTGAAAACCTGCTTTTGTGATGTATTCGTCATTGATTTTTACATTACCAGCAAGAATTGCAGAAGCAGCTTTGCTTTTTGTTTCAAAATAACCTAAATCTGTTAAATATTTATCAAGTCTTTCTTTATTTTGCATTGAAGTTAAAAATCCTTTCAGCGTTCTGGGTTGTTGCTTGTGCAACTTCATCTGTTGTAACTTTACGAAGCTCTGCAATTGTTTGAGCAACATATTTTACATACATTGGTTGGTTTTCTTTTCCTCTAAATGGAACAGGTGCTAAATACGGGTCATCTGTTTCTAGTAATAGGTATTCTAGAGGGATTTTGGTTGCAACTTCTTTTGCTTTTACTGCATTTTTGAATGTTACAACACCACCTAAGGCTATATATATACCTTCTTTTATACATTCTTTTGCAAATTCTAAACTGCCTGAAAAGCAATGTAGAATTGCAGTTGAATTTTTATTGTATTTTTTTAGAATTTCAAGAGTGTCTTGGTGAGATTCTCTTGAGTGGATGTTTAGAGGTAAGTTCATTTGGTTTGCAAAGTCAATTTGTTTTATAAATACTTCCTTTTGAAGTTCTTTGAATGACTTATCCCAATAGTAATCTAAACCTATTTCCCCTATCCCAATAATTTTTTTGTTATTTCTGATAATATTCTCCATATCATTTAACGTTTTATCGGTGAAAGTCTTAGCTTCTTCTGGGAAAACGCCTACATAACCGTATACGTCATCATATTTTTGGATAAATTTATCCACTTCAAAAATATCCTCAGCAGTGCTTGATGGAACAATTGTTATAATGTTTTCATTCTGTGCATTAGAAATAGCTTCGTCGATATTAGTTTCTCGAAGCATATTTGCGTGAGAATGAGTGTTTATGATGTACGGTTTGTTCATATCTTGATTATACCATAATAAAAAAGGTTCGATTTATAAACCGAACCTTTTCTTATTTTAATATCTTTCTAAGTATTTATCCAATTCCCATTGAGAAACATATGTTCTAAATGAATCCCATTCTTTTTTCTTAGATGTCATAAATTCTTTGAAAATGTGTTCTCCAAGTGCAGCTTGAGTAACAAGTGATTTATCCATACAATCAAGTGCTTCTGCTAAGCTACCAGGAAGAGCGTCAATTCTTTGTTTTTTACGTTCTTTTGATGTTAATTTGTAGATGTTGCTTTCAACTGGTGCAGGTGGGTCTATTTTGTTTCTAATACCGTCTAAGCACGCTTCTAATATTGCTGCAAATGCTAAATATGGATTGCAAGCTGGATCTGGTGAACGTAATTCAACTCTTGTTGAAACTCCACGTTTTGCAGGAACTCTTAATAAAGCACTTCTGTTAGCAAGTGACCAAGCTAAGTAAACTGGAGCTTCATAACCTGGAACCAAACGTTTGTAGCTATTTACTGTTGGGTTTGTTACCGCAGTAATGCTTCTAACGTGTTTTAGCATACCACCAATAGCGTATTTTGCCTCATCAGATAATTCGTATTCAGCTTTTTTATCGTAGAAAGCATTTTTGCCACCTTTGAATAGTGAAATGTTGCAGTGCATACCAGAACCTTGGATTCCATAAATAGGTTTTGGCATAAATGTTGCATGTAGATTGTGTTTTGCTGCAATTGCTTTAACTGCAATTCTAAATGTTGCAACGTTATCTGCTGCAGTTAAGATATCTGCATATCTGAAATCGATTTCGTGTTGACCAACAGCACCTTCGTGGTGTGAAGCTTCAATATCAAAACCCATTTCTTGTAATGTTAGTACAATATCAGATCTAACATCTTCACCTAAATCTTCAGGTCCAACATCGTAGTAACCTGCGTTATCAGATGTTTTTGTAGTGACTTTACCGTCTTTGTCTTTTGCAAATAGGAAAAATTCAGCTTCTGGGCCAATATTCATTGAAAAGCCCATTTTTTCTGCTGCTTGCATTAGGCGTTTTAAGTTACATCTTGGGCAACCTTCAAATGGTGTGCCATCTGCGTTATAAATATCGCAAATTAATCTTGCAGAATTTACCCCGTTTTGTTCTCTCCAAGGTAAAATTTGGAAAGTGTTAATGTCTGGATGGAAGAACATATCAGATGTTTCAATGCTTCTGAAACCTTTGATAGATGAGCCATCAAGCATAATTTCGTTATCTAAAGCCTTGTCAATGTGCTCAGATGGGATTGTTAAATTCTTAACTTGTCCATTAATATCAACAAATTGTAATTTTATAAACTTAATATTGTATTCTTTGATTAATTCTTTTACTTCTTCTCTAGTAAAGTTCTTGGCATCAAGCCTTGTGTATTTGAACTCTGTCATACAAACCTCTCTTAATATCTTTACTCCTCTAGTTTATAGATTTTTTCACAAAACGTCAAGTATTTTATTATAATTTGCAAAAAAAGACCCGACTTTTGTCGAGTCTTTTTTAGTTATCTTTGTTCGATAATTTTGTTATTATCATCAACTATAATTACTGTAGGTTTAAAGCCTTCCAGCTCTTTTTCTTCAAATAAGCCGTAAGTTACGATAATAACTTTATCTCCAGGTTGAACTTTTCTTGCAGCTGCTCCGTTTAAGCAGATTTTACCAGAGTTCGGTTCGCCTTTGATTACGTATGTTTGAAATCTTTCGCCGTTATTCACGTCTAAGATTTCAACTTTTTGCCATTCTCTGATATTTGCAGCTTTAAGCAAGGTTTCATCGATTGTAATAGAGCCAACATAGTTAAGATTTGCATCAGTAACTGTCGCTCTATGTATTTTTGAATATAAAAATTCTAATTGCATTGTCTTTCCTCTTTATTTAACGCTTTTTACAGCTTCAATAACATTTTTAACAGCTTCTTCAGGTTTGATAGCTTCTTTTTCACCAGTTTGGCGAGTTACGAATTCAACATTACCTTCAGTAATTGTTTTACCTACTGTAATTCTATATGGGAAGCCGATTAAATCTGCGTCTTTGAATTTAACACCAGGTCTTTCATCTCTATCATCAATTACAGCTTCAACACCGTTAGCTAAAAGTTCTTCATACATTTTGTTAGCTACGCTCATTTGAAGTTCATCTTTAACGCTAACTGGAACGATTACAACGTGATATGGAGCAATTGCTAAAGGCCATTTTATACCCCATTCGTCGTGGTGAGCTTCAACTGCAGCAGCCGCAGTTCTTGTAACACCGATACCATAACAACCCATAATGTATGGCTTTGTTTTTCCGTCTGAATCTAAATAAACGGCGTTCATTGGTTGAGAATATTTTGTTCCTAATTGGAAGATATTACCAACTTCGATACCTCTTGTAACTTTTAGAGGTTGACCACATTGTGGGCAAAGTTCACCAGCTTCAACAAGTCTAATGTCAGCTATAATTTCTGGTAAGTCTAAGTCTGTACCGAAATTAGCACCAACTCTGTGAGCATCGTTTTTGTTTACGCCAACAACAAAGTTTTTAAGTTCTTTGATTGTTTCGTCAGCAACAACTGTAACTTTATATTCGCCATATTTTGCAATAGGTTTTTTATTTTCGTCAACTGGTCCGATAAATCCAGGGATAGCATTGAAACCATTTTCAGCCATCATTTCTTCGATTTCTCCAGATGTTGCAATTCTTATTTCGTTACCGCCTACAGCGTTTAATAATTTTGTTTCTTCAACTGCTTTATCACCTCTGATTAGAGCTAAAACAGGTTTTTTATCAACAATATAAACTAAAGTTTTCAAAATTACTGAAGCTGGTACATTTAAGAATGCACATAATTCTTCAATTGAATGTGTAGCTGGAGTATCAACAACTTTTGATTCAGTAAAACCACCGTCAACTACTGCTTGTGGTAATTTCGAAACGGCGTGGTTTGAGTTAGCAGCATAATCACATCCGTCACAGTAGAACACGTCGTTTTCACCAGCATCAGTGTCTGTGATTACCATAAATTCGTGAGAAACGCTTCCACCGATAGCACCTGAGTCTGATTGAACAGCTTTTGTATCTAGTCCGCAACGTTTGAAAATGTTTGTATATGCTTGCCACATATTTTGATATTCTTTTTCCAAATCTTCTTGGCTAGTAGCAAAAGAGTATGCGTCTTTCATAATGAATTCACGACCTCTTAATAAACCAAATCTTGGACGTCTTTCATCTCTGAATTTAGATTGAATTTGGTACAAGTTTGTTGGCAATTGTTTGTAAGATTTTAAAATATCACGAGCAATCGCAGTAATAATTTCTTCGTGAGTTGGTCCAAGGCACATTTCTCTGCCGTGGCGGTCTTTTAATCTCATTAATTCGCCACCATAAGCACCCCATCTGCCAGATTCTTCCCAAAGTTCTTTTGGTTGAACAAATGGCATCAACAATTCTTGAGCACCAGCTTTGTCCATTTCATCTCTGATAATATATTCAACTTTTTTTAATACTCTCCACATTAGAGGTAAAAAGTTATAAACACCTGAAGTAAGTTTTCTGATGTAACCAGCTCTAGCCAGCATTTTGTGTGAAATAACTTCTGCATCAGAAGGAAACTCTCTTAGGGTTTGTACAAATAACCTTGACATTTTCATAATTAAATATCCTCATCTATTTTTTTTGATGATTATATTTTAACACAAACAAAATTATTTAAGTTTACTTAATTCATTTTTAGCTGCTTGAACTGATAAAGAAAGTGTTTGATAGTTTCTTATTGCTCTTTCTAAATATGAAATTCCTTTTTCCATATTCCCAGCACCTCTATAGGCTAAGGATGCTAAATAGTCTAAATCTCCAGTTTCTTCGCATTGAGATAATGCACTTTTTATAACTTCAACTGCAACTTTATAATTGTTTTCTTTCATTAAAAGTTTTGTTAAAATTTTATACGCTTCAACATCAAGTGGGTTCATTTCGATAGTTTTATCAAGATTGTCGATAGCGTTTGCTGTGTCACCTTCTTCATTAAAAATTACAGCAAGATTAAAATATGCCCAGCTGTAATTTGGTGAAATTTCAATAACTTTGTAAAATTTCTCTTTTGCAGATTCAATATCGCCTAGTTCTTTGAAAATATTACCAAGGTAAAAATGAGCATATAAGTCTTCATCGTTTAGGTCTATTGTATGTTGGAAATTTTCTATAGCTTGAATGTAATCTTTTTGTTTAAAGTAAACTAATCCTAAATTAAAATAAGTATTAGAGTCTTCAGGATCTTCTTCTAGGATTTTTTTGAAACATTCAATCGCTTCGTTATATTCTCTTAATTCAGTGTGAACTAGCCCTATATTATAAATCGCATCAGAATAATCTGGCTCAATTTCAATAGCTTTCAAGTATGATTCTTTAGCTTTTTTGAAGTTTTTCATCTTTTCATAAACTATCCCAAGGTTATAAAAGATTCCTTCATCGTAGCTAAAGTTCCAAGATAAATATGTTAGATGTTGTAAAGCTTCTTCATTAAACCCACAATCCATAAGCAAGACTGCTAATTCTCGTCTTGCTTGGAAATTTGATGAATCTTCTTTAATGAGTCTTTGTAACTCTTCTATTTTATCTAGTTTTGACATAATTTCTCTTAAATTACAGGAACATCAATTGGATCAACTAAAATAACGTTTAACACTTCGTCTTTATTGATTTGTACGTGTTTACCTTTTTTAATCATATCAGCGATTGAACCATATACGAAATAACCCGCAGTACCAAATGCACCACCAAATGCACTTACTGGAACTAATACATATTTCCAGCCTGAATCAGTTATATCTTCAGCCCAAGAAATTGCATCTTTTGTGATTTGTCCAGATTTTGAACAAGTTTGTTTCCAAGCATCAGCATAACCTCTAGTAGTTGTAATTCCGCCATCAAAAGTCATATCAGTTCTACCAACAACGTTCAATGTAAGTGGTAATTGTCTGCCGTTTGGTGTTACAACGTGGTCAAAATTTAGATATAAAACTGCACCTTTTGAGAATCTTTTTGGGGCAGAAATACCTTGTATGTCCCCCCTAATAATTGATCCTGATGGTAATATTACATCATCATCTGCAGTTTGATCAGTTAATAATATAGCTGAAAACCCGTTTCCTTGTTTATTTATACCAGTGTTTAAAGAATTCAACATCTTTAACTCAAGCTTTGTACCCGCTGGAATTCTTTTTGTTTTTGCTTTTGCGTTAAATGGGGCAGCTAGTGATACTTGTGCCATTATTACTACTGCTAATATTGCTCCTAAGATTTTTTTCATGATTATATCCCTCTTTCTTTTGGTTGTATATTATCATATTTTTTTGATTTTGTTAATAGCTGTGCATTATATAATCTAAACACTTGATATATTAATTAAATATTGTTATAATATATCTAAGAGGATATATAGTATTTAGTTTTGTAAAAATGAGTATAAAAAACTAAAGTTTCCCCACGTGCTGGCCGTACACACCAATGTGTGTGTTAAAACATGAGGTGTTGGATATGAGAAATAGTTTCAAGTTGAGAAATTTGTCTATTGCGGCATTGGTTGGCTTAGCTTCAATGGGTGTGGCACACGCTGCAACGATTGAAGAAATTGACTTATCACAAAAACCTTTAGATACTCCAACCTTAGACTATCTTCATGATAATGGTGTAACTTATGAGGTTGAAAATGCTGATGGTACAACCTCAACTTTAGACTATCCAAAATCAAGCTACACACTAACCGAAACAACAGATTCATCATTAGATAATGTTATTACAAAATACGTTTATGACGAAACAAACGCTACATTAACCGAAAAATACTATCAAGTCAGCCTAAAACAAACCGAATATGGTACAGGTGATAGCACAAAATATTATAAATGGACAACAAATTCCTATACAGATTTTGTATCCACAGATTCTTCCAATGCGGAGATTACAGCACTATATGACAGTACAACTTTATCAGATAGAATAGATGTTGCTGATGGGGTGGATTATGGCAATATTACAAATTCTTTTGTAGGACAAGAGAATAAAGCTATCTACAATCAAGGTACAGTGGGTGATATTACAGGAACTTTTATTGGTAACTATCATGATCCTGGAACTTATAGGGCTGAAGGTGGGGCAATTCATAATGAATCCGTACCTGGAAGTATAGCTACAATAGGGAATATTACTGGAGATTTTATTGGTAATTATTCTGAAGGTTATATGTCGAGTGGTTATAGTGGCTCTCCTGCAGGTGAAGGTGGGGCAATTTACAACTATGCGTATGGTAAATCTTATAGTGCCGTAATTGGTGATATTACTGGTAACTTTATTGGAAATTCAGCACGTGCATATGCCTTGGGTAGTAGTGCTGCTTATCCTGCTGGTGGTGCTATTTATAATAGTGACAATGGCTCAGGTGCAAATGTTCAAATTGGAAATATAACGGGTAATTTTATCGGTAATTATGTTTATTCATATGGATGTGGTCTAAATGGCTATGGTGGTGCTATTTATAATAGAGCAACTATGGGTAATGTAACTGGTGATTTTATAGGGAATTATGTTTATTCCTACTCTTATAGATATGGAGCATCAGCTTATGGTGGTGCTATTTATAACATGGGAACAATTGGCGATATTACTGGTGATTTTATTGGTAATTACATAAAAGCGGATCCTGGTAGTTATACATCTTTTGGAGCTTATGGTGGTGCTATTTATAATACTGGTACGATTGGTGATATTACTGGTAATTTTATAAACAATTATGCATTATCATTGGGTGAATATACATCAGGTGGGGCTATTTATAATCAGGGCCAAAATACAATAATTGGTGATATTACTGGTGATTTCATTAATAACCATGTAAGTTTAGTTAATAAGAGTTATATCATAAAAGGTGGGGCTATTTATAATACTGGTACGATTGGCAATATTACAGGCGATTTTACTAATAATTATTTATTAGGAACAAGTTCAGTATATGGTGGTGCGATTTCAAATTATAAAGATTCATCTATGCCAGCAATAATAAATTCTATTTCTGGTGATTTTATTGGTAACTATGCTGAGACAACATCAGGTACTGCCTATGGTGGTGCAATATATCATTCCGGTACACTTGGTGCAGTCGATGACGAGACTGGTAGAGTTACTGGCGGTTTAGTAAATACATCCTTTATTAACAACTATGCAAAATCTGAAACAGGAAAAGCCTATGGTGGTGCTATTTACACTACTAAAAATCTTAATTTGACTGCAAAAGATGGTTATACTTCAGTTATTAGCGGTAACTATGTTGAAGATGTTGATGGTAAGCGTAATGAGTTTACTTTCTTGGTTTTACCAAATCAATCTGAAACATCTGTATATTATGATGAAACTAATAAAATTCGTTACTATACATATGCACATCCAAGTACTGAACCATTAACATTAAGTTTTACAGCAGAAAATGGCGGTAAATTCGTAATTAACGATAAAATTACTGGTACACCAGAAAAAAGTTATCTTGAAGGTCATTTATTCTATAAAACTTACGATTCTACCAATAAGGTTTATAATTATACTTATGTCGATGAAGAGTATAATGAAATTGAAACTCCGGAACTGATTCCAAATTTGACCTTGCGTAATAAATTGGAGCTACGTGGAGATAAATCAGGTGTTGTTCAAATCAATAACGATGTAGAACAATATGATATTAAAGTTGATGGTCCTACATTGCATCTTGCAGCTAGTCCTGATGTTCTTGCAAGTGATAATTTAACCTTTAATTTAGGTGCATTATCAATGGTGAATAACCAAGTTGGAGTTGCTAATTTTAATACTTTAACTCTGAATGGTAATATTGATTTTATTGCAGATGTAGATTTGGCAAATGCTGAAATGGATAGATTTACAACCCCATCTTATACAATTGCAGAGGGTGCAAATTTGAACGTTATCGGTATGAATATATTAACAAATATGCCAGATGATAAAGATAAAACTGAGATTTTCTTTGCAGAACAAGGTTTAAAAGATAGCGTAACAAATGGAATATCTGATGGAACAGGAAATTTACCAACAAGTGAATACCAAGTAATCGATACTCCAATCTATCGTTATAATGCACAATATGACAATCGTGAGGATGGTGGTTATTTTGTATTTACCAAAGGGCATATAATTCCTGAAGTCAATAATGGCAGCAGTAACGGAACATCCGATGGTAGCGTCTCAACCGGCAACCCATCAGATGCTTTCAACCCTGCAGTTTTAGGTGGCTCAACAAGTGCATCTGTCGGCGCAGTTGGTACAATGAACCAAACATTTAATTATGCGTTCCAAAACTCTGCTGATTTTATGAATATTCCATATCTAGAACGTATTTCAATGAAAAACAGAAACAAATACGCTCTATCTATCACAGGTGATGCAACAGACATGGGACGATTCTCCCCACTATACCAACCAAGTGATGAAGAAGCATCAGTTTGGGTAAAACCATATGCAACATTTGAAACAGTAGGACTTAAAAACGGTCCAAAAGTACACAATAATACATATGGTACATTAGTTGGTTTTGATACAGAAATGCAATCCCTAAAACACGGCTGGGATAGAGTAATCACAGGATATATCGGATACAACGGTGCATCTCAAAGATACTCTGGAGTAGATTCAACACAAAACGGTGGCTTAATCGGTGGAACAGTTACAATGTATAAAGGTAACTTC
>JAFXHF010000020.1 GCA_017536545.1 bacterium
CATTGTTTGGTTTTGAGCTACGTTTGCTCCAACTGATACGGTTGTTGCGTTGAAGAAGTTACCTTTATACATTGTAACTGTTCCACCGATTAAGCCACCGTTTTGTGTTGAATCTACTCCAGAGTATCTTTGAGATGCACCATTGTATCCGATGTATCCTGTGATTACTCTATCCCAGCCGTGTTTTAGGGATTGCATTTCTGTATCAAAACCAACTAATGTTCCATATGTGTTATTGTGTACTTTTGGACCATTTTTAAGGCCTACTGTTTCAAATGTTGCATATGGTTTTACCCAAACTGACGATTCTTCTTGAGATGGTTGGTAAAGTGGGGAGAATCTGCCCATGTCTGTTGCATCACCTGTGATAGATAGAGCGTATTTGTTTCTGTTTTTCATTGATACACGTTCAAGATATGGGATATTCATGAATGTATCCGCATTACCAAATGCGTGGTTGAATGTTTGGTTTACAGTACCGATAGCACCAACAGTTGCGGATGTTGAACCACCTAAGACCGCAGGGTTGAAATCAATAGATGGATTTGACGGTGTTGGTGTAGGTGTTTCTGAACCAGTTGAGCCACCTGCACTTGGACGAGCAAAGATAAAGTAGCCCGCATCAGCACGGTTATCGTATGATACGTTATATTTATAAATTGGTGTGTATGCTACTGTTTGATGAGTATTATTTACACCATTACCAACTTCAGCAAGTCCATTTGTTACATTATCTTTCAATCCTTGTTCTGCAAATAGAATTTGTGTGGTTGGGTCTACAGCATCAGATAGCAAATTCATGCCTGTAACATTCAAATTACCGCCGTGACTGCCGTATTCTGAAGCTGTGAACCTGTCCATTGTCTTGTTTGCCAAATCTACATCAACCAATACATTTGTATCACCTGTCACAGTTAAACTATTTAAAGCTGATACACCTACTTGGTTGTTTATCATTGATAACATTCCTGAATGTAGTTTTAAGTTGTTACCGTCTAAGTTTGAATCGTTTAATAAATACAAGTTAGTATCGATTAAATGTGTTGTTGAATTTTTGATTTTGTTGTTTAGAATAAATCTTGATGCACTATCACCGATAATATATGTTTCGTAATTATTCTCACCATTGATATTGTCATCTAGTTGAATTGTTGAACTATTGGTAACATCAAAGATTAACTTACCGCCATTCATATAAATTGCGTTATCGTCAATTTCTTCACCATTTTTTGTGTAGTTACCTGAAATTAGAGTTGTTTCACCATTATCTGCATTTACTTTAATTGTTGCATCTTTAACATAAACAGCACCACCTTTTGCTCCATCACTAGATGATTCTGCAAAGTTATTCAATATATTAGCGTTTTTCAACGTAATAACAGCTTTATTTGCACGAACATCATCTACAGCTAGTTGAGGTTCTGGAGGTAGAGGAGTATTTGGGTCAACTGGTTGTTGATTATTTGCAAATAATTCACTTGGATCGGTATAAATTACACCTAGATAATCTTCCAATAGTGTGAAATACTGATCCTCTGTCATTCCCATTCCTTCTAACTCAGTATCAAACTCAGATTTTGATATTGATTGTGACTCAGAAGCAAGATATTCAATATTGGTAACAGTACCATCGGCAATAAAGGTTTTTAGCTGATCTTCGGTTAATACATTACCTTCAGAGTCTTGAACAATAAAGAATTGTTTATATATGCTTCCATCAGAATTTAAGATTTCTAACTTAGCATATTGAACAGTATCCGTTGGAATTACACTAGGACCACCGATTGTTCCTAGTGTACCTTCAAGATAAATCGCTCCACCATATGCCAAAGATTCAGCTTGTACGTAGTTATTTACAAACTCTGCTGTAATATTTTCGATTGTACTAGGATAAACTGCATTATTATTAATAACATAAACAGCACCACCATAAGCTGAAGAACCTTTTGCGTAGTTGGAAATAAAGCTACCTGAAATATTTTCAATTACAGTATATTCACTCTGGTAATATGGTGACGACAAATGGACTGCACCACCTCTTACTGATTCCTCAGATTGAACATAATTACCATTAAACGTACCATTTATATTTTTAATAGAAGTTGCATAATCTCCAGAAATAGATATTGCACCACCGCTATCTTCAGCATAGTTTTGAATAAAATTAGCAGTAAGATTTTCTATAGTTCCATTGACACTCATCGCACCGCCAAGACCTTGTTGTGAGTAATTTTGTATAAAATCTGCGGTAATATTTTTAATTGTACCTGAGTTTGAATTACTAATAGCACCACCAGAACCTGTGGCATAGTTGCCAATAAAGTTACCAGTAATCAAATCGATTGTACCAGAGTTGCTAAGAGCTCCTCCTGAACCTTCTGAGTAGTTTTGTATAAAATCTGACGTAATATTTCTAATAGTACCAGAGTTATAAATCGCACCACCACTACTATAACTACCAGCTTCAGCATAATTTTTAATAAAATTACCTTTAATATCACCGATAGTGCCACCGTTATAAACAGCTCCGCCATAACTCCTAGTAGTATATACAGGTGAGCTTAAATAGTTACCAATAAAATTACCTGTTATACTAGTTATAGAACCATTTTTTTTATTATAAATCGCACCACCATATGGAGCGTAATATTTTTTATCACTATAGGCATAGTTACCAATAAAATCACCTTTTAAATCACCAATAGTACCACTGTTATAAATTGCACCGCCATAAGTATCATTACCTGTAGATACCGTATAATTTTGAATAAAATTACCAGTTATATCACCAATAGTACCACCGTTATAAATAGCACCACCAGATGCCGACTTATCAGTAGAAGTGGATTGAATATAGTTACCTATATAATCACCTTTTAAATCACCAATAGTACCACCGTTATAAATAGCACCACCAGATGCCGCATGTCCTGATACGGCATAATTACCTATAAAATCACCAATTATATCACCGATAGAGCTCCAAGAGGAGTTATAAATAACCCCACCATATATATACCCTGAACCATAATCAGGAGGCAACTTACCTGATTCTGAATGGTTACCAACGAAATTACCAGTAATATTACCAATAGAGGCATCTTTCCCATAATTATAAATAACCCCACCTTCCAGAGATTTATCAGCATCAGAATAATTCCCGATAAAATCACCTGTAATATCGCCGATTGTTTTATTATTAAAAATTATCCCGCCGTCAACATCATAGTTCCCTGTAGAATAATTACCAACAAAATCACCTGTAATAGAAGCTATTATTCCATTATTTTCAATAATTCCACCCTCACCAATATATGGAGAATTCTCTGTAACCGTATAGTTTCCAATAATATCACCTACGATATTTCCAATAGAGCCACTATTGAAAATTACAGCACTACCAGCTACTTTATCAGTAGATTTAACAAAGTTCCCGATAAAATCACCTGTAATATCACCAATAGTACCAGAGTTATAAATAGCACCACCACGAGCACTCTCCTCAACAGATTCTAGATAGTTACCAATAAAATCACCTTTTAAATCACCAATAGTACCACTGTTATAAATTGCACCACCATAAAGCTTTGCATCATAATTCGATTTTATATAATTTCCAATAAAGTTTCCGGTTATAGATTCAATTTTAGCATCTGCACCAGTGTTAGAAATAGCACCACCATATGCTTTTATATACTGACCTGAATTCCATCCAGGTACATCCACATAGTTACCTATAAAATCACCTACAATATTACTTATTGAACCACCATTATGAATAGCACCACCATATGCATATGGATCATAAGTAGAATTATCTGAATGTGCCTTTACATAGTTCCCAATAAAATTACCTGTTATGTTACCAATTTCTCCGCTAGTACTATTAAAAATAGCACCACCATATACCTTTACACCATTATCAGAGGTCGCTGAAACATAATTACCATTAAACGCACCTGTAATATCGCCCATAGCACCGGTGTTATAAATAGCTCCACCATATGCCTTTACATCATTACCGGTTGCTAAAACACTACTACCATTAAACGCACCTGTAATACCGCCTATAGCACCACTGTTATAAATAGCTCCACCAAGTCCAGAATAAACATCACCATCACCTGACACAACAAGCGTTTGCTTAAAATCACCTTCTAGAATGGTTGATGAAATATCTGTTTTGTTTTCTATTCTACTATCAGATGTAAGTATAGAATTATATTTATGTTTATATGTAAAAGTTACAGGTTGACCTAATACCGTAACAGATGTACCAACAGAGGTGTTCCCGTTTTCAATATCACCATAGAGGTTATCAAATTTATATGTATAAGGTACTTCTTGGTTTAAAACTGTGAAATTAGTAGTTACAGAGGCATCCCCTTCACCATAAGTTACACTTTTCAAATTGATTTGATAGTTGATGACTTCTGTAATACCTGTGTTGTCGTATTTGTATAGAGCAAAATTATCAGAGGTATGAATATTTGTATCTAGAGTATATGCACTATTTTCACCCAACGTTGGTTTGATAGGTGTTTCATTGGCTTGAGCACTATTTGTAGCACCCATTGAAGCTAAACCTACCAATGCAGCAGTAGATAAGCATTTAAGGGTTACCCCCCCCCCGAAAGCATTATTATTACTTAACTTAAGACTATTTCTCATATCCAACACCTCATGTTTTAACACACACATTGGTGTGTACGGCCAGCACGTGGGGAAACTTTAGTTTTTTATACTCATTTTTTACAAAACTAAATACTATATATCCTCTTAGATATATTATAACAATATTTAATTAATATTTCAAGTGTTTAGAGAATTTTAACAAAGAAAAAGACCCTCGAAAGGGTCTTTTCATTATCTTTTTAATTTGAATTTACGAACAACCAGAGTATCCGCAATTCAAACAGATGAAACAACCTTCTGCCATCTGAATTTCTGTACCACATTCAGGGCATTTTACAGTTTTTAATTCGCCTGTTGGGTTGTATTCTTCCACAATCTCCTCTTTCTCAACGGTAGGCTCTGATTCAACAGCCTTCATCTCTACTGTTTTTTCTTTCTTCTTGTCATCCAAATTCATTGGTTGGAATTGACGAGAATTGTTTCTATAAACAGTAATACCTTTTAAGTTATTCTTGTAAGCTAAAATGTAAGCTTCTTCAATATCTTCACGAGTTGCTTGTTCTACAAAATTAACTGTTTTTGAAACTGCGTTATCTGTGTGAAGTTGGAATGCTGCTTGCATTTTTACGTGCCAGTATGGTGATACATCGTGAGCTGTCGCAAAAATTTGTTTAACTTCATCTGATACGCCATCAACGTGAGCAATTGTACCTTCGGATGCAATTTGTGACATCAATGCTTCAGAGTACAATCCATTTTCAATCATATAATCTTTGAAAATTGGGTTAACTTCAAGCATTTCAGTACCATCCATAATCAATCTAGAGAATACTAAACCGAATAAAGGTTCAACACCACCAGAAGCTGATGCAATCATTGAAATTGTACCAGTTGGAGCAATACAAGTTGTTGTTGCGTTTCTCAAACCATATTGTTTGATACCTGCATCAATTTCAGCCCATTTTTCATCAGAAATTTTACCTGCTGATTTTCCTCTGTATTTGTTGAACAAGTAATTATCAGAATCATAGATACTACCTTTGAAGTTGTTGAAGCTACCACGTTCTTTAGCAAGTTCAATAGATTCAGTTTTTGAAACATAGTCAATAAATTCCATTACTTGACCAGCTAATTTTGTACCTTCTTCTGAGTTGTAAGACAAGCCCATTTTCATAAGCATATCAGCCCAACCCATTACACCAAGACCAATTTTTCTGTTGTTTTGTACCATTTCAGAAATTTGAGGTAATGGATAGTTATTTACAGCAATAACGTTATCCAAGAATCTCATCGCAGTTCTTGTTGTTTCTTCTAGTAAATCCCAATCAACTTCCCAACCAGCTAAACCTTTTTTCATCATCAAACCTAAGTTGATTGAACCTAAGTTACAAGCTTCGTAAGAAAGTAGAGGAACTTCACCACAAGGGTTAGTTGATTCGATTGGTCCAACATGTGGAGTTGGGTTATCGTAGTTCATCTTATCAATAAACACGATACCTGGCTCACCGTTTCTCCAAGCACCATCAACAATTAAATCGAACACTTCTTTAGCATTCATTCTTCCAACAACTTCGTTATTTTGCGGATTTACAAGATCATAATCAGTACCAGCAAGATATGCTTCCATAAACTTATCTGTGATAGCTACGGAAATATTAAAGTTGTTTAATTTAAAGTTATCAGATTTACAATTGATAAAGTCAATAATATCAGGGTGATCAACTCTTAAGATACCCATATTTGCACCACGACGAGTACCACCTTGTTTTACCGCTTCAGTTGCAGCATTGAAAACTTCCATAAATGAAACTGGACCAGATGAAACACCCATTGTTGAGCGAACAACACTGTTTTTAGGTCTTAATCTTGAGAAAGAAAAACCTGTACCACCACCTGATTTGTGAATTAGAGCAGTATTTTTAACTGTTTCAAAAATACCTTCTAAACTATCTTCAACAGGTAGTACAAAACAAGCTGCTAATTGACCTAATTCACGACCAGCATTCATCAATGTTGGTGAATTTGGCATAAAGTAGCGATTTGTGATAGCTTCGTAAAATCTATCTGAAAGTTCTTTAACTTCAGCCTCAGATTTACCAAATTGTAAATCACCTGATGCAATTGTATCTGCTACTCTACGAAACATATCTGCAGGAGTTTCAACACAATTACCATCTTTATCTCTCTTCAAATATCTCTTTTCTAAAACCTTAACTGCGTTTTCTGACAAATTCAACGCTTTTTCTACACATGCGGTATCTGACACATTAACCTCCATTATCTGATTAAAAATATATAATTAAACTTGCTAATAGTCTTTAAAACGACTTTTTACACATTTACCCCAAAGCATGCCCCAAACATACTTTGATAAAATTGTACAACGCTGAGAAAGGTTTTTGCAATAGATTTATTAAGATATATCAACATAATTAACGAGATATTCACATAATTTTGAAAATTATCCACAAAGCGAATACATTTAGTGCATTTTATGTTATATTTAAAGCATGATTAGGAGAGTTTTTAGGGCTATATTTGTAATCTTGATTATTGGCGTGCTTTGTAAAGCTTGCCTAGTGAAAGATGTGCCAACATCATCTAAAAACACCACCTCTAGCACTGAAAATTCTCTTGCTCAAACTTATCCGACACCTAAAAATGTGACAATTGATGGGATAGATTACCTACAATCACAAGCTCCTATTGGAAAGTTTGGAGGAGAACTAATTTCTTCAACACTTGGCGAAGGCCCAAAAACCTTCAATCCATTTAACAGCAAAGATAACACATCTTCTACAATGTCCGCTGTGATGTATGATGGGTTACTTTCAACTAATCCAGTAACAGGTCAACCTAGCCCAAAACTCGCAAAATCATACTCAATTTCACCAGATGGAAAAACTTACACCTTTGAATTAAGAAAAGGTATTCACTGGTCTGACGGAAAGCCAATAACTGCAGATGATATTGTGTTTACTTGGAACGATATAATCTTTGCTGGATATGGAGATACTTCATTAAGGGATTCAATTGTAATAGAAGGGAAACTTCCAACTGTTAGAAAAATCGACAATTATACAGTTGAATTCACAACTCCAAAACCTTACGCACCTTTTATAAGAGTATTATCAGCTTCAATTGCACCAAAGCATATTTTCATGCCAGCTATAAAAAAAGGTAAAAAATATTTTGATAGTTTCTTATCTACAAACACAAAACCTGAAGATTTTGTAGTTTCAGGAGCATTCAAATTAAAAGAATACGTCCCAGCTCAACGTGTCGTTTTTGAAAAAAATCCAAATTATTACGAGATAAATACAAACGGAGATAAACTCCCTTATTTAGAAAGGTTAATATATTTAATTGTCGGGGATCAAAATAACGAAGTATTAAAATTTGAAGCAAAAGAACTTGATGTAATTGGTTTACAAGGGGCTAAAGTTGCACGTTACAAATCATTAGAACCACATTCTGATTTTAAACTACATAACCTTGGACCAACAAACGGAACAATGTATTTGTCAGTCAACCTAAATAACAGAAAAGACAAGGATGGCAAATACTACGTAAACCCAACGAAGCAAAAATGGTTCAATGATATAAACTTTAGAACAGCTATTGATTACACAATTGACAGACGTAATATGGTATTCAATATTGCAAATGGTATTGGAGCCCCACTTCACACTCCAGAAAGCCTTAACTCAATTTATCTAAATAAAGAACTAAAAGCGTTTGAAAAAGATACTCAAAAGGCTAAAGAGTATTTAGAAAAATCTGGGTTCTATACAGATAAAAAAGGTCATTTATACGACAAAGAAAACAACAGAGTTGAGTTTGACTTATACACTAATGCGGGGAACACTGAACGTGAAGCTATTGGTGTTATGGTAAAACAAGACTTGGAAGAGCTTGGAATGAAAGTTAATTTCAAACCAATTGAATTTAATTCATTGGTTAATAAACTTGTAAGTACATTTGATTGGGATATGGTGATAATGGGCTTAACAGGATCCCCACTTGAACCTAACGGTGGTAAAAACGTTTGGTTATCAAATGGTCGATTGCATATGTTTAATATGAGAACTCCAGAAGAGGGTAAAGCAAATATTCTACCTTGGGAAAAAGAACTCGATGAAATTTTTGATAAAGGTGCTTTAGCTACAAAATTCGAAGACAGAAAAAAATATTACGACAGATATCAAGAAATCATATACGAACAAAGACCTATGATTTACATATACTCACCAGTAGTAATTATGGCAATAAGGGATAAATTCAAAAATATCTATCCATCAAGCCTTGGTGGAATTACACACAACATCGAAGAAATCTACATTGGAGAATAATTAAGTGGAAACATTCAAATACATACTAAAAAGAATAATCCAAACAATACCATTACTGATAATGGTATCAATAATTAGTTTCTTTATAATAAGACTTTCTCCAGTAGATCCTCTTGCGGAGTTAAAATTAAACCCATCTATTTCACCTGAAACAGTGGAAGCTGAACGCCAAAGACTTGGGCTTGATAAACCAATTATTGTTCAGTATGGCAAATGGGCAATATCTTTCGTTCAGGGAGATCTAGGTGTAACCTCAAACGGTGAAAAAGTAAGCCAGAAACTAAAAGAAAGAATACCTAATACACTTCTTTTGACTTCATTAGTTATTCTTTTAACTTGGCTTGTCGGAGTTCCTTTAGGGATTATCGCAGCCGTCAAATGGAAAACAAATTTTGACAGAATACTAACTGTTTTAACAAGTATTGGTATGGCAATCCCGTCATTCTTCTTTGCAGTTTTATTATTACTCTTTGCAGTGAAAACTGGATGGTTTCCAATCGGCGGTTTAACCAGTCCAAACTTTGCTGATATGACATTTGGTCAAAAATTCTTAGATATAACTCATCACTTAATCTTGCCTGTATTTGTATTATTTACAATCTCACTTGCAGGATTACAAAGGCAAATGAGAGCAAATATGCTTGATGTTTTAGATAGTGATTATGTAAAATTTGCAAGAGCAAAAGGCTTACCAGAACATTTAGTAATCTATAAACACGCTCTAAGAAATGCAGTTAACCCTATGATTACTCTTTTAGGTTTTGAATTTGCAGGGTTACTATCAGGTGCAGCGTTAACAGAATATGTATTCCAATACCCAGGGTTAGGCAGACTAATTCTAGAAGCTGTATTAAAATCAGATATAAATCTTGTAATGGCATCGTTGATGATGGGTGCTGTTATGCTTATTGTAGGTAATTTAATTGCGGATATTCTTCTTATCATCACCGATCCGAGAATAAGGGTGAAATCATGATAAAAGAAGTATTTCAACAATTATGGAAAGATAAATTTTCTAGAATTGCTCTTATTGTTTTAGGGCTAATTTATTTCTGCTTACTATTTGCAGATTTTATTGCACCTTATACAAAAGACTTTTCTGATAGAACAATGGCATATGTCCCACCATCAAAAGTGTTCACAATAGATGAAAACAGCAAATTATCAAAACCATATACATATAACTACATAAGAGAATTTGACCCAGTTAATCTTGAAATTAAATATAAATTGGACAGAACTCAAAAACACTATATTAAATTCTTCGCAAATGGACAACCTTATAAATTCTTAGGCATAATCCCTATGAAACGCCATTTGTTTACAACAGATGATAGTGGAAGAATTTACCTACTTGGAACAGATATCAACGGGAGAGATGTATTCTCAAGACTTCTATTTGGTGGAAGAATTTCTATGACAATAGGATTTTTGGCATTATTTGTACTATTTCCAATAGGACTACTATATGGTGGAATCTCGGGCTACTTTGGAGGGAAAGTCGATGCTATAATGATGAGATTTGCCGAAGCCATTATGTCAATTCCTAGTTTTTATCTATTAATAATACTTGCTTCTATATTACCATCAGGGATGACAAGCACCCAAAGATTTATGCTCATAGTCTTAATCCTTGCACTTATTGGCTGGGCTGGGTTTGCCAGAGTTGTAAGAGGAATGGTTTTATCTATAAAAAGTCAGGAATATGTTCAAGCTGCTCAATCAATTGGAGCTTCGAAACTTAGAATAATTACAAAACACATATTGCCTCAGACTACAAGTTTTGTAATCGTTGCAATGACACTATCTGTACCATCATATATCCTGTCTGAATCAGGATTAAGCTTTCTTGGTCTAGGTATTCAACAACCTGATGCAAGCTGGGGTAATATGTTAAAAGAAGCTCAAGAATTTACAAATATTTTGTATAGACCTTGGCTTTTAACTCCAGGATTTTTAATTTTTGTATCAGTTTTGGCATTCAACGTAATAGGTGATAATATAAGAGATATATTAGATCCAAAAAGTAAAGTAAGATAAATATAGGGAACAGGGAGTATGAAAACAGATAGTAAAATTGCGATAGGAATATCATCCGTACTTATTGCTATTGGAGTATTTCTTTTCGTTTGGATATTGCCATTTTTGTTTATTTGGCTATCATTTGGAATGAATCTTTCTAACGTGGAAAGTTTGCCATATCTAAAAAAAGCCGTGCAATACTCAATATTCAAGACACAAAAACTTTACACTCTAGAAACAATTATCCCAACATTACTTGTACTGAACAAAAACGAAGAAGCTATTTCTTATTATGAAACTTACGAAAAATTAAATCCTAGCAATGAAGATATAGATACAAAAGCTACTAAAACACTTGTGACATACGCATACATAAGAACTAAAAATTATGACAAAGCGTTAGAAATTGCTAAAGATACAAATAATTTATACCAACAGGCTAAAATTTATATTGAGATTGATGAGTTAGAGAAAGCAAAAGAAACTGTTGAAAAGATTTTTTCAACAAAAACACAATCTAAACTACCATATCTTTATGTTGCACAAATACAACTAAAAGAAGGTTATCCAAACTCAGCTCACAATTCAATTGATAAATTACTAAAAATAAACCCAAAACACGTTGATGCTCTTGAAACAAAAGCAAGAATTTTTGAAGTGCAAGGCAATAAAACACAAGCTGAGATACATTATCTAAAAGCAAAACAAATAAAAGACGAAAGAAATAAAAAACTAGGAATAGAATATTAAGAGGGAAATATGGAAACATCAAGTATCGACAATTTAACACACATATTCAATTTAGAATATTTTGTAAGATTATTATTTGCAGTCGTTTTTGGATTCTGCATAGGTTTAGAAAGAGAATTAACTAACAAATATGCAGGTTTAAGAACTCATATTTTAGTATGTTTGGGGGCTTGTGTATTTACTCTTATTTCAATTTACGGTTTCCCGACATTTGCTCCTGGTGATAACGTAATTGTTGATAATTCTACTGGCATCAGAGATACATCACGTGTAGCGGCCCAAATTGTTACAGGTATCGGTTTTATCGGTGCTGGTACAGTATTAAGAAATGGCCCAATTGTATTAGGTCTAACAACAGCTGCAACATTATGGATTGCCGCAAGTATTGGGATGGCATGTGGAGCTGGCATGTTTGATATCGCCTTTGCTGGTACTGTACTTGTTATTCTTACTCTTGTTTCAATTAGAGTTCTTGAAAGAAAAGTTCTACCAACAAGTACAAAGAAAACAAGACGTGTAAAAGTTGGGTTGGTTTGTGCTAATGAAAACGCTCAAAAAATCCAAGAATACTTAATTGATAAATATCCAAGTATGTCAGAGCTTACAAAAAAATTACTAGTTGCGGACACAAATAGTACAAAAATCACTTGCGTAATAGATGTAGCAACTAAAAAACCTATCAAAGACTTATATAAAGTATTCCAAAAACAACAAGGTATCGAATCAATATCAATTCAAGAAACTTTAGACTAATTAACAATTAGCTTTACATCAACGTACCTTTACGTTAGGATTAAGCAAAGAGTAAGGGAGAAATTATTTTGAAATATAAACGTATTTTATTAAAGATTAGTGGAGAAGCACTTTTAGGAGAACAACAATTTGGTATTGACCAAAACCCTGTAAAAATGATTGCTAACGAAATTAAAAAAGTTAGAGATATGGGTGCAGAGGTTGCCGTTGTTGTTGGTGGCGGAAACATCTTCCGAGGAATGAAAAATAGTGCTAAATTAGGTATGGATCAAGCATCTGGGGATTATGTTGGTATGCTTGCAACTGTAATGAATGCTATTGCATTACAAAGTGCATTAAATCAAATCAACGTTGATTGTAGAGTTCAATCAGCTATTGCAATGAACCAAATAGCAGAGCCATACATCAGACACAGAGCAATTAGACACCTTGAAAAAGGTAGAGTTGTAATCTTCGCTGCTGGTACTGGCAACCCATTTTTTACAACAGATACAGCTTCAGCTCTTAGAGCATCTGAAATTAACGCAGAAGCAATGTTAATGGCAAAAAATGGTGTTGATGGAGTTTATACAGACGACCCTAACACTAATCCAGAAGCTAAAAAGATTGATAAAATGACTTATGATGATATCATTAAAAACGAATTAAAAGTTATGGATACATCAGCTTGTGCATTATGTAAACAAAACAAAATTCCAATAGTAGTATTTGATTTCAAAAAAGAAAATGGAATTAAAAACATCCTTAATGGTCAAGAAATAGGAACATACATTAGTTAATATACGAAAGAGGTAAAAAATGTCAGAAGCTTTAGAAGAATTATTCTTATTCGGCGAAGAAAAAATGGAAAAAGCGATTGCCCAACTTCAAAGAGAATTTGGTTCAATCAGAACAGGTCGTGCAAACCCTGGTATTTTAGATAAAGTTATCGTTGAATACTATGGAGCACTTACTCCATTAAGACAAATGTCACAAGTTACAGTACAAGACGGTACTACACTTGTTATCACACCATATGATAAATCAATTATGAAAGAAATCGAAAAAGCTATCATCAAAGCTGAAATCGGCATCACTCCAAACTCTGATGGTACTTGTATCAGAATGACTTTCCCTCCTCTAACAGAAGAAAGAAGAAGAGAAATCACTAAAGACGTTAGAAAAATCGGGGAAGATGCTAAAGTTGCTATCAGAAATATCAGAAGAGATATGACTGACAACCTTAAAAAATTAGAAAAAAGTGAAAATCTTCCAGAAGATATGGTTAAAGATAACCAAGATAAAATCCAAAAATTAACAGACAAATACACAGCTAATATTGACGCTGCAGTTTCAGTAAAAGAAAAAGAGGTTATGACAGTATAATGATAGACTTAGGCTTGAATAAACACGCTACAAGAATGCTAACAGGTTTTATAATGGGTACAATCGTAATGGGTTGTATAATGTTGGGTGGATATGCCCTACTTGCCCTATTACTATTTATGCTTGCGGCAGGCTCAAAAGAATATGTTAAAATTCTAAATAATAAAGGGTTTTATCCAAGCCTTAAAGTTATCTACTTAACAGAATTAATTCTCGCAACTGTAGTATTTTTCAAAAGATTTGATTTAGTTGCAATTACATTAACTATTTGTGCAATGTGCTCGTTTATGTGGGTACTATTCAGAGGGCGTCAACCATACATCGCAAACGTAGCAACAACTTTGCTTGGTATGGTTTATTGTGGCTGGTTTCCACTACATTTAATCTTTTTAAGAGATTTATCTTGTGATAAATACGACAGTGGTCTAGGTTTTGTTGTTTTAATGTTTACAGCAATTCTTTTAACAGATATTGGTTGCTATTATGTGGGTTCAAAATTTGGAAAACATAAATTAGCTCCTGTAATCAGTCCAAATAAAACAATCGAAGGTTCTGTTGGTGGCGGAATTTGTGCAATTATTGGTGCACTAATTATCGGATATTTCATTGACCTATCTTGGTATATGTCAATATTTGCAGGTATAATTTGTACAATCTTTGCCCAAATCGGCGACCTTTGCGAATCTCTAATCAAACGCGATGCAGGTGTTAAAGATTCTGGAGATAGTTTACCTGGACACGGCGGATTTTTAGACAGATCTGATAGCTTTGTTCTAACACTTCCAATCATGTATTACTTCTGCAAATGCTTTATTTTCAATACAGAATGGATGACAACATTATCTAATTATGTGAAAGGGCTATTTTAATGAAGTCTGTAGCTAAAATCTTTGGGATAGAAACTATTACAGAAGATTTTTATAAACACGCACTTACTCATTCCTCTTTCACAAAAGAACACGAACTTCCTGAAACTCAATGTTATGAAAGACTTGAGTTTTTAGGTGATGCTGTTTTAAAACTAACTATTTCTGATGTTTTATTCAAAAGATACCCAGACTCAAGAGAAGGTGAATTATCTAAGATAAGAAGCATTTTGGTATCAGATAATACTTTAGCTGATATTGCGAAAAACAATGGACTTCAACAACTCATCATAATGAGTAAGCACGAAGAAAAACAAGGATGTAGAAACCTTAATTCTATATGTGCTTGCGTTTTTGAAGCAGTTTTAGGGGCTTATTATCTTGATGGTAAATTTAGTGAAGTTGTTAATTATATTGAAAAAACTTTTGAACCTTATATTGAAGATGTAGCTCAACACTTCGAGAAATTTAACGCTAAAGCTATTCTTCAAGAATATACGCAAGGTCTTAATAAAAAAACTCCAGTTTATAATGTAATTAACGAAACAGGCCCTCAACATAAGAAAACCTTTGAGGTTGAAGTTCGTTATAACGATGAGGTTTTAGCCATTGAAACTGGATCAAGTAAAAAAGAAGCTGAACAGAAATGTGCATTAGCAGCTTGCAAAAAGTTAGGAATTGTATAAATGTCAAAAATTATCGTTTCACCATCAATATTATCAGCAGATTTTGCAAACTTGGAACGTGATATTAAAGCGGTCGAAAAAGCTGGTGCTGATTGGATTCACGTAGACGTAATGGATGGACACTTTGTTCCAAATATTACAATCGGCGTTCCCGTTGTAAAATCACTTAGAAACGTTACAAAATTACCATTAGATGTTCATTTGATGATTGAAAATCCTGAAAAATACATTGAACCATTTGCAAACGCGGGCTCTGATATTATTACATTCCACTATGAAGCAGTAAAACCTGAAAACATTGCAGAAGTGATCAATGCGATCAAATCATTCGGTGTTAAAGCTGGTATGTCTATAAAACCTAAAACTAACGCTCAAGATATTTTAGAGTACTTACCGCAACTTGATATGTTACTTGTAATGACAGTTGAGCCTGGTTTTGGTGGACAAAAATTCATGCAAGATTGTGCTGAAAAAATCCCAACAATAAAAGCTAACGCACCTAAAAATTTAATTATCCAAGTTGATGGTGGAATAAACGCAGATACAGCAAAAATTTGCACAGAATTTGGAGCAACATCATTAGTTGCAGGTAATTATATTTACAAAGCCGAAAATATAGAACAAGCTATTAAATCTTTACGCTAATTGGTCATTACCAACATTTTCGCCCTTACGAATTTTGGCTTTCAAAATCTGATCTAAGTCTGCACTTGCTGCCTTGTCAGTTTCTGCCGTAGGGTTTTTAGCTGGATCGTTTGAAGATTTATTTTCTTCAGATGACTGATTTTCAGCATCATTTTTCAGTGAAATACCTTTAACACCTGTTTTGTCTTGAACTTCACTTTTGTAATTCTGAACAGTTGATTGACCTTCTGAAATTTTTTCAGTTGCTGATTCTTGAACATTTTCAGCTTGTTTTGATGCAAATACAGCGTGAGCTCCAAAACGTTTTGACATTATACCATATATCAATTCTTTCAAATCAAAGCCACCATTACCTCGAATAGAAGCTAATAAATCATCTCCAATTCCAATAGTTTCAGTACCAAAATCTTCTGCGTTAAAAATAATTGATGATTGAGAATTTACAAATGATTCTTTTGAACCCAAATCCCCTTCAACACCTGCAAGATTAGATTGAGCCTGCATACCCATTTTTTGGAGTTGAGCATTTAATTTATTAATCTTACCAATTGCGGTAGGGTCATTATCGCCGTCATTAACAGATTGTACCTCATTTTTAAGCTCTTTTTGAACAGCTTCAGCGTGTTTCAATAACGCTCTCATATGATTATCTAAAGCTTGAATTTCGCTTTCAGTTTGATGACCAGTAATAGCCATAGTAAGGGCAGAACGCAAAGCATCATTTCTAGAATCCCTACTATCGTGAATAAACACTTTCGCAATATCAACTAAAGAAGCATCATTCGCCTCCATTTCTTCACGTTTTGCTTCCGCTGGAGATTTAGGCTCTTCTTGAATTTCTGTACCTTCTTCTCCTTCAGTTGCAGTAGCATCAGTAGATTCTGTAGTAGTACCAGCTGATTCAGCTGATGGAGCGACTGTTTGCGAATTTGCAGCTTCATATGTTGTATCATCTGTATCTGCAGCGTTTACATCAGCAAGAAAGCCTTGAGCCCACTGCAAATATTGGCTCGGGACATCGATACCCTGTTCTTTGTATTCAATTATCTCTGGTGCGGTCAATTTACGCCAATCAATTTGCTTTGGTGAAATTGCCTCAATTCTTGATACGTCCATAGTACGCCCTTGTTATTATCTAAATATATTTACGGCATAAAATTTTAAAACTTTAATTTTCCGTAAAAAAAGTTTATAATGTATTCATCTGATTAAGGGATAACTTTTGATAAAAATATGAATATAATGTAGAAAAAAGAGGTACCTTATGACTAATGAAATAACTCAAAAACTCTATCAAGAAATGATGGATAAAGCCATTGAAGTTTCTAAAAACGCATACTGTCCATATTCAAAATTTGCAGTTGGAGCTTGCGTTTTAATGGATTCTGGCAATATTTACACTGGTTGCAATTACGAAAATGGAAGTTTTGGAATGACAATTTGTGCTGAAAGAAACGCCATCGGAACAGCTATAGCAAATGGAGATAAAAAAGTTAAAGCCGTTGCAATTTATTCACCAAACAAAGATAACTGCACTCCATGCGGAGCTTGCAGAGAAGTTATTCATGAATTTAGCGATAACGATGAAAACGTTGACGTTATCGTAAAAATTGGTGAAGATATTAAAGTTCTAAAATTAGCATACCTACTCCCAGAAAGTTTTAACCTATAAAATGTACATATTTGAACTCATTACCCAATATATCAAAGGCAAAAAATACGCAGCAAAGCATTCTTTTGACCCGCTGGAAAACGAAATAGACGGGCTAGAAGAAAAATCTGAAAACTGCGATCATCTGTTTATGCCACTTGATAGTTCTAACGAGAATTTTGCCTGCAAATACTGTGGTCTTGTTGTTCCTAAAGAAAAATTGAAAAATAAAAACATTTTTGAAAATAAGTCTTTTTAATAACTAAAAGAAGAATATAAAAATCTGACCTCCAAGTTTAAAATACACAAACAAGGAGGTTTTTATATGAGCAAAAACTTAGGCGAAATTATGAACAACATCATGAAAGAAAACGCCACAAAACAAGTACTGATACTTACTAACCATATGTATATTTTAGGTACAATACACGACTATTACGAAAACTGCAAAAATTGTCATGACTGCTTAATTGCACTAAAAAACGTAAAAATTGCAAAGATAGATGACCTTTGTCACTGTAAAGTTGACGAATGTGAATGCAATTTTGAAGCTTTAGTAGAATACAAGTGGTTCAACGTTTCAACCCACTCAATTGTAGGTTTTAGCATCTTGGGATAAACGTAAAAAAGGGAAGTCCATTTGAACTTCCCTTTTGAATTTATTAACTAAATCCTACACTTTTCTTTTGCGAGCAGCTTCAGATTTGTGTTTTCTTTTTACGCTTGGCTTTTCATATCTTTCACGTTTTTTAACTTCAGAAAGAATACCAGCTTTTTGGATTTTCTTTTTGAAACGTCTTAAAGCGCTTTCGATGCTTTCGTTTTCGCCAACTTTAACTTCTGCCATTTATATTTTCACCACCTTTATAGCTTGTTTTATTTGAGTTACACCCAATTATAAAACAAACCTATTCAAAAAACAAGGGGTTAGACCAATTCTATCTACGAAAATAATCGCAGATTAGTTTTTCTTGGCGTGGAAGCAGATGTTTAATTCTGTTTACTAGTGATTTATTTTGTAAATCATCTAGCTGTTGTTTAAGTATCGCTTTTTCAATTAAAATCTTATTGTATAAATCTGAACAAACTTCACTTTTATCAATATGTTCTCTTAATTTCGACAGCTGAACTTCTTTTTCACGTATAGAAGAAAGTATTTCTCGTTTCACTTTAATTAAACCTCTTATATATCACATATAAAGAATAAACTGTCTTGTCAAATTTTAAATCAACTTTTTAGGTGATTTAAAACTAAACATTTAATAAATCATACTCATAGCCTAGTTTTAATGCTTCAATATTTTTAGGAATCAAATTCTTACGATGCGGTGGAATAACGTTTTCCAAGGCTTTAGCTAAATTTTCAACAAAAATCAACCCACTAACTTTTGCTAAAATTCCTAATGCAAGAATATTAGACATTCTAGTATTTTCCAATTTTTCCTGCGCCATTTGGGTGATAGGAACAAAAACATAATTTATATCATTTCTTGTTTTTTTAACTTCTGCTAGAGATGAATTTACAATAATTGTTCCCCCTGGTTTAACCCAAGAAGTAAATTTATCAAATGAAGCTTGATTTAA
The DNA here is from genome assembly GCA_017536545.1 of bacterium. Lineage (GTDB taxonomy): Bacteria > Cyanobacteriota > Vampirovibrionia > Gastranaerophilales > Gastranaerophilaceae > Zag111. The sequence continues at coordinate 19,310 of JAFXHF010000020.1, forward strand.
CACAATAATAAATTCTGCTTTAGATTTTTGTACAGCACTAACATCTTCATCAGACATTACTACAGTGCAATTAACTGTACCACCACGCATCTCAGCACCATATGATGGGTACCAAGTAACATTTTTATCATCGATCATAAAAGTATTTGCTAAAACTTCACCTGCTAGCAACACACCTTGACCACCAAATCCTGCAATTATAAAATCTTTTTCCATAATTAGTACCTACTGTTGTGCTGTAATATCTTTATAGATGCCTAATTTAAAAGTCTGCATCATTTCGTTTTTAACTCTATCGTGAGCTTGTTCTGGTGACATTCTCCAGTTAGTTGGGCATCCTGCTAAAATTTCTACAAAACCTAATCCCAAGCCTTGAAGCTGAACTTCAAAAGCTTTTTTAATAGCTTGTTTTGCTTTTCTAATATTCGCAACAGAATCTAATGAAACCCTTGCACTGAAAGCAACACCATCACACAATGCCATATGTTCTGCCATTTTAATTGGATAACCATAATATTCTTCATTACGACCTGTTGGAGATGTTGTTGTAACTTGTCCCATCATAGTTGTTGGCCCAAGTTGTCCTCCTGTCATACCAAAAGTTGTATTATTTATACAAATAGACGAAATTTTTTCACCTCTTAAAGCTGCATGCATACTTTCAGCCCAACCAATTGAAGCAAAATCACCATCACCTTGATATGTGAATACAAATTTATCAGGCTTTGCTCTTTTAATACCTGTTGCAACTGCCATTGCTCTACCGTGAGGAGATTCTAAGGCATCAATGTTTATAAAATCATAGATTGTTACAGAACAACCAATCGCTGCTGCAACAATTGCATCTTCTCTGATGCCTAATTCATCAATAACTTCTGCAACAAGTCTCACGGCAACCCCGTGATCACAACCTGGGCAGAAGGTATATTTTGCATCTTTCTTCAAAGATTCTGGTAATTTAAAAACTTGAGTTGTCATTATATTAAACCCTCCACTTGAGCTGCAATATATTCAGGATCAGGAGGTGCTCCAACTCCTTTATGCACCAATTCAACTGGTACTTTACCATTTACGGCAAGTCGAACATCGTCAACCATTTGTCCCATATTAACCTCAACAGTAACAAACATTTTAACTTTTTGGGCAAGTTCTGCTAATCGTTTATTAGGGAATGGGAACAATGTTATTGGCCTAAAAGTACCAACTTTATAACCTTTTTCTCTTAAAATTTTGGCTGCAGTATTAACATTACGAGAAGTTGAACCGAAACTTACTAAAACGATATCCGCTTCTTCAGTATTGTTTTCTTCCCACATTGTTTCATTTTCTTCAATTGTCTTATACTTAGCAAATAATTTTTCTAAGAATTCACATCTATCATCAGCCAAAGGACCGTAAGAACGGATGATTCTAGGTTCTCTACCTTTTGCTCCAGATAAAGCCCAATCAGAGTTATCAATATCTTCATATGGGTAAGGCTTAAATTCAACAGGTTCCATCATTTGACCTAACAAACCATCAGCTAAAAGAATTGTTGGGGTTTTATATTTGTGAGCAAGATAGAAAGCTTTGTATGTTAAATCAGCACATTCTTGAACAGTTGATGGCGCAAGAACAATTGTTCTATAATCTCCATTTCCACCACCTTTTACTGATTGGTAATAATCACCTTGAGATGGGTAAATATTCCCCAACCCAGGACCACCTCTCATAACACTAACCAATACAACTGGTAATTCGTCAGTACAAGCATATGACAAACCTTCTTGCATCAAAGACACTGCACAAGAAGATGATGAAGTCATTGCTCTAGCACCAGTCGCACAAGCTCCAATTACCATATTGATTGATGCAATCTCACTTTCCGCAGAAACATACCCTCTGCCTAATTCTTGCATTTTTCCACTTAAATATTCCCCAATTTCAGATTGAGGAGTAATCGGATAACCAAAATAACAATCACAACCAGCTAAAACAGCAGCCTGAGCAATTGCATAATTCCCTTTTATTAAAACTTTTTTACCAGTTAAACATTCAACTGTCATAATTAACCTCTATATACTTCTGTAATCGCCAAATCAGGACATCTTGTTGCACACATAGCACAACCAAGACATTCATTATTTGGGTCATAAAACTCTGCAACATTATTACCAAGAGCATTAGTTTTTTCACTAACTCTGATTAACTTTTTAGGACATTCTTTAATGCACAAATAACAAGCCTTGCATCTGCTCTCTTCAATAACAATATGACTCATAAATATCCCTCGTCTAAATTTAACTAATTGACATAATAACCCAAATAAAGTTTTTAAAGTACAAAATCTTAACATTTGTAATAAATATAAGAAATAAAATTTACCAAAAGCTATATGTTTGCTAAAATCAAAATGTAGGGATATATATTTTTAAGGATAGAAGAAAGAATGGCTCAAGAATTAGAACAAATCGTTGCAACATTAAGGGAGATGAATCGAGCTAATAACAGCAATAATGACAATTTTGAAGCGTTATTGGCAAATATAAATAGTAAGTTGAATATGGTCGATAACAATTCTAAAACTGTTGATTTGCTAAATGCTTATATTAGCGAATTAACAAGGGAAACTGTTGAAAAATCCTCAGTAACGGCAACTCACCTTACTGAGATAGATAAAGCTATTCAAATAATTAGCAACGATTTAGATGAGCATGTTAATAAAAATTTCAAAAAAGCCTACAATTCTTTTGTTGCAAATTTAGAAAAATTTCAAAACGAAACTAAAAAACAAAAAGAGTTTATCGAAACAATTAATGAACGTATTGCTGAGATTACAGCTAATCAATCTAATAAGAAACATATCCAACGCTTATTCAATCAGATTAAAGCAGATTTAAAAAAGCTTAACCATGCCTATAAAAACACTCTAGATAGTGTTAGCTCAGACTTAAAATCAATCCTTACAAACATAACTAAGCTTGAGCAATCTCTCATTACAGATAGAACGAAAGACCAAATCTCAGTACTAAGTAAAGAAATTGAAGAAATTTCAAGCTGCTTAACATCTGTAGAAAAAAGAGACATAAGTCTTGAGCAACTTTTATCAAATGTGGCAACAAGTGAAAGCCTAAAAGTTACACAAAGCATTATTACTGTAATCATTGACAAATCTGAAAAACTTTCAGCTACTGTAAATGAATTATCAAATAATGCCGAAATTGAACCTGAAAACAGTACAAAAGAGTTAATCTCAAAAATTACTAAAAAAGCAGATTCTTTAGCAAATCTAACCGATAATATCAACCAAACTCTTGCAAAAGTTTCAAAAGATATTGACGCATTACCTAATACTGCTGATTTAGAAAACAATCTTAAAAATTTATTCAAAAAAATTGATGAACTTGCAAGTGATATCAATAGCATTGACGTACAAGTGGATTTATTAAATGTAGATCACAAACTTTCAGAACTCAATGAAGAATTAACTACAATTAAAAATATTATCGGAGATTTGAACGAAGTTGTAACACTTAAAGTGCTTACATCAATTAACGATTTATCGTTCGAAAATGAATGTTCTGAAATAAAAGACCAAGTATCAAATATCTTAACAACTCTTCCTCAACCTGAAGATATTGAGAAAATTTTAGAATACAAAAAAAGTACAAAACAAGTAGTTGAAGCCTTTATAAACCAAGCTGAAATCAACACTGAAGAAGATTGCTCAACTGTTGATAATACTGAGGATGAAATTGAAAGTATGATTGATAATCTTAATTTTAACGATGAATTTGCCAACATATATGACAAAACGGCTTCTATCGAAAATTGGCTTATCACATCTAACCTTAAAGAAAACACTGAAGCAATAGCTTCAAAAATGGACAGCAAAGCAGAACAAAAAGATATGCTTACTGTTCTAAATACTGTTGAAAATATCGTTGATGGAATCGACAAACTTTCAAAAAGTTTTGGTTCTGCAAATTCATCAAAAACAAATTCAACTGAAATAAAAAATGCTATTTCTGAGGTTAAGGAAATCTTAGAAAACAATAGATCTAAATTTAGCGAAGTAGAACAAGAAAACCTTGAAACATTCCAAGCTATTGAAAGCTATTTAAAAGAGATTAAAGTTATTCTTGATACTTCAGACAAAGACCTAAGTGAAGATGTAAAAACTAGACTTGAAAATATTGAAAATTGTATAAATAACTACAAATTAGCAAACAACAATACAATAACAGCTCTTATCGCTAAACTAGATGAATACCAAGAAAAACTTGAAGATGAATCATCTACAGGAGATTTAACACCTTCTCTTGCAGAAATTTCTGAAATTAAAGCCCAAATCGATACACTATCTAAATCATTTGCAACTTTAGATTTAGGAAACCCTGAACAAGCTAATTCATCAGCCTTTGTGTCTGAAATACTAAATGAATTAGGCTCAAATCTAGAAGAGTTATCATGCAATATTGATGATAAACTTCAACACGGATTTGTATACAATGCTGAGCTTATAGAAGAAAAAACTGCAACAATTATCAACTTTATAAGAGAGTTAAAAAATTCTAATGAACAAGGTACACCATTATACAATCAACTTGATGAAGCTGACAATAAACTTAACGACTATAAACAAGAGTTGGAATTCATTAATACTGATGTAATTAGTACTTTAAATTCACAATCAGAACAACTTTTACGAGAATTAGAACCAATTAAAGAAATGTTGGCTAATCTTGCAAACGTTCCAGTTGCAAAAGCTGAAGTTAAAGAAAGCTTAACAGGATTACACGAATCTGTATTTGAAGATTTGGTTGAATGCACAAAATACTCAAAAAGCACATACGACAAATTAGAAGATTCATACGAAAAAATTTCAAGAGAATTAACAGATACTGAAAACAACCTAAAAGATTTTATTTTAGGAGATATAGACTCTGTTATTATTAAAATCGATTCTCTAAGAAGTGATCTTGAAGATAGTTTAAATAGAATATCTCCACCTGATGCTGAACAAATGGCAGAATTCAAAAAATTCGTAGAACAAATTGCTCAATTTAAAGGAGATCCAACTTTACTTGTAGCAGAAGCTACTCAAGAAATTACTCAAACCTTAAACGAATCACTTGCTCAGCAACACGAAGAAATAAAATCTATGCTTGCTGTATCTATCAATAATGAAGAAATTATTGCTGCAATTGAAGATTTAAAGAATTGTTTCTATAGTAAAGTTGAACTTTTAAGCGAAATTAAACAGAACCAAATAAATCAAGACGATGAATTATTAGCTGATTTTGAAGCTAATCAATTTGAACAAGCTTTTGAAGTAAACAAAAACGAAGAGGTAATTTCTGAATTAAGAGCAGATTTTGATAAATTTTCAGATTTAGTTAAAGATTTAGCTGATGAAAACTCAGAGATTTGTGAAGTTTTAAATGTTATTAAAAACAAAATGGAAACTATTTCAGTTGTAAAAGCTGAAGAAGTTATACCTAACTCTGATGATAATGTAGAAAATAATGAAATCATTGTGGGTACAGGTAATTTCGATTTTGTCAAAGCCTTAGATTTACTAAAACTTGATATCCAAAATCTCCACGAAGATATTGCTAAAATTCTTCCAAAAGAAGAACAGAAAAAAGCATCAGCAGCTATAAACTCATTCCCTTCAATAAGCTTTGGCGGTGCTGATAATAAATTATTAACTGCACTAAGTGAAAAAATAGACCTTATGTGCGAAACAATAAAACCAAAAGAATGGTTAGAAGATATCCAAACTTATATTGGTGGCGATATTATTCAGGCTTTATTGGATGAAATCAATGGTAAAGTTGATATCTTAACATTGGCAGATAATTCTGAGGTTCTTAATGAAATAAAAGAAGCAATTTCTCAAATTCCAGTTGGAGAAACTTCTGTAACCTCTGACCCTGAAATCCAAAAAATGCTTTCCTTAATCAATGAAAAAGTTGATATTCTAGCTTCAAATAACGATTATGAATTACTTGAAGATGTTAGGGATGCTATTGATAGACTTGACTTTGCTTCAACTGATAATTCAGGAACAGAAAAACTCCTAAACACTATTAGTAGTAAAATCGATGTTATTGCTGCAACTGATAATTCTGAAACAGAAGAACTTTTGAACACTATCAGTAGCAAAATAGATGTCATTGCGGCAACTGATAACCTCGGTGAATTCGAAGAAATTAAAGATACATTAAGTGAATCAGATGCAAAAATCACTTCAATGTTAGAAGAGTTGGGAGATAAAATTGAATCATTATCAAACCAAGATAATGCAGCAACCCAACAAGAACTTGAAGAAGTAAAATCACTAATTCAAGCTCAAACTGAATATTTAGAAAAACTTGAACAAAACGAAAAAACAGAAGCAGTAAAAGATTGCTTAGACAAACTTATTGAAGAAGTTAATAATATTAACTCTACAGAAGGTTCTGTTCTTGTTCAAGCTACTCTTCGTGAAATGAAAGAGTCAATTATGGCCGCTATTGTAACCGTATTTGAACAAATTTCATTCATTGAAGAATCTGAAGATATTAAAGATTTCGTTGAAGAAAAAACAGATGAAATCAATCAAAATCTTGCAAATGTAACAAACCAATTAAAACAAATAACAAGCTCAGAAGAAGCTTCTGACTATGTTTATTCTATGCAAGACATTGAATCAGATTTGGCAAAACTAAGACTTGCATTAAGCAACCTACAAGAAAGTGAAGAAGAAACTCAAACTCAACGCTTATCTTCTATCCTTGAAAATATTAATACAATTAGTTTATCTGTCGATGAGCTACAAAATTCAATAACAAAAGATGATGAACTTAGAGATAAATTCGAAAGAGTAACTACAGATATCAATAGTTTAAGTGTCCTTACAAACCAATTGATTATATCTTCTGGGGAATCTTATAATGCACTAAGTTCAAGCTTTGAAGGTTTTGGAAAACTTATCACTGATAAATTAACAACAAAAGTTGATAATGTAACTAAACTTCTTGAAACTTCTCATGCATCAGATAAAGTGATGCGTCAGGCACTTATCTATATGGGTGAATGGATTGATTCTGCTAGCGAAAGTATGAACAAAATATCAACAAATTCAGAAGAAATCGTTGATATCAAATCAGCACTTGATAGTTTGAAAAAATCAGTACCTGAACAAACTGATATTCTTAATTCAATCGAAGAAAAATTTGATGAGCAACAAGAACGCCTAGCTTATTTTGAAAAACAAATTTCAAAACTTGGTGGACTTGAAGATAAATTTGAAGCTCAACAAGAAAGAATTGATAGACTTGAGATGTCATTAGAAAGAATTTTAACGGCTGTTGAAGATATTGACGATTCTAAAGTTAATAGAAAAATCGACAAAATCGATAAACAACTTGCAAAATTAAGTACAAATATCGAAAAATTAGCATCATATGTTGACTAAGACACTAATAAAAGAATTAAATAGTAGCTTAAAAAAAGAAAACGTACTCTCTGAACTTGAAGAAAGATACGTATATTCTGTTGATGCTTCTAACGACCCTAACATAGAAACAAAACTAGCAGATGCTGTGGTATTTGTTGAAAGTATCGAACAAGTGCAAGAAATTGTTAGAATCGCAAACAAATATATGACACCAATTATTTGCAGAGGTGCTGGAACAAATACAGTTGGAGCTTGCATTCCAACTCACGGTGGAATTATTTTAAACTTTTCTAAGATGAACAAAATTTTAGAAATCAATCCAGAAAATATGACTGCACGGGTTCAACCTGGAGTTATTGTAGGAGAACTACAAAGAGCTGTTGAAAAGCTTGGGCTATATTATCCACCTGACCCTTCAAACTTAAATGTATCAACAGTTGGGGGAAGTATTGCTCAAAATTCAGCTGGTGCAAGATGTTTTAAATACGGTTCAACAAAGGATTACGTAATTGATATGCTTGTTGTTATGGCTGATGGCAAACTCATCAGAACAGGTTCAAACACTATCAAAAACGCAACTGGTTACAACTTAGGCAGTTTATTTATTGGTTCTGAAGGAACTTTAGGAATTGTTGTTGAAGCCACAGTAAAACTTATTACAAAGCCTCAAGCTACACAAGTAATTATGGCTTATTTTGATAGGGTTGAAAATGCAGTAACCACAGTTAATAAGATTATAGAACGTCAAATTTGCCCAACAACTATTGATTTTATGGATAAAAATGCAATTCAAACAGTAGAAAGATTTTATCCAACTGGTTTGTTATGTAACAAAGAATGTGCATTAATTATTGAAATTGACGGCTATACTTCAACAATAGAAGAACAACGCCAAACAATTTGTTCAGTATTAAGAGAAAATTCAGCATCAAGCATTCAATATTCAAGAAACAAAGAAGAATCTGATAATATTTGGTCTGCAAGACGCTCTTCTATGGCAGCTTGTACTAAATTAAAACCAAACGTAACAACAGATGATGTTATTGTACCTAGAGAAAACTTAGCAAAACTAGTTTTAGGAATTCAAGAAATATGTTCCAGATACAACCTTGATATGTGTATGGTAGGACACGTTGGAGATGGTAGCGTTCATCCTCAGATTCCTATCGATTACAACGACAAAGATGAATACCGCAGGTATAAACTTGCAAAATCTGAAATTTACCAATTAACCATTAAACTTGGAGGAACAATTTCAGGAGAACACGGAATTGGATTAGAGAAAAAAGCCCACATTTCAAAAGTTGTAGAAGCGGGAGCTCTCGATTATATGCGTCAAATTAAAAAGATTTTTGACCCTAAGAATATCTTAAATCCTTACAAGATTTTTTAACACACGAACCAAAAGAATACATTATATTTAATCTTACTATAATCAATGCTTGAAAACACATTACCCTTGTGATATCCTAAACTTGCAAAAGATAAAGAAAGAAGGCGAAAATATGTCAGAAGTTAGAGTAAGAATTGCACCATCTCCAAGTGGCAACCTTCACGTTGGAACTGCGAGAACTGCATTATTCAATTATTTATTTGCTAAAAAAAATAACGGTAAATTCGTTTTAAGAATTGAAGATACTGATGCTGAAAGAACATCGCAAGAATATGTTGATAATATTTTTGATTCACTTAAAGCATTAGGCTTAAACTGGGATGAAGGTCCAGATGTAGGTGGGAATTATGGCCCATATACTCAATCTGAAAGATTTGATATTTACCCTAAATATATTCAAGAATTATTAGACAAAGGTTTTGCATACGAATGCTTCTGTACTCCAGAAGAACTTGAAGCAGAAAAAGAAGAAGCAACAGCTAATAAAAAAGCTTATGTTTATTCTAAAAAATGTGAAAACCTAACTGAAGAAGAAAAAGCAAAATTAAGAGCTGAAGGTAGAAAACCTGCAATCAGATTTAACATTGCAAAAGCTCAAAAAGCTTTCCACGAATCTTCAATCCTAAAATTTGATGACCTTGTAAAAGGTGAATTACAAATGGATACAAACCTAATCGGTGATTTTGTAATTATGAAGTCAAACGGAGCACCAACATACAACTACGCAGTTGTTATCGACGATGCTCTTATGAAAATTACTCACGTAATCCGTGGTGAAGACCATATTTCTAATACTTACAAACAAATTCTTATCTTTGAAGCTCTAGGCTTTGATGTTCCAAGATTTGGTCACTTAGGTATGATTTTGGCACCTGATAGAAGTAAACTTTCTAAACGTCACGGAGCTACTGCAGTTTCAGACTTTGTTGAACAAGGTTACTTAACAGAAGCTCTAGTAAACTTCGTTGCATTATTAGGTTGGGCTCCATCTGATGGTGAAGAAGTTAAACCAGTTGATGCTATCGCTGCAGACTTCAGAATTGGCGAAATATCATCTTCTAACTCAATTTTTGAATACGATAAATTAAGATGGATGAACAGCCACTATATTAAAATGTTGCCTATCGAAACATTAAAAGAAATGCTAAAACCATATTTAACACAATATGATTTAACAGAATTATCTGATGCACAATACACAAGAATGGTAGAAATCACAAGAGAACCATTAACATTGTTATCAGATATTACTGAAGCAGTTCCTTATTTCTTCGGTCAAGATGTTGCAATTGATCCTGAAGTTCAAACTGAAGTTTTAGATCTTGAAGAATCTCAAAAAGTATTGAATGACTTTGTTGAAAAAGCTCAAACTTGGGAATGGACAGAAGAAAATCTTCACAACAAACTTGAAGAATTCCGTGGAACTTGGAAGGAACAAGGTATTAAACCAAAAGCTACAATGTGGGCTATTAGAGCCGCAATTTCAGGTAGAACACGTGGTGCTGATATGATTGGTTTACTTGAAGTTCTAGGTAAAGAAAGAACACTTTACAGAGCTCAGAAAAGTTGTAAAGTAGCAAAATAACAATATTCAAAAAACACTTAAAGACCTCTCAATAGAGAGGTCTTTTTTAATTGTAAACAAATGTAAATTTATTCTTCAAAATTCTAAAGTTTTAATATAAATATGCCGACTAATAAAATAACAGTTACGAATACTCAACGAAAGAGGTCTAGATATGGAATTTAAATTTGAAGAAACAACATTATTTGAACACAAAGAGAACGAGTTAAACGAAATCAATTCCTACTTAATTTTATCAACTAATGAAGCTGTAAAGAAAGCTGATATGGAAAATGTAATCCAGATTATTGATGAAACTGGTATGGAAGTTAATTGCACATACGACAAATTTGTCGAAATTTTTGATCAGGAGGGCTTAGCAGGCTTTATTATCTAAAAACTAAATAGCTTAAAAGATTTAAAAGACGAGTTTATAACTCGTCTTTTTTGTTTATGTTAGTATAAACCTATGGCAGATTTTAAACATTACACAGTTATGAAAAACGAAGCCGTTGACGCCCTTGAATGCAAAGACGGACTAATTTACGTTGATTGTACGCTAGGCGGTGGCGGACATAGTGAATTGATTCTTAAAAGAATTTCACCTAATGGACGTTTAATTTCTTTTGACATCGATCAAGATGCTATTGATGCTGCAACTGAAAGACTAAAAGAATACAAAAATCTAACAATAGTAAAGAGTTCTTATACAAACATTAAACAAGTTTTAAAAGAACTGGGTATAGAAAAAATTACAGGCGGAATCTTATTTGACTTAGGTGCATCTTACCACCAACTTACAAAACAAGAACGAGGTTTTTCTTTCTCTAAAGAAGCTCCGCTTGATATGAGATTTAATATGGATTCGGATTTTTCAGCTTATGATGTAGTAAATACATATTCAGAAAATGATTTAGTAAAAATATTTTCCGAATATGGAGAAGAGAGATTTTCTAAAAGAATTGCAAAAGCAATCGTTGAAAAAAGGAAACAAAAACCAATCAAAACAACCACAGAATTAGCAGATATAATTGTAGACTCAACACCAAAGATAAAATCATCTATACACCCCGCAACTCGTGTATTTCAGGCCATTAGAATTGAAGTTAATTCTGAGTTACAAAATGTTAAAAACACGTTGAACGATGTATTGGAATTATTAGACTTTGGTGCTATAATTAGTGTAATAAGTTTTCATTCTCTCGAGGACAGAGTTGTCAAACAAGTTTTTAAATATCACGCTACCCGTTGCCATTGCGACAGAACACAAATGATTTGTAATTGTCCACCGCCGGCTCTGGAACTAGTTAACAAAAAACCGATAATGGCAACAGATGCAGAAGTTAATGAAAACCCACCTTCAAGAAGTGCTAAGCTTCGAATTGCAAAATTCATAAGAAGGTAAACGTAAGTAGTAGAGTTTATTGGCAGGTAGTTTAAGGGAATGAATTTAAATTCATCAAGAGTAAGAATAGAAGAGCGTGAACTACTTTACAGACAAAGCAGTTATGCAACAACCCCGAGAAAAGAATCTAACTTAGTTATCGAAGGTTCATTCTACCAAGAAAAACCTATGACTATTAGAGAAATGGTAACAAGAAGAATAAATAAATCTCTTTGTTTCTGTCTTGTCATCGCTATTGCTATCACTTTTGTTAGCTACTACGTTGCAATGAATTACGAAGCTAAATTAAACAGCTTAGACAACGAAATTGTTAGACTTAACGCCGAAAATCAAGATTTACAGACAGAATTAGATAGATATCGCTCATTTAATAATGTTGATAATAAAATTGGCGAATTTAATCTATTACAAAAAGCAGACAAAGTTATTGAAGTTACAGCTTTAAATGCTGCTCAAAAAGAAGTTGAAGATACTGCAAGAACTGCAGCAAATAACTTCGATTGGGCTATTGGCTATTAAGCATTTATATTAAATTTAAGTAATCTTCAGAATAAAACATTAAGAAATATCTCATACTTTAGTATGAATTTATCCAAATTATTAAAGTTTTAAAAATTTGTGCCGTTATATAGAAGGAAGGCATGTTTTTTTAAAGGAAAAATTATGGATAAAGAAGAGAAAAAGCAAGTAGGTGTCTCACTTTTCGGACAATCAGAATTCTTAGTAGGTGATGATCCGTTAGAAGAAATGTTTGCCCTAAACTTAGGCGATTTTATCTCTGAAACATTAATTTCAGAAGATTTGGCTAAGAAAATAAGCGTAAGTGCAAACAAAAAAGAACGACTTCAAAACCAACTGTCTGAATTGACAGACATTTATTCTTCAAAAAATACATTGTGCGTATTGAACTTCACTTCAGGCGAAGAACAAGCAATTTACACATCAATAGCTAAATCTATTGTTCAAATGATTGAAGTAGAAGAATGTAAAATTCACCTTGTTAAGGATGGTGAAATTGTTCCTGTGGGCTTATCTTCAGACAATGAAACAGTTAACGAAATAAGCATCAACGAATTGCTTTATCAAGATGTTATTGAAAAAGATGGATTTTCATACATTCCAATGCGTGGTTCTACAATGCCTGTAGGTATGATTGAAATAAAAAGCGAAGAAAAACTTGAAGAAGATTTTTCTGAACTTGTTATGAATATTGCAAACTTACTTGGCACAACAATCACTCTTCAAAATGAAGTTGAACACACAAATCTACTAATCCAAACTCCTGAAACTTCTGAAATAGAACTAAAACAGGCTAGAGCAGAATTAACAGCTCTAATTGGTGATTTGTGCGACTACCAACAAAACTTTGTAGAAGCTTTAGCTAATGCTGTTGATAGAAAAGGCCAATACACAGTTTCTCATTCAAGAAATACCGCAAAACTTGCAAGAAGTATTTGTAAACAGTTAGGCTTAAACGAAAAAACTACTGATTTAATTTACTATGCAGGCTTACTACAAAACATTGGTAAAATCACTCTTCCAGAAAAGATTTTCGCTAACAATGGAAAACTTTCACCTGAAGAATTACAAAAAATTAAAAACCATACAAACGTTGGTGTAAACTTATTGATGAACATTAACTTCTTATCTGAAGTTGTTCCATATATTACATATCAAACTGAAAGAGTTGACGGCTCTGGTGGCCCAGAAGGATTGAAAGGTCAATCAATTCCGTTTGGTTCAAGAATTATCGCTGTTGCTGATGCATTCTGTGCTATGACATCAGACAGACCATACAGAAAAGCTATGGAAAACGAAAAAGCTCTTGAAATCATTTCTTCAGAAATTGATACAAAATGGGACAAAGATGTAGTAAATGCACTTCATCAAGTAGTTAAATAAGACAAATTAAAATTCCATATATAAATATCAGGCTGAGCTAACGCTCAGCCTGTTTAGATTTTTATAGCAATTTTAACTATTTAGTTTCAATATATTCAACATTTGGCGAATATTCTTTTTGTCCATCTTGCAGATTTAATTTATTTACAATACTTGCACGTTTTTTACGGAACAACATATCAACAAACGCCTCAATACGAGTAACAAAACCTGCTTCACCAGTTTGTTCATCAATAGTTAAATTCAACAACGGTTTGTTAAACTGCTTAGCACGACGAGTAATTCTTTCTACCATTAATGAATCAGGACCACAACCAAATGCCGTAATTGTAATTACACCGTCAACCTTTGTATCTTTTAGATAATGTCCAGCAGTACCAGTCATTTCATCTTCATTTGCCCAATACTTTTCATTACCCAAACTTGCAATACCTTCATCCAGTTGTTCATCAGACAATTGCAAAGATGTATAAACTTGAACATCCATTTTTTCAAGTTTATCAATAACTTTCATACATACTCTTTCATCATAAATATTGTAACCGTGACCAACTAAAGCAATAGAAATAGGATATTCTTTAGATTTATGGCCAATTACAACTTTACCTTGAAGAGCATAGCTTAAAGCTTTTGAATACGGCATACCAGATTTAGACATAACATGGAAATTGTTATAACATCTCCAACCCGCCTTTGATGCTTTTTTAATAACATTCATATCGGTAATACCATATGGTTTTACACATTCTGCCAAAAATTCATACAAACCTTGATTTTTTTCAGATTTATCCAAAGTTGCTTCAATCATTGTAAAAGGTTGTTTGATTACATTTCTAACTAAATCTGGCAACCCTCTGATTTTTGAACAGTTATAAATTTTATGATCAATTGACTGCAATGACGGAACAAGAATCTTATCAACACCTTTTGATAAAAGATTTAAAATATGCCCAATATAAACTTTAATAGGCAAACAAGTTTCAGTAACAACCAAACCTGCACCTTCAGACATTGTTTGTTTCGTTGTTACATCTGAGAGAATAATCTTAATACCAAGATCGGTAAAAAAGCCATAATAAAATGGGTAATTATTGTAAAAAGACATAGCTCTTGGTATTCCAATAACTTTTTCTTCAGATTTATTTTGTGTCATGACAATCATCCCTAATATTTGTTACTATTGATATAATAGCTCAAAAAAATATTTTTTGATAGTAAACAGTAGATTATTTTACATTTTGAATGAATTGGAAAAATTTATTAAGCAAAATAGGAATATATTTTGCATCTAATGAACTAAAATCAAATACAAATTCGTTAATTCCTGCCTCATAAAGTTCTTCTATATTTGAAAAATCCTCCATAATAGAATCTTCAAATAAATGCATTCTACAAAAACCATCGCAAACAAATGGCAACATTTTCTTCAATGATGGATCTTTTAATGCATACTGACCATTATAACAAGGTGCGGCACAAGATAACCTAGAAACAATCGCACTATCATTATTTAATGGACATAACCCCATAGAAGAAACCCTGATATTTCCAGCAACTGTATATTTTTTATTAGGAATATCATTTTTAATTTTTTTCAAAGTCTTTAACGATGATGCATAATCCTTAAATGAGGTAAAATCAATAGTATCAATGTTAGCCAAACCATTCAAGCATTTTATAGACATACTATTTAAAAGATTTATCCCTTGCCCAATTTCAAATGGTATATGATTTATCTCAGAATCATTAATAAACGCCCAGAAAAACCCAATATTATTGATAATCAAAGAATCGGGCATAGGATTTGATAACAAAAGATTTTTTTCATACTCATAAACTCTGTCAAAATCTCTTTCAATCAAAATACTTGGAGTTGATAGTTGGAATTTAATACCATATTTATGACAGAATTTCTTTGCCTTTGTAATAACTTCTGAAAAACTACTAGTAGCTAAGTCACAAGTAGAAACAATCTCGCCATATTCAATAGAATAAACAGGACAAAAACCAAGTTTTTTAATATATTTTTCTAGTTCCTTAATTTGAGCTAAAGAGGTTAAACGCAAATTTATTCTATATTTAAAGTCAGGATTTCCAGCTTCAGGAGCTACTTTTTGAATATCATTTACCCCCCAATCAAAACGAGAAATATTACGACTAAATTTAAAATCTTTACCTTCAGCACTAACCATTTCCCCTGAGAAGTGATTAGTCATATAGAAACTTTTTCTTACATGTTTAAACGGTAATTTTTGCTTTTTAAATAATTTAGGCTTATCCAAAATATTTTCAATAAGTTCAATGCCTTCCCAAATATCATCAGAAGTCTGGAATTTACCTTTGATAACAACACTATCTATTGCTTTTAATTTAATAATATCTTCTGCACACCAAGGCAAGTTATCTGAATCTATCGCTAAAGGAAGTTTAGTAAACTTCTTAATTTTAGCAATATTTTTCAAATAGATTTCTTCAGTAATAATAATTCCATTTACCTTGTGGAAGCTATTAATAAAATCAATACCTGACAAATTATGAATATCAAAATATGAATCTGCAATAACTTGAAACGGCAATTTGAAAACCTTAATAGCTTCTAAAATAGCAAAGCTATTAATAAAAATACCATCAATTTCAGAAGTCTTTAAATGCTTTAAAAACCTTTTTATCTCAGGTAAATCTTCTTCTACAATATCATGTTTAAAATTCACAAAAATCCTAGAATCTGATTTTTTTGCAGCCTCTACAAATTCAGAGATATAATCAAAATTTCCATCCAAAAATTTCGTGTAGTAAACATAATAATCCCTACAACGAGTACACTTTGCAAACCTTAGGATGTCTTCCGGTTTTTTGACCGGTGAAATGATTCTAATCTCTTTCATAAAAAAATTATATCATAACAAACTAAGCCTGAAAACGTTTTATTAAATTTGTTTCATTATTTTCTACTTTAGGCAATTCAAATTTTTTAGTTTCAACTTTTTGAGAATAATCTGCATAGTGTCTATAATCCTCTAACTCTTTTAAAGCTAACATATCAGCTACTCGAGAAGCCTTTTTCTGAGCTTTTGTTGTATAAATATCAATTAAAACAAGTGGTAACATACAGAATACAAATGGGGTCATTGTTTTTGTTACAATCTTCATTAAAGAAGTGTTTCCAAAATTAGGATTTGAAAACATTTTCGCTAACATTGCGTAAGAAACTCCCATTGCTCCCAAAGAGCCCACTGTTGAAACACCTTGCATTACAAGTTGCCCCATAGCTTCAACACTTTCAGAATAACTTTGAGATTTTTCATCTACTTTGTTAAATGTTTTAAATACGTTTTTCTGCAATGTTTTTGCTTGCTGTAATTGTTCCTCAGTTAATTCTATTTGATCTAACACTTTATGACGTTTTAACTGTTCAACACCTTCAGTTTTAACATAATTTTGGTATTCTTTATTATCTTTCATTAGTTGAATAAAGAACTTGAATATATTAGGTTTTTTAGCTTTTTCTGGAGCCTTAACATCTGTCATTTTTTCAGTTTCTTTATCATCAACATAAACCAGCTCAGTTGGATTGTTCAACATTTCTTGTTTTGTTTTATATCTAGCAATTCTAGAAGCTTGTTTTTGAACTTTTGCAGCATAAACACCCATCACAAGAGGTATAACTAAACCAATTGCCCAAGGTATAAATTTACCAAACATACCACCTGTAACTTTGCATGCTTTCATTACTTTGTTAGAAACCCAACCAACAAGTCCACCTGTACCTAGAGCTAACGTAGTAACAGTATTGGTAGCTAATTCTGCATTTTCAGCATAATCTTGAGATGCTATATCAATTCTTCTAACCATATTAGCCAAAATTTGTTGATCACGTTTTGCATCTTTTATTTGTTTTTCAGTTAATTGATTATCAAATTTTGCTTCATCAGCTCTTAATTTCGCATCAAAATCCGCTTTTGCATTTTTATAATCATCATTTCCAGTATATAAATTCTTTAAAGTTTTAAAAGATTCGACAGGATTAAAATTCATCCCTTTTTTCTTTTCCAAACGTTTTTTCTCTTTATCTTCAATTTGAACATCTTTTGCTAACTGGTCAACTTTCTTTTGTTGTTCAGGTGTAAGAACCGCAAACATAGCAGGATTACTCAAATCCTTGCTCATTGCCTCAAATCTACCACGACGTGAAGCACTTACTTTTGCTTTTGTTGATAGAACGATAGCAGGAAAACTAGCAATAGTTCCTAAAATTAAACCCGCAACAGTTGGAGTCGCACCTAAGAACATACTTAGGCCTCTGTTTTTTAAAGCAACTCTATCAAGTAACTTTTGGAAAGATTTCATAAACATAAGTGGACTTACAAGAGCCATACCTGCCATAGTAGCTAACCCTACAACTTGACCAGTCGCCATTTGAGTTGCAACTTCTGTATCTTCAGCATTTGACTGAGAATATTCATCCATTACATCAATCGCATGTAATAATTTTTTCCCTCTTTGAATATCATCTTCATTCATTTTGTCAGGATTTCGTTTTAAATATTCAATACGTTTAGCACTCTCTAAATCTTGCTGTTCAGCCCAAGATGAGTATTCAGGAAGATATTGTTTATAGTTTTTGTAATTACTTAAAATTTCCATGGTTATAGTTGTAATGAATATGAATATCAAAAATTGCCTAATTATTAAGATTTGTAAATATAAACTTACCAAAAAAGGCAATTCTCAAGAATAAAAAAACTTTATTATTATATAAGGAATATCTAGGATTTCAATTTTACAGGAACAGGATGATTACTACAAATCAATAGGGAGGACTTCGCATGGGCGTTGGTGCAGAAGATTACATCGATAAGATGTTAGTACAAAAGTATCAAGAAGAAAAAGTGGATAACCACGACAATATGGAATCAATGGTTGATCCTAACAAGATGTTAGAAGCTATGAATGATTATGCTTCAACATTACGAAACATGATGGAACTTAGACAAAGATTAAACATTGCTTGTTATGCAATTAATGCGAGAACAGCAAGATATCAAAAATCTATGGGTAAGTAAAAAAAGTTTTGTGTTGAATTGTGCCCATTTTAGAGTAAAATAGGGTAAACAAGGAGACACGCAATGGGAAAAATCATCCTAGGCTCTTCATCTCCCAGAAGAGCAGATATTCTAGAAAAGCAAAAATTGGATTTTAAAATCATTCCGTCTTCTTATGTGGAACCACATGACCAGACGGATTTCTCTTATGCATACGTAGAAGATTTAGCTTACAACAAGGCTCTTGATGTAGCTAAAAAAATATCAGAAGAAGCTCTTGTTATTGGAGCTGATACTATTGTTGTTTTAGATAACAAGATATTAGGAAAACCGAAAGATAAAAATGACGCATACAAAATGTGGCAAGACTTATCTGGCAAAACCCATTTTGTTGTAACTAGTATTGCGGTTATAAATTCTAAAAACCTAAAATCAAAAGTTAAATCTACAACAACTTATGTTACATTTGAAAATCTTACAAACGAACAAATCGAGTATTATATTGAAAATTACAAACCTTTTGACAAAGCTGGAGCTTATGGCATTCAAGAACTCCCACAAGGTTATGTAAAAAGTTTTGAGGGAAGCTTTGATAATGTTATAGGTTTACCAGTTGAAACGTTGTTAGAACTTCTAAATGAAGATTACCTGTAATATTAATAAAATTGACAAAAACTAAAAAAAATAATAAAAATATAATATGAGATAAAATTAAACGAGGTATTATGATTAAGAAGAGCGGATTTTCACTAGCAGAAGTAATGATTACAATAGGTATCATCGGTGTTGTTGCAGGTATGACAGTACCTGTACTTATTTCAAATACTAACGGTGCAAAATTTAGAAACCAATTTAAGAAGACAGTTTCAACTCTTAATCAAGCAGGCTTAATGGCACAAGCTCAATACGAATATAACTTTGCAGGAGCTGAAGATAAATGTCCATCTTCAGTTGAACAAGCCGCAGCCCAACATCCAGAAGATGTAATGACATTTTGTTCAATTCTAAACGGAACTCTTCAAAGTAAAACTTATCACGGCAAAATTACAAATTTAAAAAGAAACGCAAAAAATGAAGAAGTTCCATACAAACTTGAAACTAGGGATACAATCCCAGACAATTACACTGAATATTTAGCATACACATTAGCAGACGGTGTAATTGTTGCTTTTCACCCAGATGCACACAGCTGTGAATTACCAATCGGTAGAAGACTAGTTCAAGATGTATTTAAAGGCCCAGTTGACAATGCTGATCTTTCTCATTGCGTAGGTTTTGTTGATGTAAACGGGGTTTCCTTGCCAAACAGAGAAGTAAACTGCGTAAGAGGAGAAAATAAAGTTGACGCCGGCTCTAATTGTATTGTAGACAACAATGCTAATAGATTACTAGATGTTTATCCGATTGTTTTCCACGACGCAACTGTTGAACCGGCATCTGGTGCTGCACAATTTGTACTTGATACAGAAAAAATTTAAACCATACCCTCTTTTACAGCTTTAACCGCAGCTTGCACTCTATCATTTACGCACATCTTTTGTAAAATAGAACAAACATGTGCTTTAGCAGTATGAACACTTACAATTAACTCTTTTGCAATTTCTGTATTACTTTTACCTGCAACAAGATGTTTCAAAACCTCAAATTCTCTTTCTGTAAGTGGAATTCTTGCTTGGTCTGATAATTGATTAGTCAACAGACCTGCACTTTCAACTTTTGGAATTGATTTTAAAACTAAATTTGCTACAACAGAATCAATCCAACACACTCCTTGATACACATCCCTAATCACATCAGCCAATTTTGTCGGATCAATATCTTTTAAACAATAAGCATTAGCCCCAGAACTCAATGCTGCAACAACTTCTTCTTCTCTGTCGTGAGAAGTTAACGCAATAATTTTAACTTCAGAAGAAAATTCACGAATTTTAATCATTGCTTCAATACCATTCATAGTAGGTAAACCTAGATCCATTAAAACAACATCTGGTTTTAGTCTTTCAATTTGCTTAAGCCCATCAATAGCATCCTCGCATTCAGCAATCACATTCAAATCATTATTCGCGTTCAAAGCACATCTAAGCCCAACTCTTGTCAACTTAAAATCTTCTACAATAACAATAGAAATTTGTTTTTCTTCAGTAATCATTTTAAAACTCTCCATATAAATTCATAAATCGGGCTAAGCCTCACTATTTACCTACAAATTTATATCTAAAAACCGATAATACCATTACCCTATCAGGTAATATTAAATTATTGCAAAATAAAATTTTTCTTATGATATAATTTTTATACATAGGGAGATATTTATATATATGTTGAATTTATTATTTAAGAAAAGAGAGCAGGAAACTGCAAAAGACGTAGAACTAAACAGAGTTTTCGAAGCATTAAAAGAGGAATATCCATACGATAACATTCCTGAATTAAGAAAAAAATATTTATCTATGCATATTCAAAAATATGGATATCTTACATATTCATACCAAAAAGCTCTGGAAGAATTAACAAACGAAGAAACGTTATATGCTCTAGAAGAAAAATGGAAACAAAACGGCGTTTTCAAAAACAATAAATTTACATTTAAAAATAATCAAATAAGTCCACTTGCTAGAAATCAAGAAAAACACTCATCTTGGTTCCAAAAAGAAGGACACAATATTAAATTGATAAACCTAGCTGCACTTGGAAACGGTAACGAATCAAAAGAACCTGGGAAATTCTTTGACTGGTTAAAACAACTTCTTATCTTGCCAAGTGGAAATTTATCAAATGGAATTTATAACACTACAATTTATTTAATTCCATTCCACCCAAGAGAATTTGGTTGTGCATATCTTCCAAAAAGTAGCGAAGTTAGTAGCAAATTAAAAGACGAACATATTGAAAATGTTACAGGATTAAATGCAAAACAACAGGTTCAAACATTTATTCAAATGGCACAACTTGCTGGCCACCCTGTAATTTATGATATTCTTCCTCAAACTGGTAGATTTTCTAAATTTGTACTAGCAAATCCTCAAGTTGCTCGCTGGTACGATATCACAGAACTTCAAAAACAATTACTTGCAAAAGTTGATGAAGTTGCAGAATTTTTATCAAAAGATCACGATCAGGATGATATTCAAATCGTAAAAGATATTTATATTCAAAGATTACAAGGAAGCTCTGGGGATTTAAGTCCAGTATTCCAAGAACTTTATAACAATTTTGAAGGCATTATGATTGAACACAAGAAAAAATATTCAAACACAATGCTTGAAAGAGCTTATCAAACAAAAATCCATAAAAGAGTAAAAGACTTAGTCGCAAAAGTTCACGAATTTAAAAACGACAAGAAAAAACTTGAAGAAAGTGATATAACAAAACACGTTGAAACAATTCAATTACTAATGAATGATGGTTTATGGCCTGCACCAGGCGGAGCTTGGTGTTCTGCAGGTGTTCCTGTTTATGATGGTATGAGTGATTGTGGTGGCTACCCAATGTTCAAACACTTTGACTACAAAGGGGATGACGTTACACCATTTGCAAACCTTGATTGCCAAACTCCATACTATTTTGTAAACCTAGAAAACGGTAAGTTTAATGAAGATGTTATCAATTTATTTATTGATAGTATGAAACAACTTCAAAAAGATTACAATTTTGACGGTTTTAGAATTGACCACATTGACCACGTAGTTGACGAAGTTTCAGAACGCAATGGAGTTCCTATTAGTTACCGTGCACCAAGATATGTTCTTAACAAACTAAATTCAACAATGAAGAAAAAGCTTCCATATTTTGCAACACTTGCAGAATATATGTTATGGGACAACTTCTTAAAAGAATATCATCAGGATATGAAATTCGACCTTCTTTGGGGTAACGATATCATTTCTCAATTTGATAAAACTCCAGAAAGAATTTCTGAAGATAACCAAAATCTTGCAGTATACAACAGCAAATTCAAAAAAGGCAGTATGTTATCAATTCTAAAAACATACAACAACCAAGATGGTGAATTTCACTGTATCGACCAATACCCAGCACAATTAGGCGAACAAGGAGCTTTATACAAATGGTTCAAATACAAGTTCTTACCTGGCGGTCGATATGCTCAAAGACCTATGATGTATGTTGATGGAGATGAAAGCTTCACTCAAGGTGGAATCGAATATACAATTGGCGAAGAAGTAGCTATGAAACGTTCAGATAACGAAGATTTCTTCCTAAAATTTGATGCCATTGATAGATTTGTAAAAAACAACAATATTATCAACCAAGGGGAAGCCCAAATTATTATCGACGATGAAGATGGTTTTAGTGCTTGGTTAATCACAAGGGAACCAATGAAAACTGCATACTTGATTGTATCAAACCACAAATATCCAACTGAAAAAGTTACAAAAACAGCTGCTACTGGCGAAAATTACAGAGAAATAGTTGAAGGTTATGCAGTATTTGATAAGGAAATTTACATTCCAAGCGATTACAACCTTAAAAATGAATACGTGATGAAAGAAAAAGACTTTGGTGCTCAGCCAATCGAAGATATGGATCATATCCACTTTGATAAATTAGAACCAAGTGAATTCAGAATTTACGAATTAGTAAGAAAATAAACATAAAAAACCCTCTGAAATAGAGGGTTTTTTATTACTGCAAAAACTTGCAAGAAGAAAACAAAAAGCCTATAATATTACTATGCAAATAAGAAGATTAACATACTTAGATTATCAAAAATTAAAGCGATTGGTTTCTTACCTTTGTACGGATGAAAATGATAGACTTGCAAAATCAATAATGGAAGAACCAGTAGGTATTATCAATGCAGTATTACCTTTATCCTTAAAGTTCAAATCAGAATCTTTTATTTTGGTTGAAGATGATGAGATTTTAGGATTAATAACTACTGCAAAAACTCCAGGAAACCCTCAAAAAATCAACATTACAAGATTAATCTTCAAAGAAAATCTATACGACGTTGGTAAGCAGCTTGTAGAGTTTGTTGTACAAAAATTCGGTGCAATCGGTGCAACTTCATTTATGGTAACCATCGATGAGTGCCACGATGAATTATCCAACTTATTTTTAAACGGATGTGGATTTAGACAATGTGCATCTGAAACTCTATGGAAAATAGACAAACCAATCCCTGAAAAATCTAATTTTCAATGGCGTTATGCACAAAACAATGATGCTGGCAAAATTGCAGAATTATATAATTCAGAAGTTATAAACATTTATAAGCCCTCTTTAATCAGACACGAAAAAGAATTTAAAGAGCCTTTCTTTTCTGGCTTTAATGATTTTTACAAAACTCGTTTTGTGATTGAAGATGCAAAAAAAATTCTCGGTTATTTTTCAATAACTACCAGCGATAACCTAAACTACATACTAGATTTAACTGTAAATAGTGGCTATGATTTTGACTATGAAAAAATCATTAACGTAATGTTATGCGAAATCGCTAGAAAAAAACGTGCATTCTACCCTATCATCAAGCAAAAAAAATATATTAAAGATTCTGAAAGACTTGAAAACTATTTGAAAGCAAAGGGATACAACCAAATCCAAACAAAACAAATCCTTGTAAAAGACTTTTATAAGCCTATAAAACAAGAATCAACAGCATGGAATGTATTTTTATTAGGTGAAGACCAAGGCATCAGAGCCAATAATTTTTCAACTAAATAATACTTTAGTATTATACATTAAGAAATATAACAAAAAATTTTGACCAAAAAGCAAACTCTTTACATTAGTTTACAAAGCTAGAACTCAAGCCCCACAATGATTTACAGATGCACTTTTTATTTATCTAATTCTAAAGTATTAATTTTAAAAGATTAATGTTACATGGTTATAAAAAATGGGTTTATAAAAAATAGAGCTAAAACATTTGAGGATATATTTTTAATGAAATCAAGTAAAACAACACTAAATAAAGTTTTGGTCGCAACCTCGACCAACCCTCTCCACTAAGGAGAGGGTTTGAATATTAGGCTAAAAATAGCGTCACCACACGAAAAATCATCCAAACGGTTGACAGATTTCAGAAAAAATAGTAATATAATCGTAATGTAAAGCGTATGTTATAGTTTATTTATTTAAAAGAAAGGTGAAAAGATTATGACAAGAAGATCCGGTTTTACTTTAGCAGAAGTATTGATTACTTTAGGTATTATTGGCGTAGTTGCTGCTATGACTATTCCAAACTTGATTGCAAACACTAATGGTGCTAAATTTAGATCACAATTTAAAAAATCTATTTCTACATTGAACCAAGCTGGTTTAATGTCACAAGCACAATACGACTTTGACTATGCTGGTACATCAGCAGTATGTAATGCTACAACAGCTACAGCAGCTGCTGAACACCCAGAAGTTGTAATGACATTCTGTGCTATCTTAAACGGTACATTAACTGGTCAAACTTATGTTGGTGCAGCTAATACATTGAAACGTAACGCTAACGGTTCTGAAGTAGCTTACTCATTTGTTAAAAAATACACATTAAAAGACCCATCAAACTACTATGCTTACACATTAGCTGATGGTTCTATCGTAGCATTTGACAAATTAGCTCAAGGTTGTGAATTACCTATCGGTACTCAAATGACTAACACAGTTATTTCTACTGGTGTATTGAAAAACTGTACTGGTTTCATCGACGTTAACGGTGTAACTCTTCCTAACAAAGAAGTTTCTTGTACTGCAACAAACTCAGCTACACAAGAAGTTCAAACACCATGTGCTGTTAAAAACGATGCTAACCACATGACAGACGTATTCCCAGTAGTATTCCACGATGCAACTGTTGAACCTGCATCAAATGCTGCTAAATATGTATTAACTTCTTCTAAATAGTAATGTCATTGCGAGCATAGCTTCGCAATCTCATCAAAGAGAGTTAATAATTTAAAGTTTAAATACTTTAGAACAGAGAAGACCAAAAGTCTTCTCTGTTTTTTTATTTATCATTGCATTTACGCCCTATTCGTGCTAAACTTTGGACACAGAAGGGAAATGAGGTGGATATGGTAGATCTTAAAATCTATCTTGATAAGGATATTAATCAAGATTTAATTAAGTCAAAAAAAATTGCCGTTATTGGATTTGGTTCTCAAGGTTATGGACAATCAATGAACCTTAAAGATTCTGGTTGCGACGTTGTTTTGGGTTTAAGACAAGGCGGAAAATCTGATATAAAAGCTAGAGATTACGGATTAAAAACAATGTCTATTGAAGAGGCTGTAAAATGGGCTGACATCGTTCAAATTCTTATCCCAGATGAAATCCAAGCAAAAGTTTATGAAGAACAAATAAAACCGAATATGAGAGCTGGACAATACTTAATGTTCTCTCACGGTTTTAATATTCACTACAAAAAAATCGTACCACCAGCAGATATCAATGTAATTATGGTAGCTCCAAAAGGTCCTGGACATACTGTTAGAAGTCAATACCAAGAAGGCAAAGGGGTTCCTTCTTTGATTGCAATTTATCAAGATGCAACAGGCGATTCAAAAGAAGTTTCTCTATCTTACGCTTCAGCAATTGGTGCAGGCCGAGCTGGAATAATTGAAACAACATTTAAAGAAGAAACAGAAACAGACCTTTTTGGGGAACAAGCAGTAATTTGTGGTGGCGTTTCAGCTTTAATGAAAGCAGGATTTGAAGTTCTAACAGAAGCTGGATATTCTCCGCATATGGCATATTTTGAAGTTCTACACGAAATGAAATTAATTATAGACCTTGTTAACCAAGGCGGTTTAGCTGATATGCGTTACTCAATTTCTAATACCGCAGAATATGGAGATATGACCCGTGGGCCAAAAGTGATTGGCGAAGAAGCTAAAAACGCTATGCGTAAAATATTGAAAGATATTCAATCTGGAGCATTTGCTGAAGAATTCACCTCAGAAATGGCTTCAGGTTGTGCTAATTTCAATAAATTAAGACAAGAAAATGCAAACCACCCAATAGAAAGAACTGGGGAAGAAATTCGCTCATCTTTTGCTTGGGGTCGAGATAAAATTATTAACAAAGACAAGAATTAAAAAAGGATAAAATTATGTTCAACACAGAAGATTTATACGAAGTTGTGATATTCTCAATCGGCGATACAAAAGCTGGGACAAAAATGGGTAAATTACAGTTGAGAAACACTGAAGATGATACCATTTTGAACTGCATTCTTTGGGAAGAAACCCTAAATCGTTTCGATAGCAAAATTTTCAGAACTGGCAATTTAGTTCGTATAGTTTCAGCTAGCTTCAATGAAAAATTCAACAATTGTCTTGTTTCAGCTCTTGAACTAGTTAAAGAAGCTAAACTAGGCTTAGATGAAGCTCAAATCGAACAATACTGGGCAAAATTACAAAGCTATATTAACAAAATCCAAGACGAAAAACTTAGAAATTTTGTAGCTGAACAATTTGCAAAATACGAAAAAGAATTTAAAATTATGCCAGCCGCAAAACTTATGCACCACAACTATATTGGCGGTCTTTTGGTTCATACAGTTGAATGTGCAGAATTTGCAGAACTAAACTTGGCAAAATTCACATATAAAACAAACGAAGATGAAATATACGCTGCGTGTATTTTACACGATTTTGGTAAAATCTTTGAATATACAATCGATACTGAAACTGGTCTTATTGATTATGCTCCAAACTTCAGAGAAGAATGGATTTCTCACTCTCAGTATGGTTTTACAACTTGTATGAGTGCAGGTTTTAAATCTGTAGCTAAAATGATTGCAGCTCACCACGGTAGAGCTGATTGGGGTGCTATTATCGATTTAGACCAAAAAGATTTGGAACCAGAATTATATTTAATCCACTTCATCGATAATTTATCTGCAAAATTTGGCAAAATAAGTACTAGATTACTTGAAAAAGCATAAAATCAATGCCATATGACGAAATGTAAATTATTTGAAAAAAGTTTTACGTTGTGAAACATTTTGAGTCATGGAGCATGTTTTTATGCTAAATTAAAGACATAGGATATATTTAAGAATAGTTTTAGTAAGGAGATAATGAATGTCTGAATACTTGAGCAAGGAAGAGATTAAACAATGGAGAAGCTCATTAGAAAAGATTACGTTAGAGGAATTTGCTGCTAGATTAGGGAAAAAAGTAGAAGAAAAAAAAGAAACTAACGATCTTATCGACATAGTTCTTCACGGAAAACCAGTTATTTCTGAAGAATTGAGCTGGTCTTCTTCTAAAGTTGAAAGATTAAGTTCAATCGCTGACAGAGCGTACGAAAAAGAAAAAGAATTGTACGTTTCACCATTCTCAGCACAAAACCTTAAAATAGATGAAGAAAAACCTGCAAAAGAAACTAAAGTTTCTGAACCAGTTGCTAAAAAAGAAGTTGCTAAAAAAGCTCCAAAAGCAAAAGCTCCTTCTAAAAAATCAGAAAAAACAGTTGCTGCAGCTAAAGAAATTATTTCAGAAGTTCAAACAGGCGATTCTCTAAGAGATGAAGTTAGAGTAGTATTCAAAAAAGCTCTTACAGACAGAGAACAAAAAGTATTTGATTACTTTGCAGCTAACAAAAATAAAATTGTTTACGCTAAAGATTTGGCAACATTATTAGACTTGCCACGTGATTATGTATACAAATATATCAAAAATCTTAGAGCTAAAATTGATGGAGAAGCACTTAAAAACGCAGATAAAGGCGGATTTGTACTTACTCTGTAAGATATTTAAGTCACAAAATACTAAAAGACCGACAATTAAATGTCGGTCTTTTTATTTTCTACGTACGTGATCAATATTTTGGTTTTGTAAAACTACATAAGCACAACCCCAACCCGATTTTGGCAAACCACACTTTTTATATAAAGAATCAGGTGCTCCACCAGGGTAAAAACCACCGTCCCTATACTCAAACATATACAAATCTCTGCCAATGACGTTTGGCATAGCTTTTCCATTTACATCTACATAAAACCAAGCAATCGTTTGGTAATAATTATCTGCGGTAATAGGTGTTGCAAACCAAACAGAACTACCGTTTAACAAAACAAATTTATAGGTTCTTTTATCTGTTCTGTAGCTCTTACTATTGGCATCAATTGAGCCATCCAAATGTTTATATTGACTAACTGGAACACATAATCCCTTTGTGTCAGAAGTTCCACAATCAACTGCTACTTTTAAAAAAGGTTTCAATCGACTAGCCATTAACTTTACAGAAGCTTCATTCCAGCCTAAATCCCAGCTTCCAATTTCTCCATATTCATCTTCAGACATTCTGATAGCTTGAGACATAATTGATTGAAATGCTCTAAGTTTAGTAGCTGTACGTTTACCTTCTATTTTTAGCATCAGATTAGGTACTGTCATAGCAGCCACAACCCCAATAATTCCAAGCGTAATTAACACTTCCGCAAGTGTAAAACCAAAATTAGAATTATTGAGCCAACTCTTTTTAAACACAACAAATAACCTCCAAACTTCTATATACAGTAAACCACAAATATAGTTTAAGAAATGTAACAAAAGAATTAACACCTGAAATAATGACTTTTCAAAATACTTTATTAAATTATAGAGAGTAATATGGAGAGCAGATTATGGTACACGGCGTAAACGGACCAAACGGTATTAACAATGATGTAAAAATCAAATTAAATAATGTTGAAACAACTACAACAAGCGTCAATAGTGCTTGGGGTGATGGTTTTGCTTCTACAAATGGCGTTTCAGTTGAAAGAAACATCCCAGGTTTAGATGCACTACTTAATAAATTCGGGTTTGAGACTCCAGCGTACGAAAAAAACATTGCACAACTAACAATTGACGACAGATATTACATTCCAGATCAACCATTTGTTGATAACGAATTATGCGAAGTTTAAAGAAAAGGAAGAAAATAACAACAAAAAGAGCCAGTGGAAACACTGACTCTTTTTTAATTCTATTATTTACAGACTACTGAGCGTAAACACTAACTTGTTTTCTGTCACGTCTGTGAGGTTCGAATTTAACTACACCGTCAACTAATGCAAATAATGTATCATCTGAACCAATACCTACATTGTTACCAGGGTGAATTTTTGTTCCTCTTTGTCTTACTAGGATATTACCAGCTTTAACAACTTCGCCACCGAATTTTTTAACGCCTAAACGCTTAGCTTCGGAGTCACGGCCGTTACGGGTAGATCCCATCCCTTTCTTATGTGCCATTTTTCATTTTCTCCTTTTTACTTGTGTACCTTAACGATTTTAGACTTATTCAGCTGCTGTTTCTTCTGAAGCTGATTTTTTAGCAGAAGTTCTGATTTTAGAAATCATAACTCTTGTAAAGCCTTGTCTGTGGCCTTGTTTTTTTCTGTAACCTTTTTTAGGTCTTTGTTTGTAAACGATAATCTTTTTAGCTCTGTCATGTAACATGATTTTACCTTCAACTGAAGCACCAGCTACATATGGTTGACCAACTTTAGATTTTTTACCGTTTACTATCATAACGATATTATCAAAAACTACTTTTGAATCTTTTTCGCCATCTAGTAATTCAATATCAACGTAACGACCTTCTTCTACTTGATATTGTTTTCCGCCAGTTTCGACTATTGCGTACATATCTATTTCCTTTCATTTGGGGTTTCGTACCCTGTTAATGGGGTTTTAAAAACGATTGACCCGAGTAATCACGTAAAAGTATTATCACCCACTCAAAACCTGATGTCAAGTAGTTTTAATATTTATTAACTTTGTTGTTATAGCCTATTGTTTGGAGTATGATAGATTTATGATGTTTAGTAGGGATGAGTTAATAGAAATTACGGGAGCAATTGTACTAAAGGACGAAATTTCGTCTCTGAAAACTCTTGCAATTTCGACAGATACACGAACAATCAAAGAGACAGATATCTATTTACCCTTAAAAGGAGCTTCATTTGATGGTGAAAGTTTTATAGATAAAGCCCTTGAAGCTGGAGCTTTGGCTTATTTTACAACCAATGAATGTATCTTTGAAGATGCAAAACTTGTGCTAAAAGTCGAAAACACTTTGAGTGCATATTTAAAATTAGCTCAGTACCATAAAAGCAAATTGAATCCTATCACTATTGGTATCACAGGAAGTTCAGGAAAAACCACAACAAAAGAAATTGTTTATTCCGTATTGAACGAAAAATTTAAAACACATAAAACTTTTTCAAACCACAACAATGAAATTGGATTTTGTCAAACTATTTTATCAATGCCAACTGATACCGAAGCTCTAATTGTTGAAATGGGTATGAGAGGATTAGGTGAAATTGAACTTATCTCGACTCATCTTAACCCAGATTATGCTATAATTACAAATTCTGGAACAGCACACGTTGGCAGACTTGGAAGCCTTGATAATATTGCAATTGCTAAGTGTGAAATAACTAAAGGCTTAAAACAAAACGGAACATTTATCGCATTAGATCAAGAAATTATAAAAAAACATGTTCAATTCAATGGTGAAAAAATCTATTACACACTAAAAGATGTTGAAATAATAGAAAAATCTCAATCGTATTCAAAATTCAAATATAAAAATGAGATTTATGAATTGAACGTTGATGGGGATTACAACATAGAAAATTCGCTTTCAGCTATTGAATTAGGCCTAAAACTAGGGATGACGCCTGATGAAATTCGCCAAGGCTTAGCATCATATCACCCAATAGAAAAACGTTGGGAAGTTGAAGAAATTAAAGGTATTAAATTTATCAACGATAGCTACAATGCAAATCCTGATTCTATGAAAGCTTCAGTAAAAGCATTTATTGAAAATTATCCAAACCCTCTGGTTATCCTAGGAAATATGGGTGAACTTGGAGAAAACGAAGTTCAATATCATAAAGAAGTTGGGGAATATTTAGCAAAATTAAATTACAAAGTTAAATATTTAACTGTAGGAAATTTGGCCAAAGAAATTGGAAAAATATTAACATCAAAAAATATTGATGTATCAAGCTTTGACTCAAATTCTCAAGCTGCTTGTTACATTCTTGAAAATTTGAATAACAGTTATACAATATTTTTAAAAGCGTCACGTTCAATGAAATTTGAACAAATTTTAGAAGAGATAAAAAAGAGGGATATATAAACTATGATAATGGTTACAATTGCATTCTTGCTAGGGATGATTTTATGTATGCTTTTTGGCGTACCATACATTGATATGCTTAGAAAAAGGATGATTGGACAATACGTTAAAGATGTTGCTCCTGAAAGCCACGCAAAAAAACAAGGAACCCCGACAACAGGTGGTGTATTTATCATTGTTGCTGTAGTTTTGGCGTCAATAACAACATTACTTTTAGCACAAAAAATGACCACTATTGCATTAATTACAATTATGACTCTTATATTCTACACATTTGCAGGATTTCAAGATGATTACATAAAAATAAAAAACAAAGGCAACGACGGTTTAACCGCTAGAGGTAAGCTGTTCAGACAAATTGCTATTGCTTTATTGCCAACATTATTTTTGATTATTACAAATCCAAATGCTTGTACTTTCTCTGTAGGGAGTCTTGTGCTTGATTTGAAATGGTTTTATCCGTTCTTTGCAGTATTTATCATCACTGGAGCTTCTAACGCTTATAACTTAACTGACGGTTTAGATGGTTTAGCAGCAGGATGTGGTATCCCTGCATTTATTGCCTGTGCATTGATATCACTTTCTCTAGGTGAAGTAGAATTAGCAATTATTTCAGCGGCAGTTGCTGGTGGCTTATTAGGATTCTTAAAATTCAACAAACCAAAAGCTGAAGTATTTATGGGTGATACTGGTTCGCTCGCAATCGGAGGACTTTTAGGAACGCTTGCAATTCTTGGCAAGTTCGAATTTTTACTAATATTTATTGGTGGAGTTTTTGTAATCGAAACACTATCTGTAATAATACAAGTTATTAGTTTTAAAACCACAGGAAAAAGAGTTTTTAAAATGGCTCCTATCCACCATCACTTTGAAAAATTGGGATGGGATGAAAAGAAAGTTGTTTTAGTATTTTCATTGATTTCACTAATTTTATCTGTAATTGCAGTAGGATTATTTGCAGCATTCGGTAGAGGGTTATTATAATGGGAATTTTAGGAAAAAAAGTTTTAGTTCTAGGTTTATCTAAAAGCGGTATAGCCGCAGCTAAATTTGCTAAAAAACACGGTGCAATCGTTTACCTTTCTGAAGGTAAGTACGTAGAAGAAGAAAATAAAGGTAAAGTTGCCGAGTTAGAAAGCTTAGGAATTAAAGTTGAATACGGTGGTCACTCTGATGAGTTCATTGTTAATGCTGAAGTTGTTATTACAAGCCCTGGAATTCCACCTCATAGCGAAATTATCCAAAGGATTAGAAAACACAACATTCCTGTAATCTCAGAATTAGAACTTGCTTACAGAGAATGTGATATTCCATTTATAATAATCACTGGAACAAATGGTAAAACGACGACAACTGCCCTTACTGAACACATATTAGCAAAAACTCTACACGCTAAAGCTTGCGGTAATATTGGTCAACCACCTTGCAACATCGCAGATGAAAACTTAGACTATTTTGTATGCGAAGCAAGTTCATACCAGCTAGAAATGAGCCCATCATTAAAACCATTTATCTCAGTCTGGACAAATTTCACACCTGATCATATAGACTGGCACCAAGGTTTAGAAAATTATTTCAGTGCTAAAGCAAAAGTATTTAAAGAACCTCAAGCACCTAAATACAGTGTGCTTAATGCTAAAGATGAAAAACTAATGGAATTCTCACAACAAGCAGATGGCGAAATTTTCTACTTTGCAGGAAATATAGGTAACAACTGTTGTTATGTTGAAAATAACGAAATAATTTATAAAAAAGATGGCAATAGCGAAGCAATAATTAGCCTATCTGATTGTCCATTAATTGGTGAGCATAATTACCAAAATATTATGTGTGCAATTATTTGTGCAAAATTAACTGGAGTTGCCAACGAAACAATTAAAAATGCAATAATGGAATTTAAAGCTCCAGCTCATCGCCTTGAAAAAATCACACAAAAAAACGGAATTACATTCTACAACGATTCAAAGGCTACAAATCCAGAAGCTGCAATAGTTGCAATAGATTCATTTAACGATACAGATGTTGTTTTAATCGCTGGTGGTAGAGACAAAAACACAGACCTTACAGAGTTCTGCCAATCTGTAAAAAAACATATCAAAACAGTAATTTTAATTGGAGAAGCAACTAACAGATTTGAGGAAAATTTAAAAGCAAATGGATTTTCAAACATCATAAAAGAAGAAACTATGCAAAGTGCAATTGATAAAGGAATAGAACTACACCCTGACGTAGTATTACTATCACCTGCTTGTGCAAGTTTCGATATGTTTACAAGTTATGAAAATAGAGGAGAAGTATTCAGAGATTATGTCTTATCGAGAGTATAGATCCCCAAAAAGACAAGCAAGAGAACGAAAAGAACGCAGAAAAAGAAAAATTAACAATTCTGACGTTATATTGTCGTCTGCTGACCACTCGTTGATTGTTATAGTTATTTTCCTTGTTGTTATAGGATTATTAGCAATCTTTTCAGCAACCGCTCCAAAATGCCTAAGAGAAGGCGTTAATCTTGCAACATTCTTAGTTAAACAATTATTATATGTTGGAGTTGGATCATTTGCTCTAATATTTTTTGCACACTTTTTTGATTACAAAAAGCTTGAAAAATATAACAAGCCATTCTTGTGGTTTGTTATTGCACTCCTCATAATCCTACAATTTACACCACTTGGAGTTACTATAAATGGTGCAAAACGATGGATTAACCTAGGTATAATACAATTACAACCTTCCGAATTTGCAAAGCCATTATTTTGTATGCTTTTAGCAACACTATTTAAAGATAAAATCAACTTAAACACAATGCTAAAAAACCTTGGTATAGTTATACCTATGCTTGTAATTATATTACTGGTATTAAAACAGCCTAACCTTAGTATGGCCGTCATACTTTCTATGACAACTTTAGCTCTATACATAGCAGGGCGAGGGTCGTGGATACCGATTTGGATAGGAAGTGGAGTTCTTGGAGCTGGGATACTTACAATGCTACCAAAACTTTTACACGGATACCAGATGGACAGAATTACAGTTTGGTTAAATCCAGGTAGTGATGCTTTAGGTAAAGGTTATAATATTATCCAATCACTAATTGCATTTGCAACAGGAGGTTTTAGCGGTACTGGATATGGAAGCTCTATTCAAAAATTAGCCTATCTTCCTGAATGCCACACAGACTTTATTTTTGCAATTATAGCAGAAGAATTCGGATTTCTTGGTTGCGTTTTTGTGGTAGGTTTGTTTGTAGCACTAGTACATAGAGGTATGAGAATTGCCAAACGTTGTCCAGACATGTACGGAAAACTTTTAGCAATCGGTATAACCTTTGTATTTGGATTCCAAGGATTTTTGAACATGTCTGTAGCTAGTTCACTCTTACCAGTTACTGGGGTCACTTTACCATTCATAAGCTACGGTGGGACATCAATAATCGTATCATTAGCTATGATTGGTATATTACTAAATATTTCTAAGCAAAGAATAAAAAGAATAAGGACTGAAAATGAACAATAAAAAAACTTACTTTATTACAGGTGGAGGTACTGGAGGACACATTTATCCCGCAGTAGCAGTTGCTGACGAGCTTTTTAGACTTTCTACTACTGAAAAGATTTTTTATGTTGGCAATCCAAATAATTTAGAAGCAAGTATCGTTAGAGACAAAAACTTTGAGTTTTTACCAGTAATTTCTTCTGGTATGCCTAGAAAAGTAAGTTTTGAATTTATTATTTGGGTTTTCAAAATGATTCATGCATGGTTTGTTTGCTGCAAATACATTTATAAATTCAAACCTAATGCAATCTTTGGTACTGGAGGATATGTATCAGCACCTGTATTATTCGCAGGTATAACAATGAGAGTACCATTTGTTATGCACGATTGTGATGCGAACCCTGGACTTGTAACAAGAAAACTAGCACCATTTGCTAAAAGTATTTCAGTTGCATTTGATGTTGCGAAAACAAAATTAAATAACCCTCGTTGTTTTACAAATGGAAACCCTATCCGCACAGAATTCCGAACGCTCACAAAAGAAAAAGCTAGAGCAAACCTTGGTTTGGAAGATAAACTTACTATATGTATTATGGGAGGTTCCCAAGGGGCAAAAGCTATTAACGATGCAACTTTACCAATTCTAAAAACATTATCACAAACTTATAAATTACAAATAATCTTACAAACAGGTAAGAGAAATTACGATGAAGTTATTGAAAATTTAAAACAACTTTACCCAGAATTTGAACGGGATAAAAATTTAATCATTAAACCTTATTTTGAGGATATGGTAACTGCACTAAAAGCTTGTGATATTGCAGTTTCAAGAGCGGGTTCTCTAAGCATATCTGAACTTTGTGCTTGCAATATCGCCCCAATTTTCGTACCTTATCCAT
Source organism: bacterium (assembly GCA_017536545.1). Classification (GTDB taxonomy): domain Bacteria; phylum Cyanobacteriota; class Vampirovibrionia; order Gastranaerophilales; family Gastranaerophilaceae; genus Zag111. Next base: position 55,534 of record JAFXHF010000020.1, read on the forward strand.
ATGCTGCTGCCGACCACCAAAGAATAAATGCTAAATTTATGGTACAACAAGGTGCGGGATTATATTTAGAAAATGAGGATACAAACCCTGTAACATTATTAGAAAAGATTCTTGAATTAGTTAATAATTCAAATCGACTTCGCTCAGTACAAATATCATCTGCAAGACAAGCTGTTTATAATGCAGTGGATAAAATTGTAAGCCAAATTACAAGTATCTAAGCCAATTCACCCAATGATGCCAAATATTCTTTATTCGCATCTAAAGTTGCTTGAGTCGCAGTTAATGAGTATACAGGTTTGCCATCAAATATGTATTTTGCAGCAGCTTGAATATCTTCTGGCGTAATCGAATCTAAGATATTATAATATTGATTTAAATAATCAAAGCCATATGGATTATATCTTGAATTAAATATATCCATAGCTTTACCCGCATTTGATGATACACTATTCAAGATAGAGTTTTTGATAGCCTTTTTAGCAGTTTCTAACTCTTCGGCAGTAACTTTTTCATCAACCATTTTTTGAATATTTTCATGGAAACCATCAATTGATTTTTTTACATTATCAAAAGTTTTTTCACCTGTTTCTTGATTCTCTGTTGTTGTACCAATGTGTAATGTCAAAAATCCTAAATCACCAAAATCAAAACAATCAGAATAAACTGAGTAAGCTAAGTTTCTTGATTCACGCAAGTCCATAAATAATCTAGAAGATGGGGAGCCTCCAAGAATTTCTTGCATCAATGCAATTGCAGCCTTATCCTTGATATTCTCACTATCTTTAAATTTATAACCTAGAATAATATTTGCTTGGTTTTTCTTATTTACATCAGTAAGAACAAGTGTTTTTTCAACTGGCTTATACAATTTTTCTTCTTCAATATCAAGTGGTTGGACATTAGAATAAGTTGCTAGATTATTAAATACAACATCTTTAAGCTCTGGATGCTTCGATACAGGACCTGCAACAACAACGTGTCCCTGTCCATTGATAAATGTCTCATTATAAAGAGCTTTCACATCTTCTAAAGTAATTGTATTCAAACTTTCTAATTTATCTTTCGCACTGAATTTATATGGAGTATTATCCAACATAACTTTGTTAAATTTAGTAGTTGGAGAAACTTCAACGCTATTATAAGCATCTTTTAATCTTTCAATAGCCTCTTCAAACTCTTTTTGTGAGAAGTTTGGTTCTTGAATTCTTTCTTTTAATTGTGAAAGAGATTGTTCAGCATTATCTACAGTAAACTTTGCACTAGCTGAAATACCGTATTGAGAAGCCATAATAGACTCATCCAATGCTAACATATCTGATTTTTTTAATAATTGCTCATGAGATTTTGTAGTAGTACCAGCATAATTAAACATACTACTCAAGATGTCAGCAACGGCAGCTTTTCTTGGTGTCCAATCTTTAGTTTGAATAGTCATTTTTACAAACACATTATCGGTCGGAGTGTCGTTAAAAATAACTTCCAAATTATTATTCATCTTATAATGAGAAATATTCTGAATCTCAATCGGAGTCTTTTTGTTAGCTCCAGTAAACGATACGGAAGATACTAACTTATGGTTACTTTCGATTGATTCCTTAGTTGCAGAATTTGGGTGAACAACCGTCAATGCAACCTTATTCAAATCCAAATATTTTTTTGCAACATTTGAAATATCTTCAGCAGTCATTTCATCAACTATTTTATTATACTCTTTGATATGATCTAAAGTTCCATTCAAGAATTGTTGCCCTAGGTAGTGGTTTATACCACCATTAGATTCAAGCAATTGGTTGTGAGCTTTTTTCATTCTGTTTTTAATTGCAGTCATCTCATCTTCTGTTGGAGGATTTTGAGATAAATTATGAATTACAGAATAAATATCCTTCAACATAGGTTCAACTTTTGCATCTGGAACAGAAGTTTGCACAACCATAATATTTCTATCTTCAGGTCGAGAGCTTAATTTTTCAGGAGAAATTCCAACTCCAGTACCATATTCCTTTTCAAGATTTGATACTCTAGAATTTCCTAACCCTGCGAACAAATACGATAAAGCTTTCATGTGAATTCTATCTTTTGTATTATTGTTCTCTGGGCCTGCAAAACCTAAAAATAAAGTTGCATTATCAGCTTGAGTTTTTTGTGAAATAATATCTTGTCGAACAGGCTTATCAATCGGAGTCATTTTTTCAAAATGACGTTGATAAACAGGATTATTAGATGCAGTAAAATACTTAGAAACTAATTTCATAGTCTCATCAGGATTAACTTCTCCTGTAATAACAGTTACCATATTCGCTGGATAATAATTACTTTTAAAATAATTTACAACATCATCTCGGGTAAGTGCTGTAATATTATCAGTTGTACCTGCAATCAAATCTAGAGAGGTAGATTTGATATTATATAAATTTTTCACAGTTTGTGAAAAACCAATATTTTCATCTTCTGAAACACACATATTGATTTCAGAATTTACAATATTCTTTTCTTTTTCCAATTTTTCAAGCAAGAATTTTGGAGATTGTAACATACCTGCATGCAATTGAATTTTTGTTTCTAAGTCTGTGTCTTCTAACAAATTAGATTGAATATAATAATCTGTTGTTGAAAAAGATGTTGAAGCATTTGTATCAGCACCCATTTTATTAACTTCATCAAAGAAAACTTTATCGCCTAAATCTTCTGAACCATTAAATAAATTATGTTCAATATAATGGCTAATTCCACGAAGATGATCAGGCTCATTAAAAGAACCTGTATTCACATAGGACTTAACAAAGGTTGGCCCATCTTTTGGAACAATTACTACTTTTTGACCATTAGCTAATTTATAGCATTTTGCAGTTAAACTATCCGTTAATTTAATATCTTCAACATGACTATACGCAATTGGAGTTCTAACTGCATAATCTTGAGTTACATTTGATAAAGATGTAACTTGTTGTTCCGCATTTACTGGACTTTCAGGGTTTGATGTAAAACTCTGATTTCTTTGAATATACCCTATTTTATTTGTTGTTATATAATTTGGTGTTAATTTCATAATAAGCTACCTGTAATTATAAAAACACAGGAGTCAGAAAATTTGCCCTTTTGTAAAGTATTATTTACCCTCTAAAAATTGTCTGTTCTCTATCTGGACCAACAGAAACAATTGAAATTGGAGTTTCAAGGATTTCTTCTAGTCTTTCTAGGTATTTACGGCAATTTTCTGGAAGATCTTCGTACTTCCTAATTCCTGTAATATCTTGTCCCCAACCTTTATGAGTTTCATAAACAGGTTCAAGGTATTTGTGAATATACACATCTTCTGGGTAAGATGTATAAATTTTGCCATCACGAGTATCTTTGTATGCTGTACAAATTTTGATTTCTTCAAAGGTATCAAACACATCGATTTTAGTAAGAGCAACAGATGTTAAACCACCTACTAAACAAGCATATTTCATAGTTACAGCATCAAACCAACCACAACGTCTAGGACGACCTGTTGTTACCCCAAACTCGTGACCAATTTTTTGGATAGATTCACCAATTTCATCTGTTAATTCTGATACGAATGGACCTTCACCAACACGAGTTACATAAGCTTTAGCAACACCAATAACTTCATCAATTGTTGTTGGCCCATAGCCAGAACCAGTACCAGCACCACCACCAACAGGGTTTGAGCTTGTTACAAATGGATATGTACCAAAATCTACGTCTAACATTACACCTTGAGCACCTTCAAATAGGATTGTTTTACCTGCTCTTTTTGCATCTCTAAGCATTTCTTGCCAATCAAAGCAAACAAATGGTCTAAAGATTTCAGCATATTTTTCACAAAGTGCCAAAACTTCTTCTTTTGTGTATGTTTTCAAGTTGTATAATTCTTTTAATTGTTTATTTTTAATAGGTAAAATCACGTCTAATTTTTCAGACAACGCTTCTGGCGAATATAAATCCATAATTTTCAAGCCAATACGTTGCATTTTGTCTGTATAAGTAGGTCCGATACCTTTTTTAGTTGTACCGATTTTGCCTTTTGTTGCAGTTGATTCTGAATAACCGTCAACTTCTGTATGCCAAGGCATTGTAATTGACGCAAGCGGACTAACTTTTAATCCTGATAAATCGATATTTTCAGCTTTCAAACCATCAATTTCAGCTTGAAAAGATTCAGGTAAAATAACTGTACCATTACCAATTAAACAAGTTTTACCTTTATACAAAATACCAGATGGAATTAGGTGGAACTTGAAAGTTTTTCCATGAGCAACAACAGTGTGGCCTGCGTTACATCCGCCTTGGTATCTGATAATTAAATCAGCATTTTCTGCCAATAAATCAGTAAGTTTTGCTTTACCTTCATCGCCCCATTGAGCACCAACTACAACTCTATTTGTCATATCTACAATCCTTTCATCACAAAAAAATAATAAGGTCTTTCGACCTTATTATTTTATCATAAAAAAATTAAAATTAATTAAACTTCAAAAATACTATTAACGATAGCTTTAGCAACTTTATCACCATCTTTTTTATCAATTAAAGCTTTTTCATCAGTTTTAATTCTAATTTTATCATCAATTTCATCACGTAATTTTACCAAATCATCAATTTCTTCTGCCAATTCATAAGATTCAGGAGATAAATTTTTACGATATTCTGCTACAGCCTCTTTTGCTTGAAGCATATATTTATTATTACTTGAATACCAAGGCTCGTCGCAATGCTTCTCATAGTGACAACTTAATGCTCTAAAAATATCTTGATAACATTCTGGTTCCAAAGGAAACAGCAACATACCCTTTCTACTTGAATGTAGAGAATAACGAGGAGTACCTAAAGGTGTCAATTTAGAATCCAACTTATAAACAGCATCATCTGGCATATCTTCTAATAGTAAATTTGCAGCCAAAACTTTTTCTGGATCTTTCTCTGCCAACTCTCTAAGTATTATTCTTGACCAAGCATCGTTATTAAAACGAGCCTGAAAATTTGGACGATAATTCGCAGGGGTAAAACTAATATTCATAAAATCTCCTTAGGGTAAATAAACACATGGAGATAAAGTTACCTAAAAATAAAACTTGCTATAATTATAAAAACAATATTTACAATTCTAAATATTTTGGTACAATTTCAAAGAAATCACCAACAATACCAGTGTCTGCAATTTCAAATATCGGAGCTTCTGGGTCATTATTTATCGCAATAATATGCTTGGAATCAGTTATACCAATAGTGTGTTGAATTGCACCTGAAATACCACAAGCAATATAAACCTTAGGGCTTACAGTTTTACCAGTTTGACCAACTTGTATTGATACAGGAGCTAAACCCATTTCAACCGCAACACGAGATGCTGCAACAGTTCCACCAATCTTATCAGCGAACTTTTGCAACAGCTCAAAACCTTCTTTATTTTTTAAACCTCGACCGCCTGCCACAATAATTTCAGCAGAATCAAGCTCATTTATTACATTTTCAACAGTTTTTTTGAACTCTAATAATTCAACTTTTTTCTTTAAATAAGAAATATTTACGGGGCAAGAAACAAATTCTGTATCAACATATGAATCATCTCTTGTAACTTTAAATACATTTGGTCTAACAGTTGCCATTTGAGGATTTGCTTTAGATAAAATTGTTGCCATCAACTGACCACCAAACGTCGGACGAGTCGCAGCTAACAAACCTTTCTCATTAATATCTAAACCTGTACAATCTGCAGTCAAACCAGCATGCAAAGCAGATGCTACACGAGGAGCTAAATCTCTTCCTTGGTTTGTTGCACCAATAAGTAAAATTTCAGGCTTAATCACACCAACTAAATCAACAATAGATTTAGCATAAAAATCAGTTGAATAAGTTTTAAATTCTTCATCTTCAAAATAGAAAACTTTATTCACTCCACGATTTCTAAATGCTTCTTTGTAATTATCAATTAAATTTGGGGTTGTAAATATAACCGCATTAACTTCAACGCCACCAAGTTTTTCTGATAGTTCTTTTGCTTTATCAACAAGTTCAAAAAACACTGTGTGAATATAATTTTCACGAGTGATTTGAGCGTAAATTAAAATTCCTGAATTTTCACCATTAGTCATTTTTCAAAACTCCTAAAGATGTAAGTCTATCTTTTAACAAATTTACAGAATCATCAACTGACAATTCAAACTTTTCAGCATTATGCGTCGAAAGATTACGAAAAGCTTTAGATACATAAGTTGGAGAACCTTTTAAACCAACTTGTTCTGGAGCTAAACCAATATCTTCCATCGATAAAACTTTAATCTCTTTTTTAGATGCAGCTATAACTCCACCAATTTTAACCCTTGATGGTTCAAAATTTTGAGTCATAACACAAATCAAACCTGGAAGTTCAAGTGATACAGTTTCTATACCATCTTCCATAATTCGATTTAAAACAAGTTTTCCATCCTCAAATTTTACAAATTCATCAACATATGTAACTTGTGGAATTTCTAAGAAATTAGCAATATTTGGACCTGTTTGAGCAGTATCACCATCAACTGCAAACTGTCCGCAAATAATTAAATCAAAATCTGGTAAAGACGTTCTAATTGCTCTTGATATAGTTAAACCAGTAGCGTAAGTATCCGCACCAGCAAACTTTCTATCAGAAATCAATACCGCCTCATCACAACCCAAAGCCAATGTCTTGCGAAGCATAGACTCTGCTTGATTTGGCCCCATTGTGAATACAGTAATTTGAGTATTTTCTATTTGAGATTTTAATTTAAGAGCAAGTTCCAACGCATAAACATCATAAGGATTGATTACACTTTCAACACCTTCACGCTGAATAGTGTTTTGTTCAGTCCATCTGATATCCGTTGTATCCGGAACTTGCTTTATACATAATGCTATTTTCATAGTTTAAATTATTGTTGTTTTGGTGCTCTTTGTTTTTGGTTTGCTTCTAATAATGCATTGTATGCTAACAAATACATTGAACATTTTTGAACACTTGGAACATACCAAGCACATTTACCTTGACTACATACCATATCAATACCTGAATTGATACTGATTAGAGGACATACTGGAATATCATTTTTTCCCATACTTCTTAACTCTCCTTATTTATACAATTTCTGCTTGTTTAAGCAAGTTACAATTTTCGCCGCGTTTACGTTCTTGATCTTTATAAATTCTTGTTCTGTTGATAACTTCATCAAAATCAATTTTGTGAGCGTCAAAATCTGGACCATCTACACAAGCAAATTTTGTTTCTCCACCAACAGTAACACGACAAGCACCACACATACCAGTACCATCAACCATAATAGGGTTCATACTAGCTTCTGTGTATATACCTTTATCTCTTGTTAATTCTGCAACTGCTCTCATCATTGGCATTGGACCAACAGCAATTACATAATCAATTTTTTCTTTAGCCATAAGTTCTTGTAAAACAGTTGTACCATAACCTTTGATACCATAAGAACCATCATCAGTAGTCAAGAACAATTCTGTACAAGCATCTTTCATTTTGTCTTCCCAGAATAACAATTCTTTTGTTCTAGCACCAGCAATCATATAAACTTTGTTGCCAGCATCTTTTAAAGCTTTTGAAATCAAATAGCATGGAGCTGCTCCATAACCACCAGCAACACAAACTGCTGTACCATAATTTTTAATATGAGTAGGTTTGCCTAGAGGGCCAACTAAGTCAACTAACTCATCACCAACTTCAAGTTGAGCAAGTTTTTTAGTTGAATAACCAACTGCCATAAATACAAGTGTTAATTCACCTTTAACCTTGTCAGCATCAGCAATAGTTAGAGGAACTCTTTCGCCATCTTCTTCTACTCTAAATATAATAAATTGCCCAGCTTGAGCATTTCTTACAACATATGGTGCATCAATAGTAATTTCATATTGATTAGGGCAAATTTCTTTTTTTGATAATATTCTATATCCCATTTTTCTCTCCTTTAAAAAAATCTTATTAGCATTATACAACAAAACAATTAGTTTGAAAATAGTATAATTTTCTACCTTAAATTTGGGATTTATTTATAGAATTTCTAAAGTTAGATGTAATCTTAAACAATTCTATAGAGTGTGAAGCCTTAACAAAGACACAGTCCCCATCTTTAATCCAGGTATTTAATTCTGGCATTAAATCATTAACAGATTTATAATAAGCTCCACAATACTCACGCTTTAATTCATCCCATACAACCTTTATTTGCTCTCCGCAACATAAAACAATATTTGGGTTTACTTTTCTAATAACTTCAACGAGTTGTAAATGCTGAGCAACAGTATTAACTCCACCTTCAGCCATATCACCAATAATTAAAACTTTATTTTTATCTTGATATGTCATGCCAAACCCCTCAAGACAACTTGTCATAGATAAAGGATTCGCATTAAAAGATTCGTCAACCATTGTTATATTGCAACCTTCATAAAATTCACCAGTCAAAACTTGCCCTCGACCAATAATTGGTGACCAATTTTGCAAAATCTCTAGTGCAGGTTCAATCGGTAAACCTAGCGAATGTAAAACACCAAACGTCAAAGCACTATCAATTAAAAGATGCTTAGCCGTCGGAACTTCACTAAATTTATACTCTTTGCCAAAAACTTTTATATAATTAGTTTCACCAATAATTATTTGAATATCGCAATCATCTGCTTCCCCAACTGTGATGATATTTAATTGTTTTTCTTTTGCAGCTTGCTCTAAAACCTCGTAATAATCAGTTTCTTTATACAAAACAGCATAAGAATTTGGACGCATTGCAAGAAAAATTTTAGCTTTTGTAACTGCAACCATATCCAAAGTTTGTTTTGGAGCTAAATGAACAGGAGCAATATTAGTTATAACAGCTACATCTGGTTTTGTAAGATATGAATTTAATTCCATACCACCACCCAAAGAGGTTTCATTAACCCAAAATTTAGCTTCTGGATTATAAGATGTCATATTCCAAGCAATACTGAAATTTATATTAGAACGATTTGTATTTGCACTTGCACCATATTGTTCTAAAACATCATAACACATTTTAGTAACAGTTGATTTACCACAAGAACCAGTAATATCAACAACTTTACCTTCAAACAAACGTCTAATATAAAAAGCCATCATAATAACTGCATCTCGAGTATTTTTAACTTTGATTATCGGTAATTTATATTTAGAGAAATATTTTTCATCAGTGGTCATAATTGCTGAGACCTTATCTTCAATATACTTGAAATAAGCCTCCTCAATACCAACCTCTTCCCCTTGTTTCTTCATTAAAGCAATATTTCCAAGGGTAAATTCAGAATGATGAACACGCAAACCATTTGCCGAAAAATCTTCAGGCATATTATGAAATTCAACATCTGTTAAAGCTCTTGATAAATGCTCTTTATTCCAAAAATTCATAAGAAAATTATACCACATTTTCCCTTTATAAACAAGAAAGCAACGCCTAATTTAGACGTTGCTCTCACATGTTTGTCTAGCTAAGACTATTCAGCTTTTTCTGCTTTTGGAGTAACCACTTTAGCTTCTTCAATACCGCTATCAACTTTACCTAAAATTTGAGGTAATTCGATACCAGCTTGACCCGCTAAGTCGTGCATTGCAGGAAGAGCTTTAATAAGATCTTTCATAAAGTTTGCGGTTGTAGAACCACCAGTTGTACCAGTTCCACCATCCCAAACTGTAATCTTATCAAATTTAATATTTTTAATAGCTTCAACTTGTTTTTCAACAAGAGTTTCGAGTTTTTCAATCATTAAGAAGCTAGTTGCAATTTCTGGTCTGTTATTAGAAATTTTAACAAGGTCTTCATAACCTTTTGCTTTAGCTTCTAACACAGCTTTAATACCTTCTGCTTCTGCGAAATATTTAGCTTTAATTGCATCAGCTTCCCCAAGAGCAATTCTTCTAGCTCTTTCAGCTTCAGCATCAGCTTGAACTTGTATTTTAAGTTTTTCAACTTCTTGTCTTGCAAGTTCTTCTTTTTTCAATTTAGCTTCTTCTTGTTCTTTTTGAGCAAGTAATACATCACGTTGAGCGTTAGCTTTAGCAACTTCACCTTCTCTAAACGCATCAGCTTGTTTTACAGCTAATGTTGCGTTGTAATCAGCAATATTTGCTTTTGAAATGTTTTCACCTTCAACAGCTTGAGCTTCAAGTTCAGCTGTTTTAATACGTTGCTCTCTTTCGGCATTAGTTTTACCAATTAAAGTTTGAGCTTCTTGTTCTGCAACTTGAACTTCTTTTTCTTTATTAGCTGATGCTTCACCAACTGCACCAAGTTTTTCTTGTTGTGCTACTTCAACTTTAGCTTTGTTGATAGCTTCAGCTGCAGCTTTTTTACCAATCGCATCAATATAACCAGATTCATCTGTAATATCCTTGATGTTTACGTTGATAATTTCAAGACCAATTTTATTTAACTCAGTGTTAACGTTCGCGTTAATTTGTTCTAAGAATTTTTCACGGTCTTGGTTGATTTCTTCAATTGTCAAAGTTGCAATTGCAAGACGTAATTGACCTAAAATGATATCACTTGCTTGTGTAATAACATCTGGTTTTGATAAACCTAAAAGACGTTCTGCTGCGTTAATCATAATTCTTGGATCTGTTGAGATACCAAAAGTAAATGTTGATGGAACAGCAACACGAATGTTACCTTTAGAAAGTGCACCGCGTAAGTCGATGTCTGTTGTCATTGGTTCAAGTGATAAAACACCGTAATCTTGAATCAATGGAATAATAAATGTACCACCACCGTGTACACATTTAGCAGTTTTTTCACCGCCTGTTTTACCATAAACTACAATAATTTTGTTTGATGGACATCTTTTATATTGATTTGCGATAAATACAAATATCGAAATCAATACCAAAGCACCTGCAATCATTAATCCGAACATTTTTCTCTCCTTCTTATATGTAAACCTGATTATTTATTTTCTTTTTGAATGTACAAAATTTCATCAACAACCTTTGTAACTTTTACAAGTTCAAAAGCATTGATTTCTTCATCAGAATCGTTTTTAGCTTCAACAACAGATAATTGACCATTGATTTCAACTTCAACTTGACCTGTTGATTGAGGACCAAATTTAGTATAAGCCTTAGCAACTTGCCCAACAGCTGTTGTTTTATCTTTTTTCACTTTCTTTTCTAGTTTTTTAACTAAAAACATCAAATATGCAGTAACAAACATAAAAATGATACCAACAACAAAAGCTACTCCGAAAGTAATAAGTTGAGATAAACTAAATTGTTTTAATCCTGCATATCCCATCCAGCCAAAGCCCATAAAAAATGCAATCACAGACTGAATAGAAATAAAATTAAATGAACAATCTGTATCTATTTCACTATTAAAATCTGCGGAAACTTCTGCATCACCACCAACAGTAGCAAACAACACAAGTTTTATCACAAATAATATAGTCGCAAACATTGCGATATAATAATAAATCATTCCAAAATGTTCTACAGGAATTGCCATAAACTAGTTCTCCTTCTTATCATTTCTTTTTTGTTTAAAACCTTTTTGGGACTTTTGAGCTCCAGATTTTTTAACCATATTTGATGATGTTTGAATTCGTTTTACACTATAAACATCTGGCAAGGATTGAATACAAGCAATAACTTTTCGCAAAGTATCAATATTATCCAATTCTAATCCCATTTCTACAATACCAACATGGTTTTTTGTTTTGATAGTTGCGTTAACGATATTTGTATTATTATCTGAAACCGCTGAAATAATATCTTTCAAAAGACCTAATTTTTCAGCAGTCTCAATACGAATGGTTGTCTGATAAGTTTTAGTTGTATTAATACCCGCCCATTTAATATCCATAAAACGCTCATGAGGAATAGTTTCTAAGGTTTTACAATCCGCTCTATGTACAGAAACACCTTTAGAACGAGTTACAACACCAACAATAGGTTCACCTGGGATTGGAGAACAACACATTGCAAGTGAATACATTAAATCCTCAAGACCTTCAATATCTTTTTTCGAACTCTTACGTCGAGAAGTATGGAAACTGTCTTCTGGTTTCTTCTCAACAGGTTTTTTCAATTTATTAACAACTTTTTGTAATGTTGTTTCGCCATAACCTAACGCTGCAAACAAATCTTCTGCTGACTGATAATTCATAGATTTGGCAACTTTATCAAACTCACCAGATTTTACATATTCATCAAACACAGCTTTAGTAAGTTCATGCTCTAAGTTCGCCTTACCCATTTTTACGTGTTCTTCACGATTATTTTTCTTAAACCATTGTTTAATTTTCTGAGAAGCTTGTTTTGTAACAACAAAAGTCAACCAATCTAAACGTGGTGCTGGAGTTTTTGAAGTCAAAATTTCTACAATATCACCATTATTCAACTTTGTACTTAATGGCACAATCCGTCCATTAACTTTTGCACCAACAGTTTTATGGCCAACATCTGAGTGAATACGATATGAAAAATCGACAGGTGTGGCATCTTTTGGCAAGTCTAATACATCTCCACCAGGAGTGAATGCAAATACTTGATCGGAGAATAAGTCCAACTTAACACTTTTTACGTAATCTTCAGCATTTTTGGTATCTTTTTCGTATTCAACCATCTTATGCATCCAAGAGAACTTCATATCAGATGCATTATCAGCTTTTTGCGAACCTTTTTCTTTATATCTCCAGTGAGCAGCAACCCCGTATTCTGCCACTTGGTGCATTTGCCAAGTTCTAATCTGAACTTCCAAAGGTTTTGAACGAGGACCAATTACAGATGTGTGCAAAGATTGGTACATATTACCCTTTGGCATCGCAATATAATCTTTAAAACGTCCAGGTATTGGTTTAAATTGAGAGTGGATTAAACCTAAAACTTCATAACATTCTCTAACAGTGTCAACAATTACACGAACCGCAGTAATATCATACAAGTCACTAAACTCAATATTTTGGCGTTTCATTTTTGCATAAATACTGTAATAGTGCTTAGCTCGGCCTGTAATTTGAGCATTTATTCCACTTTTTTGAACATCTTTTTGAATTTTATCTATCAAAAGATTAACTGTTTCTTCTCTATCAGCCTTAGTTTGAGCAACCAATTGTGCTATTTCATAATACTTATCTTTTTCTAAATATCTCAAAGATAAATCTTCTAATTCGGCTTTTATTTTATAAATCCCTAAACGGTTAGCTAGTGGTGCGAAAATATCCAATGTTTCTTGTGCAATTTTCTTTTGCTTAGCCTCTTCCATAAAATTCAAAGTTCTCATATTATGAAGCCTATCAGCTAACTTCAAGAAAATAATTCGAATATCATTAGCCATTGCAATAAACAAACGTCTAAAGTTTTCAGCTTGGCGTTCTTCTTTGGACTTAAATTTTAATTTCCCAAGTTTTGTAACCCCTTGCACGAGAGCCAAAACATCTTCCCCAAACATCTCTTTTACTTTAGATGGTGTTATGTCAGTATCTTCCAAAACGTCATGTAAAAAGGCTGCAATTAGAGTATTTGTATCAACTTCCAAGCCCACAAGAATTTTTGCAACTTCACAAGGGTGAATAATATAAGGCTCTCCCGATACCCTAAATTGTCCATCGTGTAATTTTTTTGCAAACTTATAAGCCTTCTCTACTTGTGCAATATCATCTGGAGAATGCTTTTGGGATATTAAAACTTCTTTTATACTTTTAAACGTTTCTAAATCTGACATAGTACAATAATTTTATAAATTATATTAATGTTTTTCAAGAAAACCCGACAAATTTCATCTATCAAGATGAGATTTATGGTATATTAGAACTATGATTAAAGAAACAAGCGACGGACTAATAGTTAATATCAAAATTTCGCCTAACTCAAAGAAAAATGAGATTATAAACGAAGGCGAATTTTCTAAAGTAAAAATCACAGCTCAACCAATTGATGGCAAAGCCAATAAAGCACTTATTGAATACCTGTCAAAGAATTTTAAAATACCAAAAACTTCAATAAAAATTCTAAAAGGCGAAACTTCCAAAGAAAAGACCCTACTTTTTTGCACTCAAGACGAAGAGAAAAAAGATTTACTTTACAAAACTTTTCAATAATAGCAACATTTTTTATTTACAAGTTTTATGACAAAAGTAATAAAGACTTTACTTTTTAAAATAATCTTATATAATAAAAAAGCAAAGGAAATTCACAAATGACAAATATCTTTTTACAAAAACATCATCATACCCATCATATCGACCTGAAGAGGTTGTAGAATTGGTGATGCGTTCGTAAAAAGAGATTATAAAAAATTCAATTCTTAACAAAAACAACTTCTTCAGGATATTAAACAGAGCGATGAAGTTGTTTTTTTAGTAAAGAATTGAGGTTAAAAGAAAATCATGACAGTAACAAGCATAATATCAGCAATCGGAAATAATAGTACAATTTACCCACTTTTAGTAAGGGACTTATGTATCGAAGCACCTTCTAAGATTCTTATCGCAAGACGCGAGAACATGAAAGAATCAAGAGAAATCGCTAACGAAGCTACACGTGAAAAATTCATTGACGAATACGCCACATCAGCAATCTGGTTAGGTGGAATCCCTGCAACAGAAGCTTTATACGACAAGTTTATGGTTAAAAAAGGCTGGAGTCCGATTGTTAACTTAAAACTATTCAAAGAGAGTGAAACTGTTGCAAAACGCAACGCTAAAAAAGCGGCAACAGAAGTTAAAGATATTGTAGTTCAAGGTATTGAGTACAATATTGAGAAATTCAAAAACATCCAAGCTAAAGACGTACAAGACGCAGTTGCAGATTTAGTAAAAGTTAAAAATAATAAAGGTGGATATGAAAAATTATTAACAGGCAAATTCTGTGCGGCTACAATTATCCCAACTGTAATTATGGGATTTATTTTACCTCCACTAAATTTTGCCCTAACTAGAAAATTAAGAGAGAAAAAAGCAGCCAATGCTGCAAACCTACAAAACTCAACAATTGCTGCAACATCATTTACCGCATTAAAAAATGATACATTTAAAAACTTTAGCTTACAAGACAAAAAAGATGTATCATTCACAGGTGGAAACATCACATCAGCAATTGCAAACTTAAGAACCATTGATAAAATGGCAATCTCAGATGGAGGTCTAACAATTGGTAGAGTTTCAACTTCAAGAAATAAAGAAGAAGCATACGTAAACGCATACAGAATGATTGGTTCAATGATTCTTAACTTTGTAACTCCAGTTTATATCGCAAGAGGTCTAGATAAACTAGCAAACGGACTATTCAAAATAAACGTTAACTTAGACCCACTAATTTTAGATAATAAAAACTTCATTAATGCAATCGAAGAAAACTCATTTGAAATGCCAAAATCAAAATCTGCACAAGACATTATCGAATTCTTGGATGCAAAACCTGATAGCTTATTCTCAAAATTTGCAGCAGATATGAAAAAAGTTACATACCTTGAATCAGGCTACAGAGATCCAAGAAAATATGTTGACATTGAAGATATAGGCAAATTTATGGACGAATTTAAAAACTTCATAAAATCAGCAAGCTCATCAGCAGATATCACAAAATTTGCTAAAAAAGCAAAATTTGTAAAAGGATTTAATATCTTAGCTAACGTAGGTATCTCAAGCTTCTTACTTGCTGGAGTTTTACCAAAAACTCAGTACTTATTTAATAAAGCTGTAACAGGTTCATACCTAGACCCAGGATTAAGAAAATAATAGAAAAATTTTAAAATTTCTAATGGTGGACAAATAAAGTCCACCATTATTTTTGAGGCTAATTAAAAATCCAACAAAAATAGTATAAATATTTGATAAAAACCACTATACAAAAAATATTTTATATGTTATCATATAACCAGATGTAGTAGGAAATATTTTTTAATATATATGCAATGATTTTTATTTAACAAAAACTGAATAGAAGCTCGGGTAGGATATATGTACCCGACATTGTGTGTATTATAAAAAAATAGAAAAGGATAAGGTATTGCTTTATGGGAACAACCTTGTTTTTAGTGTTGGCGACTATTGCGGTAATAGTCTTAGTTGCCATACTAATTATTCAACAGCACAAAGTTAAAAGTGCTATCGAGTCCGTAGAAAAGGACAAAAAAGCGTTAGAGGATAGAGAAAAAATCCTTTACAAAGAGGCTAAAATCAAAGCCGTAGAAGAATTACAAGATGACAGAGATGCTCTTAATGAAGAAGAAAGAGAAAGAAGACAGGAGTTAGCAAGACAAGAACAAAAATTAGCAAGAAGAGAGGATATGCTTGAAGATAAAATTCAAGAATATACCGAAAAAGAAATCCAAACTCAAAGAAAAATGGATGAACTTTTAGAAAAAGAAGACTACTTAGCTGAACTTGTTCAAAAACAAACAGAAGAACTAGAAAGAATTTCTGGAATGTCTTGCGAAGATGCTAAAAGAACTCTTTTAGAACAATTAAAAAATGATTTAGCTCAAGAACAAATGCAATTAATTCGTGAAAACGAAGCAAAAATAAAAGAAATTTCTTTAGAAAAATCAAAAGAAATTTTATCAACAACAATGCAAAGATGTATGATTGAACAAGTTGTAGAAACAACAGTATCAGTTGTAGGTTTACCAAACGATGAGATGAAAGGTAGAATCATCGGTCGTGAAGGTCGTAATATCCGTGCATTAGAAACTCTAACTGGTGTAGACTTAATCATTGACGATACTCCAGAAGCCGTTGTATTATCAAGTTTCGACCCTGTAAGACGTGAAATCGCAAAATTAGCATTAGAAAAACTTATCGTTGATGGTCGTATTCACCCTGTAAGAATCGAAGAAATGGTTGAAAAAGCTAGAGAAGAAATTGACAAAAAGATTTGGACAGAAGGTGAAAACGCAGCTCTTGAAATGGGTGTTATGGGCTTAAATAAAGAGCTTATCAAAACACTAGGTCGTTTATATTACAGAACAAGTTACGGACAAAATGTTTTAAAACACTCACTTGAAGTTGGGCACATTGCAGGTATGTTGGCCGCTGAACTTGGTGCTAACGAAAAAATCGCAAAACGTGCAGGTTTATTACACGATATCGGTAAAGCTGTTGACCAAACTCAAGAAGGTACTCATATTCAACTTGGTGTTGAAATTGCATCAAGATTTGGTGAAAAACCTGAAGTTATTCACGCAATTGAGGCTCACCACGATGATGTTGTAGCTAATACAATAGAAGCGGTACTTGTAAAAGTTGCGGACGCAATTTCAGCAGGCCGTCCAGGAGCTAGACGTGATACATTAGAAATCTATATCAAACGTCTTCAAAAAATTGAAGAGATCGTTAATAGCTACGAAGGTATCAAACAATCATTCGCTGTTCAAGCTGGTCGTGAGGTTCGTATCATTGTTCAAGCTGAACTATTCGATGATTTAGCATCAGGCAAGTTAGCAAGAGATGTTGCAAAACGTATCGAAAACGAACTTGACTATCCTGGTCAAATCAGAGTAACAGTTGTTAGAGAATTCAGAACAACAGAAATTGCAAAATAATTATGATGGCACGAAGTTGAAAATTTCAACTTCGTGCCTAACATATTAACTAGAGAGAAAAAATGGGAAAAGACGTAATAAAAGTTATATTTTTTGGAGATATTGTAGGCAAGCCAGGAAGACTTGCTGTTCGTGATTTTTTAGCCAACGATACCTCTAAAAAATATGATTTTGTTATTGCAAACGTAGAAAACGCATCCCATGGTTTTGGATTAACAGAAAAAAATTATAATGATTTTAAAGAATATGGCGTTCACTGTATGACTTGTGGAAACCATATTTGGGACAAAAGAGACATATATAGCTACATCGATACATCAGACTGCTTAATTAGACCAATCAATTACCCTAAAGGAACCAAAGGTGTTGGCAGTCGCATCTTTGAAATTGGAGATTTGAAAATCGGAGTTATAAATATTTTAGGAAAAGTCTTTATTAACCTTGTTGATTTTCAATGGGAAATGGTTGCTGAAGAAATCAAAAACTTAAAAGAAATTACCCCCATCGTAATTGTTGATTTCCACGCAGAAGCAACCGCAGAAAAGATTTGTTTCGGCAAGTATTGTGCAGAATTAGGAGTTAGTGCATTTTTCGGCACACACACTCACGTACAAACTGCTGATGAAAATATCGTAGAGGGAATGGCTTACATTACAGATGCTGGTTTTTGTGGAGCATCTGACGGAGTTATTGGAATGGAATATAACTCTTCACTTTCTAGATTTTTAACAAGCATTCCAGAACGCTACGAAGTTGCACCAGGCAAAACCAGCCAAATTAACGCAGTAGAAGTTGATATCGAGACTGCAACTGGTCGTGCACTGGCTATTAAAAGGATTTATTGTAGTAATGATAATATAGAAGAGGAAAAAGGAAGTGAAAAAGAAGACTGATTTGCACATTCACACCTACTTCTCGGACGGCGTTTTCTCGCCAGAGAAGATTGTGGACACAGCTCTTGACGTTGGACTTGAAGCAATTGCGATAACGGACCACGACAACATCTTAGCTTATGATGTCGCTCAAAAACACATCAAAGACAATGGGCTTGAAGACAAAATCGAAGTTATTCGAGGTATTGAAGTTAATACTTTATACAAAAATAATGAAGTTCACATTTTAGGTTATTTTATGGACACTAAAAATAAAGACTTCTTAGATTTGATTAAAAATCAACAACAAGCTCGTATTAAACAAACTAAAGAAATAATCGCACTTCTTTCAAAAAAAGAAGGTATCAAAATTAAGTTTGAAGATATTAAAAAACTTGTTGCTGAAGGCGGAAGTATTGGTCGTCCACACATAGCTAAAGCTATTACAAACGCTGGCGGAACAAACAATATTATGGATGCTTACGCAAAATACATCCACGATGATTCTCCAGTATACGTACAGAGAAAAACTGTTTCACCATTTGATGCAGTTGAAATCATTTATGATGCAGGAGGGATCCCTGTAATTGCTCACCCTCACGATTTGGATATTGCAGAACCTCTAATTAAAGAACTTATGAATTATGGTTTGAGAGGGATTGAAGCATATCACAGAAAACATTCTCCAGCTTGTGTTGAGTATTTCTCATCAATGGCTGAAGAGTTGGGTCTAATTGTTACGGGTGGATCTGATTTCCACACACCAAACATTATGAACGGACAAATAATTTTAGGTAAAAATTTCATACCTGAATGGGTTTATGAAAAACTTACTGAAGAGAAAAAACGTATAGATATGGCGTAGTCTTACGCCATATCAAAACAATTTGGGGATATTATGAAAAAACGTTTTTGGAGAATTGAATACTCATTAACTTTGATAGTTATTTTTGCTATTGCACTAATGCTTGTACCTACACAGTTTATAACATCAAAAGAGGCATCATACATATCAAAATGGAATGATACCTACCATAAAGTTGAATATATATTCTCTGCAATGCACGCTCAAGAAGATTCTGAAGTTGTGAAAAGTTTCAAACGTGCAAAAACTAATGAAGCACGTGAAAGTCTGATGAGAAACTTAGTAAAACCTCATCTTAGAATAAGTGAAGATGATGCTATTACTAAAAAATATGCACCACATTATATGAACGGAAATAAAGTTGCCAAAAACGATAAATATCATATTGAAAAATTCTATTTAACAAGAAATGACAAGTTAATAGGAATCAAAGATATTAAAAATAATGATATTTTCCACCCTGCATTTATTATGGCATTTGATGTAAATGGATTAAAAGCTCCAAACACTTGGGGAAAAGATATTTTTGGAGTAAACATATTTATCGATGGAAGAGTTGCACCAATTGGAGCAGGTTGGGATATTGACGAATTAAAAAGAGATTGCTCAGAAACTGGAACTGGTGTATCTTGCTCATATTATTACAGAATAGGCGGTGAATTTAACGAATGATAAAAAACATATGCGTATTTGCCTCATCTAGCAATTATTTAGAAGAAGCATTTTATGAAGATTCAAGAGAATTAGGGAAATTAATTGGAGAAAACGGATTTAATATTGTATATGGCGGAAGTACCCTAGGTATGATGTGGGCTTGTGCTGAGCAAGTTAAAGCAAATGGTGGCAAAGTTTATGGGGTTATGCCTCAACGCTTAGTTGATATGGGTTGTAGAACTGACAATTGCGACGAATTTCACTTAGCAGTTGGAATGAGAGATAGAAAACAAAAAATGGACGAAATTTCAGATGCAGTTGTAGCTTTAGCTGGAGGCTTTGGAACTCTAGAAGAACTTGCTGAAATGATTGTTCAAAAACAACTAGGATATAACAAAAAACCTATTGTAATACTAAATACAAATGGGTTTTACGATAAACTTTTAGAATTTTTTGATGTAATTGTTGAAGAAAAATTTGCAAACAGAATTTCAAAAGAACTATATTTTGTAGCAAAAACTCCACAAGAGGCAATCGATTATATCAAAACTTATAAAGAACCTGAAAGAGTTGTATCAAAACACGACATCTACGCTAGGGGATAGGGAAAAAAAGATAATAAAGATTACTCAATGACATATATTCATGATAAAATAAAAACAAATAAGGAGATATATAAAAATGGATCAAGAATTAAGAGACAAATATGAGGTGGTTATTGGTTTAGAGGTTCACGCTCAATTGAAAACTAAATCAAAAATTTTCGCACCTGATAAAAACGAATTCGGACAAGAACCAAACACACTAACAAGCCCTATCACACTAGGTATGCCAGGGGTTCTTCCAGTTCTTAATAAAGAAGTTGTTAATATGGGTATTTTAACAGGTTTAGCACTAAACTGTGAAATCCCATCACGTTGTAAATTTGACAGAAAACAATATTTCTACCCAGACCTTCCAAAAGGTTATCAAATTTCTCAATACGATGAGCCAATTTGTGTAAACGGTTACTTAGATATCAAAGGTAAAAGAATCGGTATTACCCGTGCTCACTTAGAAGAAGATGCAGGTAAACTTGTACACGCTGGTGCAGATGGTTTGGCTGGTTCTAGCTACTCTTTAGTTGACTTAAACAGAGCAGGCACACCATTATTAGAAATCGTATCAGAACCTGATATGAGAAGTTCTGAAGAAGCTAGAAATTATATGGAAGAACTTAGAAACATTGTTAGATATATCGGCGTTTGTGACGGTAACTTAGAAGAAGGTTCAATGAGATGTGATGCTAACATTTCAATTATGCCAAAAGGTTCTAAAGAATTCGGTACACGTGCTGAAATCAAAAACGTAAACTCATTCTCTGCACTTCAAAGAGCAATCGAATACGAAATCGACAGACAAATTGATATCGTTGAAGAAGGCGGACAAGTTGTTCAAGAAACAAGATTATGGGATGACAACTCTAGAGAAACTCGTTCTATGAGAGGCAAAGAAGATGCTCACGATTACAGATACTTCCCAGAACCTGATTTAATGCCTTTAGAAATTTCTAGAGAATGGGTTGACAGAATTAAATCAACTATGCCTGAACTTCCTTCACAAAAACGTGAAAGATACCAAAGTTTAGGTTTAAGCGAATACGATGCTAGCGTAATCGTTGAACAAATGGGACTTGCATTATTCTTTGATAAAGTTATTGAACTTGGTGCTAACCCTAAAACTGCAGTTAACTTCATTATGGGTGAAATCGCAGCTTACTTAAAAGAAGCTAAAGTTGAAATCACTGAAACTAAATTAACTCCAGAAAACTTAGCTGAGCTTATTGGTTTAATCGAAAAAGGAACAATTTCTAATAACATTGGTAAACAAATCCTTATTGAAGATATGATTACAAATGGTGAAAAAGCTTCAGCTATTGTTGAAAGAAAAGGTTTAAGCCAAATTTCAGATGAAGGTGCAATCAAAGAACTTGTTCAAAAAGTTATTGACGCTCACCCTGCTGAAGTTGAAGCTTATAAAGGCGGAAGAACTAACTTATTAGGATTCTTCGTTGGCCAAGTAATGAAAGAAACAAAAGGTAGAGCTAATCCTAAAACTGTTAACGAATTAATCAAATCAATTATTGGATAAAAATTTAACAAATTATGTCCACCCATACTATTATGGGTGGACTGAAATCTTTGATTACGAGGAGGGACATGAACTGGAAATTTTGGAAACAAGAACCATCTTGTATGGAAAAAGAGATATTTGAACAATCGCAAATAGCTCAAACAATTCTCGATGCTTATGTTGAAAAGAATGGTGCAATAAATATTAATGTCCCTGAAAACATTAACAGAATAATTATTGTGGCTAGTGGCTCTTCATACCACTGTGCTAGATACGCTGCTGAGGTTTTCGGTTCTATATCAAAGATTGAAGCACGAGCAGTATATTCAAGTGAATTTTTACTAGAAGAAACTATCGCTCATCACGATGGACTTTTATATATCTTTATCACGCAATCTGGGGAAACTACAGATACAAATAGTGCTTTAGAAAAAGCTAAAGAATTTGGAGTAAATACTCTTTGCATTACAAACAAAGAAAACTCAACAATCTGGAATGCTTCAGACTATCAAGTTGCTTGTCTTGCAGGCGAAGAAGAAAGTATTGCAGCAACTAAATCATTCACATCGCAGCTTCTTTGTACAACACTTCTTGCTTTAAAATTTGCTCAGAATAAAGGTTTTGACGTATACGAACATATTATTGAACTTAAAACTCTACCTGGACTAATTGAACAAACTTATACTCTACAACCTAGAGTAAAACAATTAGCAAAATTTCTATCCAAGTACAAACACATTGTAATTACTGCAGATGGACAATCCTATGCACTAGCAAAAGAAGCTTCTTTAAAGATTAAAGAAACATCTTACCTATACACAAATTCATCCATCTTAGGAGAATTTATGCACGGACACGTTGCAATGCTAAACAATAAAAATGCAGTGTTAATTTACGTACTTAACGATAATTTAACATACACAGCAATTAAAAATTTAGCTAAAATCAAAGAGAGCTATAATCCTCCAATTTTAGTTATTGGAAACCGCTCGAACCACGTTAAATCTACATACAACTTGAATATTGACTGCGATAAACCTATTATAAAAACTTTCTGCATCGTAGTTATGATTCAAATGTTGGCACTACAAATTGCATTAAAATTAAAACGCAATGTTGATAAACCTCACGGATTAAATAAAGTTGTAAAATAGGGGTAAATATAAAAAATAATACCTTGGATTTACTTCTAGATTATTAAAAAAAGACCACCCTCTCGAGTGGTCTTTTTAAGTATTTTCATAAATTATAAATTATAATTTAGAAGCAACCATTTTTGTAGTTTCAGCTAATCTTGTAGAATAACCCATTTCGTTATCATACCAAGAAACAACTTTAACCATATTTTCGCCCATTGTCATTGTCAATGCAGCGTCAACAGTTGAAGATTGAGATGAACCGATGAAGTCTGAAGATACTAATGGTTCTTCAGAGTAGCATAATACGTGTCCATCAGCAGCTTCTTTAAGAGCTGCGTTTACAGCTTCAGCTGTAACAGGTTTTGAAGTTTCAACAACAACGTCTACTACTGAAACGTCTGGAGTAGGAACTCTCATAGCGAAGCCATTTAATTTACCTTTTAATTGTGGTAATACTAAAGCTACAGCTTTTGCAGCACCAGTTGTTGTAGGAACGATGTTAAGAGCACCAGCTCTAGCTCTACGAGGATCTTTGTGACCAGCATCTAAGATTCTTTGGTCACCTGTGTATGAGTGAACTGTTGTCATTAAACCTTTTACGATACCGAATTTTTCATCTAAAACTTTAGCTACTGGAGCTAAGCAGTTAGTTGTACAAGAAGCCATAGAAATCACGTGGTGATTAGCTGGATCATATTCGTTTTCGTTAACGCCTAAAACGATAGTTTTGTCTTCGTTTTTAGCAGGAGCTGAAATGATAACTTTTTTAGCACCAGCTGCAATGTGAGCTTTAGCTTTTTCAGCATCTGTGTAGAAACCTGTTGATTCAACAACAACTTCAACACCTAATTCTCTCCAAGGAAGAGCTGCTGGATCTTTTTCAGCATAGAATTTAATTTTTTTACCGTTGATAACAAGACCGTCTTCAACAACTTCTACTGTACCATCAAATTTACCCATAACAGAGTCATATTTGAACACGTGTGCAGCGTTTGCTGGTGTTAAACCTGGGTCATTGATTGCAACATAATCGATTTCATTGTAGATACCTTCTCTGATAGCGGCTCTCAATGTGTTACGTCCGATTCTACCGAATCCGTTAATTGCTACTTTTACCATAAGTTTTTACTCCTTCTTATTGTGTAAAATTTCCTTACTACTATAACATGTCGATACTAACACTAACAAAATTTCTAATCAAGGGGGTAAATCGTATTCTTTACACTTGCTAAAGCTAATAAATTTGCACCCTAAAAAGGTTTGTTAAGATATGTAACAACATACACTTGATATAGCAATTATATACTCCAAAAATACTTTATTAATATGTAAGCGTTAAGCAATACATAAACCAGAAAATAAACACGAGACATAAATTATACACTACCTACTACACACTAACCTTCTACACACGAGGAATTGAAAAAGATTCCAAAACCTTTTCCAAAAGAAAGGGTTTTTTTTTGTCCTCGGCCGGACTGGGCATTATGCCACTAACTACAGATACTAACTACAAAACAAACGTGCTCCGCAGGGCTTCTGAACTATTACTCAATAAAAAACAAGATGGTCCTCGCTCGAACAGGACAGGGCAAATATAAAAACTCTTAACTACACTTCAAATAATATTTTTATAGTAAAATAAAACTATGGAAAAGAAATCATTATTTAGCGGAAAAAGTGTACAAATTGGACCTGAAGCAGGTTTTGATAATTATATTATGGCAATTGAATCAAGTTGCGATGAAACAGCTTGTGCTATCGTAAAAAACGGCAGAGAAGTTATTTCAAATATTGTTGCATCTCAAATTAAAACTCACGAAAAATTTGGAGGGGTAATTCCTGAGATTGCAGCAAGAGAACACCTAGATTCAATCAACGTTGTTGTTCAAGAAGCATTTGAACAATCAGGATTAAAACCAGAAGATATCACAGCCTTTGCAGGGACAGTTGGCCCCGGATTAGTTGGTTGTTTACTCGTTGGTTTAAATGCGACAAAGACATTAGCTCTTGTTCACGACAAACCGTTTATTGGCGTAAACCATCTAAACGCACACCTTTGTGCTAATTATATTGATACAGACTTAAAACCACCATTTATGGCTCTATTAGTTAGTGGTGGACACACACAAATTATCGATGTTGAATCTTACTCAAAACAAACTATCATCGGAGAAACCATTGATGATGCAGTTGGTGAAGCATACGATAAAGTTGCACGCCTTATTGGACTTCCATACCCAGGGGGGCCAAGATTAGATAAATTAGCTCAAGAAGGTAATCCTAAAGCATTTGAACTTCCAGAGGGCAAAGTCGACGGATACAACTTCAGCTTTAGTGGTTTAAAAACTGCCGTTCTTAGACTTGTAAAATCATTTGAAGGACAAGAATTACCAGTAAATGATATTTGTGCAAGTTTCCAAGAATGTGTTTCTAAGACTTTAGTAAAAAAACTTAGAAAAGCTGTTTTAGAACGTGGATATAACCAAGTTGTAATTGCTGGTGGTGTTGCTGCTAACTCCGAAATTCGTAAAAAAGTATTCGATCTTGAAAAAGAAGGATTTAGAGTTTGTGCCCCTCCTATGAAATACTGTACAGATAACGCATCTATGGTGGCATCTTGTGCTTATTTCAATACAAATACATTTGATGATGTTGATGTAGAAGTTTTTTCAAGAGTTAAATAATTAAAACATCAAATCTATAATCTCTGTTGCTACTTGAATATCATTTTTTAGCATATTGGCAACATTTTGTCCTTGTAATTCAAGCTCTTTAAGTTCAACAACTCTTTCTAGTGCGTTAAATAAATCACAATAAGATTCATCTGCAATGGACAATTTATTCAAATTACATAAATCTGTTAAAAACAAAGCAAAATCAAATTGCTTAGGTTCAATACAAGGTTTTTGACCTGGAGATAAATCTTTTAACGCAGCTTTTAAGATTTTATTGGCAATCATTCCTAATTGATCAACAGTATTTTCATCATGTGTTAAAACTGAAAACATTTTACAAAGTGGAGCAAATTCTTCTGCATAAGGAAAATCTTTCACAAAATCTATTGCAATAATTGTTTTATCTTTAGGATTTATAATAACATTTGGCCAAAAATTATCGAAATACATATTTTTTCTATCCGCATCTGCCAATTGATGCATAAATGTACGATATGATTGCACTGGGAAATCAACAATAGTTTGTGCAACTTGTTGGATTTGGTCTGCTGTCATTTTGTCAGTTTTAACAGGAACACCTTTCAACCTATTCATTATTGTTGCCCCACCACCAAGGTTTGCAACAACGTGATTAACTTTATCTGATTCTGAAACATCAAAATCTAAATGGGTTCTATAGCTATCTGCGGAGCCTTTTGGCCATCGGAAACAATATTTTGTGCCTCTGATTGAATACACATTAGCCTCACCTCCTGCCCCAATAAAATTATCAGGGCGAATTGAACGTTTGATACGTGCAAAAATTTCATCTTGAGGGAAATCTAAAAATCGACGATATCCTGTAAAATTAACCACATCATTGGTTAACTGAGGTCTCAAATTTAACCCAAAATTTCTGTTCGAAGATTTTTGAACAGTTGAATACATATTATATTGAGGTAATGTATATATTGGGCTAATGTGCATATTTCTATTAATATCACAACAAAAAATCTTTTGCTATTTGATATTTTATCCTTACATATTATCGTATTTTTTTGAAATGGTTTCTAAAAGTTGCTGTAACTCATCCACGACATTCCGCCCCTTCAACTCCAAAGCTTTCTGATATTTTAAACGATGAAATAATTTATCATCAGATAGTCCCTTTTCAGAACGCAACAAACAAGAAAAATCGAATTTATCAATATCAAAACAAGGTTTTACCTTTGGTCTGAACTCATCCAACGCTGCAAACAGCACTTGCTTCAATAACTTCAAATTAACTTTCTCATCATCAACTGTTTTCAATCCGTTTAGCATAGAACTCAACGGTTTTGAAAAACTAAGATAGCTATATTCTTGAAAATCAATAGCTGTTAGGGTTTTATTTTTAAAATTAGCAATAATATTAGCTGCGTGCGGATCAAAACCAACTCCAACTTTTACCGCAGATGCTATTTGGCGTAATAAACCAGAAAAAGCTTCAATAGGGAAATTTGCAATTTCTTTTGCGGCTTCTAATTGTTCTTCTTGAGTTCTAAAAAAGGAATAGACTGGTTCACCTTCGATTTTTCTCATAATTGATGCACCATTACCTAATCGAATAACAGTATGATTCACTTTTTCTTGAGGAGTTAAATCTTTACTAAATTCAGCTGTATAATCCTTATATCTAGTTGCAAAATGGCGGCTATCACCATTCAGCCCTATTAATCGCACACAATAATCTGTATTTGGAATAGCATAAACATCTGCTTCTCCACCGATTCCAATACCATTTTTAGGATTGATACTTTGTTTTACAAGCTTTAAAACCTCCTCTTTTGGAAGATCTAATAATGGTATTTTTCGACCAGTAAAACTTACCTCTTTTCGTTTTGGGTTTTCGATATAAAAACACTTATTAACCAATTTTCGAACAGATTCATTTGTTTGATAAATCTGCTCGTAAACGTCTGCTCCTGCTAATTCTCTTTCCTTTAAATCAACTAATTCATTAAACCCATCTGAGATTTGAGCAAGAAGTTGATTAATTTTAATTGTACCAACATTAGCTAAATCACACAAAAATGGAAGCACATCAATATCTTGAAAATCAAGTTTTGGCTGTACTTCAGGTTTTAATTCATCAAGCAACATATACATAATCTTCTTGCCTAACAAGCGCTTTGAATCTTCGTCGAAATAATTAATATCGAGAAAGGGCTGATAAATTTTTTCAAAACAACCTTCATTCAAAAATGGACTATAAACTTTAAATAGAGCTTCTGAATTATACAATTTTCTTGGTGAACAAAAATCAATTGCTGTAAGCTTTTTATTTTCAAAATCAACAATCAAATTACCCCCATGACAATCGTATTCCATACCGTGTTTTAAAGCTTCAATAATTTGATTTAACAAATCTCTATAGGCTGAGTTTGGGAATTTTAATAGTTTTTCAATACTTTCATTGTATTCTTTAACTGGTAATCTATTTATATCAGCAACAGAAACACCTTTTATTTTTTTCATTATAACAGCGTCATTACCCAACCTTGCAACAATATGATTAATTCTATCCTCATCTGATACTCGTTTTCTAAAGCTTTTAGACAATGTCTGAAGAGAGTCTGTATTTTGACTATATTTTAGACAGTAATCAGTCCCATCTATAGCATAAACTTGTCCCTCAACTCCTCTACCTAATAAATTTTCTTCTCTGATAGAATCCCTTATTTTTCTCATAATTTCGTTCTTTGGAAGATTCAAAAATTCAACACCCAAAGAGCAAAACGAAACCGTGTCACGCGTCAATTGAGACGCAAGAATCGGCTTGTCCATAAATTTTTGAGTATTTTTTATTTGATAATTATTATTTACTTGTGGGTAAAAATTTTGAATACAAATTTGCATACAAATAATAAGTTAAAACACAAAAACTTTTGCTACTAAGTCAAAAGTTGTTTTATTAAAGACTTAATCTGCTTTACCTTGAATTCCATTTGAGGTTCAATATTTCTAACCCCACGCATAGTCATATATTTCAACTCTTTTAGTTCATTCAAAAATTTTATAAACACATCACTATAAGCTTTACTAATTAAACCTTGATTTTTAACAGCATATATAAACTCAGAAAAAGAATAATCCGCAACTCGCATTAGCGGCTTGTGCCCAGGTAAGAAATCATCAATGACTGAAGATAAAATTTTATTAGCCCTGTCTTTCTGCTGAGCTTGAGTCAATATACCATCATTCATACCTAAAGTCGTAAACAAACTTTTTAGAATTCTTGGGCTCGCACAATCTTCACAAGCCGTAAAATCAATAACTGTCATAGTTTTCTTCACAGGATTTACAATAACATTAGCTCCAGACGAATCGAAATAAGCACCTTGATTATAAGCATCATAAATTTGTTTGATTACTTTTCTGTAAGCAGATACAGGCATATCATCAATCATAGAATGAACCATAGCTCTAGTAACACCAGTTTCCTTGCGTGGAAACATTGAATAGCCGTCAAGTCTTTTCATTATAATTGTGTTTTCACCCAATTTAGCAACGCCATGATTTACTTGTTCAAAAGCTGTTAATTCTGAGATGAAACCTTTTTTATAATCGTCAGGAGCTTCTAATGGTATTCGGATACAATAATCTGTGTCATTTATCCTATATACACTAGCTTCTCCACCTTTACCAAGAAGGTTTTCTGGCTTAATCGATTGGTCAACTCTTTCAATAATATCATTTACTGGCAAATGAATAAAATCTTTATTATTCCCGAAACTCACCGAATCCAACTGCATCTTTGAAAAAGACCTCATAGGGACTTGGGAATTTCTCAAATAAGATGATTTATTCACATTGTAAGTTTGAAAATCTAGACGCATATAAATATAATACACAAACCAATAAATTTTTGCTAAAAAAGAGCCGACATTTCTGTCGACTCTTTTAAAAATATTTTCAAGAAACTACTTGATATTTGAGAAAGTCCAAGCATCAAATGTAGGAGCTTCTTTAATTTTCATTTCTTGTTTTTCTTCACCAGCACACTCGTCATCGTGAGCAATTGGTTTATACAATCTGTTATAGTATTCGATAACCATTCTGTCTGAGTTGAAGTAAGATTCAGAAGTTCTGATAGCTTGTCTCATCAATCTTGCCCATTCCATTTTGTTTTCGTAATAAGTAGGAATGATTTGATCTTCTAAGATGCTCATCAAGCACTTGTGATCTTTCCAGTGTCTTTCTTCCCAAGACATTTCATCATCGATTTCAGGGTATTCAATAGCATAACCATTGATTCCACTGAATGTACCTTCAACTGTCCAACCATCAAAGATTGATAAGTGAAGAGTACCGTTCATGTTAGCTGACATACCAGAAGTACCAGATGCTTCAAATGGTCTTAATGGAGTGTTTAACCAAATATCTGAACCACGTTTCAACATACCTGATAGCTGCAATTCATAACCAGGAAGAACAACAACGTTTTTCAAAGAGTGTGAACGATTTAATAATTTGTTAAACATTTCTCTACCCATAACATCATCTGGGTGGAATTTACCAGCAAAAATGATTTGAACTTTATTTTCTTCTAACAATTTGCCTATTCTATCTTTATCCATCAAGATTAACCAAGCACGTTTGTAGTCAGCAAATCTTCTTGCCCAAGTAATTGTAAGAACGTCTGGATCAAATCTTTTACCAGCAACGTTTGCAATATATTTGAACAATTCAGCTTTCATTTCACGTTTTAGAGCTAATAAACCTTCTGGATTGTTTTTAACTGGAGTAATTCTTTCATCTTGCCAGTATTCTAAGTTTACAGCGTTAGTAATAGCACGGATTGGGCATCTACCTTCAACCCATTCCCACATTTTGTTAGAAACTAAGCCGTGTAATTGAGATACAGCGTTAGCAATTCTAGACATTCTTAAAGCTGCAACTGTTAAAGAGAAGTTTTCACCACCTAATTGAACAGCAGTTTCACGAGATGCACCCGCAAAGAATCCACCTTCTAACAATGTATCAACCCAGTGAACTTCGTTACCAGCAGCAACTGGAGTGTGAGTTGTGAATACTGTACGTTTTTTAACTTCAGTTAAATCACCATTGTATTGTCTTAACAATTCAAATGCTGCAGGAAGTGCGTGACCTTCGTTCATGTGGATTACATCGAAGTTGTAACCAACTTGTTGAAGAATTCTAACACCCGCAACACCAAGAACTGTTTCTTGAGCGATTCTAATTTTTTCATTACCATCATATAATTTGTAAGAAATGCTTTTTGCCCAGTCACTGTTACCTTCAATATCAGTTGTTAATAGATATACAGGACAAGTACCGAACAATTCTGGTCTTACTAAATAAGCTTTAACTTTAACTTTTTCACCAAAAATATCAACTTCTGTTTGAGCACTAGTATCAGTTAAGAAATCATAATACTTTCTGATATATGCAACTTCAACATTGCCAGTTTGGTCAATACGTTGGTCATAATAACCGTATGACCATAACATCGTTACCCCAACCATAGGCATTTGTAGATAACCAGCAGATAACATATGAGAACCTGCCAAAAATCCTAAACCCCCAGAATAAGTGCTTAGAGATTGATCCATAGCGATTTCCATTGAAAAATATGCTACATTTGGTAATGCCATAATTTACCTCTCTTCTTTTATAACTTCTATACACTAAATTTTTCATGTACACATAGCAGTGCTCTGATATTGTACCACATAATTTAAAAAAAAGCCAATAATTTATTGTAATGCCTACCCAAAAATTGACTACACAAGGGTTTCTCCTGTAAACAATCTTTACAAAAGAAATTTATAATTATACTTTTCTAACCTTATCTAAGAAACGTTTTAAGGCAATTTTAACATGTGCATAATTTAAACCACCTTGCAAGTATGCAACATAAGGTTCTCTCATAGGTCCATCAGCTGATAATTCAATTGTTGAACCCTCAATAAATGTCCCACCAGCCATAATAACCTTATCTTCATACCCAGGGATATTTTCTGGGATTGGAGTTACATACCCATTTACAGGGGATAAAGATTGAACTGTACGGCAGAATTCTTCTAGTGGTTCTGGTGATCCAAAAGTAATATTTTGAATAATATCTGTGCGTTTTTCATTGTATTTTGGATATGAATCGTAGCCGATTTCATCAAAGATTTTCGAAGCTAAAACAGCACCTTTTAAAGCATCCGATACTACAGATGGTGCCATAAACAAACCTTGGAACATTAATCTGTGCTGATTAAACATCGCACCACCTTCTGAACCAATACCAGGAGCTGTAAGCCTTACAGCTGAACGTTCAACATAAAGTTCTTTACCTGCGATATAACCACCTGCTTCAACAATACCTCCACCAGCGTTTTTAATCAAAGAACCCGCCATTAAATCAGCCCCAACTTCTAACGGTTCTTTTGTATCAACAAATTCACCATAGCAGTTATCTACAAAACAGATACAGTTTGGATTTTTAGATTTTACAACTTTACAAATTTTTTCGATAGTTTCAATTGTAAGAGATTTTCTAGTTGAATATCCTTTTGAACGTTGGATTAAGACCATAGTAACAGTTTCATCAATTTTTTGTTCCAACGCTTCAAAATCAATATCTGAACCATTTAGCAAAGGTACTTCATCATACAAAACACCATTACCAATTAAAGATGCTCTTTTAGTTTCTTCATCACCCATAACCCCAATAACTTCTTGCATTGTATCGTATGGAGCACCAGCAACAGAAACCAATTTATCACCATATTTCAAATTACCAAACAAAGCACAAGCCAAAGTATGAGTCCCAGAGGCGAAATGAACTCTTACAAGAGCTTTTTCAGCCTTAAACACATCTGCAAAAACTCTATCTAAAACTTCACGACCCAAATCATCGTGACCATATCCTGAAACAGTGTAAAAATGCTCAGGTGCAACTTTATTCTCAATAAATGCATTTAATACTTTTTCTTGGTTAAAATCACGGATTTCATCAATAATCTCAAATTGTTCTACCAAACTTTTTTCGGCTTGTTTTACTAATTCTTTGTTTGTAATCATTCTCATATCCCTCTTAAGTAAAAGATATTACAAACAGAACTAAATGTATACAAAAAAGGACTAATGTTTTACATTAATCCCTTTTGCCTTACCAATATCTATCTTCTTTTAGTTTAAATCTGGATTTTCTTTTAAGTCATTTTTTGGATCAAAGTAATGAACTTTGCCATCTTTATCACGCATTGTCAAATACTCTTTACCGTCAATGATTTCAGAACCGAATACAGTAATAGAGCCATCTGATTTTGACATATCCAAATAAGCATTAGATTCTGTTTTACCTTTATATTCAGTTTCTCGAACTGTAAAGTCATCTGCGTTAACCTCTAAGAACAAGTTATAGGCATCAGTGCCTTTACCCTTTGCAAACATTTCTGTAAAACCACCAACACCAGCTGGTTTTGCTGCAATATCAAAAGCTTTCAAATCTCTAGCTGTTTCAGAGTCGAAATTTGCATCAACTTTTACTGTAACATCTTCAACAACATCTTTTGTTTTTTGTGTTTCTTTTTTCAAAGCTGACTCAACAAACGGTTGATCAGGATATTGTTCTTTTTTAGATGCAATATCACCAAAAATTGTAGTCGCACGATAGTAATTAGTATTACCAGTTGTGTCTGTAAATGTAGTTGGATATTTAGCATCAGGATTTTTAACATCAACAAATATCAGCTTTAACTCTTGTTTTTGTTGCTGATTAGAATTATTAGCACCATTTGTACCGCTATTACCGTTTCCAACAGGATTTACGCCGTTTACTTCAAAACCCATAATAATACCTCGTTTGTTACATACTATATTAAACGTTTTTTACGCTCTAAAATTGCCTAAAATTTACAAAAGTAAACACTAAGAGAATGTATAATTTCACTGGCAGATTTAAACTTTGTATATGAAAAAATTTATCACAATTTTATTTTGTCTACTATTACCCCCTGCTTTTGCAAATCAATATGGCTTATACACCCCTGATAGCTATACAAAAGGATTTACACCTGAAGTGAATGAAAAAATTTTATTCATAATGGATTTTTCAAATAGTATGACAGAACCTTTGGAAAACTCAACAAAACTTGACTTAATGCTAAAAACAATGCAAGAAATTCTACCTAAAATAAACCCTAACACTTGGGTTGGACTAAGAATTTATGGGCATAAAATGGGTTTTACACCATTGGAAGCCTGTAAAGCATCTTCCCTTGTTGCTCCTATTGATAGAAACAACAGTATAGATATCAAAAACGCATTATTCAGGACAAGACCAAAAGGAATGACACCTATCACTTATTCTCTAAAGCAAGCCATCAAGTACGACTTTATGGGATTTAACGGGAAAAAGCACATTATTTTAATGACCGATGGGGGTGAAAACTGTGACGAAAGCCCTTGTACATTTGTTATGAATCTAATCAGAATAAGACGAGATGTAACAATTGATGTGATAGCGTTCAACGTACAAGACTCAGAAGACTTGGAGCAACTGGAATGCACTGCACTTGTTACAAGTGGAAAATTTTATAACGCACAAACTGCAGCAGAACTGTTAAACGGTTTCAACGAAAGTCTTAACGGAGTCAAAAACGTTGAAGCAAAAATTATCTTGCCAAAATAATTAGCACCAACCATTAGTAGCATAATATTTACCCATCATCCGCCTAGCAAGGCAATCCTAAAGTCGAATATCTGTCCAAATTATATCAGCCGTTGGTAGAATAAACATTTACCCCTGCCCGTCCGGCGAGGACCCCTAGTCTACGGAGAAGATTTCACGAATATCGTCCATTGTAAGTGATTTTGTAATATTTCTATCAACAGAAATTACGCTATCAACAAGATTTCGTTTGATTGTTTTAAGTTTTTGGATTTTTTCTTCAACAGTATTTTTCGTAATAAGCCTATATACAAATACTTTCTTAGTCTGACCAATACGATAAGCACGGTCTGTTGCTTGGTCTTCAACTGCAGGGTTCCACCAAGGGTCGTAGTGAATAACATAATCTGCACCAGTCAAGTTCAAACCAGTACCACCAGCTTTTAACGAAATCAAGAAAATCTTAATTGTAGGGTCAGAATTAAATCTTTCAACTGCACCTTGACGATCTTTTGTTTTACCTGTCAAGTATTCGTACTTAATACCTGTCTTATCAAGCCAAGCTTTGATAATATCCAACATATCAACAAATTGGCTGAATAATAGAATTCTGTGACCTTCTGATACGATTTCCTCAAGCATATATTTAAGTTTTTCAAACTTACCTGAAGAAATAATATTTTTAACATTGTCTTTGTCATAAAGTTTAGGGTGACAACAGATTTGACGCATACGAAGAAGAGCTGAGAAGATAGACAATCTGCTCTTTTCAAGACCATTTTGCTCAATAGATTTGAACAATTCTTCTTTAGTACTATCAAGTACTTGCAAGTAGAAATCTCTTTGTTCATCTGTAAGTTCGCAGTATGCGATGTTTTCAACTTTATCCGGCAAGTCTTTTGCTACATCTCGTTTCATACGACGTAAGATGAATGGATAAATTTGAAGTTTCAAACGTTTTTCAACAATCTTGTCTTGGCGTTCCATAATCGGGTTAACATAACGAGAATTGAAATCAGCCATAGAGAACAAGAAACCAGGCATCAAGAAGTCAAATACTGACCACAATTCTTCAAGTTTATTTTCGATTGGAGTACCAGAAAGTGCCAACTTGTGCTGAGAATTTAATTGCTTAACAGCTTGTGCAGTTTGAGATGTTGCGTTTTTAATATTTTGAGATTCATCTAAGATTACATAACGGAAATTGATATCTTTTAATTTATCAATATCACGTCTTAAAAGTGCATAACTTGTGATTACAACATCGTATTCTGGAATTTTTTTGAAGAATTGTTTACGTTCTCCACCTTGTAGTTTCAAGCAAGATAGAGTTGGTGCAAATTTCTGAATTTCAGATTCCCAGTTGAATACAACAGTAGTTGGTGCAACAACCAATGTTGGCATAGAACCATCTTCTTCTTTAGCTTTTTGTAAAACTGTCAAAGCTTGTAATGTTTTACCAAGCCCCATATCATCTGCCAAAATACCGTTCAAGCCGTATTTGTACATAAACCACAACCAGCCAAAACCTTTCATTTGGTATTCACGGAATTCAGCGTTAATACCTTTTGGAAGTGATAAATCTTCAGCAGTTGAGAATGATGACATTTGTTCCCAGAAAGTCTTAAATCTATCACTCAAAATCAAATCAACATCAAGGTTCTTAAGCTCATTAATCAAACCTGCACGATAAGTTTTTACAGTAAATCTGTTATCTGGGTTTCTAAATACGTCAAATGAGTTGAATGAACGCATCATTGAATAAATATTTTGAGCTGGATATTCAACAAAGCCTAAACTTCTGATACGAGCATATTTTTCACCACTTTGAATTGTGTCATAAATCTCGTCAAAGTCGATAATTTCTTCACCAGCTTGACCATAAATACTAATATCAAAACTATCTGGTTGTTCATCAGAGAAGTCAATTTTTGCACAAAGTCTGAATGGATTTTCCATTAATTTAAAGAACCCCATATCATCTTTTTCTTCAAACTTCCAACCTTCACCAGCTTGTTTTAAATAATAGTTGTAAAAATCAATTGCGTTTTCTTTTTCTAAGGCTAAGTTATTAGTTTGCATAGGTACAAACTTACAAGCCAAAAGCATTGCATAAGCTTCGTGCTCATGTTTTAAATTACGTTTAACCCAATAGATTAAATCTTCGTCAGCTTTTTTTACTGTAATATACTGAACTTTATCTGCTGAAGTTTTTGAATAAGGAACACGAACTCCATCATATTCAAAGTCTAAAGAAGCTTTTAATGATTGGTCATAGTCGATACCCATTGTAACAACATTCAATGGTGGACGTTGTTCTAACATTAGTTTTGAGATTTTTTCATCAACTACAACATCCATAACTTCTTGAAGTTTTGGTAAATCCTCATAGATAAATTTTCCACCTTCAGAATCTTTTAAATCTGTGAATGAAGATTTTATAATATTTTGCGGAATATTTTGAATTGCAACGTTAGTTGGGAAAATAATATTTTTATAACGTCCCCATTTCAAATGTCTTGAAAAATATCTAACCTCTTCGAACGGATAAACATCATCACTATCTGGTCTTTGCCATTCTAAAGATAACAATAACGTACCTGCAGTGTTAGATGTATTTACATAAAGAACAAGTTTCCATTCTTCATCTGTAAATTTAAGTCTGTCTTTTGTTTTTTCATCAAGAACTTCATCAGCTTTAGCTAACAATGAAAATAACGGACCAAATTTTGAAATCGGAATATCATACCAACCCGCTTTTTTGTCTTGACGAGAAATCTTTAATAATTGTTGGAATATCATAATCTCAACTTTTTGAGAATTATTTAATTCAAAATTTTTATCTTGCTTTTGAGTTTCAATTAGAGTACGTAAAATTGGTTCAATTTGACGGACAACTTTACCTGTTTCTCGAGAACGAACCAATATTGAGAAGAAATTAGCTTTACGCTTTGGATTAAAGTGGAAAATGTAGCTTCCTTGAGGTTCTTCTTTTAGTGCAGTATTTTCATCAGGGAAATCAAATTCCATACCGAATTTTGTTTCTAACCAATCTTCGTAAGCATGCTCATCAATAGCTTGAAGAGCAACAGCAACTGCGTGTTTACACCATTCTTCTTTTAACGGGCAGTTACATCTAACTTCAACCTTATTTTTCTTAAAAATCAGGTCAGTATTATAGTGATCTTGGAAGTTGCCTTTTACTTTTGCCATGTAGAAATTTTTCTCAGGATAATTGTCGAAGACCATATCTTTTGTATGGTATTCGTAACCTCGACGCCAGCTTCCCGCACTTGCATTCTCTTTTATAAACTTGTAATTAAATTCCGTTGTACTCATCTAAGAGTAAATCTCTTTCCTTTTTGTAAGGGGCCAACTTTCATTACGACTCAACTTTCGTAAATCCCTTAACTAAGGAAATTATACACAACAAAATAAAAAAACGCAAGGGGTAAAATTAATAGAAAAACGGCACACAACTCTTGTGGATATACTGTGTGCCGTCAAATCTTCCATGAGGTGGAAGTATGTGCTAAAATTTTGTTTCTAATATTGTCTTAAACTTCCAGATTTTGCTGTACGTGAGGTATTCATATATTTACCCCCGCCAAGTGCCATTCTTTGTTCTGGTGTCATTTGTTTTATGATCTTCTTACCAGAAGTATATGAAACTTTGTCATTGCGAACTTTTTCAACCTTTTGATCTTTATTTTTACCTAACGCCCAGCGGAAACCACCTGTAAGCGAAATACCGTTTCTGCCGCCGTTTTGAATCATTGCTTGACCATATGCTGTAAAGTGGTCTTTGATACGTTTTTGTACACCTACACCATATTGTACATATGGTTTAATGCTCATTTCTGGTAGTTTTACTCCATTTGCTGTGGCATCACTTTCGCCCATCAAGTTCCATACCATACTTACTGATGCGTATGGTTGCCATCCGTTTTTAAGGTTACCAATAACTTTTACCCCAGGGGCAAGTTGTAATGCGTGTAGAGGTTTATTATCTATTCTTACACCTGCTGCGTTTGTGTAATCAAATGTATTTACAAAAGTGTAGCTCATTAGCATACTAGGTTGAAGGATAAGTTTTCCCCCTTTGAATTCAAAGTTATATCCAGTTTTGTTACCAATACCGGAAAGTAGCATTGCAAAGTCTTCTGAGCCATACATTGTTTGGTTTTGAGCAACGTTAGCTCCAACACTCACGGTTGTTGCGTTGAAGAAGTTACCTTTATACATTGTAACTGTTCCACCGATTAAGCCACCGTTTTGTGTTGAATCTACTCCAGAGTACCTTTGAGATGCACCGTTGTATCCAATATAACCTGTGATTACTCTATCCCAGCCGTGTTTTAGGGATTGCATTTCTGTATCAAAACCAACTAATGTACCATATGTATTGTTATGTACTTTTGGACCATTTTTAAGCCCTACGGTTTCAAATGTTGCATATGGTTTTACCCATACTGATGCTTCTTCATCACTTGGTTGGTATAATGGTGAAAAACGACCTTTTTCTATAGCATTACCTAGTGCGTATCTGTTTCTGTTCTTCATAGATAAGCGTTCTAAATACGGGATATTCATAAAGGTATCAGCATTACCAAATGCGTGGTTGAATGTTTGGTTCACTGTACCGATTGCACCTACTGTTGCTGAGGTTGATCCGCCTAATACTGCTGGGTTAAAGGAAGAACCATTTTGAATTGCACTTCCTGCTCCTCTTGTAAATACAAAGTATCCTTCTTCGCCTGATTTATCGTAAGATACGTTATATTTATAAATTGGAGTATAAGCAACTTCACTTACTGTTGTTGTTACATTATCTTTTAGACCTTTTTCTGCGAATAATATTTTTGTGGTCGGATCCACAGCATCAGATAGCAAATTCATGCCAACAACATTCAAATTACCGCTATGACTGCCATACTCTGAAGCTGTGAACCTGTCCATTGTCTTATTCGCTAAATCTACATCAACAACCATATTAGTATCTGCAGTTAAATTTAACGAATGAAAATTATAATTATGAACTTGGTTATTGATGGTATTGATAGTAGTATTACCAATATTAACACTTGAGCCTTTTATATCGTTATACATATAGAATACTGTGTTATTGATATCATCACCTTGGATTTTTACAAGATGTAATCCATATCCTTTTGAAGCTATAAATTCAGACTCTGAAGCATAACCAAATGAATTCAAAAATTGTTCTTCTGCAGTATCTCCGTAAATCCCTAGTTCATTTTTTACTAAATCTTCGACTGTATTATAACCCATAGCACTAGCAAGGGCTTCTATATTTTCAAAACCTTCTTGTTGAGCTAATTGATCTGGTGTTACACCTTCCATAGCTAACATATTTTCAAAAGTTTCCACTGGATCGCCATTGAAACCTTGAGCTGAAACATATTCTTCAAAATTTGATACTCCGTTATCAGAATAAAATTCTGAAGCAGGACGTCTTGAGCTAACTGTGGTAATATTATCATTCAATAAAAATTTACCACCATTAGCCATATTTAGAGTTAAACTTGCATTATCTAAAAATATAGCATTATCGTCCTTAACTCCTGCAGATTCAGTATAATTCCCACTAATTACTGAGGTATAATCGTCTTTTGCAATTATATTTAAATCTTTACTAGACCATATAGCACCACCCCGAGCTGTACCAGATTCTGATTTTGCGTAGTTATTTAAAAAACTTGAATTTTCAATAGTGATTGAACCCGAATTATAAATTGCACCGCCATAACTAGGCGAGCCACCATTAACATAGTTATTTACAAAATCACCTGAGATACTTGTAATAGTCGCATTTGATACATTATAAATCGCACCACCAAAAGCTGAACTACCAATTGCATTATTACTAATAAAATCACCAGTTATTGAATCAATTGTGGAATTAAAGTTGTAAATTGCACCACCAGAAGCAGATGATGAACCTTCAAGATAGTTATTAGTAAAATTTGCATTAATTGTACCAATTTTAGCAGATGATGCATTATAAATCGCTCCACCAAACGCATAATGACTTCTTTTTACATAATTACCAGTAAATGTTCCTGTTATTGAATCAATTTTAGCAGATGACACATTGGAAATTGCACCGCCATAACTAGGCGAGCCACCATTAACATAGTTCTTTACAAAATCACCTGAGATACTTGTAATAGTCGCATTTGATACATTATAAATCGCGCCACCAGAAGCTGAACTACCAATTGCACTATTACCAATAAAATCACCTGTAATATTTCCTAGTTTATAGTAATAATCATTGTAAATTGCACCCCCATAAACAGATGAACCTTGTGCTGAGTTGCCAATAAAATCAGCTGTTATAGTGTTAATACTTCTACCATGGTAATAAGTACTAATAGCACCACCTTTAGCACCTTCGCGTGAAGAATTGCCTGTTGTATAAGCTTTGTTTGCAATAAAATCACCAACAATTTTATCTACAGAGCCACAATTAAAGTATATCGCCCCACCATAAGCCGCATCAGAGCCAGATGTACTATTACCAATAAAGTCACCAGTAACAGTATAATTAGTTACCTGATCAATTAAAACCGCACCACCATGCCCTCGGTTAGTACCAGAAGAGGTGTTGTTTACAAAATCTGCAGTTAGTTGTTCTTCAGATGTTGGATTATTTACAGCTGCACCTGCAGCCACATAAGTGTTTGTGATTGACTTATCTATATAGCTATAGACAGAATCATATCGAGTCGTAATGTCCGCAACCTCAGTTGTTTCAACTAAAGTAGTATTACCTGTTGTAGCATCAGTTTTCCATTTATAATAATTAGCACTATCACCAGTACCATATGTACCTTGAGGTAACACAACTGTATCATCTGCAATTGCAGGAGCTCCAAATAGTGCACAACCGGCCAATGCTGCAATAGATAAACATTTAAGGGTTACCCCCCCCCGAAAGCATTATTATTACTTAACTTAAGACTATTTCTCATATCCAACACCTCATGTTTTTGGTCATAGCATACTTGATACGCTATCTCATCATTGAACGACTATATTGTTCTTTTGTGAGATCCTGAAACAAGTTCAGGATGACAATATCTTCAATAGCTCTACCTTATGGTATGTATATCGACCATAAAGCAGGGGTTCTTTAAATTTTAGGGACCATTTTTTACAAAACTAAATACTATATATCCTCTTAGATATATTATAACAATATTTAATTAATATTTCAACCCTTTATACCTGTTTTAATATTAACTTTTCTTATTAAAAAGTTATTAATAAATAGATTATTTGTCTTTATTGTGTATAATTGTCTTGGATATATTATTAGTGTGAGAAATTCAATTATGCAAAATGTTTTAGAAAGAAAATCAATTAAAAATATAGATTTTAACTGCGACTTAGCTCAAAGTTTCGGTATCTACAAAAATAGTTCTGAATCAAGACTTCTTGATTATGTTAGTTCAGTTAACATTGCTTGCGGTTTTCATGCCGGCGACCCTCTAACAATTAAAGAAGCTCTTTTAACAGCAAAAGAAAAAAATATTGTTGTAGGTGCTCATATTGGTTTTGATGATATCCAAGGTTTTGGATACCGCCCAATGGTACTTGACAATGAAGAACTTGAAGCTCTTGTTATGTACCAAGTTGGTGCGATTATGACATTTGCAAAAGCATACAATATGGAGATTGAACACGTTAGACCTCACGGTGCTATGTATCGCCAAGCAGCTGAAGATATTGAAGTTTCCAGAACCATTGCTAAAGCCATCAAAAAATGCTCTCAATGGCTTGTTTACTACGGTGCTACTGGTGAAAACTTAGCTCAAGTTGGCGAAGAAGAATCTATCCAAGTTGCTCACGAAGTACACTTAGAAAAAATTTATGACGAAAATGGAAATATCGATTTCTCAGCTAGAGATTTGGAAAATACTCAAGTAGCTATCCAAAGGCTTAAAGATTTATTACACAATTCTCAAGTTACAAATAATGCTGGCGGTAAAACAATTGTTAGAGCGGATTCAATCCACTTCTCTAACAAATTATCTAACGCTAAGGATTTAATCGTTCAAGCTAGAGAAATCACTGAACCTTTACCATTTAATTACAGAAATGCCCTAAAATCAGGCTGGGTTAACTAGTATAGTTTTCAAAAAGGATATGTATGATAAAGAAAATAAAAATACCTAAACAAGCAGGCTGGTTAATCCCAGGATTACAAGTTAAAAGATGGTTCGCTATGATTTTTGGCGGAACCGTTCTAATGACTATTGGAATTTTAATCTTAGTAGACTTACAACCAATCTATAATATTATGCAATTTATTAGTAAAATTGCCACAAAGATTTCAACAGAATGGCTTGCATTTGGTATTGTTATGTTTGGTGCCGCAATATTTTTTAAAGGTTGGCAGAAAACAAACCTTTCAATCTTAGGTATCGACCAAAATAGAAACAATGACGTTTTATTAGAAACCTTGTACAGAAGAAGAAAACTTAACAGAGGACCACGTACAGTTGCTATCGGTGGCGGTACTGGTTTATCTATGCTTTTAAGCGGTGCTAAAAATATTACAAATAACCTAACTGCTATTGTTTCAGTAGGGGACGATGGTGGAAGTTCTGGAAGATTAAGAGAATCTATGGGTATTTTACCTCCTGGAGATATTAGACACTGTATTACAGCACTAGCTGATGACGAAGATTTAGTAAACAAACTATTCAAATATAGATTTGACAATGGCGAAGGTTTAGAAGGTCATAGCTTTGGTAACCTATTCTTAACTGCCCTATGTAATATCACAGGAAGTATGGTGACTGCTGTAAAAGAATCATCTAACGTTTTATCTATCAGGGGACGTGTTCTTCCTGCAACACTTGATGATATGAAGTTAGCTGCAGAAATGGAAGATGGCAGAATTATTCACGGTGAATCAACTATCCCAGAAGCTGGTGGAAGAATTAAACGCCTATTCACTGTACCTAAAAACTGTGAAGCACTTCCAGAATGTATTCAAGCTATCCGAAATGCTGAATTAATCATCCTAGGCCCTGGAAGTTTATACACAAGCGTTATACCTAACCTTTTAATCAAAGAAATCGCTCAAGAAATTGTTAAATCAAAAGCTAAAAAGATTTATATCTGTAACATTATGACTCAACCTGGGGAAACTGATAACTATAAGGTTTCTGACCATATCAAAGCTTTAATGGATCACGCAGGTTCAGATAAAATTGTTGATGCTGTTTTAGTAAATGATTATCTACCAGACAAACTTGCTGACAACTACGTAAAACAAGGTTCTTACCCTGTTCAACTAGATGTATCCGAAGTTAAAAAGCTTGGAGTAAGAATTTTTGCTAAGAAACTTATCCAAGATAGCAAAGAAGGTTTAGTTCGCCACAGTTCATACAGAGTTGCTCGTGCTGTATATTATTGGTTTAAAAGAGAGCAAAAAAAATCTTCAGGGTTTTTTAAATAAAAAAATTAAAGGATTTACACTATGGCAAAAAAAGTTACAGTGAAAACTCTAACAAACTTAAAAGCAACAGGTGAAAAATTTTCAGCCCTTACTGCGTATGACTATTCAACAGCAAAATACATCGATGAAGCAGGAGTGGATTTAATCCTAGTTGGTGATAGCCTAGCAATGGTAGCGTTGGGGTACGAAAACACAAACTCAATTGGAGTAGAAGAAATGGCAATTTTTACCAAAGCTGTTGCTAAAGGAGTTTCAAGAGCAATGGTTGTAACTGATATGCCGTTTATGAGTTATACAATTGATATACCAAGTGCTTTAACAAATATCGGTAATATGGTTAAACTTGGAGCAAACGCTGTAAAACTTGAGGGTTGCAATGATTATA
The DNA here is from genome assembly GCA_017536545.1 of bacterium. Lineage (GTDB taxonomy): Bacteria > Cyanobacteriota > Vampirovibrionia > Gastranaerophilales > Gastranaerophilaceae > Zag111. The sequence continues at coordinate 99,913 of JAFXHF010000020.1, forward strand.
TGCTAGAACTTATAAAACGTTGTACTCAAATGGGCGTTCCTGTAATGGGGCATATAGGTTTTACCCCTCAATCAATGAACACTATTGGTGGATATTTAATTCAAGGCAAAACCGAAGATGCCGTACAAGAAATTATTGAACAAGCTAAAAAACTTGAACAAGCTGGAGCATTTTCAGTTGTTCTAGAAATGGTTCCAGAAGAATGTGGAAAACTTGTCACTGAAGCCATAAACATTCCAACGATTTCTTGTGGTGCTGGTAGATATTGCGATGCTCAAATTTTAGTTTGCGATGATATTTTCGGTAAATATTCTGAATTCAAACCAAAATTTGCAAGAAAATATGGTGATATGAAAAGTTTAATCTTAGATTGTGCAAAACAATATGACCAAGATGTAAAAACTGGGAAATTCCCATCAGAAAACGAAATCTTTTAACCAGACATTAATTTAATCAAAACAAAAAGGGGTATTATATGCTAAGTCGTATAGATAATATTAGTTTCACATCCAAAATCGTAAAAGACAAATATTTTAATGAAGCACTTAAAGAAGCTAGAAAAGATTCTAAAACATCTAACGGACAAGATAGAACTAACAAATTTATCAATGCAATTCGATACATTGAAAACGATGGCTTAAACGATTACTATTCTATTAAAATGATGGATAGAACAAATAGCAACTGTCACTTATTAAGAAATGGAATTCCAGTAGAGTCTGCTTTTGCGAGCTCAACTGGTCGTTGCGTGATGATGGTTTATTCAGACTATGTTGGGAAAAACTTAGGTATAGAAATCACAACCCCTTCAGTTCCATCTATGATATATAGAGACAGCCTTAAAAATGCACACGCTCGTTTAGATAAAGTTCAAGAAGAAACAGATAAAACTCGGAAGGAACTTCAACAGCTTGATAAAGAGGTAATTACTCCTCAAATAGCTGAAGACTTGAATACAGCATTAAACGAGTTTGATATATATATTTAAGAAGAAAAAGTCAACCATAACGGTTGACTTTTTTGTAGTATAATTAAATCAAAGAAGGGATATAATTATGCTATTACATACAATCAAAGAAGTTAGAGAACAAGTAAAACAATGGAGAAAAGAGGGTTTGACAGTTGGTTTAGTTCCAACAATGGGTGCTTTGCACGAAGGGCATTTAAGCCTTATAAAAAAAGCAGTATCTCAATGCGATAAAGTTGTGGTTTCTGTCTTTGTTAACCCAATCCAATTTTGCCCAGGTGAAGATTTAGACAAATATCCAAGAACTCTAGAAGCTGATACTAAACTTTGCGAAGATGCTGGGGTTAGTATTGTATTTGCACCATCTCCAGCAGAGATGTATGGTGAACGAGAAATGAGAACAAATGATTTTCTAACTTATGTTATCCCACCATTTTTCCACGTTCATAAACTTTGTGGAAAATCTAGAGTAGGTCACTTTGATGGAGTTTGTACAGTAGTAAACAAATTATTCAATATCGTACAAGCTGATAAAGCTTACTTTGGAGAAAAAGATGCTCAACAATTATCAATTATTAGAAAAATGGTTGAGGACTTAAATATTCCAATAGAGATTATCCCTTGCCCTATTATTAGAGAAGAATCTGGACTTGCTCTAAGCTCACGTAACAAATACCTTTCAGCAGAAGATAAAATTCACGCTCTAGCTTTGTATCAAATACTGAACAACATCAAACTTTGCTACAAAAAAGGTGTAACCGATGTTCAAGCTCTAAAAGAAACTGCCATATTTATCCTAAACGAACATCACGATTTAGAATATTTAGAATTTTTGGACGATAAAGATCTAGAAGAAGTAACCGACGCAAACGACAATACGCGTGTATTTATAGCGTGCAAAGTTGGTGGAGTACGTCTAATAGATAATATGCTTTTAGGATAATAAACCAAAAATTGTATAGCAATTAATGAACAATCGTTTTTAAGTACGATTTTATTTCCTTGCGAAAATTTCATTAAATATTTGACACTAAAAAATCATCCATGCGGCCAGAGCATGATTTAGAGCATGATTGAGGGATTTTCTACATCTTTAGATTTAGATAAATCCTTCAATCCTAATCTACAAAATAATCAACCACTCCATGGATTTAAAAACCATATAAACGGATTAGTATATAAAGTGTAGAGAGCAAATTAACAAAACCGTGGGGGAAATAAAGATGAGAGATTTTAACAAAAAATTGAGAGTAGTATTAATCGATGATAATGCTAATCACTTAAGAGGTATTAAAGAATTAATTAACATCGAAAGCAGCTACGATGTAGTTGGAACTACAACAAGTGCTAACTTAGGTATCAATTTAGTTAAAAAATATCATCCAGATATCGTTTTAATGGATATCAATATGCCAGAAAAAGATGGTTTACAAACTATCGAAGCAATTGCTAAATTAGGTTTATCAACTAAAGTTATCGCATTGAGTGGCTACGATGATTCAGATTTAATTTACAGAGCTATGAAATTAGGTGCTAGAGGTTACGTTTTAAAAACTATGGCTTCAGTAAAACTTATCAACGCAATTGAAGAAGTTGCATCTGGCAAAATTTATTTACCATCAGTATTAACAACAAGATTTTTCGAATACTTCCAATCAACAGCTATCGAAGAAACAAAAGCTGCAGAAGGCGAAAATCTACTTACAAGCTTAACATCAAGAGAAAATGAAGTTCTTGAACTTTTAACCGAAGGTATTAACTACAAGAGTATTGCAGGAAAGCTAATTATCTCTGAAACTACAGTTAAAACTCACGTAAACAACATTTTCCAAAAATTACAAGTAAACGACAGAACAAACGCTGTATTATATGCTCTAAGCCACGGTTTTAAAACTACAAAATCTGCAGCGATGACAACTGTATAAAAAATTCTGACACGTATAAAAAAGGGTTCCGCTGAGTTTTAGCAGAGCCCTTTATTTTTAGGAGTTATAATGCAAAATCAAGAACTTACAATTGAAGACTTAAACCAACAAATCAGATGCGTATCACACGAAATTAGAAATCACTTATCTATTTGTGATATGTATTCTCAAATAATTAAAAGAAACCTCGAAAAAGAAGGTATAAATAACAAATCAATTGAAAATGCACTTAATTGTATACAAAAATCTATCCAAATCATCGGAACAAATCTTCTTGATTTAAAATCATTAAACCAAACAACGCCACAAATTATCGATTTTGAAAGAGTAATAAATCGAGGTATAGAACTTGCAAAAGCGTATATAATTGATAAAGAAATAGAGTTTGAGGTATTCATTAAAAACAGTGCAAATATCTACATCGACGAAAATAGATTTTTAGCTTGCATCGTAAACATCTTAAAAAATGGTATAGAATCAATAGAAACAAGAGGAAAAATCGAAGTTTTAGCAGAAATAAAAGATAATATTGGAATAATAAAACTTTCAAACAATGGCAAAGTTATCCCAAAAGAAAAGCAAGAACAAATATTTAATCAAGGTTACACAACTAAAAAAACAGGCTGCGGAATTGGTTTAGCACTATGCAAAAATTTCTTAGAAAACTCAGGTGCAAAACTAACCCTAACCCAATCAACAAAAGCAAAAACAACTTTTGAAATAAGAGTACCAGTTACAAATTAAGACCTAAGCCTCCACCTTACCACGTAGTTGTCCACAAGCTGCATCAATATCAGCTCCACGCTCAAGACGAATAGTAACTTTCTTACCTGAATGCTCCATTAAATATTTAAACTTCATAATTGCATTATTTGATGGTCTTTGATAATCATTTTTCTCTGTTGGATTATAAGGAATCATATTAATATTACATTTAATGTCCTTCAAATAAGCTGCAAGTTGTTTTGCTGATTCAACAGTATCATTCAAATCTTTGATTAAAAGATATTCAATAGTAATCCTTCTACCAGTTTTTTCAACATAATATTTTAAAGCCTTGTGAAGTTCATCCATATTATATTTATTTTCAATAGGCATCAACTTACGTCTAATTTCAGAATTAGGAGCGTGCAAAGACAGTGCCAAAGTTGATTGCATATCTAAATCTGCCAATTTTCTAATCTGAGGAACTATACCTGAAGTTGAAAGAGTTAAACGTCTTGCACCAATTTGGAAATTTTCATTAAATATTTCCATTGCTTTTAAAACGTTATCCAAATTCAACAAAGGTTCACCTTGCCCCATAAATACAACATTTGTAACCTTTAAACCTGTATCTCTTTGAATTGTCAAAACTTGTTCTATAATTTCTCGATAGGACAAGTTTCTGATAAAACCACGTTTACCAGTTGCACAAAATGTACAATTTACAGCACAACCAACTTGAGAACTTACACAAGCTGTTAGATTTGCACGGTTATCAAAACGCATCAAAACAGTTTCAACACACTCTCCATCTGGAAACTCTAACAAATACTTAATTGTCCCATCTGAACTTACTTGCTTAACCTTAATTTTAATATCAGTAACAGTTGCAACTTGTTTTAATTCCTCACGAAATTTGATAGACAAATCAGTCATTTCATCAATTTCTTTTACTGATTTTAAATAAATCCAATTATGAATTTGACGAGCTCTGAATTTTGTTGCACCAAGCGAATCTGTTATTTCTTCAATTTCTTTTAAACTAAGTCCAGAAAGAATTTTCATCTAGTATAATTCCTTTATTTTTTCTTTGTAAAAATTAATTATTTCGGCTTCTGCATTAAGTTTAAGCGAAACAGATTCAGATTTCAATTTCCAATCTTTAAATCCACAATTTTTAGGTAAAAAAGCAATCGGATTATCTGGAAAATCTCTGCAAATTTGAGGGCGATTATCATAATCTGGACATCTATTATCATCAGTAACTTTTGGACAATGATAGAAATAATATCCACTTTCTTCATTATCCTTAAGCATCTGAATATACTCTGGGTAAATATTTTTCACATCATTCAAATCTTCATAAGGAACAAAAACCGAAACAAATTGAGATGCAAAATTATCCCCATTTTCAGCTTTTATCTTCAATTCTTCTGGAGAAAATTCACTAACAGCAAACTTACAACATACGCCACACCCAATACAATTACACTCATCACGAAACGATTGAATTTGTCGCAATCCAGATTTTTTATAACCACAATACCTAACATCTAAAACAGAAAGAACCGTTTGTTGCCAATTAAAACCCACAGAACCAACTTCATAAGTTTTAAATATATCGCCATCAAAGTTTTTAGGTCTAACACTTTCAACAACTGCACGAATTTCACCAGCAGTATCAAGAAAGATTTCTCGATAACTAGACTTTAATCTATCATATTCTGCAGTAAGCATAATACCTCACTAAATGTGTCTTTCAACAGGATTTAACAACAAATCTGCAAGTCTATCTGCACCAACAAAACCACGTTGAGACATAATTTGAGCAGCTAAAACATTATCATAAGTTACAAATCTATGTCTAACTTCAAACGAACCATTAGAAAAATCAATAATAGCATAACAAGCTTTAGGTTCTTGAGTCATCGGACGACCAACGCTACCAACATTTACGACCGTTTGATTAGTATTTGTTTGATAACCACAAGGAACGTGAGTATGACCACATAAAATAAGCTTTTCTGTTGTACCCTCGATAATTTCTTCTACAATTTCTAATGGCATACCTGGAAGAATATCTTCATTATTAGCTCTCGGAGAACCGTGAGTTAATAGAACCGTACAACCTTCAACATCAAAACTTAAAATCGGTGGTAGTTGTGCTAAATACGCCCTATGAGCATCATCTAAAATTGAAACATCGTCAGCTATAGCATTTGCCATAACTGGATATTGAGCTTCTAAAAATTCAATAACTTCAGGACCATATTGAGCAATCATCTTATCAGTATTACCTTGAATGATAGTCCAAGTATTTTGTGCCATCACATAATCCACAACCTCTTTTGGCTGAGGACCTGCTAGAGCAATATCACCCAAGCAAAAAACATGCTCACAACCTTGGTTAACTACATCACTCATAACTGCTTCTAACGCCTGTACATTTGCGTGTATATCAGATAACACTGCAATTCTCATAATCTCTACCCTCTCATTTTTGATGTGATACAATTATTTTATGATAAAAAGAAGAAAATCAAAAGAACTTTACATTGGCAATGTAAAAATCGGTAATAATAGCCCTATCAGTGTTCAGTCTATGTGTAACACTGATACTAGAGATGTAAAAGCAACTGCAAAACAAATACAAGAATTGGCAGATGCTGGTTGCGAAATAGTAAGACTTGCAGTATTAAACAAAGAAGCTGGAGAATCAATTAAAGATTTGGTAAAAATTTCACCAGTCCCACTAATTGCAGATATTCATTTCGATTATAGATTAGCAATTCAATGCATAAACAATGGGATAGCTGCATTAAGACTAAACCCAGGGAATATTGGCAAAAGAGAAAATGTAGAAAAAGTTGTATCTCTAGCTAAACAACAAAATATTCCAATCAGAATTGGAGTAAACGCAGGTTCTCTAGAAAAAGAATTAAAAGAAAAAGATATACCACTTCACGAAAAAATGGTTGAAAGTGCAATGAAACACATACAGATTCTTGAAGATTTGGATTTCGATTTAATAAAAGTATCCCTAAAATCTTCAGACGTGCTAACAACCATCGAAGCATATCAACTTATGGCACAAAAAGTAGATTATCCTCTACACTTGGGAGTAACTGAAGCGGGGACATTAAAAGCTGGACTTGTAAAATCATCCGTTGGCTTAGGAACACTACTTGCCCAAGGTATCGGAGACACTATTAGAGTATCATTAACAGAAAACCCAATAGAAGAAGTTTATGCAGGATACGAAATATTAAAAAGTTTAGGATTAAGACAAAAAGGGGTCAACTTCGTTTCATGTCCAACTTGCGGTCGCACACAAATTGATTTAATCGGACTTGCAAAAAGAGTTGAAGAAAGATTTAAAAATTTTGATGCCAATATCACCATAGCTACAATGGGCTGTGCAGTAAATGGCCCAGGAGAAGCAAGCCACGCAGACTTTGGTATTGCAGGTGGAATTGGCGAAGGGTACATTTTTAAAAAAGGCGAAATTATTGCAAAAGTTCCAGAAAATGAACTTCTGGATAAACTTGAAGAAGTAATAATTAAATCATACAAATAATCCATGACAGTTTTTTGTAAACAAATTATAATATAATTGCAACACTGTAAAAAAAAAACTATAATGATATATCATAAATAAGAGGTGATTATGAAAAAATTATTACTATTTGCAATTTTGGCAACTGTTCCAGTGGCAGCTCAAGCTGCGGTTTCCGTTGACCAAGCTACAAGTCCAGAAGTTTTAATTAACAATGGATATTCAAAACAAACATCAGACATGGTTAACGTTGGAAAAGCTAGAGCAACAGGTAGAACTTACTACACTGACGATGAAAAAGCTTTCCAAAAACAAAATAAATTTGTAAGATTCTGGAGAAAGTTGTATGTTTACACAGATCCTGCGGCAGAAGATTACTCTTTCTACCACCACGAAACAAAGACAACTCCATCATACACAGATTTATAGAAATTTATTCATACTGCTGAGTGCTTTCATATTATTTGGAAGCACTTGCAGTAGTGAAGCTGTAGAGTTTGGGGCGGTAAAGTATAACAACGCATTTATTGATTATACAAAAATTGATAAAGAGTCAACTCTAAAGTTGGCTGATTTTTATTTTGATAAAGCTTTAAATACTCAAGATTTTGATGAGAAAAAAGAGTTTCTGCAAAAAGCTAGTGGGAATTATTTTATACTAACTCAGCTTGAACCAGATAATATATATACAACCATCCAATTAGCACGAGTTTATGATTATGAGAAACAAGATAGTTTTGCTAAAGCGTACTTTTACAAGGCTTTAAGAATAAACAAAAAAGACCCAATCACAAACTATTATTTTGGAGAGTTTTTCTATACACGAGAAGAGTACACAAAAGCTATTAGATTTTACAACATTGCATTTGAAAACGGTCAATCTGAAAATAATGATGTAATAATAAAATTAGCGATTATGTACGAAAAACTAGGTGATTTACTAAGAGCAAATATGTATTATAAAAAAGCATACCTAGCAAACCCATCAAAAGAATTGGCAAACAAAATTAGAGAAATTGAAGCTATAAAATATAGAAATACGGGATATTATAATATCATAAGAAGGAAAAAATAATGAAAAAAGCACTTATAACAATTTTATTTTTATCATTGTTTGTAAGTCCTTCTTATGCCAAATCGAGCAAGACAAATCCTTTTTTATACTATCCACAAGATGACACAACAATTTTTACCCCAGAAATTGAGGCTTTCTCACCACTATTAATAGGCCCAAATGAAGTTGTGTTTAAGCAAAGCACATTTAAGATTGATTCAATTGATCCAAGTTATAGTGCAAGTCAATTTCCAGGAGGTAGAGGAGCTAACCAACTTGTAATATACACATCTGGATTTGGTTCTCACACAGGCACCAACGAGTTTGGAACAGAAGCTATTGTAAAAAACAGCACTGTTACAGCTCTAAGTGGGGCAGATTCAACAATACCTCAAGATGGTCTTGTAATTAGCGGTCACGGAACTGCTAAAAACTGGATTACAAAAAATCTTTCAGTTGGTTCAAAGGTTTATATAGATAGACTAAACAGCACTATTACAGCATATACAACAACAGAAAGTTACACTTACGAAGCAAAAACAAAAATCAAAGAAGCTCAAGATATCATTGAACATTACACAAACAATCTTGCAGGTTATAATCACCTTTTACCCAATAACCATATACAAACAGCCCAAAATTACCTAAAAATTGCAGAAAACGAAAGTAGAAACAGTATCGTTTTAAGACAATACACGCAAGAAGCTATAGACTCTGCCAATATGGCAATAAAAACAGCTGTTCCATATTTAAAAGATGAATTAAGAGGCACTTGGATTAGACCAACAGAGACTTCAAAAGAACAAATTATAGCCACTCTGGAAAAACTTGAAGATAACGGATTCAACAACATATTTCTTGAAACATATTTTCACGGTAAGACAATATATCCTAGCAAAGTAATGAATAAATATGGTTTCACTGTACAAAATGAGAATTTTGAAGGCTTTGACCCTTTAGAAATTTGGATTAAAGAAGCTCACAAAAGAGATATACAAGTGCACATCTGGTTCCAATCTTTCTATGTAGGAAATAAACCACCAGAATCAAGCTTATCAAATATTCTTGCAGTTCGCCCAGATTGGGGAAATAAAACAAAAAAAGGGGCAAATGAACCAGTTCCGACTCGTTCAACTTCAGAGCATAACGGATATTTTATAGATCCTGCAAACCCAGAAGTTCAGAACTTTTTACTTGAACTATTAGAAGAAATAATCACCGAATACAAGCCGGATGGAATAAACTTAGATTACATTCGTTATCCAAATACAACTAGCACAAGAAGTAATACAAGTGCTTGGGGGTTCACCGAATACGCAAGAAATGACTTTAAAATATTGTATGGAACAGACCCAATAGAACTTTCACCATCTGAACCTTTATGGCTTGATTGGAACGCATACAGACGAAATCATATCACCAATTTTGTAAAAAAAGTTGGAGCATTAGGACGTGAAAAGAAAGTCTATATAAGTACTGTAATTTTCCCAGATCTAGCTTCTGCTCTACAAACAAAACAACAAGATTGGAGAACTTGGTCTATAAATAATTATATTGACGGGTTCACACCACTATTTTTAACAAATGATTCTAATATGTTAGCCTCTATGATGCATGATGTTATGCAAGTAAAAGCACCTCAAACAGAGCTTTATGCTGGATTATTTGTAACCTTTATGGGTGGAGCTCCAGAAGACTTAATTCGACAAATTTATCAAACAAGAAACTTAAATGCAAACGGTGTAATTATATTTGATTACGCACACACAACCCCTGTTTATACAACAACCCTAATGGCTGGAGCATTTAACAAAGATAAACAAAAAGAAAAGCCTCAAACAACCAAAAAAGAAAAGAAAAAGAAAAAAGAAAAAAAAGGAAAAGTAATCACAACAACAAATAGCAAAGGTAGTTGGGTCTTTACTCGAGAAGACTAATTCCCTTTCATAAATTCGATTGTTTAATTTGTTAAGTTATCAGTTTGTATAGTTTCCTTTATTTAAAAAGTATGCTAAAATCATAGTGTAAAATGTTTAAATAAGAGGTTATAATGAGAAAATTACAAATATTAACGTTATCAATAATTATTTCTGCTGGAATTGGAATAACAACGAGCAAAGTATGTTCGCAAGTTCCTACAACAACAAAATCTACGACAGTTGTTTCTGTTCCATCTATGCCACAAGCTCAATATATCGACGTTAAACCACTTGAACTTGTAGCAAACCCATACAAATATAACAAAAGAAACGTAAGACTACGTGGGAAATTTGATAAATTTTCAACAATTGGTTTAGACTATCCTGCAGCTCTTAGAAAACACGAAGAATATATTTCATTTATGATACAAAGACCTGATATCACAAATCATAATATTCCACTTTCTGAATTAAAAATATTTCTAAAAAAAGAAGTAGCAGAAAAACACATTGACCTAGATACAGGCGATGAAATTGTGTTCACAGGAAAAGTTTTTTCAACAGCTTTAGGTGATCCTTGGATGGATGTTCACAACCTTACTGTAGTTAACAAAGTAAAAAAAGGAAATAACAAATAAACGTTTTCACTTCTAAATAGGTATGAATCAGATTATGGCAAATAATAACACTACAAAAAATGAGAAATTTTTAACTATACACGGGCATTTTTACCAACCACCAAGAGAAAACCCTTGGCTTGAAGCAATTGAATTACAAGATAGTGCCCTACCGTTCCACGATTGGAATGAAAGAATTTGTACTGAATGCTATAACCCAAACTCTGTTTCACGTATCGTTGATAACAGAAACAGAATTTTGGATATCGTAAACAATTACGAACATATGAGCTTTAACTTTGGTCCAACTCTTCTTTCTTGGATGGAAGAATTTGCTCCACTTACATACGAAAGAATTATTAAAGCTGATATCGAAAGTATTTCTCAACATAATGGGCACGGCAATGCTATGGCTCAAGTTTATAACCATATTATTATGCCACTTGCAAATGCTAAAGATAAAGAAACACAAGTTAAATGGGGCATACGAGATTTTGAATACCGATTCGGAAGAAAGCCTGAAGGTATTTGGCTTGCTGAAACCGCAGTAGATGATGCGACATTAAAAGTTCTTGTTGATAATGGTATTAAGTTTACAGTACTTTCACCATACCAAGCACTTAAAATGAAAAAAGCATCAGATAAAGAATGGCAAGATGTTAGCTGGGGTAATATCGACCCTGCTCGTTCTTATAAATACACTCTCAAGTGTGACCCTAAGAAGTCTATTGACCTATTTTTCTATGATGGTGCGATTTCTCGTTCTGTTGCTTTTGATGAGCTTCTTACCGATGGTAATAAGTTCACTAAACGACTAAAAGAAGGAGTTTCTGATTTAAGAGATTATCCACAACTTATCAATATTGCAACAGACGGAGAAAGCTATGGACACCACACAAAATTTGGAGATATGGCTTTATCATACGTTTTAAAAATTAAAGCTGAAAATGAAGGATTTAAAATTACAAACTACGCAGAATACTTAGATCTATACAGAAGCGATTACGAAGTAGATATTAAACAAGCATCTTCTTGGAGCTGTTTCCACGGTGTTGGTCGTTGGTCTGAAGATTGCGGTTGTTCAACTGGTGGACACCCTGGTTGGAACCAAAAATGGAGAAAACCTCTACGTGATGCTCTAGATTATTTAAGAGATAACCTAGCAACTATATTTGAAAAAGAAGGTAAAAAATATTACCTTGAAAATCCTTGGGAAATTAGAAACCGTTACATTGAAGTTATCTTGGATAGAAACGCATCTAGAATTAAGAAATTCCAAAAAGAAAACTTTAAACCTGATTTGACAGAAGAAGATAAAATCAAAGGTATGGAACTTCTTGAAATTCAACGCCAAGCTATGTTAATGTACACAAGCTGCGGATGGTTCTTCTCTGAAATTTCAGGTATTGAAACTGTACAAATTATGAAATATGCAGCTCGTGCTATGCAATTAGCTTCAAGATTTAGCAAAGAAAACTTTGAAGAAAAATTCTTAGAAATACTTTCTCAAGCAAAAAGTAATATTCAAGAATTTGGCACAGGAAAAGATATCTATGAAAGATTTGTAAAACCATCAGTTGTTACATCAAAACAAATTGCTTGTTTATGGGCGATTTCATCACTATATCAAGATTTTGAAGATGAAGAAGATGTATATTGCTATTCTGTAAAAAGAAATGATTACAAAATGGTACAAAAAGGTAATACAAACTTTATTATTGGTAATATCGAAATCCGTTCTAAAGTTACATTGCAAAAATCTAACCTAGTATTTGCACTAATGCAATACGCAGGTGGCGATTTCCATTGTGCTATCAAAGAATTTTCAACAAGCGATGAGTACCAAGACTTAAAAACATCATTAATTAAGACATTTATGCTTAATCCAATGACTGAAATTATCCGTGCACTTGATGAAAAATTCGGAAAAGAATACTTCACATTAAAAGATATCTTTATTGAAGAAAGAAAGAAAATTCTACAAATTCTACTTAAAGATCAATTATCAAAATTTGCTGACACATACAAAGATATGTATGATCAAGGTAAAGGTTCAATTTATCACATGCAAAACTTAGGTTTAGAAATACCTAACGAATTCAAAATTTCAGCAGGCTATGCTCTAAGCCAACGTTATAATGACCTTTTATCACATTCTGACGGATTTGTTGAATCTTCTGTAATTCAACAGATTTCAGATATCAATTTTGAAGCTAAAAAGATGAATATTCAAATAGATAAAACACCATCAAATAATGCTTTTGCAAAGAAAATCATAACTAACTTGAACAGATTAACAAAAAGTTTTGAAATCCAACAGGCAGATGCAATTGTAGAACTATTTGAAATCATTGCAAAATTAGAATTACAAATTGATGTATCTGAAGCACAAAACATATACTACAACAAAATTTATCACAGAATCGGTTTAATTCTTGAAGATAACGTAGAAACACCTAAAGAAAAAGATCTTAAATTTATTGAAATCTTATTGGATATTGGTACAAAATTAAATATCAACATTGATTTTTATAAAGTTAAAATTGATAAATTAAATATGATAGCAAAGGGTTAATCTTCGGATTAATCCTTTTAACATAACTTTACAAAAACGCAAATTATTCTCTAACAAATACTTTAATATATTAGGTAGAAATTAGGGAAAATTACGTATTATGCAACTTACGGGACAAAATATTCAACCAAAACAAGCTCCTCAACAGCAATACATCTGTACTGGGGTGACTCCTGCTGTTCCACAACCACAAGTTTGCCAACCTTGTTCTCAAGCTCCTCAAACAACACAAGTTCAACAAACTCAACCAACAGCACAATATCCCGTAACAAATCCTTGCCAAAGTCAATATCCAGCAGGATATAATCCCCCACAATACTCTGTTTACCCTCAATATCAACAACCACAAGTTCACAATATGCAAGTTCCAGCAACTGCTGCAGGTGTAAATATCCAAATCTTTAACCCTACAGCAATGACTCCTGGGGCTCAAGCACCAACATATAATGTTAATGCTCCTTGTTATCCATCAAGTTACTACACAAATTCTGTAGGACCTGATGGTAAGTTGTATCCAAACAACGGCAGCAACAATCCTCACACAGGAGATAACGTAAATAATGGAACAAACAGTGGAACTATTGGTGATAACAACAACAATACTTACACAACAAATACAACAACAAACACAACAACAACTGAATCAAAAAAAGAAGTTAAAACAGAAAAACGTAAAATCGTTGAATTAACTGATGATTATATTAGAAACCTTGAAAATCACTTAAACAGCCAAGAAAAAGCTGTAAGAATTAACGCTGCAAATGAAGTTTATGCAAGGTTAAAAGAAGATGATTCAAGACATGATGACAAAGCTTTAACTGCATTAGTAAACAAAATGCTTCAAGACCCTTGTGAAGAAGTAAGAGTTCTTGCTCTTTCTGCTCTTGAAGAAAGAATTTGCAAGGGTGATGACTATACAGTAGGTGTTCTTCAAGGTATGCAACAAAATAACAATGGCTACGGACAAGATGCAATTGATGCTAGCAACATCTTGTTAAAAATGTCAGGTCGCCAAGTAGAAAAAGAATTTGAAGTAAAAGAAACTCCTAAAAAGGAAACAAAAACAAGCAAGTAAAAGGTGTAGCGTATGAGATTAGGTTCGATTGCAACAAGTATTAAGAATAATGCTGGGAAATATCTAAAAAAAGGTATGGGTCTAGCTGCATTGGGTTTAGTTGGATATGAATCACATTATATCGGCAAAATCCAAGCTGATAGATATGCAACAGAAAAAGATGCTCTAGCAACAGGCAGATATCTCAATAATACAATGTATAATAACAATTTAAGCCCAGTAAGACAAGGTATTAAACAAACAGCTTACGAATGGGAAATGGACCACGGTTGGAGAAGATTCTTTAACTTAGGTATTGGATATGTTAAAGGCTTCTGCTCGATGCTTGTTAATAACGTAATACCATTAGGCTTAGGTATTGCAACACTTGTTACTAAAGGCAAAGCCTCAACTGTCAGTGCAGTTGCATTAGGCGTATATGCATTAGGCTCTGCAATCAAAAACTTCTTTGGTATTGGCGTACCTAGAGGCCCATTACAATAGAGCTTAATCTTCGTTTTCCTTTAGATATTTTTCGTACAAATCAGGGCGTCTTGATTTAGTTCGTTCAATTTGTTGTGCTAAACGAAATTCATTAATTTCTTTATGGTTGCCATTTAATAGAACTTCTGGAACTTTGTACCCCCTAAAATCTCTAGGTTTTGTATAATGTGGGTATTCTAACAACCCGTTAGAAAAACTATCATCGTGGGCTGATTCTATTTTACCTAATGTACCCTCAATTTTACGGCTCACGGCATCCATCAAACATAAAGCTGGCAATTCTCCACCAGTTAAAACAAAATCACCAATTGAAATTTCTTTTGGCTTAATAATGTCACGAATACGCTCATCAAAGCCCTCATAATGACCACATAACATAACAATTTGATCATATTTAGCTAAATCTAAAACCAATTTTTCTGATAAAGGCTCGCCTTGAGGTGAAAGCATAACAGTTATTGAGTTTTCCAGCTTCTCAACACTATCATATGCATCAATATAAGGTTGAGGCATTAAAACCATTCCTGCGCCACCACCGTATGGGGTATCATCAACTTTTTTATGCTTATCTTCAGTAAAATCTCTTGGGTTTACAGTATTTAATGCGATAACATCCCCCTCTTTTGCTCGTTTCATAATACTAAACTCGCAATAAGACTGAATAAATTCTGGGAATAATGTTAATACATCAAACCTCATTCTAATAAGCCCTCTAAATTATTTATCAGAATTTTTCTATTTTCTAAATCAACAACAGGAACAATTGCATTAACAAATGGTACAAGACAAATATTTTTAGAATTTGTCTTAACTGAAATTAAATCTGTCGCACCATTGTTAGAAACACCAACAACAAAGCCTAATTTCTTACCATCAGCAATATCAAATACTTCTAAACCAACAAGTTCGTCAATTAAGAATTCATCTTCCTCAAGAGTTTCTCGAATAACTTCTTCATCAACAAAAAGCAATTCACCTTTGTGTGGAATAATATCATTTATAGAATCAATACCTTCAAATTTTACAATTAAAAGGTTTTTGTGAGGTTTAGCTGAAACAATATTAAGTGGAGTATAATTATCCTTATCTTTAAGATAAACAACATCTAAGGACAACAGAAAATCTAATTGACTCTTTGAATAGCCAACCTTAGCCTCGCCTTTAATTCCGTGAAAATTAACAATCTTTCCGACAGAAACGTATTTAGTCATAACTATTCTTCCGCTTCAGCTTCTTCAGATTTAGCTTTTTTAGTAGCTCTTTTTTTCTTTGGAGCTTCTTCAGCAGTTTCTTCTTTCACAGCTTTCTTAGTTGTTTTAGCCTTTTTTTCTTCTGCTTTTTGCTTTTTAAACTCTTCTGGAGCATCTTCACGTTCTTGGTTCCAACGTTCCATACCCATTTGAGCACGAACTAAACCAATACCAACGTGAACTCTCCATTCATCCATTTTCAATTGAGCTGCAATGATTTTATGACAACCAATTGGAGGTAATGGTAACAATGGTTCATAAAGCATTTTAATAGCATTTAATTGGTCAGGAGTAATAGCCAATTTACGTTTAGGGAACGGTAATTTTGGCAACATCATCTTCTGACGTACTAAATTGATACCAAAGAATACTTTTCTTGGTTCCAAACCAATTTTTTCACCAATAACCTCGTGAGCATCAGGGTTTGGAAGTGGTAACATCAATTTATATAACAATTCAATTTGTTCAAGTTGTTCTCTGCTAACCAATAATTGTTTTGGTGCAGCATTTCTATTATTTGGTCTTCTATTATTGTTAAATCTGTTATTTTGAGGTCTTCTTTGTTGGAAACCACCTCTGTTATTGTTGTAACCGCCTTGACGATTGTTATTATAGCCACCGCCACGGTTATCACGATAGCCACCACCTTGACGATTGTTATTATAGCCACCGCCACGATTATCTCTGTAACCACCACCTTGACGATTGTTGTTATAACCACCGCCACGATTATCACGATAGCCGCCACCTTGATTGTTATATTGGCGTTGTGGTCTATTATATGGTCTAGCGTTGTCATCACCACCGCTAGAATAGCTATTATAGAATTGTGGTTTACTTTCTGATTGATAACTTGAACGTTGTTCTTGAGCTTCAGTAGACACTGAAGCTGCAGGGGCATCAGATCCTCCAACCATCATCTTTTTGTCTGGATACAAACAATCCGGGCATATAACTCTTTTAGGGTTTTTTGTCTCAAACTCACGACCGCACTTAATGCACTTGTTTACATACATAATAAAAGCCTCTTAATTAATAAAAAATAACTCATAATAAAATAAATTTAAGGTAACATTCCTCACAATATAAATCGATTTCAATAAAAAAATATAACTTATAGTCATATTTTAACATGAAATGAATATTTATGCAAGTGGTTGTAGAGCAAAACTATACCAGCCCCATTTTTTGGCCATTATCTTCTCCGTTTTCATCTCCGCCAAACAATTGAGCAATACTTTTTTCAATTTCTGTAAATTCATTTGCTTTTTCATCGAAAGAATTAATCGTATTCAACATCGAATCAAGTTCTTTGTTTGCATTAGTACTTGCGGTTGATATTCCTTGACATGATCCAATAGCACTTGTTGCTGCAGCCATAAGCTTACTTATATTAACCCCTGCAGGATTAGTAACAGCAAGAGTCGCATTTGCAGCTTGTACACCAACATTTCCAACTTTGGCAACCATATCACCCACATTTTTCACTTGTCCACCAAGCTGAACCAATTGTTGTGCTTCAGGTATACCCGCAGCAGTAGCTCCAAACGTAAAAATAGCACTAACAGTACACGCCGCCATCAATGCTCGCCCAATATTTTGCATAGTTCCGCCAATTTGCATTGTTGCATTACCTAAATTGACTATTTTTGAAGAAAACTCACCTAATTTTTGAGCAAAATCCTGAATTTTCGTATTTGAAGTTTCGTATTGCTTACTCAATGCGTTCATTTGCTTAGTATAAGTAGCTTCCTCTTTTGCATTTTGCATCAATGCCCTGTTAGTTTGAGATAACTTAGAATGTCTTGAACGTAACTTTGCAGAAGACGCAGTAATATCAGCAGTCAAACAGCGAATTTCACCAGAAATCTCTCTTAATCTAGCTTGAGCACTTGGATCTTTACTATTTTTTAAAGACTCTGCTTCTTGTTGCAACTGCTTAATTTTCTCTTCTTTTTGTTGCATCTTTTGTTGTTCTCGTTGAATCTCCATACTAGCAGTTTTGACATCACGTAACATTGATTCTTTACGCTGATTTAAAGATGTTATACGAGTTTTGATAGTCTGAGTCTGTTTTACAGATTCTTTGCTTTGTTGTTGAGCAACAGCCATATCGGCTTTTGTTTGGTTTATCTGATTTTGACACTCTTGGCTCTGAGCATTAGCATCAGCAATCTGGCTATCGCCTTCTTTTAACATTTCTTTTGCGATTGCTCGTTTTTCTTCATTTGATTTTGCATTATCTATTCTTGATTGCCATTCACCTGCTTTGCCAGACACAGATGAGGTCTTATCCGAACCTGTAGCTGATTTAGAATCTAAAGCATTTAATACCCCATCAATATCTTTAGCCCCTTGAGATGAGCTTCTTCTTTCTACCCCCCTTGCAGAAGTCATAAAATTCGCAGTACTATCAACCTGAGATCTAGCCTCGGTTTTTGTGTCATCTGAAGATTTTAACTTCAAAAGCTCATATTGATTCTGCGAACCATTAATTTTTGTCACGATTAATCTCTCTTTATAAAGCCTCTAAAAAAATAAAAAAATAAAATAAGAAGCTTTTTCAGAAAATCAAATTTAATTTACATAGGTTAATATTATTTTTCAACCATAAATGTAACAGGACCATCGTTAATCAGCTCGACATCCATCATCGCTGCAAATTTTCCCGTTTGACAAGGGATTCCGAGTATCTTAATCTGTTCAACAAAATATTCATAAAGTTCATTTGCAATTTGTGGGGGTGCTGATTTATCAAAGCTTGGACGAGTTCCTTTTTTGCAATCACCACAAAGAGTAAACTGAGAAACAATAAGCATTTCGCCTTTCACATCAAGAATTGATAAATTCATTTTCTCATTTTCATCTTCATAAATGCGTAATTTAGAAAGCTTATCTGCTAATTTTTCAGCATTTTCCTTAGTATCACCTTTTTCTACACCAAGCAAAACTAACATACCCGCACCAATTTGAGAGTACAATTCATTATCAATTGTCACAGAAGCTCTTTTAACACGTTGAATTAAAGCTTTCATCTATTAAACACCAGCTTTTCCAAACAATTCAGCTTTTGTAATTTTGCGACCACAACATTTGTCTTCGTCACAGAATCCCCATTTTTCACATTTTGGAACAAGGTAGGTTTTTAACCAAGGCTCTTCAGCAATTAAGGCATCACACATTGCTTTAACCATACATCTAATCTCGTATTGAGCACGAGTACAAAGTCTTAAGTTTGCCAAGTGAATCATTTCTCTTAAATTCAAACTAGCAACAAGAGAGCTTGCTGCAGCATTTGGCATTACAAAACGAGCGTCTTCAGCTGGGATACCTGCTTCAACAAATTCTTGATATTGCTCTGAAATTTGCCCCATAAATGCAACAAATTTTTCTTTTAATTCTGGATTACGTTCAATTGTTGGCGGAATAATATAGTCGAATTGACCTTTTTCCTTTACATAACGTTGAGATTTTTGAGAGAAAGACATATGACGATGTCTAACAAGCTGGTGAGTACAAGCTCTTGAAACATTAGAAATCGCAAAACTTACTTGAATATGCTCGATTGTAGAATAATGACCAGACCCTACAACTCGTTCGATTAATTTCAACATTTTTTCTTCATCATCAGTTGATTCATAAATATTGATAGGATAATCCGCACTATAACAAGTTCTACAAGCTGTATAAATCGTTTTCAACATATTTTCTGGTTTAGAAATTAAATTCACAACCGGTTTATTATTATTTTCCATAAATCCCTACTCTCTCCTTTTACAAAAGCATACAACATGCCAAACATATTTGCAAGATTGTAATAGAAAAACGGCACACAACTCTTGTGGATATACTGTGTGCCGTCAAATCTTCCATGAGGTGGAAGTATGTGCTAGAATTTTGTTTCTAATATTGTCTTAAACTTCCAGCTTTTGCTGTACGTGAGGTATTCATATATTTACCCCCGCCAAGTGCCATTCTTTGTTCTGGTGTCATTTGTTTTATGATCTTCTTAGAGCTATTTGCTCCCTCGCCTAGGGAGAGGGTTTTACTCTTGTCATTTACCCTTTCAACTTTTTGCTCTTCATATTTACATTTATCGTGTCCTAACGCCCAGCGGAAACCACCTGTAAGCGAAATACCGTTTCTGCCACCGTTTTGAATCATAGCTTGACCATATGCTGTGAAGTGGTCTTTGATACGTTTTTGAACACCTACACCATATTGAACATAAGGTTTAATGCTCATTTCTGGTAGTTTTACTCCATTTGCTGTGGCATCACTTTCGCCCATCAAGTTCCATACCATTTGAACACTTGCGTAAGGTTGCCAACCGTTTTTCAAGTTTCCAATTACTTTTACGCCTGGGGCTAATTGTAGTGCATGAAGTGGTTTGTTATCTATTCTTACGCCTGCTGCGTTTGTGTAATCAAATGTATTAACAAAAGTGTATGACATTAGCATACTTGGTTGAAGGATTAATTTACCTTCCTTAAATTCAAAGTTATAGCCTGTTTTGTTACCTACACCAGATAACAACATTGCAAAGTCATCTTTTCCATACATTGTTTGGTTTTGAGCTACGTTTGCTCCAACTGATACGGTTGTTGCGTTGAAGAAGTTACCTTTATACATTGTAACTGTTCCACCGATTAAGCCA
>JAFXHF010000021.1 GCA_017536545.1 bacterium
AATTACAGCACTTGAAAACGAAATTTCAGGCTTAAAGACTATGGTAAACAACAATATCAAGTCAAGCTGTACATTGAACTTATTAGGTTCATAGTAAATTACGATAGATTTTGTTCAAACAGTTCAACGGTGTTTAGCATCAATGAAGTAATAGTCATTGGACCAACGCCACCTGGAACTGGAGAGATGTACGATGCAACTTGGGATGCACTTTCAAAGTCCACGTCTCCTCGGGTCTTCCCGTTCTCATCTTTGAAAATCCCGACATCTACAACTACTGAACCCAATTTTAACATTTCCCCTTCTATAATATTTTTTCCCACTGCTGAAATAACTACATCAGCAGTTTTTATTATGTCTAGGTTGCTACGACTATGACAAACAGTTACTGTTGCATTTCTATTTAATAACATTTGAGATAATGGGCGACCAACAATATTTGAACGACCAACCACAACAACATGTTTTCCCTCTAACTTAATACCATATTCATCCAAAAGTAATAAAATCCCTTTTGGTGTGCAAGGATAAACTGTTGGTTCTTCTCCTGAGAATAATTTCCCAAAATTGTATGGTGTAAAACCATCAACATCTTTTGCTGGTGCAATAGCATTTATAACATTTTCTTTTGAAATATGTTCTGGTAAAGGTAGTTGAACCAAAATTGCAGTAACATTTTTATCATTATTTAATTCTTCAATTTTAGATAGAAGTTCTTTTTCAGAAATATTCGCAGGATAATTTATCACCTGAGAATTTATACCAAGTTCTTCTGCTGTTTTCTTTTTATTATTCACATAGATTTTACTTGCAGGATTTTCACCAACTAAAATCACAACAAGAGTAGGCTTTATTTGAAACCCATCAATCTTCTGTTTCAAATCTGCCAAAAGTTTTTCTCTTAACTTTTTACCATCTAAAATCTGTGCCATTTATTCACCTACTGCTTCGCTTGTGGAAGGTTTAATCTAAAATAAAATTCCTTAATTGCATCTTGTACAACTTTTGAATCCCTAGAAATTGGGTTCTGTGCTAATTCGCTATCAAAAGGAATTACACCTAAGATTTCCAAGTCATACTTTTTCAAAAGCTCATAAACCGATGACATATCATTATTATTAACCTTATTGATAACAACCCCCAATTGATTGCCTGCAGCATATTTTGAACTGAATTCTTCAATACGTTTTGCTAAATGTGCAGACTCTTCACTTGGATTACCAACAATAATTGTCGAATCAATTTCGGTATCAACAAGTTGATTTAAGTATTTCAAATCAAATTCACAGTCAAAAATAACTAAATCATAACGGTTGATTAGCTTAAGTACTGCATCATTGATAAGCTTTGTCACAGGACAACGACAATCTTTTGAACCTACAAACCAAGACACAATAATATCAACATTATCATCAATTGATACTAAAATATCTTCCATTGCCCATTCAATATATTCTTGTTTAGACATATCTTCAGGTATTCCAGTTTTGTACTCGTGTTTACCACTTCTGATACCATAAATTGTATTCCTGATATCCAACCCAAAACTATGACCTAATTCACTTGCAAGATCATTATCAAAAAGCAAAATAGATTTTTCTGGAAACATTTCCTTAAAAATCTGCATAAATGCTTTTACCATTGTAGTTTTTCCACTACCGCTTTTCCCTGTTATTGCAAGTTTAATAGTCAAATCTAAAACCTCTTCCTTAACTCATTTGATAATCCAAAAACTAAATCCATTGCCTTTTGAGCTAAATCAATATTCAAAGAGCCCGCCCCGCAAGATGATGTTACTAACGAATTATCTATAACAAGTTTCTCATCAATACCCTTTTTAGTCAAATATTTAACGGAATTTTCAAAATTTTGAACCAAATCATCTAGTGTAATCTTTTCTAAAGCCACACTGTCAAGTGTAGGAACAAGTCCCCAAGCAATTTTCCCACCTTTTTGCAAAAACTTCTCAACCTCTTTATGATACAGACTCAAATGTTGCGAATATGCATAAGCATCAAAATTTATAATATCTACACCTGATTTAATCGGAATCGACCAATCACATTTTCCGCAACAATGAATTGCACTTATTCCACCATTTTCTTTGATAATATCACTTATTTCACTAAGCATATCAACAACTTCGTCTTCTGAAATTGTCAAATAAGCAGATGTCCCTAATTGTGAAACTGATGGTTCATCCATAAAAATAATTGGTGTAGTGTCTGAATTTGCAGATTTTATACGTTTAATTTGCCACAAAACCTTTAAAGTTAAAAGTTTTACAACAACTTCTCTCAGCGTATCATCATACAAAGCACTTTTACCATTTATATCATTCAATATTGACGCCATTGTAAACGGCCCAATAATTTGACCTTTTGCAAACTGTGGCTTAGTTTCTCTGATTATTTGTTCAAAAACAGGAAACGATGATGAAAACTGTTCACTAATTCCATATTTTTCAAGTTTTTCTGAACTTATATCAGAAATAATTTCTTCATAATCAATAAAAAATTCTTCTAATGCTTCAAAAAACTCATCACTTTCTGAATCAATAGCAAAATTTTCTAGCTTAGAATACAAAAACGAAGGCAATCCTTCCAAAAATTGAAACGTCATGTCTTCGCTTTTGTTAATATTTGCAAGTTGTGGGAA
>JAFXHF010000022.1 GCA_017536545.1 bacterium
AACACTTCACAGCCAATCTCTTGACCTAAAGTTTTCAACTGAGTAACCGCAGCTGGACGATAAACGTCACACGCAACTAAAAGCGGATTTTTACCTTCTTTTTTAAGTTTAACAGCAAGTTTAGCTGAAGATGTAGTTTTACCAGAACCTTGCAAACCTAACATCATAATCAAACTTGGATGCCCTGATAAATCAAGTGGTTTTAACTCTTTCCCTAACAATTCAACCAACTCATCATGAACAATTTTTACCAACTGTTGAGAAGGATTAACACCTTGTAAAACATTTTCACCTTCTGCTTTATCTTTAATAGATGAAATAAAAGTTTTTACAACACGCAAGTTTACATCAGCTTCTAACAGTGCACGTCTAATCTCACGCAAAGCCTCTTGCATATTATCTTGTGTCAACTCTTGCGAATGAGTTCTTGAAATAATACCTTGTAGTTTTTCACTTAAATTATCAAACATTTGAATATCCCTTTAAAATTTATATAAGCCAATTTTACCATAAACAAATCCCTACTTTTAAAAAACAGGAAAATATGCTAAACTACCTATATAAATAGGAGCTTTTATGAAAAAGAAAATTATTATAATTTTAAGTATATGGGTAATTTTAAGTACTATCTTTGGAATTTGCTATAAAAAATATGGCCCAAAACCAAAAGGCCCACACATCCAACCAATAAGTAGTGGAGCTAAAGCCGCAAAAGAACCGTTTAAAACAATAGGTATGGCAGCTGTAGAAACCTCATTAAAACGTAATAAACCTGTTCTTGCTCCATTTGCAAAGGAAATGAGAGAACTTGGTGCAGAAAATATAAACTTACAAATAGAAAGAAATAGTAGTTCAATTACAAAAAGCCTTCCTCCCGTTATAATCGGAGGTAAAACGCACAAAAATAAAACAATTTGTGGAATAGTTTCATATGACTACAAAGGTAAAAGATACGAAGTTGGAACTTGCAAATAAGGAGAGTTGAGAATGAAAAAATATGCATTATTAGGATTGATTTTAGGACTTTGCATAAATAGTGCACTTGCAACAGGCAATCCGTCTGATAAATACAAAAAGAACATCACTTATCCAAGTGCACCAAATTATTCAACCCAAACAACAACACCAAAAGCATACACAAATACTCAAACTGCGACTGGTAACTCTAAAAAGGCACAACTTGACTCAATAGCAAGACAAATGCTAAAGGCTAGTGAAAATCATCAAGATTTATTGCCATATCAAAAGAAATTTATGAAAATGGGCGTAACTGAAATTTGTCCACCTCAAATTATATCCAAACGTACACCAACTTGCCCACCAATCAAAGTTCAAGTAAATGGACGAACATTAAGTGGAAGTAAATGTGCTATTATGTGTTACAAATATGATGGCAAAGAATATGATGTTGGTTATTGCAAATAATTAAAAGCTAAATAAACATAGAAAAATCCCGCCTCTTGTTAGAAGCGGGATTTTTAAATTTGACCTATATTAGGTTGAGCAAATTGCCCCGTCTGCCTTTTTAGGCAATCTACCAATTTCTAAAAGCCATTGGTAACATATTACCCCGTGCGGCGAGCACCTAGTCTTGAGCGTGACCAGCAGTACCTAATACATCTCTCATTTTGTGCATAACCATTTCTTTAACGGCAGTTCTACCTGGTCCCATGTATTCACGTGGGTCGAATTTATCAGGATGTTCTGTGAAGAATTCTCTGATAGTAGAAGTCATTGCAAGTCTCAAGTCTGTATCGATATTGATTTTTGCAACACCGTGTTTAGAAGCATAGTTAAGCATATCTTCTGGAACACCTTGAGCGTTAGGTAATTTACCACCATATTGGTTACATTTAGCAACGAATTCAGCAGGAACTGAAGATGAACCGTGTAAAACTAATGGGAAGTTAGGGAAACCAGCTTCAGCAAGAGCTGATTTGATTTCTTCTAAACGTTTGAAGTCTAATTTAGCTTCACCTGAGAATTTGTAAGCACCGTGAGAAGTACCGATAGCAACTGCTAATGAATCACAACCAGTTTCTTTAACGAATCTTACAGCTTCTTGAGGATCTGTATAAGTAGAATCAGCTGCAGAAACTTTAACATCGTCTTCAACACCAGCTAATTTACCTAATTCAGCTTCAACTGAAACTCCTCTTTCGTGAGCATATTCAACAACTTTTTTAGTTAGAGCGATGTTTTCTTCTAATGGGAATCTAGAACCATCGATCATAACTGATGAGAAACCACCATCGATACAAGCTTTACAAATTTCGAAATCTGCACCGTGGTCTAAGTGAAGAGCGATAGGTACAGTTGTTGTAGCTAAAGCAGCTTCAACCAATTTGATTAAGTAAGTTTGGTTAGCATATTTTCTAGCACCTGCAGAAACTTGTAAAATGATAGGTGATTGAGTTTCTTCAGCAGCTTCTGCAATACCTTGTAAAATTTCCATGTTGTTAACGTTGTAAGCACCAATAGCGTATCCGCCTTCTAATGCTTTTTTGAACATTTCATTTGTTCCAACTAATTTTCTTTCACTCATTTGAGTCTCCTTCTTCTTGTATAATATATTACACATGCCTAATCTATAACAAACAAAACTAAACTTCAAGACAAATAAAAAGACCATCATATAAATGTGGTGGTCTTTAATATTTTTAGATTTTTCTTTTTAACTAGAATAACAACTCTATATATTTACCCCTAGCCTTCAACAAGCATAGAAGCACCGATAACACCAGCACTATTACCAAGTTCAGCAGGTACAATTTCAACTGATTCACGTTGAACTTTCATCGCTCTATCATTGATAGTTCTTCTGATTGGATCTAAAAGAAGGTCACCACATTCAGCAACACCTCCACCGATAATAATTTTTTCAGGGTTAAGTAAGTTAATAACACTAGTTAATCCCATACCGATATAGTAACCCATTTTTTCAAAAATACGTTTTGCAACAGGATCACCAGCTTCAGCAGCTTTAGCAACGATATATGGAGTAATTTCACCATCACCTGCAAGTTCACGGAATTTAGCTGATTTTCCACCTTTCAAATATTCTTGAGCCATAGCTACAATTGATGGCCCAGAAGCAAATGCCTCTAAACAACCACTATCACCGCAACCGCAAAGAGGGCCATCTTCCATTTGAAGTTTGATATGACCAAGTTCACCAGCAGCATTAGCAGCACCACGAACAACTTTGCCATTGATTACCAAACCTGAACCAATACCTGTACCAACAGTAATACATACAAAGTTTTCGCAACCACGACCAGCACCAAATTTTAATTCACCCAAAGCTGCACATCTTACATCGTTATCAATACGAGTTGGGATATGAAATTCCTCTTCTATCATTTGTGCAATTGGTACATTAACCCAACCAGGGATATTTGGAGCAAGCTTAACAACACCAGTTTTACAATCAACTTGACCAGGGAAATCAAAACCAATACCTTGAATATCTTTTGATTCAGTATTTGTTTCTTTCATCAAGTCTTTGATTGCTTGTTTAATGTTGTTAACTGTATATTCATAACCCATTTGAGCATATGTTGGAACACTGTTTGAGTAAATAATTTTACCTTCGCCATCAACTAAAGCAATTTTTACATTTGTGCCACCAACATCAATACCAATTCTTTTTACCATATTTCTTCCTCTTCTTTATAAGTCTAGTCTTATACATTAATCATACATTAAATATCTAATTTATAAAACTGTAAACTTTTGTAACAAAAAGCTCTCTATTTTTTAAAGTTTGAACCTTAAAATGCCGTAATACTACATGAAAGGCACTAAAAGTTACGAAATTAAGAAAGGAAAGCAATGGGATTAGCAGCATCACAAGCTAGATTATTAACCATAACAGCCCGCAAAGCTGACTGCGAATTCTTGTCGATGAATTTATCGCATCAAAAGCTTGCTCTTTCTCGTAGCATGGAAAGAGTGTCTAGCGAGTACCAAGATTCTTTAAACAAAACTAAACTTGTTTATGATTATTATGGTGCTGGTGATAGCGATATGGCTTTAACTTATGGACTATTAATGAGCCCATCTGTTTACAACGATTATTATCCGAAATTAGTTTCAGATAGCAAAAATAGAATTGTACTAAACTCTGCATATGCTCAAGCAGCAAGAGCCGCTGGCATTCCTGCAGAAGGTTTGTTAGGTACACCATCATCAGATGTACGTAACAAGTTCGTTGAATCATTGGCTAATTATGGAATTATTACACCTACTCAAGCAGTATCAATTCAAGGTGTTCCATATAATAACGCACTTGGTCTTGGTAATGGTGTTTCAGCATCTACAAGTTTGACTGAAATTACTTATGATGAATTACTTGAGATGATAGAAGCTCAAGGCGTTGATTCAGAAACTTATGGAATAAAATTCGGTGGCAACTGGCCAAATCACGGTGGAACTTTATACTTAACAAAAGAAGAAGGTGCCACATACGATAAAAAGGACGATGGCGGAAATGTAACAATCAGTGAATTGTTAAATAAAAACAAAGACATTACTTTGAGTTTATACTCTCAAAAAGGTGAACAATTACCTATCACTGGTGCTGAATTATTACAAAACATTGTTGGTGGTGATAGCTACGGTCCAGGTCTTCTAGACTGGATGTTAGATCAATTTGCAAACGTTTTAGGTGGTACTGCAGCAAGCGAAACAGCACTACAATATGCATATAATTCAGTTTATGACTTAATTTACCCATCAGAAGCTGTAGATAAAACTTGGGACGATTTTTATAAAAATCACGGTAATACATTATTAAAAGACAGAGAAAGAAAAGATAGAGCAAATGACACAGACCATGATGATGATGGTAAGGCATTTAAAACAGCTCTTGATGAACTAGCAGTACAAGTTTACTACAAAGAAGATCAAAGAGATTATTATGATGATATTAACAAAAACTCTAAAAATTATATTGGTTTCACATACACTTGGAACAAAGAAAGATCTGACTGGAACATCTTCCACCAAGATAGAAAAGATAGATCTCAAATCCAAATCAATATAAGTAACGTTGCACAAGCCTTCTTGACTTCATATGTTCAATATATG
Organism: bacterium; assembly: GCA_017536545.1. Classification (GTDB taxonomy): domain Bacteria; phylum Cyanobacteriota; class Vampirovibrionia; order Gastranaerophilales; family Gastranaerophilaceae; genus Zag111. Next base: position 5,092 of record JAFXHF010000022.1, read on the forward strand.
GAAGGTCTTGGTGACTCTAAATTAGGCTGGCAAAAAGGTAATATTAGTGATAGTACACTTTACGACCCAGAACACAGTGACTTTATGTTCACTATTGTATCAGATACAGAAGTTGATATGGGAGATTCTCATCTATATGCAAACTTCTACGATACATTATTCAACCAAATCTGTGTAAACGGTTGGACAGAAAATGCTCAAATCGATGATCAAGAATACATGTCAGAAATGTTAAAATCTGGTATGGTATTTATATCATCAATGAGTGAAGATGGATACTACTATCAAGGAAACTACACAACAGACAGAAATATCCTTGAAGTAGCTGATGAAGAAGCAATTGCAAAAGCTGAAGCAAAATACAACACTGAAAAAGCTAAAATTGAAAATAAAGAACAAACTATTGACTTAAAAATGAAAAACTTAGATACAGAGATATCATCACTCACAACCGAATACGATACGACAAAGAGTATAATATCGAAAGCTATCGAAAAAGGATTTAAGCGATATGAAGCATAAAAAAAGACCACACAATGTGGTCTTTTTTAAATTTTATGAGATTCTCTGCTTCGCTCAGAATGACTATATCTTATACTTTTTGGAATACGAAAATATATTCGTGAGTAAAGATACTAAAACCACCAGCCAACGCTCTATAACGCCACAAATTAGCAGTTCTACCTTTACCTCTTTCATTACCTTGAATATCTTTTACAATAGTAGATTTTAAAACAAAACCTAATTTTCTCATTCTATTCATACATTCAAATCCTAAAGGCTGAACTTCAGAATTTTTGTAACTGTCACCAATGATTAAACAAGCAAAACGACCTTTTTCAAGCATATCATAACCATTTTTGGCAACTTTTTCAAACATATCATAAAATTCTTCTGTTGATTCACAGTTTGATAAATCTTCTTTTTTATCAGAGAATTTGATAATATCATCATAAGGTGGGTGTAACATCAAGAATTGAGCTTTCTTTTCACCCAAAATATCAAGACCTGCTTGAATTTTATCTTTAACAACTTCTGAAGATGAATCACCACAAATAATTCTCACATCTGTAACAAGTTGCTTTGGAGTAAATTTTTCAGAAACACTTTCTGCTAAATCTTCTTTCAATTCAACACCAATACAACGTCTTTCCATATTGATAGCTTCAATACCAGAAGTACCTGAACCAAAGAACAAATCAAGAACAACGTCGCCCTTTTTAGTATATCTTTCATACATTTGTTGAGCGATTTGTGGAATATAATTACCGTGGTATTCGTTTGAATGACCGTGTTGTTTCAATCTTGATGGGAATTGCCACAATGTACCTGTCAAAATATGAGCATAATCTTTCCATTTTTTCAAATTGATATCGCTATATTTTGTAGTCTTAACCTCAGGTTGTTTTACTACTTGTAAATCAGCCTGCTTTTTTGGTTGTAATTTTAAATTTGTATTAGCTCTTCTCACCAAAATTGTCCCCTCGTCTGTATATATTTTTCTACATTCTTAGATTACAAAAATGTTTCAAATTTGTAATCAAACATTTAGATGATTTTGTGTTTGGTGTAGATTGAGATAGAGGTTTAGGGAAAAGTTATGGCAAGAATAAAACAATTATCAAAACACTTAATCAATCAAATCGCAGCAGGCGAAGTTATTGAACGTCCAGCATCTGTTGTAAAAGAATTAACAGAAAACTCTATCGATGCTGGAGCTACAAAAGTTAGCGTAGAAATAAACAACGACTGCCGTGATATTCGTGTTGCAGATAATGGTTGCGGAATTCATCCTGACGATATTTTACTTGCTTTTTCTAAACACGCAACAAGCAAACTCCAAGAAGATGAAGACCTATTTGATATTAAAACTCTTGGTTTTCGTGGAGAAGCTCTTGCTAGTATAATCTCTATTTCTAAACTAACTTGTACAACAAGAACAAAAGATTTTGAAACAGGTACAAAAGTAAAATGTGAAAATTCTGAAGTATCTCAAGTTGAAACAGGTTGTGCAGTCGGAACAATTATGGACATCAAAGATTTATTCTACAATGTTCCTGTTCGTTTAAAATTTTTGAAAAACTCAAATACAGAATTTTCATATATTCAAGAAATTGTACAATCACTTGCTCTTTCTCATCCAGAGGTTTCGATTGAGTTGAAAAAATTAGGCAAAACTGTTCTAAAAACAACAGGTCAAGGCAATTTAACCCAGACAATTAAAGAAGTTTACTCATCTGATGTAACAAACAATTTAAAAGAAGTTTTAAAAACAGACGAACTTTCTGGACTAAAAATGTCAGGGTTTGTAAGCACACCTGATTACACACGTTCAAGCAAAAAGAGTTATCACTTATACATCAATTCTCGTAGCGTAAAATGTCCAGTATTCCAAAAAGCCATTGACACTGTATATAGAAACCTTACAGCAAACAACAAATACCCATTTGTTGTCTTAAATCTTGAAATCCCGACACACGATGTTGATGTAAATGTTCACCCAACAAAAAAAGAAGTACGTTACAAAAACCCAAACCAAATTTTCAACTTTATTTACTCTTCAGTTGAGGCGGGTTTGTCTAATTATGTTGAAAAGAATTACACACCAATCTATTCTCACAAAACTGAAGAAGCTCCAGTTGAAACTCCAGTAGCTGAACAAAGTGTAATCCAATTTCCAACAGCACAAAAAGAATTTTATGTTGATAAAGACTCAGATACAATGTTTATCTCAGATAGTGCACTAGATAAAATCGAAACACCAAACTTGTCAAACCCTGAGCAAAAACAAATTTTCACCCCTCAACAAGTTCAACCACAAGAACCTGAGGAAAAAATTATTGGTCAATACAATGACACATATATTTTAATCGATACCGATGAAGGGCTAGAAATTGTTGACCAACATATTGCTGAAGAACGCTACATCTATGAAAAATTAAAATCTGAGAAAAATGTTATTTCACAAATGTTATTCGTTTCTGACGTGATTGAAATTTCATCTTCAGAAAGCGAATTAATTAAAGAAAACCTAGATAAATTCGAGCGTTTTGGTTACGGAATAGAGTTTCTAAAAGATACTGAAATAATCTTCCGCAAAGTCCCTCAATTATTGGCTAAAGCCAACCCAAAAGACATCTTAGCAGACATTTTAGAAAATATTGATGGTGACATTGATAATTTGGAAGAAAAAATTCTAATTACAACATCTTGCAAAGCATCAGTTAAGGCAAATACAAAATTATCAATTTGGCAAATGCAAGAGATTATCAAAAAATGGCGAACAACAAAAATGCCATACACTTGCCCGCACGGACGACCAATTTCAAGGGTTATCCCACATAAAGAACTCGCAGGATTTTTCCAAAGAAATAAATAGACACATTCTGAAACTTCTTAGGATTAACGTCCTTTGAGTATCGCTGAATGTGTCTAAAAAAATTTGTATTTCTTCTTTTACTCTCTAATTTTATTTTCTTCACCGTTTTGAAGCCTTTTAATGTTTTCACGATGCAAGTAAATAACATAAATTGCTGCAATAATTGCGTAAACTGTGTATGCTGGTGGAGCATTTAAAATCCACATAAACACTGGTGCAAACGCTAAGGCAATCATAGAACCTACTGAAACATATCTTGTAATCCAAGTTATAGAAGCCCAAATTATTGCAATCAACAAGCCTGTTTGCCAACTTAGAGCCAACAATGTTCCGACACCAGTTGCAACAGATTTTCCACCAGTAAAACCTAGGAAAATTGATCTGCTATGACCCAAAATAGCACAAACTGCAGCAACAACAGCTAACAAACCTGAATGAGTAAATACTGTACCAAAATATGATGCTAATAATACAGGTATAACACCCTTAATTGCATCTAAAATCATTACAGTAAAAAACCATTTTTTACCCATCACACGTTTAACATTAGTAGCTCCAGTTGAACCTGATCCTATCGTTCTAATATCTTGCCCTGTAAATAATTTTACAACAATATAACCTGTCGGAATTGAACCTACTAAATACGCTACAGAAGCAATAATCGCTAACTGTTTTACAATCTCTACGTAATCCATATCCTTAATTCTCCATCTCTTCTTCTAATAAGGGTATTATATCATTTTGCCTATTTATTGGCAATTATTTTAAAATCATTTTAAAACTTAAATTTTCAACAACAGTTTGGATATTCATCGCAGGAGTCAAAGAAATTTGGCGTTTTGCATCTTCAACATATGTTAAATCTTCCATAAGTCTATAGTACAAATGCTTATTCTCTAAATTTGATTTAATTGTTGCCAACATATAATTTTGAATTTGAGTAAATATTTCCTTAGGCTCATTATCCGCCACAAGTTTCAATAGACTTGTTTCAAACTCTAAAACATCGTTTCTAGCAATTGTCCAGTAATTCCCTAATACACCTTCGACTAAAGAATAGTCACAATCTTCGTTAATTACCCCTGAAACAAAAAATGATTGAGAACGAGAAACAACAGTAGAAATAACATCAGATTTATCTTTAGTTAAGAAAATAAATGTTGTATTTTTTGGCGGTTCTTCAAAAGTTTTCAAAAGAGCATTTGAAGTTGCTTCAGGAAAATTCATCTGATTTAGCGGTAAAAGATTGCCATCTTCATCTCTATCACAGAAAATATAAACTCTATGATAATCACTTGTTACCGCAAGTTCATTAATAATTGCTTTTGCTTGACCAATATTGATATTCTTTTTGCCTTTTGTAGAGTCTTCATCATCAGAACTCCCACCAGCTTCTTTAAAATCCAAACGAGTATAAATTTTCACCGCAGGATGAGTCTGTTCTTTTATCCAACGACAATTCAAGCAATTACAATCTTTTGATTTGTCTTCTGAACAATTCAAAAGCCTAGCAATTTCTAGTGCCAATTCGCATTGAGAAGTAATATCTGGCCCCCAGAATAATAAACAGTGACTAATATTTTTATTTTCATCTGATATCCCACCAGAAAAATATTCTAACAATTTTGGATATTTTTGAGAGATTTCATTATTGTAATATTGCATATTCAACCTCTCTTTCAACATCCATTGTTGCTTGACCTGATTTAATTCTATACTCTGCATTAGTTAAATTTTCTTTTAACTTGACAAGATTTTTTAACGAAACATTTTTCAATTTTTGCATCTCAAGTTTTACACGATATGGGTGCATATTGATAATTTTTGCAATCTCATCTGCCGAATACTTAGAAGCATTCGCTTTAATTTGAATTTTGCCATGAAGTAAAGTATGTAAAACCGAAAGGATTTCTAACGGATGCTTTTTAACCAACAATTTTTGAAATTCTTCTATCGCTTTCACTTTCTCATCACAAATTAAATAATCCGCAAACACGAACAAATCTTCATTTGTAACACAGATTTCTTTAACCATATCTTTTGTAATAGGTTTATCCCCTGCGTAAATTTTTAATTTTTCTAATTCAGAATCCAACATCCTCAAATTCGAACCAATTTGAATAAGAATTGTTGATGCAATTTCATCCGTCAATTTTAAATCTTTTGTCTTTGCTTGATTTTTAATCCACGCTTCAAGTTCCGCTGTTTTATATGATGGAATTTGCACAAATTCTTGAGCATTGAATTTTGATAATAATTTAAAAAACTTTTTACGTTTATCAATTTTTTTCTGACTATCAGGGGGAATTTGAGCAACAAAAATTATATCAACATTTTCACTAGCACCCTCTAAAGCCTCTGTAATTTGTGCTAATTGTTTATCATCAAACCCCTTATCTTCTGCAGTTTTCCCGCTCAAATAAGAAAGACAATTTATTTCGATAAGCATTTTCCCAAACATCATTGGTTGAGATTTTATAGCAGCAACCAAATCTGGGAATTTTGGATTGTTGAAATACTTATAACTCATTTCAATAAAATCTTTATCAAGTTTGCTTCTAAACTTCTTGATTTCATTTGATATATTAAATTCTTCGTCCCCATAGAAAAAATAAATCATACATATATGATATAAGAAAACTATCTTTTAGTAAACTTTTCTTTAAAGAAATTTACCATAAAAGAAAATATTGACCTCTTCTTAGGGTGTTTAATAGCCACTGGTGTATACATCATAACATTACCTGAATATTCCCAAGGAAGTTGTTCACCTATAGAAATATAAAAATCCATAACATCATTTAAAAATGATGAATTTGTTTGAAACCCCAATTTACGATAAAAAAGGTGAGGCGGTCTTCTAGGGGAAAAGGTTCTACTAGCGACCAAATGAACTCTACCTTCACAGTAGGTATGCAAACTTTCACTTTTTGCTAAATTTATAAAATCTGTTCCATAGTTATAGCCACTATCTACTGTTTCCAAATAAGAAATATAAAACGAATTATATGGAGTATCCATTGGATAAACTTTACAACGTTTATTTTTATAATTAACAGGACCAGCTTTCATCAATCCTACAACAGCTTTTGCCTTAGTATCATACATCTTATATGTATAAACATATGTTTTACCGCCGTTCACCCCATCATATGCCCTTAAAGTATTTGGACTTTTATAAATAAGTCTTTCTGGAAAATTCTTAATTGGTTTTGAAAATAATATCGACCTTGTCCTCATTATTTCCCTCCCAATCCAAGAAAATCTAAAAATATTTGCCAACCTGTTTTCGGATTTTTAATAGGCGGATAAAACATATTTACATCAGAGAAATCATAATAATCAGCATTTTTACCTTTTGCAATAAACTTATCCAATCTTTTATTTACATTTGCATTTTCCGTATTCATACCGTATTTACGATAAAAAATATGTGGTATTCTTTTTGGGGAGTAACCTGCACTCGAATACAAATGAAAGTAACCATTACAACCTTTTTTCTTACTATAGGTTTGTACAAAATCTAGAAAATCTGTACCCAAACCCAGACCAGAATATGGAGATAACAAATTTTTCACATATATAGAAGGAACATTTTTAACTCCATCCCTATCAACTGTGGTTTTCATACATTCCATAACAGCTTTTACTTTTTCTTCACCTTTTTTGGTGGAAAACATCACAAATCTATCAATAATTTCACCAGTAATCTCATGCCTGCCTGTTGCTTGATGATAGATTAGATGCTCAGGAAGTTGTTTTGGTTTTATAGGAGGATATTTCAAACAGAGAACTCTCATAGTTATATTTAATTCCAAACATAAAAATTTTTGCTCAAACATTGTTAAAAAATAATAATATTCAAGACGAAAAGCTATTTTGGTATTATAATTAGAAAAGAAGTAGAGATTATAAATAGTAGGGATAAGATTTTGAAAAAGAAATATCATTTTATAGCAATCGGTGGCGTAGGGATGAGCGGATTAGCAAAATTCTTGTTACAAAAGGGTTTTGAAGTATCTGGCTCTGACATAAACGATAGTAAATATGTTCAAAAAGTTAAAAAATTAGGAGCAAAAGTTTTCATTGGACACGATGAAAGCAATTTACCTGATGATTGCGTTGTTATTGCAAGTACAGCAATTCGTGATAACAACCCAGAAATTCAAAAAGCAAAACGTCTAGGTTTACCGATTTGGCACCGCTCAGATTTGTTAGCAGAAATTTCTGAAAATGAAGAATATTTCATTGGTTATTCAGGAACTCATGGCAAGACAACAACAAGTGGCTTATGCTCGTATGTAATGGAACTTGCAGGGTTAAAACCATCTTACGTTGTTGGTGGATTACTTCCTGAAATCGACACAAATGCAAATGCTACAAATGACAAATATTTTATCGCTGAACTTGATGAAAGTGACGGCACAATTGTTAAATATAGTGCAAACTTGGTTGTAGTAAACAACTTAGAACCTGACCACTTGGATTTCTATAAAAACGGTTTGGACTCCATTTTAGAAACTTTTGAAAAATTCTTGTCAAATATCCGTCCAAACGGAATAATCTTAGCTAACACTGATAATGACGGAGTTAAAAGACTTGTAAAATATTACACAGAACACGAACTTGCAAACAACGCTCAGTTTGTAACTTATTCAATTGGCGGAAATACTGACTATTCAGCTAAAAACATCCACTATGACGAAGATTTTACAACATTTGATATTGTTTATAAAGGTGAAGTTCAAACAAATTTAAAAATTTGCTTAAAAGGTGTTCATAATGTTTATAACTCTCTCGCAGTTTGGGCAAGTTTGCATATAGCAGGTGTTGATATGAACTTGGTTAACCCACACTTTGCAACATTTACTGGTATGGGTAGACGTTTCCAAAAAGTTGGAGAATTTGACGGAATCACAATTTATGACGATTATGCTCACCACCCAACAGAAATTAAAGCAACATTATCATCTTCAAAATCTTTCAAAGAAAGAAATGTTATTGCAGTTTTCCAACCACACAGATACACAAGATTATCAAATCTTTGGAATGAATTTATGGGTGCATTTGGGGATGTTGACAGAGTAATCGTAACTGACGTATATGCAGCAAGCGAAGACCCAATTGAGGGTGTAAATTCAATTGCTTTCACAAACGAATTAAAAGAAAAAATCGAAATTCCTTGTGAACAATATTCTGGCAGTATTCAAGAAGTTGCTCAAAAACTTTATCCAACACTAAAATCTGGTGATATTGTTATTGGCTTAGGTGCTGGTACAATTACAAATCTAGGCAAAGAATTACTTACACTAAACAAGGAGTAAATCTCATTGACAACAGTTTCTGAAAAAAACTTTGATATTAAAACACTAACTTCATTCAAAATGGGTGGAGTTATTAAAGAGGTGTTTTTCCCTGAAAACATTGAAGAATTTGAACAAATTTTAAAAGAAAATAAAGGGATAAAAGTTTTCGGAAACCTTTCAAACACTTTGATTTCATCAGACGGCTACAACGGAAAAATCATTTTAACTACAAAGATGAATAATATCCAAATTGATGGAACAAAAGTTGTTGCAGATGCGGGTGTTAAAGGTCCAATGCTAGCTCAAAAAGTTTGTGAAAATGGACTTTCTGGATTTGAATTTATGATAGGTTTCCCAGGGTCAATTGGTGGCGAAGTTTGTATGAACGCATCGGCAAATTCTCAAGCTATTAGCGATACTTTGACTTCAGTAACTTGTTATTCACCAGAAAAAGGCATTATAAAATTATCAAAAGATGAGATGAATTTTGATTATAGAACTTCTCGTTGCCAAAGTGAAGATTTAATTGTTCTTCAAGCTGAATTTGAACTTACACAAAAAACAAAAGATGAAGTTCGAGCAAAAATGGATGAATGCTTAGAATTTAGAAAATCACATCAACCACTTCTTTCATTGCCAAACTGTGGAAGTATTTTCAAAAATCCTCAAGGTGATTCTGCAGGCAGAATGATAGAGGCAGTTGGAGCTAAAGGTTTGACTTTTGGTGGTGCTAAAATCTGGGAACATCACGCAAACTTTATTGTTAACTACAAAAGCGGAAACTCTTTAGATGTTCTTGAATTGATGAATACAATGTACTCTAAAGTAAAAGAAAGATATAATGTAGAATTAGAACCAGAAATAAGATTTTTGGGTGGAAATAATAAAAGGGAAAACGAAATATGCAAAACGTTATACAGAAGATAGAAAAAAATGCAAAAATAGCAGTACTATCGGGAGGCTTATCTTCAGAAGCTGAAGTTTCAAGACGTTCTGGAAAAGGTTGCTATGAAGCATTAAAAAGACTTGGTTATACAAATGTTGAACTAATCGAAGTCGATACAAATATCGCTCAAAAATTAAAAGAGGGAAATTACGATTACGCATACAATGCACTTCACGGAAAATACGGCGAAGATGGTTGTATTCAAGGGATTTTAGAAACATTACAAATTCCATACACTGGTTGTGGTGTTATGGCATCTGCAGTTTGCATGAACAAAGAATATACAAAACGTATTCTTTCAACTTGCCCAGATATTCCACTTATTAAATCTGCTTTTGTGAAAAAAGGAGAAAACGTTAAAGAAAAAACTAAAGATTTAAAATATCCACTTATCACAAAACCTGTATCAGAAGGTTCAAGTTTCGGTATGACAAAAGTAAACACTCCAGACGAGTTAGAAAAAGCATATCAAGATGCAATCAAATACAACGATGATGTTTTAATCGAAGAATATTTGGTGGGAATTTGTGCAACTGTTGGGATTTTAGAAGGGGAAGACGGCCTTTTTGCGACAGAAATTCTAGAACTTCGACCAAAAAATGAATGGTATGATTACGAAGCAAAATATACAAAAGGTATGACAGAATTTATTTTACCTGCTGAATTATCAGATGATATGACAAAACAAGTGAAAGAAATTGCCATTAAAGCCTTTGATATTGCTGGTTGTAAAGGGGTTTCAAGAGTAGATTTCTTAATTGTTAATAATATTCCATACGTTCTTGAAATAAACACATCTCCAGGGATGACAGAAACAAGTGATCTTCCAGCCCAAGCAAATGCTATGGGAATAAATTATGATAACTTGGTACAAATTATCTTAAACGGAGCAGGATTAAACAAATAATGTCAGATAAACATCACAAAAAACATCGCCATGAAGAAGAACATCACGATGAATTTACATCTGTGAAACATACTGTTAAGCGAAAAAGAACAGAAAGAAAACTTAGAAAAAAACGTAAAAAGGTTAATCATTTAAAAACTTTTTTATCTTCTATATTGCTTATTATTTTAATTCTTCTTGGGTATGAACTTTGCACCCTTCCTCAATGGAACCTGCCACAAGATGCTTTTTCTAACGTAAACTCAGAAAGAGTAGAAATTATCAATAATAGGATTTTACCAACATATGTTATTCAAAACGAATTGAAAGATGTTGAAGTTTCAAAATTACCAATTTTCTTAACAAGTGTAACTCCAATAAAAAAAGAGCTTTACGAAAATCCTGTAATCAAAAAAGTTTATGTAAGACGTTACGGATTTCCTGCAAGAGTACAGATTATTATTAGAGAAAGAACTCCTATTGCAATAATTAAAAATGATATCAATGCAAAACAACCACTTGCATTCTATACTTCTGACGGATTTCTTGTAACTCATAAACGTTATATGAATATTTCACATTACGAAACAAATTTATTAAAAATTATCACATCCTCTAAAAATATTCACAAAGATATCCCATTTGAAAAATACCAAGAAATTGAGAAAATTGTTCAATCCGTTGAAACATATTCAAATGAAAAAGTTGAATATATTGATTTGAGAAAACCTAATGATGTATATGTAAAAATTCAAACAACAAGTATCAGACTTGGCGTTTTAGATAATACGGTATTCGAGAGAATAAAAAGAATATACACAATTCTTCCTCAAATTACCGAAGTGAATAATAAAATCAAGTATATTGATTTAAGCTGGGATAGAGTAAACTATTTAAAATTACAAAAATCTAAATAATATGAATTTTAATGAAAAATACAACAAAATAAAAAGTCTTGCAAAAGATGAAATAAAAACAATTGAAGAAAATATGGTTCAACAAATTCAAACACGAGAACCATTAAAATCTTCTCTTGTTAAGTTTCTAACATCCCCAGCTAAAAGAATTCGCCCACTTTTAGCAATTTTGTATACAAAAGCATTAGGTGAAGAGCTTAATAATAACCAAATCGAACATTTAACGGTTATTGAAATGGTTCACAATGCCTCTTTAATTCACGATGACATTATTGATGAAAGCAAAGTTCGTCGTGGACAGGATACAATAAACGCAAATTTTGACAATAAATTAGCAGTAATTTCTGGAGACTACATTTTATCCCTTTCGATGGAAAAATTGGCAACTATCGGCAATTCTGAAATTATCAAAGACTTTTCTCAAACAATTCGAAAAATGTGTATCGGTGAAATCAATCAGAATTTCGATAGGTTCAAAATTGGGACAATCGAAGATTATATTGAAAAAAACAAAAATAAAACAGCACATCTTTTTGAAATTGCACTAACAGGATGTGCAAAACTAAGTAATCAACAACACAATCTAAAAGAGGTTAGTGAACTTGGGCTAAATATTGGAATAGCGTTCCAAATTCGTGATGATTTAATCAATATGATAAGCTCAGACACATCAAAACCAACAAATAACGATTATCAAGACGGCATTTATACCGCTCCCGTAATCCTTGGTAATAAGTCTGATAACTATACCTCAGGTATTGAAAAAACGAAAATTTTATTGAATAATTATTTACAAAGTGCAAAAGAACAAGTTACAAAGTTACCTGATAATGAATACAAAGAAGCACTAGAAGAGTTTTTGGAGCTATTAAATAATGTTTAGAATAAGAAAAAATTGGGAAGACTTCAAATCAAGATTAAAAGAAAAACAGAACGCAGCTTGGATGAATTTCAAATCTAAGTTACCTGAAAATGCCCAAAACTCTTTAGATAAATTTGAAGATTGGTATAGAGGCTACAAAGAAACTGCCCTTTGCGAAATTATTGAAACTGTTGTTTTTGTACTTGTAATGGTAATTATTATAAGATTTTATGTTGGCGAAATTCGTTGGATTCCTTCTGGTTCAATGAAACCAACTCTTGTAGAAGGTGATAGAATTATCGTTGAAAGATACTCAAGATTTTTCACAACACCAAAACGTGGTGATATTATGGTATTTTACCCACCATCAACACAATTATCAAGAAAACCTCTTCCACTTTTAGCAAGACTTACAGGTATCAAATGCAAAGATGTTGCTTATATCAAACGTGTAATTGGTCTGCCTGGAGATACTCTAGAGATTAAATTTAATAAAGATAATTCCGCATACGTTTATATCAACGGTGAAAAATATGAAGAAGCTTACATAAAAAGTATTTATGAATTTTCACCTTGCAAAAAAGATGAAAATACATACACCCTTGCTACAGGAACCCTTGCAAATTGTGGGCCAATCACTATTCCTGAAGATAATTATTTTATGATGGGCGATAACCGTGGATATTCACTAGATAGCCGTTATTGGGGCACAATAACAAGCGATCGTTTTGTAGGTCGAGCTGTTGCAGTCTTTTGGCCAATCAAAAGAATGCAATCACTTCCACGCTTAGAAGATAAAAATTAAAGCATATGATAATATTTCATATAATCTGCCATAATAACTGAACTTGTACCATTGGCAAGATTAGCTTTAACAACGTGTTCTTTATCCTGAGCTGTAATATTATTTACTTTTTGAGTTTCATCGTTTTTAGGATTTTGCTCTTGATGTTGCTGTGCAGCCTGAGTTTCTTCAATAAATTGAGCAATTTTTTCCATAACTTGAGAATGTAGTTTTACATCTCCATTGAAAGTACCTGTTGACTGAATTCCTGCAGCATCTAAATCCTCTAGGATTTGTTCCCATTGGTTGTAATTAGTGATACTCGTTCCTTGAGCTTGTGCAGCAGCCTGTGCCTTGCGAAGCTCATCAATCGATTTAATTTCTTCTACATTATCAGCCATAGTACTCTCCTTGTTAATCTCTCGTATAAATATAAAAAGATTTTTATTGCTTAGATTTCAGAAAACCTCATTTTTGTAACATGTTTTTACATTTATTCATTCAAGTATATTTTTACCAGAGCTAAATCCGATTTTGTTGTAACCTTTATATTGCGATAATCACCTTCTACAATATAAACGTCTTTCCCAAATTCTTCCACCATGCCTGCATCATCAGTAAAGTTTAATCCTTTGTATTTTTCATGAACCTCTTTTATCAGGCTATATTCAAATGCTTGTGGAGTTTGAGTATTATAAAGCTGGATTCTATCAATTGTTGTAATAATTTTGCCATTTTCATCAACTTTTTTTATTGTATCTACAGTTTTTGTCATAACAGATACGGCTTTTTTCTCTACAACTTCATCCATAGTTTTTTTAATGATTTCTGAAGTAATCATCGGTCTTGCACCATCATGAATTAAAACATAATCACAATCCACAGCCTGCAAACCATTATAAACCGATTCCTGACGAGTAGTGCCACCTTCTATAATTCTTACATTTTTATAATCAGCAAAAATATCACTTAAAATAGATATAATAGATACATTTGCACAAATTACAATATCTTCAACACCAGCATTTGTAAATGCATCAACGGTATATTTAATAATTTCTTTTCCGTAGATTTTTTCTAGCAGTTTGTTTGTATTACCAAACCTTGAAGATGTTCCACCTGCAGTAATTATTGCACTAAATTTCATCTTTCCCCTCAAAATGGTTATAAATTTTATTTTCTACATCTTCTTTTGAATAGTGGGTAACATTTTGACCAAATCTTAAATCAACACCTAAGCCTTTTTTTACTTCGCCAATTTCAACACCACCACATTCAAGGTCTTTTGGAACAACTGCAACAATACCATAATCCTCACCACCAAACAGAACCAAATCTTGAATATCTTCAAAATTTACAAGGTGATAATCATACGGAATTTTATCAAAATAAACTTCTAATAAAACAGCACTTTCATTGGCAATTGTTGATAATGCATCCATCAACCCGTCTGATGTATCCATCATTGCGTAATCAACCTGAATATTTTTGCCAATATTTTTACCAAATTCAACCTGTGCCATAGGCTCTAAGTGTGCTTTTGTAAAATTATTTTCTGCATTGTTACCTGCTAAAAGTTGTCTTAAACCTGCAGCACTAGAACCATGTAAACCAGCAACAACAACTTTATATCCAACTTTTGCGTTTTTGCGAGAGGCGATTTTTCTGTATTCAGTTGCCCCAATTGCACTCACTGAGACATAAACTTTGTCAGCTCCTGTGATATCTCCACCAACAATTTTAATCTCACCACCACAAGCTTGTTGAGCTCCTTTATAAAACTCATCAATAAAATTCTCATCAATATTTGACGGCAAAGAAAGTGCTATGGTCAAATATTTAGGATTTGCCCCACTTGAGGCAATGTCTGAAAGGTTCACCATCACAGACTTATAACCCAATTGATATGGAGTCATATAATCAAGTGAAAAATGCACCCCTTCTACCAAACTATCTTGTGTAACAACTATGCCTAAATCAGGCAAATACGCACAATCATCCCCAATATAATTGGAATTTAACATATTTTTTATTTTAGATATAAATTCTTTTTCCCTCATACCTAAACTATATCATGCTCAATCAAGGAAATAAATTCATCAACTAAAGTATTGTTCCATTTTTTACCAGCATCAGCTTTTACAATTTCTATTGCATCACGAGTCGACAATTTTGAACGATATGGACGTGGTTCAATCAATGCAAAATACTGATCTAAAATCAAAATAATTTGAGATGTTAACGGAATTTCTTCTTTAGACATTTTGTTTGGATAACCTGAGCCATCCCAATTTTCGTGGTGATGTTCAATAATCGGTAAAACATCTTGAACATAAGAAATAGGTTTCAAGATTTCACGAGCAGCAATCACTGGGTGATTTTTAATTGTATCACGTTCATCATCAGTTAATGGAGTTGCTTTTTGCAACAACTCATCTGGCAACATCAAGTTACCAATATCATATAGTAATACCGCAACTCTTAAATTATCAATCTCTTCTTTTGGTAAATCAAATCTCTTAGCCAAGCTAACAGCCATTAGAACCTTATTTTTTGTAACCCCTGGTGTATGAACTGGATTATAAAGTTTTGTCAGCATATCTGCTACTGAATAAAGTGTTTCTTTTGTACGTTCATCTTTATTAGCTGGAGCTTTTAGTTTTAAACATAATTCTTTCGATAAATGTTTCGCTTTTGGAATACGATTTTTTGATAAAATATCTAAGAATGTATTAATTGCAACTTCTTGCCAATAACCTTCAGAAACAGGCTGAGCGATAGTTACACGGTTTCGACCTTCACGTTTTGAAGTATACATAGCTTGATCTGTCAATTCTAACAATTCATCAACATTTTCACTATGTTCAAAATATGTCGCAACACCTAAACTTCCTGTAATTTTGCCAATAGTATCTAACTCCAATGATTCTATTGACTTACGAATTCTCTCTGCGGCTACCATAGCACCTTCAGAATTGATACCAGGAAGCAACACATTGAATTCTTCTCCGCCAATACGTGCCGCAACGTCGACAGAACGAGCATTTGCTTTCAAAACATCCGCAACCGCTTTTATCGCAATATCCCCAAAGTTGTGTCCGTGCGTATCATTAATCTTTTTAAGGAAATCCAAATCGATACCCACAACAGAAAACGGTTGTTTTTGACGTTTTGCACGTTGAACTTCTTTGTTTAATGACTCTTCAAAATATCTTCTATTATAAAGCCCTGTCAATGAATCTGTTACAGCTTGTTCTCTAACTGCTTGGAACAAATCCGCAATTGTGATTGCCATTTCAATCTGCTTTGCAAATAATCCTAAAAAGTCCATTTCTGCACTTGCTAACTCTTCTCTGGCAGAAAATACGCAGAACCAACCAAACTCTTTTTTCTGTGCAATAAGTGGAATTACAATAATCGAGCGTACTGGTTGATTTGAATTTACTTTATCTATGACCTCTTTTGGGACATCAGGCAAAATACCAGCTAATGATATATCAATTGAAGTAGACTGAATAATAGTTCTTTGTCGCATTGAATCTGCATAAATACTATCTTTAGAATAGTTTAAACGACGTGTTTGAATTCCTGGACCACCGATAATGTTATTCAATCTATCAATTAAATTATCATTCGATTGTGCAATAATTCTAAGAAATTCGCCCTCTTCATCTTCATATTTTCTAATAATAGCACAGTGCATATAACCTAATTCGCCCTGAGTACTATTAACAATTGCCTCCAAAACATTTTCTAATGGTGTTGAAGAATTCATCATATCCCAGATATGCTGAAGGGTAAACATTCGCTTATTTGCATCATTTAACTCTTCAGTACGCTCAGCAATTTCTTTTTCCAGCTCAATATTGCGTTCATATATTTCTAAATAATCACGCTTTTCATGATAAATATTGCTTTCAACTTCAGAGACCTTTCTGGTAATCTCTTTAAACTTATCAAATAAACCCATTAACGACCTTTTTCTTTTCAGAGCTATGAAATTTCCGTACACTATCTATATTTATCGACAGCAACAACCCATTATAACACGTAATTACAACAATTTCAAGCCCTGAACTACTTTTACAACATCATTTGGACAAGGAAAATCCATACAGATATTTCTATTTTTACGTCTTGGACATTTTCTTCTAAAACAAGGCTGACAACCTAAGCCTTCACCACCTACTGCGATGTACTTTTTCTTATCGCCATATGGTGCTAAAAGACCTTTAGGCGTACAAGTGAAAATTGTTACAACAGCAGGATTTCCTGATGCCCAAGCAAGATGAGCACTTCCACTATCAGGAGCCAAAACTACTCTTGCCCTTGAAAACACTTCAACCAAATCCATTAAATCTGTTTTCCCAGCAAGACTAATATGTTTTCCATTTCTAATATAATCAATTAATTCCTTATCATTAGGACCACCTGTAAAGACAATATTGTAATCATCTTCAATTTCATTTACAACATTACGCCAATAATCTTTATTCCAATGTTTAGCAACCCAAGTTGTTGCAGGTGCAATAACTGCAAGAGGTTTTGACTTATCAACATCTGCTAATAAATTATCGATTTTTTTCACAACCATTTCACTACGAGGAGGAAGTGAAACTTTGACATCTTTCGGGAAACAATCCAAATGTGTTGCATATTTTAAGTAATTTAAAACTATTGGATTTTCTTTATCAAAGATTTTTTCAATCCATTCATTGCCCCCTAATATTGAACCTTCACGAGCATCTTTTGCCACAATTCTGCGTTTTGCACCACAAAATAATGTCCAAACCATACTCTTTAAAATCATTTGAGAATCAATTGCGATATCAAATTTTTCATCACGGAGCTGTTTTATTAAAGCAAAATATTCTTTGAAATTTTCTAATTTTAATCCTCTTTTTCGCCATTTTTGGACAGGAGCTAAAATAACCTTATCAACGCAAGGATTACCTTCAACTACTTGAATTCCACGTTCAGATACAAGCCAAGTAACCTCATACCCTGCATCTTTTAATGCATTTGCTAATGGAATATTAAAAACCACATCACCTAAGGATGATAATTTTATAAGTAAAACTTTTTTCTTTTCTGTATTTTCTTCATTCTGAACATTTTCAACTGATTCAGAAATTTCTACTTTTTCCATTTCTTCCATAAAATAGCTCCCGTATCTGACATTTGTAATCAATTATACGTCAATCTAATACGAGAGTCTATATTGTAATAATTTATTATGCAGCTTCTTTTTTAGGAAGATTTGGCAACAAGTTTAGTGGAGGTAATCCATGAGTTTTATAAACCTCAGGTTGAGTTTTTAAATTTCCACCAGAATGCCTAATTCCATTTAATCTTTCCATTTCAGCAGTCATAACACTCAACTGCTCAGCCAAGGCTGTATCATTAGGATTATTTAGAACTTGAGTATACAAGTCATAATATTGTTTACCTACTCTATTGTATTCTAACAAGAAATCTAATCTATCAATTCTTGATGCGATTTCAGCTTGTTTTTCAGCAGTTAATGTTGTATCTTGTAACATTGCCTGTAATTTTGCTTTTTCAAATTGTGCAGCAGTATTTCTTGCTAATAATTCTTCATATGAGAATTGATATTGATTAAACTCAGCCTCTGTTGGTCCAAAAATTTTAAGCCCACCAGTTCTAGCATTACCTTCAACAGTTGAAATACGACCAACTAAAGATTCAACAGCTTGTTGATGTTGCTCTGGTGTCAATTGTATTGGATTTACACCATCGATTTTTGTATTAGAAAATACTTTAAATCTAACTTCATGAGATTTTGTGTATTTTAGTAATGTTTCTAGAGCTTGAGCTTCTGAACCGCCATTTTCAGCCACAAATTCAGGATTATTTCTAATCATTTCTTTTAACCTTGTAACAACTGATTGCAACTGTTGTTTTGCCGTAACACTAGAAGGGTTTATAGTACTACTTTCATTTGCAATTATTGCATTAAGAATATCATCAGATTGGTACAACAAGTCATCTGCAAATTGAGCATATTCTGCTCTCATTTTTGGTGACATTTTTGGTGCAGGCATCATTTCTGGTCCTACAAAAGAGCCCCCGACTAAGATTTCTTCAGCCTCACCATGTTTGATTCTATTCATCAATTCTTGCTTAATAATCTGTGCAGCTTCTTCTTTTGTCAAAGAGTTTCTTAAAATTGCCATTTTAGCATGAAGAGATTCATGAACTGCCGTACTCATTGATGAGAATCTACCTTCTCTCCAACCACCCGTATTAAAGGTGATTTGATGAGTTCCGTGATTGTATGAACCACCTGCAGTTGGTGATTGTTTATTAAGTAATGATCTTAATAAATGTTCGTCATTTGCAAATTTTTGGGTATCATCTGCTTGAGATAAAACAGATTTAATTCTAGCAATAATTTCTTCATGTGTCATTTCTGATAATTTTTCACCAGCTTGAAAGAATTTCTTATTATAAGTTCCTTTTTGATAACCAGTTGAATAATTTGCATAATATAATTTTTCGTCAATTGCATTAGAAATAATAGCATTAGCATCATCAATAGCTTGGTATTTCAATTCATCTTGAATAACAATTTTTGGACGAGCTTCTTTTGGAATACCCATTTCATCAAACGCTTGATTAATAATTTCTGTTACCTCACGTTCCACATCTTTTGTTGACATATTTGCACGACGCTGAGCTTCTGCCGTTTGGTCAAATGGTTTTGGTTTTGCTGGAGGCACAAGTTTCTTAAATTGAGCCGCAATATTTGATGGTTTAAATCCAGCAATTAAAGCTGAACGACCTTCTGCTGTCGTAATTATTGACAAGTTTTCTTTTAACGCTGAAAGCATTGAGCCATTTTGAACGTGTTGAGAAATTGCAACTTTTTCAGCCTTAGTAAGCATTCTACCTAATTGATTTGCTTGCTTAACTTCTGCCGCAACCTTAGCTGATGATTTTAAACCCGCAGCGGTCAAAATTGTACCAATTGTACCTGTACCAATTTTTTCAAAAGATTTTTCTGCTACATCATATTCCCCTTTTCGGTAATTTTTAACAGCATCATATGTACCTTTTCCAACTTCAAATAAACTCAATGCACCAAAACCAACTGTTAAAATTGGAGTTAATGCTGGAATTGCAAAACAAGCTAAACCAGTCGCAGCTAGTGCTCCAATTGCAATCAATGGATGATCAATAATGGCTTTAATTGGACTAATTAAACCTTTACCAAAATTTCTTAATGCTTCTTTGCCAGTAAACCTACCGTCATTTGAAGCGTCAATTTTATCTTCTTTTTTATCTTCAAATAAAGGTTTTGTTGTTTCTTTGGCTTTAAAATTAACATTATTCGTTTTGCCGTAATTTACGTACGGGTTGGTGTTAACACCATTAATTGATCCTATTGGCATTTACATTCCTTTAAAAAATACTTTCCACCTATATGCATATAAAGTATTTTTTAGATGGGAAATTGCTCACACAAAAATATTGTTGACATTACTTAACAGAAATAAATGTAATATATTTATCACCATATTTTTTCTGCTTTAATATGGTATATTCTGCCAAATCTAGCTCTATAACATGTTCTAATATAATAATTCCACCACAGATTTTTGTAGCAACTTCTAGACTTTGCTCATAAACCCCTGAAAAATAAGGCGGATCAATATAAACAATATCAGGATTAAATGTATTTTCAAACTTTTCACAAACTTTTAAACTATCACCCAAAAGTAATTTAACATCATTATCTTTTTCGTATTTTTTCAAATTCGATTTAATAACATTGAAAACTTTCTTATTTTTTTCAATCATTACAACTTTATCAAAACCTCTAGACATCGCTTCTAAGCCCATAATTCCAGAACCCGCAAACATATCCAAAAAGCTACTTCCCTCAAAATCAATCATTGCCTGCAAAGTATTAAACACACTCATCCTAACTTTTGATAAAGTCGGACGAGTAATATTTTCATCAGGTGCAATAATTTTTTGACCTTTGTATTTTCCAGCAGTAATGTTCATAACTCCATTATAAGTGAAAAGAAAATAATTAAACAAATTCATTGAGTTTTATATATTTACCCCAAATGAAAAAGAGCCCCATTTCTGAGGCTCTTCCTTGGTAAACCATATTTTTACTTACTTAACTACTATGTTTACCAACTTTCCTGGAACTACAATTGTTTTAACAACTGTTTTTCCTTCGATTTGTGCTTTAATTTTTGGACTATCAAGAGCTGTTTGTTTCATTTGTTCTTGATCCAAACCTTCATCAACTTCAATTTTATCTTTTACTTTACCGTTGATTTGAACAACTAAAGTAATTGAACTTGATTTAGCCAAGTTTTCATCCCAAGCACACCAATCTTGTTCATGAATTGAACCAACACCACCTAATTCACTCCAAGCTTCTTCAGTTAAGTGAACTGCAACAGGTGACATCAATTTCATCAATGATACGACTGCAAAACTTAGAACTTGTTTGTCTTCATCGCTAAGTTCGGAGCCATCTTTACATTTACCCCCTTGCCAATCATAGATTGCGTTAGTCAATTCTCTGTATTTTGAAATTACAGTGTTGAATTGGAAATCATTTGAAATGTCATTTGTAATACCTTTGATTGCAATATGAACAGTTCTCACTAAATCATCATTTGATTTTTCTAATGGGAAGTTCAATTTGTAATCTAAAGTGATATTATCAGCATTTGTTGAAATTAATCTCCAAACTCTATTCAAGAATTTGTAACAACCTTCAACCCCTGCATCTGACCAGTCAAAATCTCTTGCTGGAGGTGAATCTGAAAGGATAAATAATCTTGCAGTATCTGCACCGTAGTTCTCAAAGATTTCATCAGGATCAACTGTGTTACCTTTAGATTTTGACATTTTAGCACCATCTTTCAATACCATACCTTGAGTAAGTAGGTTTTTGAAAGGTTCATCAAAGTCTAATAAACCGCAATCTCTCAATGCTTTTGTAAAGAATCTTGAGTACAACAAGTGTAAAATTGCATGCTCAATACCACCAACATACTGATCAACTGGTAACCAGTGATTTACTGTATCTCTATCAAAACATTTATCTGCATTGTTTGGATCAGCATATCTTAGATAATACCAACTTGAACAAACAAATGTGTCCATTGTATCTGTTTCACGAGTAGCTTTACCTCCACAAACTGGACAAGTTGTGTGTTTAAATGTTTCAGAAGTTGTAATTGGTGATTTACCAACAACTTTAAAGTCAACATCTTTTGGTAATAATACTGGAAGTTGATCTTCTGGAACTGGCTGAATACCACATTTTTCGCAATACACAACAGGAATTGGAGCTCCCCAATATCTTTGACGAGAAATTAACCAATCACGAAGTCTGTATTGAGTTTTGAATTCACCAAAACCTTTATCAACAGCCCATTTTGTAATTGCTTGTTTTGCTTGTTCGTTTTTCATTCCGTTAAATTCACCAGAATTTACCAACACACCAGGATCTGTGTAAGCTGCATCTTTACAATCTGATGGATTTTCAGGATTTTCGATAACAACTTTCATTGGTAATTCGTATTTTTTAGCGAAATCAAAGTCACGAGTATCGTGAGTTGGAACAGCCATAACAGCACCAGTACCATATTCAACTAAAGCATAATCTGCAGTCCATAATGGGAAAATTTCACCATTAAATGGGTTGCGACAGTGAGTTCCTAGAGGAACACCTGTTTTAACTCTATCAGTTGAAAGTCTTTCAATTTCAGACATTTTGCGAGCATTTGCTCTATATTCTTCAACAGCTTGAGAATTTTCAGCAGTTGTAAGTTTTTCAATATCTTTGTATTCAGGTGCAACAACAAGATAAGTAATACCAAATACTGTATCTGGTCTTGTTGTATAAACTGGAACATACATTTCTTCGCCACTTGGAGCATCAATTACAGGGAATTTGAAAATTGCACCTTTTGATTTGCCAATCCAGTTAGCTTGCATTGTTTTAACGTTGTCGCCCCAACCTGGAAGTTTATCCAAATCTTCTAGCAATACATCAGCATATTCTGTAATTTTGATAAACCATTGAGATAAGTATTTTTTCTCAACAACATTATCACATCTCCAGCATTTGCCATCAATAACTTGCTCATTTGCAAGAACTGTTCCACACTCATCACACCAGTTTACGGCAGCTTCTTTTTTATAAACTAAGCCTTTTTTATAAAGTTGTAAGAACAACCATTGAGTCCATTTATAATAATCAGGTTTGCAAGTTGTAACTTCTCTATCCCAATCATAAGATAGACCCAACATTTTTAATTGTTTTGTCATATATGCAATGTTTTCATCTGTCCAAGTTTCAGGGTCAGCGTTGTGTTTCATTGCAGCGTTTTCTGCAGGTAAACCAAAGCTATCCCATCCGATTGGATGTAAAACATTAAATCCATTTGCTTTTTTAAATCTTGCAATTACGTCTGTAATTGTATAGTTTCTAACGTGTCCCATGTGAAGTCTTCCTGATGGATATGGGAACATAGAAAGGGCATAATATTTAGGTTTGTCAGATTCATCTAAAGTTTTGAATGCTTTAGTTTCTTCCCAAATTGATTGCCATTTTTTTTCTATTTCTTGTGGAAAATAACTTTCTTTCATCTTATTTTTTACTCCATTTATCCTCAATTTCACTATAACACAAAGGGGGCAAAATACAAATAAAATAGAGTGAACAAATGTCCACTCTATTTTTAAAAACTATATTTAAAAATTCTACTTATCAATTAAATCTATATCTTCACCAATATCATCTTCTATTAATTTGATAAATTCCGATAATTTCATATCACAAGCATTTGCTAATCTCCACAAAGAAAATAGTTTTGGTTCATTCGCACCATGTTCAAAACGGCTAATCATAGATTTTTGAAAATCATTTTCGAAAGCAAACATTCTTTGAGATTTTTCTAATTCTTTTCGCTTGTTAATAACAACATTGCCCAATGCTGATAATATAAGTTGTTCTTTTTTAGAAAATTTTGGTTGCATACATAGAATTCTAATGATAAAATACAAAATAGGTTTCCTACGCATAGAACCACACAAGAATATTTTTTGGAGAGTAAAATGTTTCTTAAAATTGCAAAAGAACAAACAAACTATTATAAAGAGAATGTTCAAGCTCTAATCTATAAAGGCAATAGCATTATTGAATTTTGTGAAACTCCAATATTAGATAAAAACATCAAAATATCGAAATATAAAAAAAGGGAATTAGAAAAAATCATAAATGAAATTGCACAAATAACAAAAAGTTTAAAAGAATCATTAGACTTATTACAATAAAATAGAGTGAACAAATGTCCACTCTACTTATAAAAATTTTTAATTCAGCAGAATACTAAATTCTGTTTTTCCAAACTCCGCCTTTTCTATCAACTAATGCATCATAGAAAGACCAAAGTCTAAATACACC
Organism: bacterium; assembly: GCA_017536545.1. Classification (GTDB taxonomy): domain Bacteria; phylum Cyanobacteriota; class Vampirovibrionia; order Gastranaerophilales; family Gastranaerophilaceae; genus Zag111. The sequence goes on from JAFXHF010000022.1 coordinate 29,639, forward strand.
AGTCAAACCTAAAACTGCGTGAGTAACATTTTTTTCTTTAGTATTTTTGTTAACAGCTTGTCCAATACCAGGCCATACAATTAATGATAAACAAGCAGCACCAACAGATCTTCCTGATACTTCACCATCAACCCCGTGAGTACCTGAAGCAAACGCTGGAATACCCATAGATAACATTGATAAAACTAATACTGATGCGAATAATTTTTTCATACTTCCCTCCTGAATTTTATGTCTTAAAACACATTTTTATTATACACAAACAAAATTATTTTTTGTGCACTTTGTAATCAAATGTAAATTGAACATCTACCTTGTCACCAGTAAAACCTTCTGGTAATGGTTCAAATGGTGAAGATTTTTTCAAGGCTTTTATCGCAGCTTTCTCAACTTGCTTGTCTGCTGAAGATGATATAATTTCGTAATCACCTAACTTACCATCTTTCATAATCTCGTATTTTACAACAACAGTTGAAGAAACTTCTCTTTTTACAGGTTCCCAATTGGATTTAATTTTGTGTTGCATTTTTGGCATATAGTCATTAAACAACCCTAAATTATATGTCTTTCCATCTGGCATATCATTTATAGCAAGCTTTGTAGAATGAACTTCTGTTTTAGTTTTAGGTTTCTTACCTGTATCCCAAAATTTTTCAATCTTCTCACTTGAAGCTAAAATTACAATAAAAGAAAAAATCCCTAAAATAATCGTTGCTAAAGTAATACCCACAACTAGAGCAAAACTATTAGTCTTTTTTTCTTCTAACTCGTTAAAATTTTCGGTCATTTAACCTCCTACATTTTAAAAGCTTCTGCAATTGATTTGTTGTAATCAGGTCTTAAAATACCTTTTTCTGTAATAATACCTGCAATTAATTCGTGTGGAGTTACATCAAATCCAGGGTTGATTACATTTACACCTTCAGCACAAATTGTTTTACCATTGATATGTGTAACTTCTTCACGAGATCTTTCTTCAATTACAATTTCATCACCTGATTTGATACTTGTATCAATTGTAGAAAGTGGAGCTGCAACATAGAATGGGATGTTGTGATATTTAGCAGCAATTGCGACAGTGTATGTTCCGATTTTGTTTGCAGCATCACCGTTTGCAGCAATTCTATCAGCCCCAACACAAACCATATCAATCATACCTTTTTTCATAAAATATGAACACATACCATCTGTAATCAATGTTGTTGGGATGCCATCCATTGTAAGTTCAAGAGTTGTAATTCTTGCACCTTGCTGACGTGGTCTTGTTTCATCTGCAAAAACTTGAACTGTATTATCTTTTGCAAAAGCTGAACGAACAACACCTAATGCCGTACCATAACCAACAGTAGCCAAAGCCCCAGCATTACAATGAGTTAAAATTGTTGCACCTTTTGGAACAACTTCTGCACCATAATCACCAATTTTTTTGTTAATTTCAATATCTTCGTTTTCTAATTTGATACCATTAACTTTTAATTCTTCAATCAAACCTTTAATATCAGATTTTGAATTTCTAATAACTTCGATTTGTTTTTCAACAGCCCACATCAAATTAACTGCAGTCGGACGAGAAGTTTTCATATATTCAGCTTTTTCAATTAACCAATTTACAAATTCTTCCCTTGAGTCGAATTTATCAGCACCTTCTAATGCATACAAAACAACCCCGTGAGCACCACCAATACCAATAGCTGGAGCCCCTCTAACAATCATTGTTCTAATCGCATCAAACATTTCATCCCCTGTTTTGATATCAATATATTCAAATTTTTCAGGGAATTTTGTTTGATCTACCATTCTTGAAACATTATCTACCCACTGAATTGTTCTGATTTTTGATGTAAATTCTGCCATTTTATTTTCCTTTTCTAATTATTTCTGTAGTGTAAAATCATCGTCATCTTTATTTTGTGGCAATTGCTTTTCATACATATCACGAATAAAGTTAATCAAATAATATGTTAAAAATCCACCAAATGCATTTGTAGTAGCACAAAGCACACCAATAAAGATTATAAAAACTCCCAACAACCAAATCGGAGAGTTCACAATCATTGTTGTTAAAATATAATTTGAACTGTAATTTATAGTTTTAGCCAAAATTGCCACGACAGAAGCATATGCAACTGAAAACGAAATATTTACAGCAAACCCAACTATAGCACCAGTAATAATACTATCTTTTGTTGTTGTTAATTCTAGTTTATTATCCATAATCAAGTAAAACATAATTATTGGTGCAGATAACAATAAAGCTACCACCAACATAACTGTACCTACGTAAGGAATAGGTGCCAACAAACCTAGAATAACACCTAATATCAAACTAAAAATAATAATATTTTTTACAACAAATTTATCCATATCTTCTTGTGTATTTTAACATTCACACACAAAAATTTCAAATTATTTCCAAGGATAATCTTTAGGAATTGTCCAACCTGCGTTCTTAATTCTTTCAACACCAATCTTCAATCCTGGGAAATTAAAAACACCATACTTTCCACCAGCATCTGTTGGAACAACAGTAAATTTTTCCTGATCTACATGAAACCAGAATAAATCTCTACCCAACCTATTAGGAGCAACATGACTACCATTGATATCAACAAATATTGTCGCCCTATCTGCATTATTTACGATTCTATTATTAAATCCAATACAAGAACCATCTTGCAACATTATAGACGCAGTTTGATTTGGCATAAACGGAGTTTGAATATAACCTGAACTTAACCCTTTATTATTCACTGAAGCATATTGAGTATCGTTAGCTTTTGCTCCCAAATAATAATTTTCAGGGTTCCAACACATAATTTTTCTATGATTTGAAGTTGGAGCAAAATACGTTGAACCAGCATAGTGAGGTTGAATATATTTAGGAACAAAATTAGATGCGTTTGAATCCAATACATCTAATCCTGGATCTTCAGATATTCGCAATAACACTTGGTTTAATTGAGAATAATGTTTCTTTAATTGCGTTGCAGCAACTTGCTTTTGATATTTTGTAATTAACCCTGGAATTGTCATCGCAGCTACGACACCAATTATACCTAGAGTAATCAAAACTTCTGCCAATGTAAATCCTGAATTTTTCTTATTATATAAACCTTTAAGCATTGCCCCCTCCCCCGAAATTCAAGCTATGACTAGATTTCAGAGTTTTGCATTTTCTATCATCATCTTTATTATAATTTAAATTTTTACACTTTGCAAGTTTTCTAAAGCTTCAGCACTTCTGGTATATGTAATCGCAATTGCAATAGAATCAACTGTATCATCCAATTTTGGTAATTTATCAACACCTAACGCAATTTTCACCATCTGTTCAACTTCTTTTTTCTCAGCTCTGCCATAACCCGTTAATGTCTGTTTTACTTGAATCGGTGTATATTCATAAATCGGAACATTAAATTTTTCTAATACTGTCAAAATCACGCCTCGAGCATGAGCAACAGGCATAACAGTTGTAGTGTTTCTAAAGAAAAATAACTTTTCTATGGCACAAACATCTGGCTGATATTTTTCGACAATACAATTCATATCTTCGAAAATTTCTAAAAGCCTAGCTGATTCTCTTTCACCTTTTTTTGTCTGAATAGAACCAGAATGCAAAAGCTCGATATTTTGACCATCATAATCGAGAATACTATAACCAACTATTGCCATTCCTGGGTCTATACCTAAAATCTTCATACATTTATTTTAGCATTAAATACAAAACTGGTAAATAATATTAATGTCATTCCGGACTTGATCCGGAATCTATCAATGCCAATAAAATTGATAGACTCTGAATCAAGTTCAGAGTGACACCTTAATATTTACCCCTAATCATCCATTTCAGTAGTAGGAACAGTAATTACATAGTAATGACCTTTAACCTCTTTTGTCATTTCTTTTAAATTCACGTTATCTCCAAACAAATAACTCTGTTGAAATTCTGAAATCTGCTGATTTCTTTTTGATTTTTTAATAGATTGACCATTAATCGTTAGAATATTTCCATTTGAGCCAACTTTCACATTATTTTCATCATTATCAAACGCTCTTAAATCAATCAAAATTGTATAAGCATCTTTTCCTTGTTCTAAATGAATTACTTGAGCTGAATGTTTGGATAAATTACGTTCTGCTTGAAACATTTTATCCATTTCACGCATTTCTCTTTTCATCATTCTGTCCATTTTTGCAAATGGTGGATGCATCATTCTTTTAAATTGCCAATCTGAAACAACATAAAAAGCACAAAAAGCCCCTAAGAAAGTTAATAATCCAGTCAATAGAGCTTTCCAAAAAGGATGCCTATCACAAGTTGAATAATGATAATTTTCATTAATAGTTTTGTGTTCAATATTTTGATTTTCGTCCATATTTAACTCCTTTCTTCGATTTAATTTTATTTATTTAAGAAGTTTTAACAATATCAATCTGGATAACCCAAATTGGATAGTTTTTGCTTGATAAAAGAATATAGACGTGTTATAATCATGCCAAAGAAAGGGTTAGTTATATGGCTAAAATTTTGGTTACCATGCCTGATGAGTTTCTTAATAAGGTAGATGGTCTTGCAGATAAAGAGAGTTGTTCAAGAAGCGAATTAATCAGAGAAGCTTTAAGAAATTATATGCGTAGAATTTCAAAACAACAACTTCAAAATGCATCTAAAAATGCTGAAATTTTAGATGAAATTTTAAGTTAAACTCTATTCTTATCTAACACGTCTGAATACTTTAATCAAATCCCCACGTTTAACATCTTTTGCAAGGTTCTTGATTACGGTGTTATCCATACGCATACACCCCTGTGAAACGTGTTTACCAATGCAACTTGCATCTTTATTGCCATGGATAAATTCACCAGTTATACCTTTTTTCCCTGTTAGTGGGTCAAAGGTGTCTAAAATTATGCATCTAGGACCATAATCTCTAGGATTTTTATGACGTTTTGTATGCGAAGGAGCTGTTTTGTATGGATAAGTTTCAACATGAGAAACGACTCTCAACCCCTCATCTGTTTGCATATCTGGAGTTAATTTACCACTTGCAATACGATATCCCATAATAGGATTACCCTCTTTATCATAGTGATAAAGAATATTATTAGTAACATCTACTGCAAATGTTAGAACTTTTTCCTGACCCTGAACAATTATTCGAGGATCTGGAGCAAAAGCCAATATTGAATCCGCAGCACTGCCTAATGCAGGTGGAAGTGCTACATGGTCTGAAAAACTTCTTGTTGCCCAACGCACAAATTTTGACTTCAATGTTGGTTGTGTTGAAGGTCGACTATCAATATATTCAAATGTATCTTGTTGTAGGGTTTCTGACTTGCTTCTAGCAATCATTGGGGCTGTAAATGTAATTGTCCCAGCTACCGCTAGTATTCCCAAGCTGGCTTTTAATCCCGTAATTTTATTAATTTTCATTGGAATTCCATTTTAGCATAAACATTTTTCAAAATAAAAGCTCCTTTATTTAGGAGCTCTCATTTTTTAATTTTCATTACTCAACGTATTCTTCTAAACGTTTTTTACGATTTGGATGACGTAATTTTCTTAAAGCCTTTGCTTCAATTTGTCTGATACGCTCACGAGTAACACCGAATAATTGGCCAACTTCTTCTAATGTTCTTTGACGTCCATCGTCCATACCGAAACGTAATCTCAATACATCACGTTCTCTTGGTGATAATGTGCAAAGAACTTCAGCCAAATCTTCTTTTAATAATTCAGAAGCAACCATTTTAACTGGAGCATCAGCTTCTTTGTCTTCAATGAAATCACCTAGTCTAGAATCTTCTTCTTTACCAATCGGAGTTTCTAAAGAAAGAGGTTCTTGAGCAATTTTGATAATTTCACGAAGTTTTGGAATAGAAACATTCATTTCTGCTGCCAATTCATCTTCGGTTGGTTTTCTTGACAAGTCTTGAGCCAATTTTCTTGTAACTTTTTTCAATTTGTTGATTGTTTCAACCATGTGAACAGGGATTCTGATTGTTCTAGCTTGGTCAGCAATAGCACGAGTGATTGCTTGTCTAATCCACCAAGTAGCATAAGTTGAGAATTTGAAACCTCTTTCGTGGTCAAATTTTTCAGCTGCACGGATAAGACCCAAGTTACCTTCTTGGATAAGGTCTAAGAACAACATTCCACGTCCAACATATTTTTTAGCAATACTTACAACTAAACGTAAGTTAGCTTGAACAAGTTTTCTTTTAGCGATAGCACCAGGTGTACCACCTTCTAAAATTTTTCTTGCTAATTCAATTTCTTCATTGGCAGATAATAATTTAATTCTACCAATTTCACGCAAGTATAATCTTACAGGGTCGTCAATTGCAACGTTTCTAGGTAATTCTAAGTCATTTGGATCCGGTTCATCATCCATGCCATGAAGCATATAGATATCCTCCGGATTCACTTTATCACCCATTTTTGATGTTACAATGTCTTCGATATTATCTGTTGAAATATCAACATTCATATAATTAATCGCATCATGTTCAGAGTCTAAAACTGAATCCTCGCTAATATCTTGTAAATCTAGTGCATCATCATCCATTACACTGATTACTGAGGAGCTTGATTGTCTTTTCTTTGTCATCTAAAATTTCTCCGATTTTTGTCTTAATTTCTTTATTTTATCTCTTAGTTGTATTTGAAGCTTAAGTGCTTCGGGGTCGTCATCGCTAATCCCTTTATACAAACTCTTAATGTGTTCGGTTTCTTTAACTTGCCTGCAATGATTAATCTTGTTAATTATCTCTTGAATAACGTTTACAAAATCTTCTTCTTCCAGACCTCTATATACTTCTGATGTCGCTATCAACTCTGGCAAAATTGCCTGAGCATCAGGGTTGTCAACAAATTCTGTATATAAGTGTTCGATTAATTCCTTCACATTATTTACGCTACATATCAATTTGTCAATTGTAGATTTTACATTTATTAATATTTCATCATCGAATGCAACGTCGACTATCATTTCATTTATTTGAGTAAATGTTAATGGACTGTCAGGAACTAGAAAAACGCTCAATAAATTTTTTTGCGTTTTTTGTAGTACAGAAGAACTTTTTGTTACATTCTTAACAATTCTATCAGATTGTGGCGAATTTGCCCGCTCAAAAATTCTCATTTCTGTACGAATAGCATTAGCGTCTATTGATAACGATTGGGCAACCATATCAATATATTCTGAGCGTATAATCCTATTTTTAATCTCTGCTAAAATTGGAATAATTTGTTTTACGTATTGTGCTTTTTCTTGCGGAGATTTAAAGTTATGTTTCTGCTTTAAGATATTATCCAATTGGAAATCAATGAATAATGGAGCATTTTCCATATACATTTTATAAGCATCTGCCCCAACTGAACGAACAAATTCATCTGGATCTTTTCCCTCAGGAGGTGCAATTACACGGATTTCACAAGCATATTTATCTTTATCAGAAGCCACATAACTTTCGTCAAATTGCTTGATATCGCCCAAACCTGCAAAAACATCTCTAATAATTTCTGCTCCACGAGCAGTAGCTTTTTGTCCTGCTGAATCTGTATCAAACGACAAATAAATTCTTCTTGATTTTGTATAACGTGATAAAAGTTTCACGTGATCTGCAGTTAATGATGTTCCGCAAGATGCAACACAGTTTTCAATACCGTGTGCCTGAGATGAAATTACATCAAAATAACCTTCCATCAATACAACAGAATCTTCTTTTCTAATCGCATCTTTAGCAGTATAAAGTCCATATAACAAACGACTCTTATTATATATTAATGAATCAGATGAATTTAGATATTTAGGATTTTGATCAGCTTCTAGGGCTCTTGCACCGAAAGCAACAAACTCACCATTTTCATTTTGAATAGGAATAATTACACGATTTCTAAATCTGTCAATGTAACCACCTTTTTCACTTTTCAAAATTAGACCAGCTTTTTCCAAAATATCATTAGAAAAATCTTTTCTCAATTCATCGTACAGAGCCGAATACGCTTTTGGAGCAACACCAATGTGGAATTTTTTAATAATATCTGTTCCAATACCACGTTTTGTAAGATATTTCAAAGCAACTTCAGCATTAGCATCTTTTTGTCTTAATAACAAATCATGATAATATTCTGCCGCAACCATTGTTGCCGCAAGCATTTGTTCTTTAACCTCTTTAGTTGAAGTTCCATCTGATTTGTGGGTTTTTGGTAATTCTAGACCAAACTTATCCGCCAACTCAACAATCAAATCTTTAAACTCCATATTACGAGTTTTCATAATGAACTTTAAAGCATCACCAGCTTCACCACAACTGAAACACTTATAAATTCCCATATGTGGAGTCACACAAAATGATGGATTTTTGTCCTTGTGAAACGGACATAATCCCCAAAAACTGTTCCCACGTTTTTTCAAAACAACTTGCTCAGATATAACTTCCACAATATCCAAGCGATCTTTTATTTGTTGTACTAATTCATCCCACGTAACAGCCATAATAAAATTGTAACATCAACATGATTTTTGGTGAATGTTTAAGTAGAATTTTCATCTTTAAATATTACAAAACAAAAAGCTGATTTTAAAAAATCAGCTTAAAAGTGTGAGTAAGTAAGTATATTTATAAGTCTTATGCAAATAATTCTGCGAATGGGCCGTTAGGGTCTTGGATATGAGCAGCAACAGCACCATCCTCTGCTAATCTTAAACCTGGTTCTACCACTGTTTTAACGCCGTTAGCAACACTTGCAACTTGAGCTGCTGTAACTTTGTAGTTATAACCCAAGCTTGCTAAAATAGCGTTTGTTTGATCAGCTAAATCTTTGTCTGCAGCAGTAAATTTGCCTAATTGAACGCCATATAAATTTTGTGCGTTTCTTGTTAAAAGATCTGTTTCATTTTCTAAACCTTTAAATTGGTTAGCACTTACTGCTTCTTGTTTTGTTTCTTCTGCCTTCTTTACTTCTTCCTTTGATACACCGGCAGCAATACCTAAGTTATAATTATTATAACCTTTGAATTTGTTAAACTCGATTGCCATATCGGGACTCCTTATCTTTTACTCACATGTTACTTATCGGCATGTTTTTAATTATCTTTAATATTTTGGCTAAATTTCTTTCGTTTTTGTAACATTTGTTAACATGGAGAAAACAATAAAAAAGGCTCACCTTTTGGTAAGCCTTTTTGTATGTATGTGAGTGAAAATTCGATTTTATTTTATTAAACTAAACCTGGAAGGTTTTCAAATAATGCTGCAATGTTTGCTTCAGTTTGAGCTACTGTAGGTTTTTCACCACCAAAATAATGTGGGTTACCTAATAATTGTAATGCAGGAAAGACATCGCCTAAATCACTAGCTAAATTTTGTTCAACTCTTTGTGGATTTGCATTTATGATGTATTGAATAACTTTTGCTTTATCAGTTGGTTTTCCATCTGGTCTAACATCAAATTCTGCATTGTTTACAATTTGTCTTGCTGCATCTAAATCTTCTGTACCATCAACTTTGCCAGTTAATGCAATACCCATAGCAACTTTTAACTCTGCACCTGCTCTGTCTAAATATGCAGATAAATCGCCTTTTACGATAGCTGCTTCAATTTCTTTATAATCAGCTTTTGATAAATCAAAATTGTCATTCGCTTTATCAGCTTTTTTTAATTCTTGCTTAAAAGCTTTGAATTCTTGTTTGTTGATACCGTAGCTGTTACCATTAAAGTTAATGCCGCCCATTTTTCGAATCTCCTTTTGTACTCACATACTCTTAACTAGAGTGTTTTCATTTTCTTTTTCTTTATAATCAATCCTATTAGATTTTCATCTCGTATATATATAAAGTATTTCACTTTTAAATAATTGCGTTAAGTAAACAAAATGTTACAATTTCTTAACATGGCGAAATCCATGCTACGACCATGTTTCGGGGTGGACACATCATTTACACCTTTTGTACAAAAGACCAGACAAATCTAATATTGTGCCCAGATGGCTAATAGCACTTCGGGTTATTTATAACTACTATTGAATTGTGAAATAAGAATAATGGGAGAACTAATATGAATGAAACCTCAACAAAAACTCTTACCGAAAGAGAATGTGAAGTTATAAAATATGTTGCTCAAGGGCTAACAAATAAAGAGATTGCAGAAATATTAACAGTAACTCACCATACTGTTAAAGCACATATTGCATCTATTATAAGAAAACTCGGTGCTCGAAATAGAATTGATGTTGCAATATTTGCTCAAAAAGAAGGGTTCTCTTAGTCCTCATCAAGACTAAGTACCGCCATAAATGCTTCTTGTGGAACTTCTACACTACCAACAGATTTCATACGTTTTTTACCTTTTTTCTGTTTTTCAAGAAGTTTACGTTTACGAGAAATATCCCCACCATAACATTTAGCAAGTACGTTTTTACGCATCGCTTTGATTGTTGTTCTTGCGATTACTCTACCGCCAACTGCAGCCTGAACAGGGACCTCGAAAAGCTGACGAGGAATAATATCTTTCAATTTAACTGTTAATTTCTGACCAATATAGAATGCACTGTCTTCGTGACAAATTACCGATAACGCATCGACAATTTCACCAGCAAGCATTACATCTAATTTAACAAGTTTTGAACGTTTGTATTCACTAAATTCATAATCCAAACTTGCATAGCCCTTTGTACGAGATTTTAGTTGATCATAAAAATCTGTAATAACTTCACTCAATGGAATTTCATAAGCCAAATCAACACGTACCTTATCAAGGTATGTCATATTTAAGAAAATACCACGCTTAGTTTGAGCCAAATCCATTAAAGTTCCAACATATTCATTTGGAGTAATAATTTGAACTTTTACATAAGGCTCTTCGATAAAATCTCTATATTGAGCAGCTGGCAAATTCGCAGGGTTATCAATTTCTACAACTTCACCATTTGTCTTATGAACCTTATAAACTACAGATGGAGCTGTAGTTACAAGCGACAAATCGTATTCTCTTTCCAAACGTTCCTGAGCAATTTCCATATGCAACATACCCAAGAAACCACAACGGAAACCAAATCCTAAAGCACTTGATGTTTCAGGCTCAAATGTAATACTGCTATCATTAAGTTTTAGCTTTTCTAATGCTTCTTTTAAATCACCGTAATCTTCGTTATCAACAGGATACAAACCAGAAAATACCATTGGCAACGCTTCTTTATAACCTGGTAAAGGTTCTGTTGCAGGACGATCGACTGTTGTAATTGTATCCCCAACAAAACGGGTTAGTTCTTTGATAGAACCCGCAAAATACCCAACATCACCACAAGTAAGTTTTTTTACAGACTTTCTTGCTGGTGTTTGATATCCTAATTCAACAACTTCACACTCTTTGCCTGATGCCATAAAACGAACTTTATCACCAATATTAATTGAACCGTCAACAACTTTGAAGTAGCAAACTGTACCTAAATATTGGTCATATACACTATCAAAAACCATTGCTCTTAATGGTTTGTCTGAATTATCGTCTGGAGCTGGAATATAATTTACAACAGCTTCTAAAATATCCTCAATTCCTTCCCCTGTTTTTGCACTAACAGGAATTGCCATAGAAGCATCAATACCTAAAATTTCTTCAATTTCTTGTCTTACACGCTCAACATCAGCTGAAGGCAAGTCAATTTTATTAATTACAGGAATAATTTCCAAGTCTTGTTCGATTGCTAAATAAACATTTGCAAGAGTTTGAGCTTCAACCCCTTGAGTAGCATCAACAATTAGAAGTGCACCTTCACAAGCCGCCAAAGAACGAGAAACCTCGTAAGAAAAGTCAACGTGCCCAGGAGTGTCGATTAAGTTTAATTCATAATCTTTACCATCTTGAGATGTATAATTCATCCTAGCAGCATTTAATTTGATAGTAATACCACGTTCACGCTCAATATCCATAGAATCTAACAACTGCTCTTGCATATCTCGTTGAGCAACAGTACCTGTTTTCTCTAATAATCGGTCTGCTAGCGTAGATTTGCCATGGTCAATATGGGCAATAATACAAAAAGTTCTTACATTGTCTCTTGTTTTCATAATTCTGATTATATATAAAAAAAATCTATTGTAAAATACCAAGGGGTAAATATATGGAATAACTTGACAAATCTGCCAAATACTACTATAATAGTAGGATAGATTGACTTTGCCGA
>JAFXHF010000023.1 GCA_017536545.1 bacterium
TGAGCCAGGATCAAACTCTCCATTGTCAGAAAGTTTATGTCCATCGATTATTTAGGGCTAACTAAATAATCCGCTCGACTTCATTTTTTTCACGCTAACTTTGTTTGCGTTTCGTTCTTTTGTCTTGAATCATTTTTCGAAATTAACAAGTTTTTCTGTTTCACAATATTCTCATATTGCTCACACTCGTTTTCAGCTATTCTGTTTTCAATGTTCTAGTTATAAATTTGTCTCCAACGCATCCAACCTATTGTTGTTCTGCTATCGGGGAGGTGATATTTCACCCTGCTATTCTACACTTATTTCCCTTTGGCTATTGTAGATAACTTTCTGATCTTTAATAAAACTTTCGTTTTTAGATAACACTCTAAGTATCTGGTTTTAATTAAATTTTATGTCTGTGCTCTGTGCACATTCCTAATACTATCTCTAACAAAATTTAGTTTCAAGTATTTGTTTTGTTTTGTTTACAATTCGTTACAAAAATATTGACAGGTTAAAAGACACGATATGAGAGCCTTTTAACCTATACGCCGACTTTTTGAAACTCAAAAACTTTATCAATTATAAAATTAATTATTTTTTCTTCTACATGACAGTCAAAATGATTATTAATTTCCCTAATGAAATAACAAGGACTAGTAACATTTACCTCAATAATTTGCTCATCAATAACATCAAGTCCAGCCATATAAATACCTCGAGCATTCAACTCTTTTGCAACTTGAGTAAATTTCTCTTTCTCAGAATCTGACAAAACAGCTTTTAATATACAATCATCCTTATGTTCACAGAATTTAAAATCGTTATTACTTGGGATTTTTTGAACACAGTAAGGTAGAACCTCTTCACCCAAGATAAGAACTCTTTTATCTCCAAACTCAGCGTTTTTAATATATTTCTGAACCATCGTTAATTGTTTACCTTTATTGGTAATAGAATCAATAATTACAGAAGTATTTTTATCACCATTCTTTAAATACATTACACCGCTACCAAAGCACTGACTTAAAGGTTTTAAAATAATCTCTTCATTTTCTTTTAAAAATTCAATAATATCAGATTTTGTTGCAGTTACAATATTTTTTGGCATTAAATCATTAAATAAAACAGCATGAAGTTTTTCGTTAAAATTCCTAATAGATGTAGTATCATTCATTATAAAAGTTTTGCTTCTATCAACAAAATCAAAAATATAAGTTGCACTAATATAATCCAAATCAACAGGGGGATCAGGACGAAACATTACCAAGTCAAAATCTTCAATTTTTGATTCAGAAAAGCTTTCTTTATCATAAAAAATATTTCCATCTTTCAAATAAGAATTATAATGAGATGAATATGCCACAGAAGATTTGAGTTTTAGCATATCAATTGTAGAAATAGCAACTTCATGACCTCTTTCTAGAAACCCTTTAATAAACCAAAAATTAGTTACTAAATCATTAAACTCAAAATATTTTAACTCGATTCTATCTATGACAAATAATATTTTCATAATGCCTCTTATATTAATTAATATATAACTATTTCAATTCTGCAGGATTTAAAATTTGACAAACTGTATTGTTTAATGCAATAAGCTTATGGAATTTTTCTAAATCTGCTTGGATTTCTTGGAACGTACCATAATGCATTGGGATAACCGTTTTAGCTCCCAACCATTTTGCAGCCATTGCAGCGTGTTCAACATCCATTGTATATCTTCCACCAATAGGAAGAAGTGCAATTTGCGGAGCATATAATTCTCTGATAGTTTTCATCTCACCAGTTAAACAAGTATCACCAGCATGGAAAATTCTAACACCATCAACATCTAGTAAAATACTAGCTGCACAACCGCCATATCTACCATCAGGTAATGAACTAGAGTGATACGCTGGAAGAAAGATTGCTCTACCCCAAGAATATTGCAGCCAAGAACCTAAATTAACACCTTTTACTTTTGCACCTTGCTCCTTACAGTATCCAGCCAATTCAACAATTGCCGTAATCTCTGCATCTTTTTTCTTCGCAATATCAATAGCTTCACCTAAATGGTCACCATGTGCGTGTGTTAATAATATATCTGTAATCGGTTCATCTTTCCATTTATATTTTTTATTAACAGAAACCAATGGATCAATCAAAACAGCACTATCACCATTTTTTATCTCAAAAGCACTATGCCCTATATATTTTAAATCTACCATATATCCCCCTTAACTTCTTCAACTATTTTAATTTAGCACGTTTTAGTATAGAATACAAATATGAAACAATATATTACACACATGAATAAATGCATAGAACTCGCAAAACTTGCACTAGGAGATACTTCACCTAATCCACTTGTTGGTTGTGTAATTATTAATAATAGTGGTGAAATTGTTTCAACTGGTTATCATAAGAAATACGGAGATAATCACGCAGAACGAGATGCTTTATTAAAATTAGAAAACGCAAACGATTGTATTCTTATAGTTAACCTTGAGCCTTGTTCTCACCACGGAAAAACCCCACCTTGCACAGATATAATTATCGAAAAAGGAATTAAAAAAGTTGTTTATGGAATGAAAGACCCAAACCCAATTGTCGCAGGACGAGGTTTGCAAAAACTAAAAGATGCGGGGATTGAAGTTATAGGCCCAGTCTTAGAAGATGAATGCAAAAATTTAAACGAAGTTTTTATCAAAAATCATACAGAGAAGAAAACTTTCGTTGCCCTAAAAACAGCAACAACAATTGATGGAAAAATTGCAACTTACAATGGAGATTCTAAATGGATAACTTCAGAAAACGCTAGAGCTGAAGTTAGAAGTATTCGCAAAAAATATGACGCAATTCTAACATCTTCAACAACAGTTATTGCAGATAATCCTACAATGGAACATAAAAAGAAAATTATACTTGATAGAGAATTAAAAACTGATTTTAATTCAAAAATTTATGAACAAGGCGAAATTTATGTATTCTATGACGAATCACTAAATTCTGAGATTCTGAATCGAGTTCAGAATGACAGAATTTTCTTCATCCCTACCCCTGTAAAAAATGAAAAACTTGACATTAAATATATTATCAATAGCTTATACGAATTAAAAATTATGAGTGTTTTAGTTGAAGCTGGCGGAGAGGTAAATGCATCTTTTATGCCACATATTGATAAACTTTATCATTTCATTGCACCAAAAATCTTAGGCGACAATTTAGGACGTTCTTGTTTTAACGGAACTTCAGTTGAGAAAATTGCAGACTGCACAAACTTAAAACTGGAAAGCTCTCAAATTTTTGAACCAGATATATTAATTACTTATACAAAATAAAAAAGCTCCCGAATAATCGAGAGCTTTTTATTTATCATAAAACTATGATTAGCCGTTGATTTGGCTCATTACTTCTTCAGCAAAGTTGTCTTGACGTTTTTCTAAACCTTCACCTAATTCATATCTTGTGAATGATTTAATTGTCAATTTACCTTCTACTAATTGACCAACTGTAACGCTTGGATCTTTAACAAATGGTTGTTCAAGCAAGCATCTTTCAGCCATTAATTTATTTACACGACCTTCAACAATTTTACCTCTGATTGCTTCTGGTTTGTTTTGTAAATCTTCTTTACCCATTTCGATTCTTGTTTCTTCGTCAATTACTGATTGAGGAATTTCATTTCTTGAAACGAATTTAGGAGCTGAAGATGCAATGTGTAAACAAATGTCGTTTAATAATTCTTCATCTTTGTTATCAGCATTTAATAATACACCGATTTTACCGTTGTGAACGTAAGATGCAACTGCACCTTCGTATCTAACAAATCTTCTAACAGTGATTTTTTCACCGATTGAAGCGATTTTTTCTTTTAATGCATCTTCGATAACTTTATCGCATTTTGCACATTTAGAAGCTAATAGAGCTTCAACGTCAGCTGGGTTAGAAAGTTGAACGTTTTCTGCTAAACCTGCAACTAAAGCTTTGAATTCATCGTTTTTAGCAACGAAGTCTGTTTCACAGTTAACTTCAATCATTGCACCGCCGTTAGCGTCAACGAAAGAATCAACTCTACCTTCAGCAGCAATTCTGCCCATTTTCTTTTCAGCTGAAGCAATACCTTTTTGACGTAAAAGTTCAGCAGCTTTATCCATATCGCCATCAACTTCAACTAATGCTTTTTTAGCATCCATCATACCAGCACCAGTTTTATCACGAAGTTCTTTTACCATTTGAGCTGTAATATTCATTATCTTCTCCTTTATCCTACTTTAGTGATATATGAAAAGGTGAGTCATAAATTACCAGTATTGAACTATTTTAGTTATACCAATCTTTTACAATTCACCTTTTCTTATCTTAAAACTAATTAATTACGCTTCAACACCAGCATCTGCAGCTGAGATTTTTTCAATTTTCTTAGCTTCATTTGCTTTGTTTTCTCTTAATTGTTTACCTTCTAAAACTGCATCAGCTAATTTAGAAGTGATTAATTTGATAGATCTGATAGCATCATCGTTACCTGGGATGATGTAATCGATACCATCTGGATTAGCGTTTGTATCAGCTAAACAAATAACAGGAATACCTAACTTGTTAGCTTCTTTAATAGCGATTTCTTCTTTTGCTTGGTCAACGATGAAGATTAAATCAGGTAAACCACGCATATCTTTGATACCGCCTAAAGTTTTAGACAATTTTGCAAGTTGTCTGTTTAATTGAGCAACTTCTTTTTTAGGAAGTTTATCAACGTAACCGTTGTTAATGAATTCTTCTAATTCTTTTAGTTTGTTAACTCTGCCTCTGATAGTTTCAAAGTTAGTTAACATACCACCTAACCATCTTCTGTTGATGTAGTAAGCACCTGAACGAGCAGCTTCTTCAGCTACAACGTCAGCAGCTTGTTTTTTAGTACCAACGAATAATACGTTTCTACCTTTAGCTGCGTAATCTCTTACTAATTCATAAGCTTGGTCTAGTAAATCAGTAGTTTTTCTTAAATCGATTACATAAATACCATTTCTAGCACCGTAAATATACGGTTTCATTTTTGGGTTCCATCTTTGAGTTTGGTGACCGAAGTGTACACCAGCTTCCAAAAGTTCAATCATAGATGCTGTTGGCATCGCCTTTTCTCCTTTTAATTTAATGTATTGTACTACGGGCAACATAGCCTCATTTCAAGCTATTTACTTAAAACTAGGGCAAAACCTATCAGGCTAATGTACCGAAATAATCTTACAACAAACATGTATTAATGCAAACACTAACGCAATAAAACTTAATTATTTCAACCTAAATTTGCAAAAAAATTATTTTTGAGTTTTAATGTATTTGCTCACATCCTCAAATGAGTACAAGTGCAAAGTCATTAATTGCACGCAATCCAATAGGAAAGGTAAATTCAATTATGGCAAATATTAAATCTGCTAAAAAAAGAGTGTTAATCGCTGAAGCAAACAGAGTTAGAAACGTAGCTTTCAAATCATCAATCAAAACAGCTGTTAAAAAAGCATTAGAATTAGCAGCTGGTGAAGATAAAGAAGCTTTAAACGCAGCTATCTCTAAAGTTTACCAATTATGCGACAAAGCTGTTTCAAAAGGTATTTTACACAAAAATACTGCAGCTAGAAAAAAATCAAGATTGGTTCTTGCTATCAAAAAAATTAACGCTTAATTGAAATACTAAGAGTAGAAAAGAGGTAACCCAAAAGGTTATCTCTTTTTTTTATTTAAACTAGCAAAAATTATTTTTAGAGGATTTCATGTAAAAAAATAACCTAGGAATTTATAATGCAAATCAATCAAATACAAAACTATCAAACTTACACTTATAACACTGCAAAAACTTCAAATTATACAAACAGAACAGTTAAAGCTAACGATGTTACTTTTACTGGCAAAATTAATATCGAACCAGATAATCTAGTAAAAAAAATAAAAGATTTTTTTGAAGTAATAAAATCATCTTATGCTTCTATAAAAGCTAAGAAAGTTGAAAAAACTCAAACAATAATTGATATCGAAAATAACAGACAACTACAAGAGGAGGCAAGACGTGTAGCAATTGCGAAAAAACGAGAAGAAACTTTAGCTATCGCAAGAAAAAATTTAGAAGAAGAAAGAAGACTTCGACAAGAATTAAGTGATCAACGTATTGAATCTTACAAAAAAGCGAATCCAGAAAGCCTTGCTAAAGAGTACAGAAGACTACTGGAAGAAAACGATATAGTTTGGAGTGCTAGAATTAAACAGATATTAAAAAGCAAAGGATATGCACTACTTGATGGCGAAGCTGTAAAAGAATATAGCCGTAAAGCATATAGACCTCTTGAAATATTACCTATTGACGATATCCCAAACAGTACATATGCCGCAAGAATGATACATAACCCACCACTAGTACAAAGCTCAGATATCATGACTTTTCCTGGCAGAGGTAATTATTCTTTAGATAATATTGGGGTTTATAACTTCAATATTACACAAAGACATTTTGGACAAATCAGATTTCCTGGCACAAAATTCAGTGCTAATACTGGAATGGAAATCCCTGGTGCGGAAAGAGGTTGGACTATGGCTCATTCTTACCGACCAAATTTAATCGATTATGATAAATACCACTATTGTACAACTTTATCATATAAACACGAAGCAAACTACTTAGGACAAGCTCCAGGTTTTTCATTCGTTATTGATGGAGAAATAAGTGCAAAAGAATTAGATGAAATAAAAAATATATTCATTGACAGTGGTCTAATGGAAAAACTTTTGAAATCTGCTGGAAATAGAGAAGAAGCAATAAATATTTTCCAAGAAATGGCAGAAATAATAGTCAAACAACTAAACGGTGTTTCTACTAATTAAACCAATCAAGCATTGGTTTAATTTCTCCAAAATCAAGCCCTAATTCTTCAGTTAGGGAATTTGAAGTTAAAAAGTACAGCCCCACATTATGAGCCAAAGGTTCTTGAACAACCCCTAATTTTTCATATTTTTCTTTTGATATTTGCATGGTATCAAAATCATAAACTTGTGAATAGTTTAACCCTTTATCCACACAAGCTGGAACAAGAACTTTTCCAGATTTACTAAAATACGCCAAACCATGAGCTCGACAAATTAAACTTCTAAAATCATATAAACTACATTTACCATCTTTTAAAAATGGGCATTCATGGTAAAAAGGTCCATTTTCAGAATTATGTTCTAATTTTTCAGCTTTCATTTGTTTGATTTTTGAATTAATATCTTCAAGTTCAGATATCGGAAGAGTTGTCATACCAATATTTAAGTACATAAATTCAAGCTGAGAAATCGGATATTCCCCAGATTTACAACAATGGCTACAGCCTTGTTTACAACAAATATATGGAGCTTGCTCATTAAAAAACTCTTTTAATTGTGCATCCATAGTTTCTAAATAACGTTCGTAATTTCGTAAATCTTCAATTGTGTACATAAACTTATGTTACACGTAAATATAAAATTTGGCAAATATAATTATTTAGAGGTTTTACTAAAACCGAAAGGTATAGAATATGCATATCCCCAAAGTAGATTGTTCAAAATATAGTTGTGCTTTAAAAGAAGCTATACAGGCGGTACAAGGTTGTAAGATGAGTAAAGTTGAGCAGCCTAAATTATCAACTTTAGCAAATGATATTGTTCAAATTTCAGACACAAAAAGAGCAGGAAGAAATATTGGGCAGATTTACGAAAAAGTAATTGATGAAACTACTGGTAAAATTGTTAAAAAACCAATTGATGTTGATATTGAAATTGAAGACAGAAAATCTTGGGATCAAACAGTATACCATTTCAAACATAATGACAAAGAAGTCGGGTATGTAATTTTGGAAGATCATATAAACATTCCTGAAGAAGAAAAAATATTTTTATTAACATCAGATATTCCTCAATTTGGCATAGTTGGCGATAGAGTAATTGTTAAACACTTAATGAATCTCAACCAAAAACGTTATGCAGGTATTGGTGAACTAGCCGATAGAATTGCAGTTGAGCATTGCAATAGACGTGGAATAAAACCAGTAATTATATCTGAAGCCTCATACAATTCTCATGCAGCACATTACAAAAGAGGTAAAAGATACCTATATTCAGATGAAAATAATAACCCTAACAAAATAGTAGAAGAAATAATTAAAAACACTCCATCTGGAGAACAGTGTGATACTAGTAGGTTAGGAATGCTAATTTCATATATGCCAAAAGAACTTATAGCAAAAATCCAACAATACCTGAGCAAAAACCCAATACTTAAATAACAATGAAAATACTAGAATTAGGTAAAACATTTATCAGAAAAACAACACAGATTTTACAAGATAAAATCTGCAATTACTCTGCCAAAAGAAAATATTTACCACCCGAAATTCAGATAAGACCTCAACCATTATCTGATATTTTTGACGGTCAAATAAACCTTAGATATTTACAACGTGGAGAAGCGATAAACGAAGGCAGAAGTGCTGTGGTCTATGATATCTTAGACCACCCAGATTTAGTTGCTAGAATCAAGTTTGGAAGAAGATTTAAACCTGAAAAATTATCATTTAAAAATGCTGATCCCAATAGACATATCATCGCTGGGACAGATGATTTTAGCGTTACAATTATGAAAAAACTTAAAGGTTATCCTCTACACGGCAAACATTGGCAAATAATGGAAGATCCTCAATTTCACGTTTATTTTCCTCAATTAGAAGCAATAAAAGCAATCCCCGATGAAGCTTTTATAAAGTATTATGAGGACATTTTAAAATTAAGACAGATGGGATATGATTTTGATACAAACAACCCTAATAACATTCTTTACGATGCAAGTAAAAAAATATTCAATTTAGTAGATATTGAACCAGTAAAAGGCATAAAACCTGAAGTTACTATTGAAGATTTTTATCCATTCATTGATGGGGCAAGATTAAGACGTTATTATTCAATATGTACAGACCCCACCAGAAAAACAATACAACAAGAAGCTAGAACATTCTTAGATCGGATCGCCGATATTGGTAAAAGAATTGGAGTAAACCTTAAGATGAAAGACTTTGACCCTGATAACCCTATTCCTCCTTTTTTAACTTGTTTATACCACAATAAAAAATTAAGACTATATCAATCGAGATAACATGAAAATATTTAATTACGGAAAAAATTTTATAAATTGGGCAACTGAACTTTTACGCAAGAGATGTTCAAATTTTGAAGTTGAAAAACCTCTACTCGACTCAGATATTAGAATAAAACCACAACCCGCAACCGATATTTTCCAAGAATGTCACATTGACCTTGAACATATCAAATTAGGAAGAGTAATAAACCAAGGTAGAGATGCTATCGTATATCAAACTCAAAACGATCCAAATATGGTCATAAGACTAGAATTTGATGCTGTATACAACCCTACGAAACTAAGTTCAAAAAATGCCGACATTAATAGACATATTATTGCTGCAAGTGATGATGAAAAAATAACTCTTATGAAATTCATAAAAGGTAGACCTATGCACGGTTCATATTGGCACATCATGCAAGACATAAATTATAATGAGTTTTTTGAGGAACTTGCAAGAATTAAAGAAATTCCTGATAGTGCATTTATAAAATATTACAATGATATTTTGGAGCTTAGAAAAAAAGGCTATAACGTTGATACAGTAAATCCAAATAATATTCTCTACGACGAAAAAACAAAAACATTTAATCTAGTAGACATTACAAAAAGTGACGATGTAAAACCTGAAGTTACAATTAAAGATTTTTATCCTTTCGTTGATAATGCAAGGTTAGAATGGTTTTATAAAGATTCAATTGATGGTGAAAAAGAAGCAATTAGAACAGAAGTCACAGATTTTTTAAATAGAATTGCAAAAATCGGAAGAAAAAAGGGTGTTGATCTTTCTATGCCACAAATAGACACCAATCACTTACAAAAATTCATAGTATATTTATATCACGATTGTCCAGATTTAATGAGAACCCGCTAATAGTTGAAAATCCGCAAAAACCAACTAAACTATTTGAACGTGTGCGTCCCCTCAAGCATACGTTTCCAAGTTTCTAAACCATCACCAGACAATTCCATCTCTACATGATCTGCCCGAAATCTTATCCTTCTTGCAAGTAATGGTTCATCTTTAGACATCAACTTGATTTGCCTAATATTTGCAATTGCTTGAGTTGTACTTGTATCTAAGTAATACCTTGTACCAAACAAACCTTTTTTCTCGACAATAATTGGAGTAAAGAATTCTGGATTTACCTCAGGTGATAACTTCAACAATTTTTCCATCTCAACTTTAATTTTTTGAGGATGCCTTATTCTAATCAGCTTAGGCTTTGGTAAATAACCCATTCTTACATGATATAAAACGGCTCTTTGAGTTGAATGTCTTGGAATTTTCTTAACCCCTCTTTTAAGAGCTTCACGAATTTGCAATTCATCTAGGCGAACACCAATTCCAACCAAATCGTCAGCATTAGAATGCATCATTCCTGTTTGGAACTTTGATTCACCAAGCCCGAAGAATGGAGTTTTAATTTGGAAGTCTTTACTTCCTATGCCGTTAGTATCTCCAACTTTTCTATAAAAATTATATGTAAAACTGTCAACAAAACGGGTAACTTTATCTTTAAAAAATTCATACACAATCTCAATTGGTTTTCCAGTTTCCCTTGATTGAACAATTACAGTGTTAGGTTTCGTTGATACAAACTCATCATTTGAATAAAAAGTTTTTAGAGTTTTTGAATTAAATCGCTCAGCCAAAAGTTCACGCATCGCTGATTTTGATGCTGCTATATAACTTGATAAATCAGGTTTTGAAAACAGTCTTAAAAACGCTACCATTTACTTTCACCTATATAATTATAAAAACTTTCTATCAGTAATAATTGCCTAAAATACAAAGAAATAAGTATTATTAGAACCTCTACGGTGGTGGTCTGTAAACTAACACAAGATTTGATAATTTCTAACAAAAATAGTTACATTTTTATGTATAATAAGATCATGAAATTTGAAGAAATTATAGAAATGTATAAAACTTTTCCTGAAGTTACAGCAATTGCTGTTGGAGGCTCAGGTGCGAATAAAACATCAGATGTTTTATCGGATATTGATGTTTATGTTTTTGTGGAAAAAGAAATCTCAGTTAAAGCTAGAGAAGAGTTTGTCATGAGATGTTCTTCTAAATATGAAGTGGGCGGAGAATACTTTGGTTCTGGTGATGAATTTTGGGTTGATGATTTAAATCAACAACTAGATGTTATGTATTGGAATAAGAATTGGTTTAATGAAGTTATTGAAAATACTTGGATAAAATATTACCCATCAAATGGTTATTCTACAGCATTTTTATTTACATTAAACAATTTTCAAATAATGTATGATAAAAAAGGTTGGTTAACTAATCTGCAAAAAAACATTAAGATCAAATATCCTCAAAAATTAAAAGACAACATTATAAAAAGAAATATGATGTTAATGAAAGGGAAGCCTTTTGCTTCATATTATGAACAAATAGAAAAAGCTATTAAAAGAAATGATAGAGTAAGTCTAAACCACAGAGTTGCTGCTTTCTTAGCAAGTTATTTTGACGTAATTTTTGCAATAAATGAAATGTTGCATCCAGGGGAGAAAAGACTTGTTCAATATGCAAAAAATAATTGTAAAATTTTACCAAGTGATTTTGAAGTGAATATTGAGTATTTATTAGCTTCCGAACCACAAGAAACCCTATCAATAATAGCTACAATTTATGAAAATTTAAAAAATATTTTATAATAACAGTAGCACTTGGTTCCGCAAAATGGTTCCGTTTGAGTTCCGATATTTTCTTATGACTATTATGTTTTGAATGAATTCCGATTATTATCAAACTATGTGTTATGTTACATTTTCGTTGTCACTTTTTCAAAAAAATGGAGTCAAAATTTCAAAATTTCCAAAACGGACAATAAAATACAACTATAATTTGCAAAACCTCACCAATAGCCAATGGAGGGGAGAACCACCACGGTGGTGAGTATCACCCTTGCCCATGAAAAAATCCCTCTGGCTAAGAGGGATTATATTAGTGGTGGGCAGGGGTGGATTGTCTTGAGTCGTTCGCATTAAACGGGACTACGCATTTTGCTTTAGTGGTTTTTACCACAAGCAAAATAGGCTTCGCCCTCTGCTCACTCCTCGCTCGAACCAGACCAAGCTCCCGCTTGGTAGGTTCTCATCCATCCAACAAAAAAAGACTCCTTACGGAATCTTTTAAAGTGGTGGGCAGGGGTGGATTCGAACCACCGTACTCTCTCGAGAACAGATTTACAGTCTGTCGCCTTTAGCCACTCGGCCACCTACCCATATTTAATTTTCAATTTTTTGAGGTTGTCTTGAGTTAAACTTGCCCTTGACGAGACTTGAACTCGTGACCTCTCCCTTACCAAGGGAGTGCTCTACCTCTGAGCCACAAGGGCTTGAGTGATTTACTGAGAGTCATTGGCAAGTACCTTTTGGGTTTTAGTTTTCTTTTATAAAGTCCACTTTACTTTCGAAGAAAGACTTGCTTGAGCTCATTTTTTCAGTAAAAAAGCCGGTAATGGGACTCGAACCTACAACCTACGGTTTACAAAACCGTTGCTCTGCCAATTGAGCTATACCGGCGTGTGCTTGTGTAATTGATTATATGCAAAAAAAAATTTAGTGTCAAGCATTTTTATTTGTCATATAATAAAAACGTTAAAAACATTGAAAATATGAGGTTTTAAAACAATGATAAGAGCAATTATGCCAATAATTTTGTTATTAATTTCAAATGTATTTATGACATTTGCATGGTACGGACATTTAAAATTCAAAAGCTCAGCTTTATGGCTTGTAATCTTAGTTAGCTGGGGAATTGCATTATTTGAATATTGCTTTCAAGTCCCTGCAAACCGCATGGGATATGAAGTTTATAATGCGGCACAATTAAAAACAATACAAGAGGTTATTACATTAATTGTATTTAGCGTATTTTCAGTAACTTACTTAAAAGAACAGTTTAAATGGAATTATTTAGTAGGTTTTTGCTTTATAATTTTGGCTGTATTTTTTATATTTAAAAAATGGTAAAAATATTAAGGGCGGAAGTTAAAACTTCCGCCCTTTTAATAACTTATTTATTTTGATTTGCGATAAATTTATTATAACCATCCTCACCAAGGACTCTGATTTGGATTTGTTTCATCACATCGTCATACTTATCAACTGGGGCACCAATTTTAGTAGCAAGAGCTTTCATAGCGGAATATTGTTGTAGTTCAATTTCAGCAACACTTGGATTTGCTAAATCATATCCATTTTCAGTTGCAGCTTTCACAAATTCATCATGAGATTGCTCAAGTATTTCAATTTGTTTTTTTACATAAGAGTCTATTGGTCTATTCTCTTTTACTGCTAGATCAATTTTTTTTTGTAAACTATTAAAAATATCTTGTGTGCTACCGGTCATTTTACCAATACCCATTTACAATACCTCTTTTAGCCATTTTACATTATTTTTCATAAATTTGCAATTAGATTACTTAAGATAACGTTGCTACCATATTTTTTAGCATGTCCATAAGCATAACTTGTTCCTGTTGAGATAGGAATACACCTTGAGTACGTAACTCGTTATCTATTTCGGCGAATAATTCTGCCAAGGTTTGAGAATTTACAATATCCTCTGGTTTAGCATTTTGAAGATTTTCTTTGGTTACAGCTTTAATTTGATCCAACTTTTCTTTTGGAGTACTATCAGCAAAATTTACATCTTTAAAAGCTTCGTCAACTGCGGCATCAAATTCACGATAACTACTCCAGTTCGAGTCAGCAGCATCATCCATATTTGGATTAGCTGAATTTGTATAATCAAATTCAGGTTCATATCCACCTTGAATAATATCTTCAACAAAATCTTTACTCAAAGGAGCAAGTTCTGGATCATTTCTTAATATATCTTGAAGAGCCCAGTATTGGTCAGTAGAAACAAAACTACCATTTGCACTTAGAGTTTCATGTAGTGCATCTAATTCTGCATTCACCATATCTAATGTTAATTCTTCACCTGCACGAACTCTTGCTCTTAATTTATTAAGAACTTCGCCAACTTGTTCTAGTCGTTCAGGAGTTGAATTTTCTAGATATTTTTTATTTGATAAAATGTCTAGATGTAAATTTTCATTCAAGTATTGTTGTAATTCTGGCTCATCCAAAACTCTTTGTTTAATGGCATCAAGATCAAATTGATTATGCCAATTATCAGCCAAAATATTTTCTAAATCTGAATTAGTTAAAGACTGTCCATTTGCCATTCGCTCTTTTAAAATTGCAATAACATTATCAGAATCTTGAATTGATTCAATATCTTTGAAATGATATTTTGCTTTTAGGTCTTTAATTCTGACTTCATCTGCAATAACATCAGCATGGAAGCGTTCTTTTACAATTTTGAATGCAATATCCATATCTGCATCATTTGTAATACCAGCACCGTAAATTTTTCCATATAACGCTTGCTGGTCAAAGTTTTGATAAGTGATATTTGTAGCATCATAATCTTCCATTAAAAGAATCAATTTTACGGCTGCGTCATCATCTCTAAATCCAGCTTCTGAAATTTCCGGATATACATCTTGGTAAGCATCCAGAATAGCTTGACGTTCTTGTTTAGCCTGAGCCTCAGCCTCTTGACGAGCTTTTAACTCAGCTTCAGCTTGAAGCCTTGCATCTTCCTGAGCTTTAAGTTGAGCGTCTGTTTCTCTTGGCAAACCTTTTGATTCTCGTAAATTACCGATTTCTCTATCTATTGGTGCGTAACCATCTTGCATTGCTTTTAAGTTCTTATCAAGTGGTTTTTCAAAATATTTCGCAAAACGTTTAATTTTAGTACTTGAAATAGTACCATTTATTAATGGCATTACTTCATCTACAGTTGTTCCATATTTAGTTGCAATATTTTGAGCAACAGAACTCATCATTTCTGAAGATGGGATTTCACCATTAGTTATACGAGTTTCAAGTTCAGCTAAAATATCATTTGAAGCATTTAATTGATTTTCTGGAACAAGACCTTTTTTAATTCTGAAACTCATGACTTCTTGATCTAAACCAAATTCAATATTACGTTTTTCAGTGTAACGGAAATTGTATTTTGCAAAGTCTTTCCAATCATCAAGCTTACTCATTACACTTTCAATATCCCTAGTAAGTTCAGTTTGGTCAACACCATATTTAGCACTAAGTTCTGCTGTAACTTGTTGCATCATTTCACGTGATGGCATTTGGCCCTTAGACATTCTTACGCCAAAATCATTCAACGCAACGGCAACAACAGACTTCATATCTTCATCCAAGTTTCTCATATTGGCAATAGCATCCATATCTGATTGAGATAATACAGAGCCTGAAACACTTGTTGGAGCTGCAGACATGTGCCCTTTTGGTTCTCCAGTAAATACTTCTCTTTGTCTAGCAGAAGCTTGATAATCATTAGATGCTACATCTTGCATTGTAGCTGTACGAGGTGAAGACTGAACACTTACACCTTGATTATTAGTAACGGTTACTCGACCAAATTTATCACATTTTAATGTAACACCATTAGCAACATCTAGACTTGAGCCTGCACTAATATTGTAAGCTTTTCCATTAATTTCAACTGTAGCTACTCTATCTGCTGATAATGATACATATTTTGCTTTTAGAGGTCTGCCGTTTATAGTACCAATTTCAGATTCAACACCAGAACTTAGAACTTTAGTCTGAGGTTTTGAAGGAGGTGTTACAGACTGAGGTTGCACAGTAGACGCTTCAACAGCAGTTGGACGAGCAGGCGTTGCTACATCTAATTCTGGGGTCTTACTTGTTGTGATAGTAGTTCTGAAACCTTCTCGTTTGATAATTAAGAAGCTATCTGTACTTGTCTCATGAATAGGTATTTCTTCACCCTTAGCAATAGGAATCTCTGTTTCTTTACCATTTTTAGAAATAATTACAACATCACCTTGGATTTTTGCCTTAATAGGTAAGCCATCAGCTGTTGTTGCAACATCTCTCCAAGAACCCATAATAACTGTAGATTTTTGCTCAAAAGTTGTTGGTTTAACTGTTTGTGGTTTTACTGATACTCCTGATGGAGTTGTCACAGCAGGCTTAACTGGGGTTGGTGAAACATCTGCAACTCCAGCAGTTAATTCATTTCTTGGATAATACTGAGCTGTTAATTGATATTGATTTAATAAATCTGATACAGGACAAGATCTATCCACACCACCATTATATGGATCGTGGAATGTAACCATTTTAGTTTCTGGATTATAATCAACAACATGTCTATGGTGTGCACCATAAGTAACTGTGAACATATCTTCACCAGGCTTGAATTTTTCTAACGCAGCCATGATTTGCTCTTCGCCTGCCAACATATTTGGATGGTTGATTTGAGAAATTTGACTCTTACCATTTACTAATGCTCTATGACCTAATGTAGTACCTTGCATACGACCAGAGTAATTAGTCATTTCGATAATATCAAAATCTTTTATATTGGTTACATCTCTTTGAGCAACGCCACCCATAGCATTCATTCGTTCAGACAGTACAGATTGATAAATCATGTCTAAACCAGGTGCTGCATTCTCACCCATTTGTAATTCTGAATAACCTCTAAGAGGTTGTCCATTTTCAAATCTAATTGGTAATTTTCTATTTTTCAAATGAACTAAAATATCATTACCATCTTGCTCAAGCATAGAATATAATTGAACTCTACCGCCAGAAGAATCCATCATTGCATTCATTTGACTAACTAGCCAACAAGTATGATGAGCTGATTGTTCAGCTGTCGCACAACCAACAGGTGGGAACAATTCTTCAAATTTTTCTTTAGATAATTTTAACTGTACAGGAGCTCCATTATCATTTACATATAAGGTATCACCAATAGCACAAACTTCACCATCTTTAACATATCTTGAAATAGAAGACGGATCTACATTTGAATCTAATTGAGTTACAAGAGTTTTACCTGCAGCCTCCATATCAATTGCTTTTCTAAGTTTTGATGACACAGACGGAACAGATGATGCAATACCACTAGTTTCGGTAGTAAATCCACTTTGGAATTTTGCTCTAGATGAAATAGACTCAGGAACATCTGTTGGTACACCCTCTGGAACAGAATGTCTTGAACCACCAAACATTTTTTTAACACGTCCAAATACTGAACCATGCATACCGGCTTCCATACCAGTAATAGGGTTGTAATTAACTTTAAGACCAGTTTCTTTACTTACCCAGTTTCCAGCAGCATCAAGTGTAACCATATTTGTAGTGTGACCATCAACAACATCGTAGATTAAAGGTCTAGAATCCCAAGAGAAGGTATTTTTTCCTCCAATTAACGCACCTTTTTCATCAAATACATTGACTCTATCATCATAAACCATACCAGGTTTTGTTGAATCTTCAGTAATACGTCTTAGAACAAGTCCATCATCATCCACAAACTTAGCAACTGTGCCATTGCTTTCGTACTGGAGAGTTAAACCATTTTCTTTAGCCCAAGATTCAAAATAAGCTTTATCAAAAGTTGTAGGCATTTCGCTTGATAATAATCTTGCTCTTAAATTTTGGAACTCTGGAGAAAGTTTTTCCACAATACTAGTTGTTGTAACTGGCTTTTTCTTTTTAAAGATATCTAAAATACCTTCGTGCTGATCCCCTGTAGATACACCTTTAGAACTTGCAGATACATCTACGCCCATATATTTTTCAGCTTTTCTCTTATGAATATGAGCACCAATAGCAGTAGCAGCTTCAACCTCGTTCGGATCAGGTTCAAATGTTTTAAATGACATATTTTCTGGGATAGTACCATCAGCAATCAACTTATCAACATAAGCTCGATACTCAGTAATATTCATACCTTTGGTTTTTTCAACAATATCTACCAACTCAGGTTTTTGTTCAAGAATACCAGCTAAGCTCTTACCATAAGCTTTCTTCTCACGCATATCGACAGCAGTTGAAAATAGTTTTGAAATCTCTGAGTCAAATGACTTGTTATCACCAAGCCTAAAACCAGATAACAATGACAATATCATCTTAGAATCAACATCAACTGTAGTATCACCATAAACAACTTTGTGAGGGTTTGCGAAATATTGAACATAATGAATTTCATTTATCGCATCAGTATCACCTGCTTTTACTCGTCTTGAAAGGGCTTGAACTCTATCAATGTTATCAGCGTTAATTGCGTCAATAACAAATCCAGTATTCCAATGGAAAGTATCTAGCAAATTTTCTTTTATTTCTTTTAGAGCTTCGTGATTATCAATTTTGAATGTTGCAGTTTGAGGATTTGCATAAATCGCACTCATTAAAGACATATCGCCTGATTTTAATATTTCAAGTCGGTTTGCGATTAACTTAGGATTATTCTCTGCACCTTGTGTAACCGCAATTGAAATATTATTTATAAGTTCATCACGAATTTCACCATCATAACTACCAACAAATTCTAAGCCTTCAATTTGGCTTCTAATAGCCGTCATATCCACAGAAGAAGATGCTCCAGCACGTTGAACAGTCCTTAAATCAACACAAGTCATATTATCCAAGTGCTTAGTTAATTCATACATTGGAACTTCTGTAATCGTATGAGTTGACCAAGGGTTAGAAATATAAACCATACCAGTTTCAGGATTGTAACCTTTAATTGCATATGCGTGAGAGGAATATAAATCATAATTTGCATCCAACTCTGATTCTATTAGGAAACCTGGTTTTGATTTTGTACCAAATTCAAGAACAAAATTAGGATCATTTGCGTGGTCTTGGATTAACTGCGTAATCTTAGCTTTGTTTCTTGTAACTTCAATATCAGTAGCACCTAGTAAATCTTCAAGTGCTTCTTTTTCTGTACCTGCATGCAAACGTTTTAGCAATGTGTCAGTACTTGTTAATTTACTAACATCAGTTATACTAGAAGTTGCATCATAGGCTCTTGCACCTTCTTTTAATCTATGGACAGCATAAGCTTGCTCAATCATTTGAGCACCTTTAGGAATACCCGCAAGTGCAGAGTAATCAGAAAAACCTTCCGCAGTGCAAATTGAAGGATCTCTACCGTTATAAGCTAACTCACCTTTGTTAAATAATACTGCATCAGATGACCCTGGGAATCTAACTAATATATCATCCCCTTGTTGTTCAAATAATTGATATACTGAAACTCTACCAGAAGGTTTGTCCAATAAGTTTTCTAATGTTGATACAAACCAACAATCACCAATATCACCCTGACAAAATGCAACATTACCCAATGGTGGGAATAAATCTTCAAATGCTTCTTTTGAAATCTTCAATCGAACCGGACTACCATTGTCATTCACATACAAAGCACCATCAATTTCGCAAACATTACCATTTGGAACATGTTTAGAAATTGCTTCGATTTCTGATTTTGGAATAGATGGAACTAATGGTTCACCATTAGCCATTCTGCGAATCTCTGCTAATGTTCTATTAGAGAAAAACATATTAGGGCTATTTTCAAGCCTTCTTAAAATCCCAGCATCAATTTTACCATCTCTAATTAAATCCAACAATCCACTATCTTCAATTTTTGCAAAACGTTTTGGATTATTAATTTTCATCTCAACTAAAGCTTGGGTTTGATTTACATCAAGCCCATATGTTGCTTTTAAACGTTTAATTTCATCCATTCGAATTTGAGCCGGTGTTTTTGGAGTCTCTGGAGCAACTTCTGGTGTTGAAGGTTTTACTTCAGGCGTATCAGGAGTAACCGCAGGTTTTGTATCTTTGATAAATTGGAAAGCATCAATTTTTCCACTATCTATCATTGATTGTAAACGAGCAACATCAGCATCCGTTTTTATAGAAGATGTAATATTTGTTATTTCTACAGGCTGAATATTCAAATCTTTTGCTTGAAGCATCATATTGAATGCTTGTATTTGTTGAGGAGTACTCAAATCAGCTTGAAGCAAAGCTGAGATATCTCCGAAATTATCTCGTTCAAATTTAATACCACTAGCTTTTATATAATTCATTGCTGGCAAATCAACAACTGAAACAGGCATACCTTCATGTATAATATAGTTGATAACCTGACCTGATTCCCCTTTTTTAATTAAATCTATAATACCTTGAGGATCTGCAATTGATGACATTTCATGGATATTAAATGATAAACCAAACATAACATCATCAATTCTATCTAGCGATGCACCAGAATTAACTAAATCATTTATTATGATTTTTTGGAAATTACCTAATGCTGATTCATAAGAAATATTATTAAACGGACGCATTACATATGCAGAATCACGCTCTAAAAGATTAAACAAATCAGTACCTGTAACAGAGAATGTAACATTGTCTGGATATCTTTCAACTAATTTATTAAATGAAGTTGCAACTGAAACATCTGAACAATTCATCAGAATATTTTCAATAGAATCGAAACTCATTTCATGATCAGCTTTTGAGGCTGCATCTAGTAATGTCATAAATAGTTGTTTGTGAGTATCTGTAGTAATTGTATCTGTAAGAGATAATAATTTATCCAAGTTCAAGCCTTCAGATGCTTTCAATTTGCCACTTGCTAAAACTTCATTTAATTTATTAAACATTTCAGCTGGATTAGTTACATTACCTGAGAATTTTGCACGGTCAATAACAGTACCAATCTGTGCCAAATTAATATCTACACCTTCACTTTTAGCCAATTTCATCAATGAAGATAACATTTGTACATCTTCAGGAGACTTTAATTGTTGAATTACTTGTTGCTTAATTTCAAAATCGATTCCTGAAGTTACAGGAAAATCCAATAATTCTGTTAAAACATCATCAGGAATTGGCACTTGGCTCTTTTCTAGTAACTCATTTATTTGTGCTTTAGTATATTTAGATGTTCCATCTAGACCATTAGCTATTAGATTTACTTCATCGGCCCCATCTATTGCATCATCTGCTGGTTTTACAACAACTGCATCATCAGCACCACCATCTGTTGGTTTTACTACGACTGCATCATCAACACCACCATCGGCTGGTTTTATTACAACTGCATCATCGACATCTCCATCTGTTGGTTTTACTACGACTGCATCATCAGCACCACCATCGGCTGGTTTTATTACAACTGCATCATCGACATCTCCATCTGTTGGTTTTACTACGACTGCATCATCGACATCTCCATCTGTTGGTTTTACTACGACTGCATCATCAACACCACCATCGGCTGGTTTTATTACAACTGCATCATCGACATCTCCATCTGTTGGTTTTACTACGACTGCATCATCAACTTCAACTTCTGCAGGCTTAACTTCTGGAGTAACTGAAGTAACAACAGGTTTTGTAATTGAGATATCTTCAGGACCAACTTGTGCGATTCTTTTTGTAATTGCAACATCCAAGGCATCAAAATCTACAGTTACACCTTTTTTAGTACTTCTTGCAGATTTCAATTGGTCTTGCAATTTTGCCAATGCAGCCGGATCTGTTTCGTGTTTGATATAATCATTAATTACCCTAACGTCCGCACTTTCAAGAGAACGACCAGATGATATAATATTATCAACATCAGCTCTTAATTTATGTTGCTTTTTCACAACTTTTACATCACCAAACGCACTAAATGTATGACCAGCAGCGTTACCTGCAACAGACATTATCATACCACTTACGAAAGAGTCCATATTAAGTTCACCTTCCATACAGTATGATTGAACAATTGACTGTACAGTATCACTTGAAATTTCACCAAATGTAGCCTCTGCTCTAGATAACCAAACTGCAGCTTTATCAACTGCTTCTTTACTCATCTTAGGTGCCATTTTTTGAAGTAATGCTTTATTTTTATTCATTAAAGAATTTGCCATTTTGGCTAAATTAGAACCCTTTTCAAAACCTTGAGTAACTAACTTATCAGCACCAATACCCACTTTGTAACCAACTGCAGCTAAAGCACCATCCCAAAGAGCTTGCTCAGCATCAGATGTCCATTCTGTATTAGTATAACCATCAGCATCTGTTGATTTTTCTAACGCATTCAGCCCCATAGATGCTGCAGTTGCAAAGGCAAATACAGCTAAACTACCACCACCAGTAAATGGAGCTGCAATAACCGCACCAATAGCTGCTCCAATATTTACAACCATCTTACCAGTGTTAATTGTTGAGATATAGTTTTCAATCATTTCGTCGGTAGCTTCTTGACCAAAAGCATCTCTGTACTCTTGCTTAAATGCTTCCATTTTGTCTTCATAGCCATCTTCTAACAATTCGACCACATCATCATATGACTCATTTGCAGGGATATTTATTCCAAATAAAGCTTGAGAAACATCAGATAAACCTTGTTTTAATTGATTTGCAATCTCTTTTAATTTCGCCGCAGAAACAGGTTTACCTGCCTTATCAACAATTATGCCATCTTTTATTTCATAACCGTAAGAAGATAGATTCATCTCCTTGCCAGACATCTCAGAAAGCTTTTGCAATGTATCATTAATTGCTATTGATAATTCTTTATTACTATTTGTTTTTAAACCCCTATCTAATTCTGACCAGCAAACTGCAATATTGTCTTTTGCAAAATCCATTGCAACAATTGTTTGAGCTTTATTTGCTACTTTTTCAACTTTTGCAACATCAAAATTTACATCATTCTTATTATAAACAGCAGATACAGTTTCAAATGAGGACCCATTCGCAGAAACTATAGCTGATTGGCGTTCGGTAAAGACTTCTTCAAACGTTACAGGAACGGTTTTACCATCTACAATTTTCGTTAATTTTCCATGAGAAGCTAAAGTTAATAATCGAACAGTTTCCTCTTCGTGTTCGATACGAGCTTCTATTTCATCTCTGGTTGTACCAAGGTTATACACTGAACAAAATTCATTAACAGCCCCAGATACAACACCTTGACTATCAAGTGCAGCTTGGTAATCAGCCTTCATTTGAGCTAAACCATCTTCTAAAGTTTTAACAGTCATTTCATATGCTGCAACTTGTTCTTTAGTTAGAGTTATCGGATTGTCAGATTCAAGATACAAATTGTTGGACATATCTGTATTTGCACGATATTCATCAGAAATATGCTCAGCTATTGAACCCAACCCAAGGAAACCTCCTATAGGAGCAAAATTATCCCAAACTGCGGCCTTTAACTTACATTCAGCTTTTTCTTCATTAAATGCCTTTAAAATACTTTCTAATGATGTCCCTTTTTGTTTAAGTGCATCATTTACAGCATTTGCAATTGTTGCGTTACGAATAGACATCAACCCTAAAGCTTTAGTGTCGTAATCAGAATTTTGAAGTAATCTTGTTGCAACCTTAGCAGCTTTATCATCTGATAACAAATTATTAGAGGCAAAAATTGCCATAGCTTTATCTCTAGGCACCTGCGAAGAGAATTTTTTATTAATAAATCCTTCAACGCCATTGAAATTTTTAGTTTTCAACAATGCATCTAATTTAGCATAAGTAGCATCATCTTTAATTGTTCCCGCTGCGGCTTGAATATCATCAAGACCACCGTCTAACATTTGTAATGCAGCAGTTTCAGCTCTAAGTTTCTGAGCTTCTTCTTCAGTATAAGCTCCTTGCTCAATCAACATTTCATTGAACTTACGAATTTCATTATGATCAGTTGAAACACCTAAGAATGTATCACACTCATCATATAAAATTGCTTGTAAATGATCTTGCCCCTCGATTTTTGGCTTAATACCTTTTTTATTACAATAAACCTTGAGATTAGCTTCTAGTGCAACTCTATCTTCAGGAGAATCAATTGCCATGATTGCCTGTTTCAAGTATTCAATATCTGTACCACCACCTGATACAGCCTCTTCAACTAAATCATGGATAGCTTCGGCTTTTTGCTCACCTTGAATAGCATTATTTTGGGCCATAATACCATCTAGGTACTTAATTTCACTACCCCAAAGATCACCCTTTAAGTAGTCTTTTAAGTCCTTAAAACCTGCACCAAAACTTTTGTGACCTTTTATTATTCGATTAACTTCATCATAAACTTTTGCTGCTTCAGCATTATCCACAGCCCTGTTACCAGTTGGTTTTGGTGCTTTGATTAATCTTATACCTTCTTTAGCTTCATCTACATCAGTACCAGCACCATCACATCCGTCAATGACTAAACGTGCAGCAAGACG
This sequence comes from bacterium, assembly GCA_017536545.1. Classification (GTDB taxonomy): domain Bacteria; phylum Cyanobacteriota; class Vampirovibrionia; order Gastranaerophilales; family Gastranaerophilaceae; genus Zag111. The sequence goes on from JAFXHF010000023.1 coordinate 24,232, forward strand.
AGCTTGAGCTTTTACTGCATTATCTCCAGTTAGGGTTCCATTAGAAATCCATTTTTTAACCATTGATTCCATCTCATCAAAAGATTTATCATAGGCTTTTGAATCTCCAAGCTCTTTATACATGAATTTTTCAACAGCTGAATAATAATTATCAGATTTATATCCTTTAGCTTGTAACAATCTTTCAACTTCAGCCATCTCAGTTGGATTATCAATTTTCTTTAAAGCTTTATAAATTGCATCATCATCATTCCAACCATCAATTGCAGACATCAATTCGTTATAAATTGATTTCGCACTTTCTTTTTGAGTAACCAAATCTTGTGCAGCTTTTTCTGCACTAGCTTTTTCTTCAGCGGCCGCAGCTTCTTCCGCAGCTTTTCTTGCTTTTTCAGCCTCAATTTCTGCAACCGTATCTTTGTATGCTGATACAGCTTCATCTTTTGTCTGACGATCTTGTAAAACCTTTGCATCTGGCTCTATCTCTCCAGGAATTTTAATTTCTGATGCAACTATAAAGTAACGACCTTTGCCCTTACCTTTTACTTGATCCTTGTTTAATTCTAATAATTCATTCACATCACAGCCAAATCTTTTAGCAATAAGTGCTGGGCTTTCACCATTTTCAACAATGATACCAACAGTATTACCTTGACCATCATATTGAATGGTATATTCTTGACCATCAACGACTTTTGTTTTTGATAATCTTTTATTTTCACTGTTATAAACCGTAGTTTCAGTACCAGCTTCAGTTGTAACAGTTTCAGTTAATGTACCGTCTTGATTATGAGTTTTTACAGTAGTCTTACCTTCTTCTGTGATGGTTTCAGAAACAACGTTATTATCAACTATAGTCTGAACTGTAGATTTTCCAAACTCTGTAATATTGGCTGTTACAACCCCGTTTTCATCATATGAATATTCAGTTCTACGTTCTTTTGTTGGTACACCTTCGTTTTCAATTTTTGAATTTAATACCTCAGAACCATCTTCAGCATAAGAATAGTTACTTGTTACAGAACCATGTTTAACCTGTTTTGCTACAGGTTTTCCCTCATCGTAAGTAACTGTAGAAACACTACCACTTTTTGTTGTAGTGACAGACGTTGCAGGAGTTTCTCTATCTTCCAAGTATTCAGTATCAGTTACATCACCTTGAGCATTAGTAACAGAAGTTTTTGTTAATTTTTTATCAGGAGTATAATGGGAAACTGTGACATTTCCATCTTCATCGGGTTGAGTTGTAACAACAGAGGATTTGTCATGGTTAACAATCTCAGTCATACCATTCTTATAAACAACTTCAACAAGTTTCTTCCCATTTTCTTCCTTAATACGAACTTCTTGAACATCTTCTGTATTCAAAGAATAATCCAATAAGAATTTCAAAAGTTCTTTTTGATCAACTTCGTTCAGATTCAATGATTTAAGGAACTTTTTAGCCTCACTTTTAGAGATGACACCATCCTGAGATGAATCTAATTTCTCCTTAAAACTTTTCACCTCATTATCATCCAATACCCCGTTTTTATCAGCATCGACAGCCTCAAAGATGGACTTTTGTTCCTCAGTTTTCAAAGCATCTTTTTTCAACCCGCCTTTAATCGAGTTCAAATCAACACCGGAATTTTTACCAAACTTTCCTACGTTATTGATATCTGCCATGCTTAAATGAAAAGCCTTTCTTAATAAATACGCGTATAATAATATAAACGTATTTAGCACCCAAAAACTTTATTTTTTGGTTGTATTTTTTACAATTCTTAAAGGATAAAAATACACGAAATTCATACATTTAAAGTAGAAATTCATTTAGAAATTTGTTTGTAAACTTTTATTGAATAAATAGCAAAAAAAATTTTGTTTGCGTTATTATACGAAAGCATCCAAAAATTAACTTAAGGAGAAATTATGCATATACAAGCTATTCGAGGATTGCAGCCGAATTTCGAAGCTGCACAGGTCAATATCCTCGCAACATCAGATAACCACGGTAACGTTCACAGTTTACCACTGTTATCCCAAACAATCGAAAACAATAAAAAAGATATCTTCGTAAATTCTGAAGATCCAAGCACATTAAACATTTTTGCTATCGCAGGCGACTGGTTTATCAACCCTTCTAAAAGGGGCTATTTGACAAAACCAAATATGACAAACGGGGATATCCAACTTCAATTTTTGACTAAATTTATCAATTATGTAAATGGTCAATCTGGTAAAAACTCAAACTTTGATACTGTATTCACTTTAGGCAACCACGATTTAGATGCCGGTGACAGATTTATGTACAAAGTTATGAGAAATGCAAAAATGAAAACGTTGGTAACTAACGTTGATGTAGAACATTCACCTGGCATACAAAAACTTATGCTAAACACTGATAAAGTCGTTAAATCCGTTGTTTACGACGTACAAGACGATAAAGACCCAGGATTAAAACATAAAGTTTTATTCATCGGTGTAACAATCCCAAGTATGAAGTTCTACAACCCAGGTCTATTGAAAACTATGAGCTTCTACGACGATTGCAACAAAAAAGACGCAAACTTAACTCCTGCAGATTTACAAGGAACATTTGCTGCAGTTCGAAAAGAAGTTGAAGCCTTCAAAAAGAAAAATCCAAAAGGTGCGGTAGTATTGTTATCACACACTGGAGCTCCAATATCAAAAATGATTAGAGATGAAGTTCCACAAATCAACGTTGTTCTTAATGGACACGACCACAAAAACTTAACTTCATTAAAAGGTAAAACTAACATCAATTCACTTGGTAAAGATAACGAAATCATTAAATCTTTGAACTTACACTTTAACGATGAAGGTGATTTAGAATCAATTGATATGAACACCTTCTTCAGTAAAACAACAGTTAAAGATAAATTAGCTACAAACGTATTACAAAAGGCACTTGAAGAAAGCTTCGCAAAAGACGTTGAACCATTAGTAAGCTTAACAAACATCACAGGAAAACCTGTTTCATTAGACTACGGCGAATCAATTCGTTTCCAAAACAGCTATCTTGCAAACTGGTTAACAAGTGCTGTTAAACGTAGTGTTCGTACAATCACAGGAGATCCAAACGTAATTGTTGGTATTCAATCATCAATTATTCGTGGTGGCATAAAAGATGGTTCTAGCAACCTAGATATTATGAAAATATTTGACGGTGTTTCTGAAGACTTATCAGACGTTCAAGTTGGTAGAATTAAAGGTGAAGAGCTTGTAGGCTTGATTGTTGAAAACATCAAGGGTAATTTAAAAGCTCCAAAACGTAACACTATTATTCAATGGTCAGATATTCAAGTTAACAGAACAATGATTGCAAACATATTAGAAGGTAAAATTGATAAACCATTCTCAGATGCAATCAGGATTAGAAACGAAGAAACTAACGAATTTGAACCTATCGAAACATATAAACAATACAAAATTGCAATCGGTGAAAAATTCTTGGTAAAAGACGATATCGAATGGCCAGGAAGAATCAGAGACAGATTCAATTCAATGCACAGAACATACGATCAATTACTAAGAAGTTATATTGCATCAGACGATATCAACTTCCAACTAAAAGTAACTCAAAAAACACAAGAACAACGTATTCTGTAGCATTTGAATTACAAAAGAAAAGAGTCGGTTTAACTCCTAGAAACCGACTCTTTTTGTTTATACAATTTCGATTAAATAATTTCAGAAGATGCACAATGAATACCGCCAAGATTATTCAACAAACTCGGAACAGCATAATCCTGCCCTTCAATATAATGAATATTCTCTTTTTTAATGTAAGGTGCTACACTATCTTCAAACATTTTTTTAAAACTAAAACCAACTTTTTGTTCAAATTCTCTATCTAAACCAAAGTACAAATCATTTGTGGAAGCATTTGTAATTACAACAGTATCTCCCACACTATTTTTGTGAAGAATTGCATTAGCAAAATTGGTTCCATATTGATGCTGAATTTGTCCATTCGTACGTAAGAATTGATAAACTCTACCAGGAATACGAATTGGCTTATAGCCAGCTTTTTCAAGAGCTGCTACAGCTTCATCTGTTTTTGCATAAGGTGAATTTCCAGAAATACGTTGAAAACCCACCAATAATTTAAATAAATTATCTCTTAAATCAAACATCCTACGAGCTTCTGTTTCTCGAATTTTTAAGAAGTTATTTTTGACATACTCTTCAATTTTTAAGATCCCTTCAACTATACCCTTCAAGGTTAATTCATCATCACATACAAAAGCTCGTTTAGCATCATCAACAAACATAAAAGCATCTAAATGAGCTGCAACTTGAGGAATTGAATGAACCCTATCAACCTGAAATCTATCTTTTATTTCTTCGACACTAAGACCATTCTTCAGTTCATAGTTTCCAACCAAAATCTCTTTTTGACCTTTTGTTTCAACATTTATAAAATTCCCACCTTGAAGATGGTAAGAGTTTGGAGAATACTTTTTACCAAAATACGCTTCCAGTTTCGATCCAATTTCTTTAATTAAAGGAACAGCAGGATTGTGCTCAGTTTCTAAAAAAAGATTTTTCTCGGTAAAACTAAATAAATCTTGAGCCCACATTACTTGAAATGGTATTGTTCCCTCTGGTGCGAAATTTTCAGAAACTATATCACCATTTTTACCTAACGTAAACACATCTAATCCCGTTTTAGAACGCAACAAACGAATTTCGCTTGCTATTCCACCGATATCTGATGTCATAAAAATACCTTTTAAAGGTCGAGCATTCATACCTTTGAAAGCAAGATTATAAGATTGCGTATTTTTGATATCCATATTGATATCAAAATAGAACATAAATTATTTTGCCAAACTATTGAGAGAGTCTTTTTTCTTTAGAACGTTGCATGAAAAATTTCATCGCCTGTGTATCTACTGGGCATTTCTCTTCAAACATTCCCATTCTAGAAAGAATTTGGTCTTCAATGTGCTGTCTTTCTGCATCTACTTTTATTGAATCATAAGAAGAATAAAGCACTTTTAACCTTCTGCAATCAGGAGTTTGAACATTAGTAAAATAGTTCAAGCAAGCGTGAGCTGTTTTGGGTTTATAGTTTTCGAAAGATTTTCGAGTAGCCTCAAATTGTGATTGATTACCACCTTTTAGTGCATAATTTTTAGCCTTATTAGCATAATTTCTAAGATAATTTGTGTATTCTTCAGGAGTTGGACAGTAGCTTGAAGCCATCACTGATGAACCCATAAAACACAAACATAATATCAAAATAATCTTTTTCATTTACGCAATACCTTATTTAATTAAATCTTTAATAACTTCACCCGCAATAATTAGCCCAACAACAGACGGAACAAAAGAAATACTCCCTGGAATTGATTTGCCTGTTTTTTCATCTATTAAACCTAATTTTTGAGGAATTTCCTTTGAATAAACTACTTTCACGTCTATTATATTTCTTTTTTTGAGTTCAGTTCTCATTACTCTTGCTAACGGACATACTGAAGTTTCAGAAATATCTACAACTTCAAACTTTGTAGGATCTAATTTGTTTCCTGCTCCCATCGCACAAATTATAGGCGTCCCTGCCGATTTTGCACGCTCTACGAGCGACAATTTACCCCCAACAGTATCGATTGCATCAACAACATAATCATATTGAGAAAAATCGAATTGTCCTGCGGTTTCTGGGGTATAAAACATCTGATATGTATTAATTTTTACATCTGGATTTATTTCCAACGCACGTTCTTTTGCCACTTCAACTTTAGAACGACCAACAGTTTTAGTTGTAGCAATAATTTGACGGTTAATATTAGAAATTGAAACAACATCATTATCAATTAAATCAAGAGTTCCAACTCCACTTCTTACAAGTGCTTCAACAACATAACCACCAACGCCGCCAACACCAAAAACGGCAACACGTGAATTAGCAAGTTTTTCAACCGCTTTTTCACCTATCAATAATTCTGTTCTTGAAAATTTTTCCAACACAAAACCTCAATTGCTTACAATATAATTAAATTATACTTCAAAGCAAAGGTCAATCTTTTAAGTTTACTTCAAAGAAATAGTATTTTTCAAATCCTCAATAAACTCATGCCTGTACAAAAATCCAAGATGTGCACCGTTATCTATCAGAACCAACTTATCATTTGCATATTCTCTTAATTTCTTTAATTGATGAGAATTAGTTAAATAATCGTTCATAGAGTGATAAATCTTGTAATTATCATTATTTTGCAAATAACTCGCAATTGAATGTAAACTCGTTTCATATGACAAATCATCACAAGAATTATCTTCAACAGATAACAAATAATGTTTTGTATAATCCTCATAACCCATATTATTTATTCTTGAATAAATTTCAGCAGGCTTACGCTCTCTTGACTTTTCCATAGTGTAAACTAAATCCGACAATTTTTGATGCATTATAAAACCTGTTATGAGTTTTCCTTCTTCTTCTGTAAAAGGTAAATTATTAATCGGTGAATCTATTTCATTTTTAACATCAAATAATTGTAAAACTTTAGCCGCAGTTTCTGCAACTTTTTGTTTGAAATCTTCAGGAGAATTATTCCAATCTTCAGAATTCTTATCAACTTGACGCATAGCATAAATAAGTTCTATTGGAGGACAAATTGAAATAAATTTAGCGTCACCTAAAGTATTTTCATTTGATTCTTTTGCCGCCACAAAAAGGGATGTTAAAGCCCCAAACGAAGTCCCTATAAAAACTTTTTGTCCAAACTCTCGACTATATTTTTTTGATAAATGCTCGATAATTTTACCAGTTAAAGGTCGTAAATTTTCAGCATCTTGAGCTGGCAACCCTGGGCGATAAGTGGCAGGCATACTCTTTACAAATTCCCATTGAAAATGACTCCCCTGAATAATAACAGAATATCCAGCATCATAAAATAATTTTGCAAACAGCACAGAATGAGATGAATTAACACCTTCACCAATAGATGGGTAAATAATCACAAGGGGAGATTTCTCTTTATCTGCATTAGGTTGCAAAATATACTTAAAATCATAATCTTCTCGCCCCTCACATAAATTTACAGATGAAGTTTTAATTCGTTGTGCAAAACTTCTATTCCAAATAGACAATTCATTCCATATAGACTTATTCACATCGGGGACATTAAATAACGATGTCCTCATAGAATCAACAACTGGATTTTGAGGATTATAACCTTTTAATTTTATGTCGGGAACAAGTTTAAATTCTTTCGCTTCGAAATTACTAGTCGCTATATCATCGATATTTGCCCCTCCATACAATAAATCTGGAATAATTTCTGATGATACTTCTATTTTTACAATTTTTTCTTCATTCGGAAGTTTTTCTTCTTTTTTTACTTTTACTTGATTTGCACTTTTTACTTGTTCTTCTGCTTGAACTAATTCTTCTTCCTTCACTTTAACAAACAAATTTTGCGTAACATCAACTCTATCTAAATTTGCACATTTTATAAATGTTTCAACTCCAAACATCTTTTTTGCAATATCATAAGAATCCGCATAAGTTGACTCAAGCATTGATAAAAAAGGTTGCATAAAAGATGTCTTATTAACCATTAATCCAGCTTTTACAAAAGCAAGAACAGGGGAAATGATATAAGATGCTGGGTTTAGTGCAACATCTAATATTTTCCCTAAAATTCCCCTTGAACTAACAAACGATAAAATTGGTAACACAAAATACGGCCCCGATTTCATTTTACAACCTGACAAAGCTTGTTCCATATTTTCTTTTGATTGTTCTATCTTAAAAATATGCTTAGCAGGGTCAAACATTCCACCTAAACCTAAAACCGTATTTGTAAAAAATCTTACAGTTTCATTTTTTGAAGTTTCAAAATCCTTTTGCAAAAGACTACTAACAAGCCTGATTGGGAATTCTATATTTTGAGTAGCTGAATAAATCCTATCCATCCCATATTGTGGCATTAAAGATGCCCATAAAATATGTATTGGTTTTATAATATATTTATTCAAACCCAAGTTAAAATTATGTACTTTTCTATTTATATTTTCGTGTTTATCTTCACCTAAAAACTCTTGAGTATAATCTGGATATTTTGTTTCTGTAGCTAAAACAACGCACCCAGAATTTATAAATAAACTCAAGAAAATAAGAAAGACTACAAGTCCTTTTTTAAACATAAAATCCCCTTTTAATACAAATTAATCTTAGTAATATTGATTGTATTAAAAGCAAAAATCTGAAATATTAGACAACAGAATAAGACAATCGGACTAAACTAATCTTTGTTCAAAATTAGCATTAACTAATGTGTAAGATTTCTTCTTACCCTTTGTTGTTTCTTCAAAAAAAGCACTGAACACTGTATTTTTAGGATCACTTTTTGCTGCTGGACTACGTAAAAGCTCCATTACGGTTTCATGGTAAGCCGCTTTTGCTGCCATCAATTCTGGTTCAAATTCAGCTGTAGCTTTAACTTTTGCATCAGCATATTTATGACCATAAAAGTATTGTAAATCTTCGGTTAACCTCTTAATTTGAGATTGAACTTGTTTAATTCTCTCTGCACAAGAATCTAAAACAGAAACTGAACGACCTGTAAAAATATAAGGTCTAACTAACCCTGTTGTCATATCAGTATTAAAATATGAAGCAGCTCTATCCTGTCCTTTTGTTCTATAATCTTCATCACGATTTATAAAAAATCTTGTAAGTCTTTCTCTTAGAGCTTTAGTCGCAGGTGTTTCAGGTCTGGATTTCACACTAGAACCTTGGGCAGCTTTCATTCTTTTATTGTAATCATGATTCAACCAAGTAATGATTTTCTTTTGCAAAGTGTTTTTAATCAAATCACCATCCGTAACCATTCTATAAGAACCATCACCTGATTTCACATAATATAAGCAAGGATGAATAGCTCCGAAAGTTGGATTAGACCTGTTTTGATAGTTATACGGGGTAGCACTAATTGATTGAATATTCATATTTACCTCAGACCATTTTGCAAAATTGTATTCTGATTAAACCTCATAAATAATATTTTTGCTACCTTAATAGTAAAACTATCAAAAATCCTGTTACAGAAATTTACATTTATAATAGATAGACTATAATTATGGTAAATTTAAATTGAGGTTATGTTATAGGAGGGATATATGAAAAATATATTAAAAGCACTTTTATCAGTAGCAGTAGTTGCTTTTGGTATTATGCCAGCAATCGCATTTCCTGATGTAAATAGTGATCATTGGGCAGCTGCAGAAATCAAATTATTATCAGAACAAGGTGTTATCGTTGGTTATCCAGATGGGACATTCAAACCAGACGATAATGTTACAAGGGCTGAATTTGCAGCAATGGCAATTAGAGCTCTAAATCAACACCATACAAAAGTTGTTCAACCAGTAAACTTCACTGACGTTACAGTTGATCACTGGGCTTATGAAGACATACAAAAAGCATTGTATTTTGATTTAATTTCATACGAAAAAGAAGGTGAATTATTCAGACCAGATGATTCTGTTTCAAGAGCTGAATCAATGGCTGTAGCAGTAAACGCACTAACAACAGAAACTATCAGCTTAGAAAAAGCTAAAAGTGTACTTGCAAAAAGATACATTGACACTCACACTATTCCAGAATGGTTCTTAATTCCAGCAGGAAAAGCTGAAATCTTAGGAATGATTGTTGTGATACCATCAGCAGAAAAAGCATCTTTAGAAGCTGAAAGACCAGCAACAAGAGCTGAAGTTGCTGCAATTCTATTTAAAATGATGGAACAAGCAAAACTTAATCCAAACGCTAAATTAGCAGAAGCTATGAGAAAGAAAACAGGCGAAGGCTATGTTGTTCCAGAAGCAACTGTTCAAGGTAGCGTTGGCACACTTCCAGCTGGTTCTATTGTACCTATCAAATTAACAACATACATTAGCTCACAAACTTCAGAAGGTGGAGCAATGTACACAGCAACAGCACCACAAAACTACGTAACAAAAGATAAATACATCCTAGTTAGACAAGGTGCAAATCTAAAAGGTCAATTACTTGACGTTAGACCTGGTCAATACTTTGTAAGAAACGGTGTTTTAGTTCTTAAAAACGCACTTATCACAACAGAAAACGACCAAACCACAAACTTCAACGCAGTTGGCGAAGTTGTAAAAGACAGAAACTGGTGGATGAAGTTCGTTAGATGGGCATTCAAAGGTGAAAAACTAGAAGTTCCTGCTGACGATGTTGTAAATGTAAAATTGTTAGAAGATCTTAGAATTGATTTGACTAACGGTTGGATTTACGAATAAGGTAAAATAAATTAGAATAAAGGACTAACTATTTAAGTTAGTCCTTTTATTATGTTTTACTTGCTTAACATGGACTTTTTTGATAAAATCAAACCATAGGGATTAGAGAAAATAAAGAGGTAAAAATGTCAGGACATTCAAAGTGGTCTACAATTAAACATAAAAAGGCCAAAACAGACTCACAAAGAGCTGCAGTATTCCAAAAATACTCAAGAGAACTTATTGTATCAGCAAGACTTGGCGGACCTGATCCAGCTGGTAACTTCCGTTTAAGAACTGCGATTGAAAAAGCTAAAGCTGCTGGACTTCCAAACGATAACATTAAAAGAGCTATTGAAAAAGGCTCAGGAGCTGGTGGAGCTGACAATTACGAAGAACTAACATACGAAGGATATGCAGCAGGCGGTGTTGCAGTTGTTTTAGAAGCAATGACTGACAATAGAAATAGAACTGCTGGGGACGTTAGAAGTATCTTCACAAAATTTAATGGCAACCTAGGTGAATCAAACTGCGTAAGCTGGATGTTTGATAAAAAAGGTAGCATTGAATTCGAAAAATCTGTAGATTTTGACGCATTGTTTGAAGCTGCAATCAACCTTGACGCTGACGATGTTCAAGAAGAAGACGAGTGCTATAGAGTTCTAACTTCTGTTGAAAATTTCCAATCAGTTGTTGAAGGCTTGGAAGCTGAAGGTTTCAAAAGCACAACTGCAGAATTTACAAGAATTCCACAAAACAATGTTGAAGTTACAGACATTAAAGTTGCAACATCTATTATGAGATTAATCGACAGATTAGAAGAATTAGATGATGTTCAAAATGTTTATGCAAACTTCGATATTCCAGATGAAATTTTGCAACAACTTGAGGTATAAACTTGATACACAAGATAGAAAAGCTTTCAAAAGTTCTTAGTGAAAGTTATAGTGAAAAGTCACTTATAGCTTCATTGGGAACTTTTTTTGAAAAAAACTTCGATACAGAAGATTTTTCTATCGATATCAACAACAAAACATACTTGGAATTTCCAATAATCGAATCCGATGGAATTAAATATCCAATTTTTAAACACAAAAAAAGTATTGGGTATCTTTGCATAAAAGGTGGTAACAACGAACTAAAATCATTCATAAAAATCGCTGCACCATTTATTTCCCTCAAGGTTCAAAACATTATCTTAAGTGAAAAGATGCAAAAGAATATCAATTTCCACGAAACAATGAAAAACATAGCAAAAATCATTGAAACGCAGTATGAGCTAAACTATGTTATTCCAATCATTGGAGAAATGATAGACAAATTTTTTGAGGATTACCTAGTTTATATCTTCATAAAAGATGAAGCCACAGGAGTAAATGCACTGGCTTGGCCAATGGCGTGCAGAGATACAAAAATTCTGGAAATTGTTGAGAACTTTAAATCAAAAGAATTTACTGATAACAAGATGACGCTTGCACTACCCTTAAAAAGCGAAGGTAAAGAAGTTGGCATTCTTGTTGCAAAAAGTACAAATGAACCAATAACAGAAAAAGATGATGATTACTTAACTCAATTATCATCACAAATAGCAACAACAATTAACAGAGCAAACGTTTATGCAGAAATTCTAAAACACGCAACTCTAGATGCTTTGACTGGATTTTACAACAGACGACAACTTGAAGAGCGTATCAAGCAAGAAGTTTCAAACGCAAAACGTCAAAAAGCCCCACTATGCGGAATTATGACTGACATTGATTTCTTCAAAGGAGTAAATGATACATACGGACACGCTGTTGGTGATTTAGTTTTAAAAACAATTGCAAAAGTTATTCGTGGGCAACTTCGTGAATATGATATTGCTGGACGTTATGGAGGTGAGGAATTTTCCATTCTTCTACCATTTACTAAAATCGAAGAAGCAAAAATGGTTGCAGAACGTCTGAGAAAAACCATCGAGAATAAAACTATAGATATTTCAAAAGTTAACCCAGAAGCTGATGTTAAAGAAATTTCTGTAACTTTGAGTTTGGGGATTTATGAAATCAAAGATACAGATAAAGACGAAGACTTGTTAATTAAAGCTGACAAAGCTCTTTACCAAGCAAAAAATACAGGAAGAAATAAGGTAGTTGTACAAAATGACTAAATTTGAAAAAATATGTAAAAACTTAGACCAGACAAAAGAATTAGCTTATAAATTTGCAAAATTAGTAGAAAAAGACGGTTGTTTTATAAATTTATATGGAGAAATTGGGGCAGGGAAAACCGCATTTGTTAAACTTGTTGCAGAAGCAATAGGAATTACAGAAAAAGTTACCAGTCCAAGTTTTGTAATATTAAACGAATACCACAGTGCAAACATTCCTGTTTATCATTTTGACCTATACAGACTTGAAAACGAAGGGGTCAAAACAATCACTGATGAACTTCGTGAATACTCAGAAGGGCGTCAGATTACATTTGTTGAATGGGCAGAATTTTCACAGAATGAAATCCCATTTAACCATATCAAAATTAACGTAACCTACGATGATGAGGATAACAGAAAATACTCATTTGAGGGATTTGGACAAGATTGTATTGAAATTGTAAAAGGATTAGAATAGTGAAAATATTAGTATTTGATACTTGCTTAGACAAAATGTATGTTACTTTAGCTGAGGATGAAAAAATTCTCACCTCAAAAATTGTAACTAACCAAGATAATAAATATCATTCAGCCTTTTTAATTTCAACAATTAGAGAGATTTTAAAAGAAAATAATCTTGAACCAAAAGACTTATCAGTAATTGGCACAAACATTGGTCCTGGAAGTTTCACAGGCATCAGAGCCTGCACAACTGTTGCTAGAATGATGGCTCAACAACTCAATATTCAAGCTTGTGGAATATCGTCACTAGAAATTCTTTCACACATAAATAAAACAGAAAAACCAACAATGGTTGCACTTGATGCAAGAAAAAATTGTGCATACCTTCGTTACGAAGATGATATCAAAGGTGCTATTCAATTAGAAGAAATAAAAGAACTTTTAGAGAAAAATGAATACTATTTAATCACAGATGATAGATTACAAAAAGAATTAGGTGGAATATCATACCAGCAGGAAGAATATCCGTTAGGTGATATTTTGGCAAAATTGGTATATGAAAAGGTTCAAAAAGAATCTTGTAAATGGCAAGAATTAAAACCTCTTTATATCCAACCACCACCAGTTTATTAACAAAAAGTCGAGTTTTGTGCTCGACTTTTTTACTAAGTAAAAATATATTAAGGAAGTGACAAATTAATTATTTAGGAGTTTTATAGAGATATGAGAATTACAGGGGTTCACTTTAGGGAAAATTCAACTAATACAGAAAAAGTATCAAGGGTGCAAACAAACCCAATAGTTGCGTTCGCTCAAACTTTTGGCAACATTAAATTAAATACCTTAGAAAGAGATGTTTTTGTAAAAGAACCCCTGCAAGCAACAGAAGACATTGCTTTTACTGGGCAAATAAAATTCACCACAAACGAATTTAAGAAAAAGTTTAATAAAACATTTTTCAAAAAACTTATGAGAGAGGGAATACCTGATGCTTATACAGGAAAAGAAATGATTTCTCAAGAAGATATAGATTCTTTAAAAAGCCTTGGAGCATTTAAAAAGAAAAGTGTTATTGCTATGAAATTCTTAAAGCAATATGAAGACTGTATGCCTCCGATTGAAAGAGAAGTTTACTTTATACTTAAAAACTTAGCTAAGAAACACCCTGATTTAAACTTGCAAGAACTTATGCAAATGAAACACAAACGAGCAGAAGAAATCCTTATTCAACAACAAACAAAAATTTTAGATAAAATTAACATGATGATAAGAGTTCTACCACGTGGAGAATACTTACAAGCTCGTAAATTCATTAACGGAGCATTTGACAAAATCTTAGATCCACATCCAACACCAGAAACACGTTTTTCAAGAAAAGTATTTTTACATGGATTGGATGAATTAAAAATCTCTGACCCTAAAACAAAAGAAAAAATAATGGCAGTAGCTTCAAAATTACCACAATCATCAGATTCTATTAACGCTTTTATTGTTAAATATTCTCACGACACAAAAGTTATTGATAAAAACCCATTCGGTAAACAAGAAATTGTAGTCGTACCACGTTCACCTGAAGAAATCGCATTCAGATTACTTGACCCTGCGGTTCAATCAGATGAACATATTTGGCCTCAAGCAGAATTCAGAAAACTTGAAGAAGCAATTCAAAAAGGTGAAATAAAACGAGAAGATGCTGAAACTCTAAGGGTGAGCATATTAACTTCTAAATACATAAACAACCTAAAATCTGATACCCTTATCGATGATTTTATCGAACAAACAAAAGAATACGATATTCCTAAAAACATACAAGCACATATGAAGAGATTATTGGAAGTTATGGACAAATGGGCCAGAGCTGGCAAGTTTGAAGATGCCGCATTACTTGGAGAATATATAAAAGTATTAGAAAAAGAATTCCAATTAAGATCTAATATTGTAAGGGTAGATGTTGGTGATTTAGAGCCAAAAATTGCAGAATTACAACAAAAAGCAGAAGAAGTGCTTCAAAGAAGAATAGAAAAGAAACAACGTCGTGCAGCAAACGCTGCAAACAACCATGGGGAAACAACGTTTGATAGAGACGGAACACCTCTAGAAAATAGAAAAGTTCAAGTACACTCTCCTAAATTCAATCCGTAACAAAACACTTGCAAATTCTAAAAAATAGTGTATTATGATAAGATAAACCAATGGTTTCTCAAAACAATACAACAATTAGGAGAACAAAACAATGTACCAAGATGAAAAATTAGTCTGTGAAGATTGCGGAAAAGAATTTGACTTCACAGCGGGCGAACAAGAGTTTTACGCAGAAAAAGGACTTGTAAACAAACCAAAAAGATGTCCAGAATGTCGTCTTGCTCGCAGAAAAAACAACAAAAAGAAAAGAAGAATGTTTGATGCTGTATGTTCAAAATGCGGTGCTCAAACTCAAGTTCCATTCAAACCAATCCCTGGCAGAGAAATTTTCTGCAAAGATTGTTTCCAAAAAACAGAAGAGTAAGATTACTAAGTAATAAATATATTTAGCAAAAGGGAAGTGAAATCCACTTCCCTTTTTATATGATATCACATCGTAATACAATTGTTTAAATATTCAATCGTACTTACTTTTTCATCATACAAATATTTTATAAAATTCAAATATGCACTTTCTCGAGCCGAAATAACAATATTGATTTCAAACCCTTCAGTACAAAATGGTTCATAATCGTACACTACGTAACTATTGTACTTACTTTTCCATTCTTTTCGTTCAATTCTTGCATAATTTTCTTCAATAATATCTTCTAACCAAGGTAAAAGATTTTGATCAATATTTTTCATTTCCAAACGATTGTATCTATTGCAATCATTACAACTATTTCCAATAAACATATTTTTACTCCAATAAAACTTATATTTGAATTGTACTAATTGCCTTAAACAAAATAATCGCCAAAATGTATAAAAAATTATTGTCATATTTACTAATATAAAAAGTATATACTTAATATATCTTTACAAACTACAAAAATTTAGCAATTAATCAAAAATCAAAAACTTTATACTTATAGTTAGTAATAACGAGGATGATTATGAGTTTCGCAGAGAACATGAGAATATTAAGCAATATCAATTGCGGACTTGCTTCAGCTACAACATATATGGAGCAAAGACTGAATGGTGTCCCTGCGGGTTATGCTGGTATAAATCTATTTGGTAACTTAGCAAACGGTGTTGCTAGAAACCAAGTTGCTTATGAAATGCAACTTTATGGCAACCCTGTTGGTAATACAATAAATATGTATTCTGGATATGGTAATCCTGTATCCAACACTATTGGTACACTAGGTTTGATGAGTGCTTGCACCTTTAACCCTTGGATGTACTTTAATTCTTGCAACTACTTTTATAATCCTATGCCTATGATGGGCGGAGGCTATTTCTCTGGTATAGGTATGGGATTTAACCCGATGATGGGAATGGGTTGTTGCCATGGATATTGGTGTTAATATAAGTGTCAAAAAAAGAACCGACTAAATTTAGTCGGTTCTTTTAGTTTTCTAATTCTTTTTTATTTACTACAAGTGTTGAAATTACTGCAACAAATGTCCAGAACATAAATTGAATTTGCGGTCTGAAAAATATTGTATCAACAAAACCGTGGAACATAACCGCTAAAATTGATATAACAGAAATTGAAACAAAAATAATTTGTTCATTATCTGTAGATTTTAAAATAAATCTTATGGCATCTTTTACTAGTTCTACCAAGAAACCTAAAAAGGCAACAAGAGCAAAAATTCCACTTTCTACAGCTATTTCTAGGAAAATATTATAGGCACTTAAGGCATCAAATCCTGTTTTCATATACAACCCATAGATTTCTCTAAAATTCTTATTTCCAACACCGATGCCTAATAACCAGTTATCTTTAAACATTTCCAAAGATGAATGATAAACGTTAAATCTGAATGAATTTGACGAATCATTTCTCATTGCAAAAATTGATAAAAATCTATGTCTTAAAGCACTAACAAAAGTTATAGCCATAAAGAAAAACACAGTAATTGCAGAAATCAAGGAAATATATAACTTTTTATAAGTCTTCCAGAAAAACTTTGCAGAAATTAAAAATGCACTAGCTAAAATCAGCATCAATGCCAAATATGCTCCACGACAGCCAGTTTGAAATATTGCATAAATACCTAAAACAGAAAAAGCCAATGCAACAAGCGTTGATTTCAAATGTTTTTTGTTAGCAAAATAAAAAACAGAACCAAAAACCACAGGGAAACCACTTACCAAATAACCTCCAAAAAGGTTTGGATTGAAAGGTTTCAACGTACCATAAACTCTTGATAGAACATCCTCTGGATTAAGCCTTGATGTATCTTGCCAAGTTGAAATTGCTTCCAAGTGTAGAAAACTTTGCAAAAATGCAACGATAGACTCTCCTGCTATACAAAAAGCGATTGTACCTAACAACCAAACAATATGATTTTTATTGGCTTTTAGATACTGAACAACAGAAAAATAAAAACCAATATAAACAAGTGTTTTCAAAAAGCCTTTTAAGCTCAAAACAAATAATGTCGAACCGAACAAGCTAATTACAACAATCATAAAATATGCAATCAACCAAATTTCAAAACGTTTAAAATCTACAACTTCATTTGGTCTTGTAAGCATTTTAACGAATGTCAAAAACATCACAATCAATGCAAAAAATCCGATTGAATCAGAATTCATAAACGTCGAGCCAACAAAAGTCAGCAAAATAAACGGTAAAATAAACCAATCAATATTTTGCAAAAATAAGCTATTTTCGTATAAGTAACTCAACTTATCTTGAGAAAATTTGAAAAACTTATTGAACATCATCTGTAGTATTTATATCTTTATCTAAAGCTACTTCCTCAACAGCATCGACAACTTGAATATCTGATACTGAACCGCCAAAGCGATAATCTGGACCTTCCAAAACTATTGGTAAACCCACTTTTACTTTGTTACCACCAACAACAGCACCATCTTTTGTAATTTTAGCTTTGTCAGTTAAAGTTACAACAACATCATATAAATCAGGCTGTCCAACATCTTCAACTACGATAACAACTGTTTTAGAATTTAAAGTTGGAAGCACAATTTTTCTTCTGTCAGCTTTAACATCAATAATTTCTAACTCAGAATATGGAACATTTCTTATACTGATGAAAGTTTTATCACCTTTTTTGATAGGCATTTCTTTGCCAGAGAAAGTTACCCCTCTCATATAAACTTTGAACACAATACTTGAAGTTGCTTCAATTTGTTTATCCGCAGTTTGACGAACACCTTTAAATGTTACAAAACCAACCAATAACGCTAAAAACACGCAACCTACAATGATTAAATCAACAACTCTGATTTTCTTTACAAGTTCTTTTAACTTAGCAAGTTTTTCTGAATTTAAAAGTTCTCTTAACTTATCCATTATAAAAGTCTCCTTAAATTAAATCTTCAAATCTTTCACTGCAGCAAGTAATTCTTCAACAGTTGTTGTTGCACAACCGAATTGTCTAACAACAATACTTGCAGCAATATTACCAATAACTGCAGCATATACGGGTTCTATTCCAGCTGCTAAAGCTAACGAATAAACAGCAGTAACTGTATCACCAGCACCAGTAACATCAAAAACTTCTGACTTATTAAATACAGGAATTTTTGTATATTTTTCGTTAGGTTCAGCTACGAACATACCATCAGCCCCACAAGTAATCAATATTGCTTCAGCATTTGTTTCATCTAGCAATTTCTTACCTGCACGCTTCAAATCATCTTCATTATGAATTTCAAAACCAACTGATTTTTCAGTATCAGGATGGTTTGGAGTCATAGATGTTACATTCTTATATGAGCCCAAATCTCTTTGAGCATCAACAATAACTTTTTTACCTAATTTATTAGCTAAATCGATAGTAAACTTAACAATCTTATCAGTTAAAGTTCCGATATGATAATCAGAAATAATAACCGCATCATAAGTTGGTAAAACTTTTTCAATATTTTTAATAATTTTATCTTCAGTTAAATCTGAAACTGGACCTTTTGTCTGTCTATCAACACGAACAATTTGCTGAGTAATTGATGTTGTAATCGAACCAGAAATACGTGTTTTAACAATAGTTTTACGAGTTCTATCTTCAACGATTTCTGAACAGTCAATATTAGCTTTTTCAAAAGTTTCATAAAGCAAATCTGAATAATAATCCATACCCGCAACACCAATAACTCCAACTTTGCCATCATTTAATGTTGCAACGTTGTGTGCAGCGTTAGATGCTCCACCTAGGATTAATTTAGTCTTTGTGTGCTGCAAAATCAATACAGGAGCTTCACGAGAAATACGTTCAGCATCACCATAAATCATTTCATCTAAAGCCAAATCACCAACAACCAATACTCTAGGTTTAGTAATTTTTTTAATACTTGAAATAAGTTTATCTTTATCTATGTTCATAACACCAACTCTTTTTAAACTTTACAAGAACATTCTAGCACAAACAGGGGGTAAATAAAGGGGGTATTTAAAAGTGCACTATTATTGCATTTTACCCACTTGTAAAGATATGTAAATTTGTTATTACAAATTTAGCAATTTTTGAGATTGAGAATACTTTATATAAATATATAAAGCTCTCTCTTCTTATTTAAACGGATAGGCCTTGATATTAACAAGGTCTTTTTTTTTGCTTAAAATTCAAGTTTTAAAACTTTTTTGAATAACTCTACACCTTAAAAATTAAGAGAATATCATTTGACATAAATAGAAAAATAATTGTCAAAAAGGGGTATTCAATGATTAAAAAACTTTTGACAATTTTAACAATATTCTTGAGTTTAAACTGCACATCGACATTAGCAAAATATGGCCCAGACGAAGAAATAAATATTAAAGTATATGAAAAAATAAGCCCAGCAATTGTAGCGATTGATGCTCAATTAAAAGATGGCTTATCCGCAGGAACAGGCTGTATTGTAACTCCTGATGGGTTAATTTTAACAGGTTCACACGTCGTAGAAAATCACAAGTCTATTGATGTAACAACCCATAATGGTCAGACCTATAAAGCTCAATTTGTTGCTCAAATGGGGAAAAATAGGGATTTAGCACTAATCAAAATCGAGCCTAAAAGACCTCTAAAAACCGTTTCCTTTGGGGATTCTGAAAATGTTAAAGTAGGACAAAGAGTTCTTTCTATCGGCAATCCATTTGGGTTTTCAAATACATTAACTCAAGGGATAATTTCACGAATAGATTATGTAAAAAACAGATTTCAAACAGACGCTGCAATTAACCCAGGTTGCTCAGGTGGACCATTATTAAACTCTGATGGCGAAGTTATAGGAATCAGTCAGTCTATTTATAACCCCGATCAAAATATTTCAAACATTGGAATTGGTTTTGCTATACCATCGAATGATGCTGTAAGATTTATTGCAACAGTTGATAAAAGAAAAATTTATCCCAACAAAACAAAATAAAACATTTCTAAATTCCTCCATTTTATTTTTGTGTTATATTGAACATAAGAATAAGGGGCTAGAAATTTGATTAGATTTTTAGGATTATGTATGCAAAACCTTTGGGAATGTATTAAATACATTTTCGGTGGTAACTTAAAATTTAAAACAGTAATCTCTCAAGCTGCAGCAATCAGCTATGACTCGCTACCAATTTCTTTGGTAATTTCTTTTATTTCAGCAGCTGTAATTGCTATTCAGGTTTCTAAAGAATTTTTGATGACAGGTGCGGAATCCTATATCGGTGGTTCTATTGCAGTCGTTATGATTAGAGAAATCGCCCCAGGTTTTGTTGCTTTAGCAATCGGAGCAAGAGCTGGTACTGCAATTTCAGCTGAAATTGCCAATATGCAAGTAACATCTCAAGTTGATGCTATCAAAACCCTTAAAGTAAATCCTATCGGATATTATTTTGCACCAAGGATTTTAGCATCAGCAATTACTGTTCCAATGGTTGTTTTGATTGCTGAATTTGTTGGGATTCTAAGTGGGATGTTTGTTTCTATGGGAACCATTAACCTACACCCTGCAAGATATATGGCATCAGCTTGGGCCTGGATTGCAACAAAAGATATTTATATTAGTTTATTAAAAGCTTGTATTTTTGGAGCTTTAATTGCGTTAGTATGTGCGACTAAAGGATACGAGACAAAAGGCGGAGCTAAAGAAGTTGGATATTCTACAACACAAGCCGCTATTCTATCTACAATCTATATGCTTGTAGCAGACTTTTTAATCAACTTGTTATTCTATATTGCATAATTTTACAAAAAAACTCAAAACTCTAACAGGATTGACTTTTTGTTATATAATTACAACAGGACAAGAAAGGACTGTTTTATGAAAGAAATTATTGTCTCAGGGATGAGATCTACAGGGAAATTACACTTAGGCCACTATCTTGGGGTTATCCAAAATTGGGTTCAATTACAAGACAAATATGATTGTTATTTCTTTGTAGCTGACTGGCATGCCTTGACTACAAAATACGATAAAACAGATGAATTAAGACAACACATTTTAGAAGTTGTAATGGATTGGCTAGCTTGTGGTATCGACCCAGAAAAATCAACCATTTACGTTCAATCTTTAGTTCCTGAAATAGCAGAATTAAATATCTATTTAGGTATGATTACTCCTCAAAACTGGGTAGAACGTGATCCAACCTTGAAAGATATGGCTAAAATTTTAAAGACAAAAGAAGGTCAAAACTCACAAATAAACTACGGTTTAATGGGTTATCCTGTTTTAATGAGTTCTGATATTATGATGTTCAATGCTCATTGTGTACCTGTTGGTATCGACCAAGTTGCACACATTGAAATCACTAGAGATATAGCAAGAAGATTTAATAATCTATACGGCGAATACTTCAATGAAGCAAAACCTATCTTAAATCACTGTTCATTGATTTGCGGTTTAGATGGAAACAAAATGGGTAAATCATTTAATAATGATATTAAAATCTCAGACACAGCAGAAGAAACATCTAAAAAAGTTATGAGTGCAATTACTGACCGCTCAAGACTAAGAAAAGATGATCCAGGACATCCAGATGAATGCGAAGTTGCTTTCAAATATTGGACAATTTTCGGTTCAGAAGATGAAATTGAAACAGTAAAATGCGAATGTGAAAAAGGACTAAGAGGTTGTGCTCAATGTAAACGTCAGTTGGGTGACAAAATTAACTCTACAATGGCAGAGTTCAGACAACGCCGTAAATATTATGAAGAACACCCAGAAGAAGTTGAACGCATCATTGAAGAGGGTTCAGCAAAAGCAAGAGCTCGTGCTCAAGAAGTGCTAAAAGAAGTTCGCAAATTAATAAAAATGTATTAATTTGACGTAAAAAATAAGTTTTGTAATAATGTTGGAAATCGAAAAGAGGTATTTATGAATACAGTTACAGTAGTAGGTAGAGTAGGCAGAGATGCGTCAGAAGGCTTCAAAGCTTTTGACTCAGGTAAAATGAAAGCTAATTTCTCTGTTGCAGTAAACAGATGGGACACAAAAACTAAATCAGAAGTTACTGATTGGTTTAACGTTGAAATCTGGGATAAGCAAGCTGAATTTGCTGCTGAATACGTAAAAAAAGGTAGATTAGTAGCTGTTGACGGTGCTATTGCTAACAATCGTTGGACAGATAAAACAACTAACTCTGAAAAAGAATCTTTCTTTATTAGAGCAAACACTATCAGATTATTAGGTTCTAAGAAAGACGCTGAAGAAGTATTATAAGAAGTAAAATTATGATTATTAGTTCCAGTACAGTAGGTATTATTGCAGATGATTTAACTGGTGCAAACGATACCGCATTACAATTCAAACTAAATGGTGCAGATACAAATATCTTGCTTCACACAGATATTGAACCAACTTCAGCTGATTGCCAGCAAGCTTGGGCGATTGCAACAGAATCAAGAAACATCTCACCACAAGAAGCCTTTGATAAAGTTAAAGTTGCAACGCAATTGTTTGTTGACAAAATTAACCCTGACTTTTTCTACAAAAAAATAGATTCTACAGTTAGGGGCAACATTGCAGTTGAAGTATTATCAATGCTTGAAGTTTTGGAATGGGACGCAGCAATTATCATGCCAGCATTTCCGCAAGAAGGAAGAATTACTGTTGGCGGATATCATCTTTTAAAAGGTGTTCCTATCGAAAGAACTGAAATGGCTCGTGATCCACATTCTCCAATTTCAGAATCGCACCTTCCAACATTATTAAAACAACAACTTGGTGAAAACCTTGAAGATTTGGTGGATTCTTTAAAATTAAAAACCATTATGGATGGTGCTGGCCCAATTTTGAAAAAAATCAACAAACTTATCGAAAAAGGGGCAAAAATTATCGTTGCTGATGCAGTTTCAACAACTGATTTAGAACAAATTGTCCTAGCTATGGGAAAATCTAACTACAAAATTTTACCAGTAGGAACAGCTGCAGCCGCAAAGGTTTTAAGTAACGAATGGTTCCAAAAACCAGAAGAAGGCGAAGTCCTTGGAGTTAAATTACCTCAACTTCCAAAATTTATTGTATCAGGTAGTGCAACCCAAATTACAGCAACTCAGATTGACAAATTCGAACAAAGTGCAGAGTTTGAAGAAAATAGTTTAATTATTGAACTTGATATGAATACTGTATTAGGTGAAGTGTCTGAAGAATTAGTTGAAAGAATTTGCTCTCGCCTTGTAAACAACAATATAGTTATGGTTCATACTTCTAAATTATTGAAAAACTTTGACGGATTCTCAGAAGACACAATCAAAGCTGACCTAACAAAATCAGGCTTAGCAAATGTTATTACTGACTTTTTGGCAACATTAACAAAACGAGTATTAGGAAGAAAAAGGGCAGTACTTATCACTTTAGGTGGAGAAACTTCTTACAAATGCTGTAACGCAATTGATGCCAATCAATTACAACTAATTGATGAAGTTTTACCTGCTATCGCATTAAGCAAAAACGCAAATTCTGACCAATGGATAGTTACTAAATCTGGTAACCTTGGTGGAGTAAGTACACTACTAGAAATCCTAAACTACTTTACTAAACACGAAGAATAAGTTATGGATAAAATTGCAATTACAACAGGAGATCCAAATGGCATAGGGGCTGAAATCACAATAAAAGCCCTTAATCAGCTTAACTTACCTGAAGATAAAGTTGTAATTGTTTCTAATCGCAAGATTTTAGATTATTATGGCAAACTTGATAAAGATTATGAGATTATAGAAATCCCATATAATACTGAAATCGAAGCTGGTAAAGTAACAAAAGAAGCTGGCGAATTTTCGTTTCAATCACTAAAAAAAGTTTGTGAAATTAAACCAAAAGCTATTGTCACTGCACCCGTTGCAAAAAACGCACTTCACCTAGCTGGACATATTTATAATGGACAAACTGAGGTTATCGAAAAGCACCTAGCTCACGATAACCAGTTAGCGGAAATGTTATTTGTTGCAAACGGTTTCAGAGTTTTACTTTTGACTCGTCATTGTGCATTAAAAGGGGTAAATATTACAAAAGAATTACTTATTACAAAAGTAAAAAACTTAGTAAAAACTTTTGAAACTCAATTTAACATCACAAATCCAAAATTTGCATTATGCGGATTTAATCCTCACTCTGGAGAGGATGGGATTTTAGGAACCGAAGAAATTGATATTTTAATTCCTGCTATTAAAGAACTACAAGCTCAAGGGATAAATATAACGCTCCCATTACCTGCTGATACTTTATTTGTAAAAGCTGCTCAACATTATTACAACAACACAAAAGACGAATACGACTGCTATTTAGCAAATTACCACGACCAAGGCTTAATCCCAATTAAAACAGTGGCTGGGGATAAAACTGTTAATATGACAATTGGCTTAGACATTGTAAGAACATCCCCAGGACATGGTACAGCATTTGATATCGCAGGCAAAAACATTGCATCTCCTGACGGTATGATTGCAGCAATCAAAGAAGTGCTATAACCTCACCTACCATAAGGATTTTTTATTTAACCCTGACAGATTTTATTATATTCACAACGACTGCAAGAATTTGCATTAATTTGATACATTGTATCATTGCTTATTTGAGTACAAATATCAATTATTCGTTTTTCATATTCAGATTTTAGTTGAGGAGTAAATTGAATTACGTGATTTTTCTTCTCTTTTAAATTGATATAAACAAAAGAAAGTGAACTATATTTACCTTTCAAAAATCTATCTAGAGCAAGTAAATACACCATCGTTTGATAATCATACTCAGGATTTTTCGGAATAGAACCAGTTTTGTAATCAAGGATAAAATATTCATCCCCTGTTGTTACAACAGCATCAATTCTACCACCAACCCAATATTCACCAATTTTACAAGACAATTGATATTCTGATTTAAAATAATCTTTTTGAAAAAATGGATTAGCTAACAGAATTTGCCAAACTTCTCGTTCTTCAGGAGTTAAAGCCGTTTCAATTCTTGAAATATTAACCCCTTGCAAGAAATAATTAGCAAGTGCGTGAATTTTCTTACCCTTTTCAAATGGAGTAGCAGACACAGGAACATTTACCCCCTCAATATAACGATAATAGAACTTTTTAGGACAAGTTTGATACGTTTTTAGCATATTTGGAGAATAGTTATTTAGCACTTTGCACCTCCATTCCTAAAAGTTCACTAAAAATCACACTTATTTCCTGGTTTTGCATTTTTCCAAAGCGAGTCTTTGATTTATTCGCAACCGTTAAATACAATTTATTTTTCGCCCTTGTAATTGCAACATACAAAAGCCTCAAAGTTTCTGATAGAATTTCTTGTTTCAATTCATACTCAGATTTAACTTTGTAATCAGGATTCAATTTTCTAACTGATTCAATAAAATCAGATGATCTTAAACTGATAGATTTTAACGCTAGTGGTAAATTCTTTTCAGTTAATTCTGGAATAAATACCAAATTAAACTCATCACCCTTTGACTTGTGCATAGTCATAATTTGTACTTTACCAGCCAAGAATTTTTTATCATCCTCATCTTCTTCAGAGAAGAACTTAAACCCGCTCAAGTTAGGTTTTTTAGATAATTCATCCAATCGAAATATTGCATACTCTAGCGAATTATTTTTAATACAAATTCGCTTAATTAAAGTTGAAATCAAATAAATATTAGATTTTTCAATCTCGCTTTTAAAAAATTGCATACCAATTTTTATTGCAAGCTCGTTAGGGGTCAAATAACAAAGTGAAATCCAATAATTCAAATCCCAATAAAATTGTTCTAAAACAATATTACCTAAATTATCAGAATTTAGTTGAACAAAAGGATTTTCGTATCGTCTAATTTCTTCTGACAATCCACGCTTATAAAAACCTAACTCAGTTAAAACATTATACCCATCAGCAATCACATCATTATCAAAAGGTTTTAAAACCATTTTCATAACGGCAAAAATCACTTTAAAAATAGCTTTTTGTTCTAAACACTGATTCCTTGTAATAACTTTTAAGCCACTATTTTCAATCAAATTCTGCCAAGCCGCAACTTGATAATTATTTCGCACAAGTATTCCGACAGTATAATCTGGATGCTTCATCAAAGTTTCTTTTATTACTCGAAGAACATAATTTTTTTCATCAACACCACTTTCGAAAATCTCACCAACAACTGCTGGACCAACTCCACTTGGCTCTGGATTTTTACCCTCAACTGGGTGCATAAACATTTTAAAAAATGAGTTTTTACTTTCTTCTTTTTCACAAGAAACTTCAACCAACTTATTTGCAAGTTCCCAAACATCTTTTGTACAACGCTGAGAACAATCCATAGATACATTATAATTTTCTGTGATAAATTTCCTAAACCCTTCAACATCAGCATTTGAAAATGTTGCAGTTATTGATTGATTGACATCACCACAACGGATAACATTTTTGTGCTTTCCTGATAAAAGAGTTATTAATTCTTGCTGAACACCTGAAGAGTCTTGAGCTTCGTCTTCTATAACATACTCACAAATTTCCTGATAATGAGCAAGTACATCTGGATTTTCTTTTAAAATTCGAACTGATCCAACCAACATATCATCATAATCAATTAGATTAGACTCTTTTAAGTTTTGCTCATAAGCATTATAGAATAACAAAAACTTTTTCAATTTTGCATCTGAAACCGCATCAATATATTTATCCCTACCCCCGCCTGACATTTTGTGAACAGAAACAGCCCTGTCAAATTCTTCTGCTAATTTTTGCTCAATTTTTAACTTTGAAGCAATTTCTCTTAAAATTCTACCACGTTGAGAATCATCACAAATTTCAAAATCAGCGGACAAACCTAATTTTTCATAGTTTCCATTTTCTTTTAAAATTCTTAATGCAAGACCGTGAATTGTACTTATGTTTGGAAGTTTAGACGAATTTTTGCGAACATTTTTAATACGTTCCCTAAAATTTCGAGCAGCAGAATCCATATAAGTAAGAACAAAAATATTTTCTGGATTTATACCTTTTTCTAGAAGTTTAATAATTAGAGCTAAAAGAATTGTAGTTTTTCCAGCTCCAGGAACTGCAGAAATTCCCATAAAACCTTTTTCATAATCCAAAACAGGCTTTTGATCATCTCTTGGAATAATTGTGAAAACAGGAGTATCATCACAAACTTCCGCAATATCATCGACAATTATCCAAGGTTCGATTGCTCCATAGTTTTCAACCCCATTTGAGTCAAATAAACTTGAATAACAATAAACCTTTTCACTAGCACAAAGTGCCAATTTTCTAAGTACACGTGCATTTTTATCTTTAGATAACTGTACATTATCTTCAATTGTATATTCTTTTTTATCCCAATCTTTCTGGAAAACCCAAGCATTATAAAGAGGTCCAGTATCGGATTTTACCCACTCAGAATTTGATATATCAAGCCAAATTTGATACTTAGTTTTTACATGATTGTCAATAATTTTTTGCGGTGTTGCAATCACTAAATCGTTTTTCTTAATCTCTAATATCGAGTAAGGATTTTCAGCAATAATAGAGTTTTCAACCTGCAAGATAATTTCCAACTTACGGCTATTAAAATTGGCACCAAAAATATTTTCAAAATCTGTAATCTGTTTTAAAAAGAAATTGAATTTATTAATTTCTTCAAACTGTAACGGAGCTTTCGTAAATAACTCATTATAAACTTCGACAATTTGTTCAGAAATTTTATCCTCAGATACCGATAATCGCTCAACCAAAGCTCTAAAATTATTATATTTTTCAGTATAATCAACATCCGCAAAATTATATTCAATTAAAGTTTTATCCTTTTGAAAACTTTCTAAAATATTTTCACAATATTTTAACGGAATTTGCAAAAACTCAGATAAAATCACCCTCAAATCAAATTCTTCTAGAGAATATCTTAATTCAGTGTTCATCTTTAGAATTAAAATTGCCGCACGTACAAGACGATTTTGAATAAGTTTTTCACTACCAGAAAGATAAAGCAAATTTGAACCACTCTTAATATTCTCTTTTAACCCAAATTTCAACATTTCATCAATCACAGGTGAAATAATTGATATTTCGCATGGCAGAACTTTTTGTTCTAAAAGATAATTCACTTTTTTTATTGCATCTTCAATCATGCTTGAACGCTTTGAAAAAGAATCATGAGAAAAGCATGCTAATTTATTCGATTTATCATTCAAAACGTTATCGTATAACAAATTGCAAGATAAAAGCATGGTAGAATTTTCATCCAACTGAAATTCTTCTGGATTTTTAAAAATATATTTTAATTTTTCATAGTTGTTTTTATCTGCACTCAAATACCCACAACGACTTGACCCCATTTTATCTATTGAAATAAAAAATCCAACAAGTTGCTTTGACAAATATTCCACAAAATCCAGACAAATTGGAGTACATTCATCAGCATCATCAATGATTAAATATTTAATATCCTTGAAATAATCTGTATTTTTGTAGATAAAATTAAACATCAAACTTTGACGCAAGTAATCAAAATCTCGAAGTTCTAAGGTCTTTCGCATGAATTTTTTAATCACTAATGCTGCATCATCAGAGAAACCCTCTTTTAAAATTGCAGCACGCTCATCAACTTCCTGTTGAGATAAATTATTTTGCACAATCAAAGAATATCTTCTAAAAATCTGGTGCAATAAAGATTGGCGGGAATTATAACCACGAAATTTCACTTCGTTTAGAATATCTTTTAAAATAAATTGAGAAACTTCTAACCCTGCCAAATTAGGTAAAATCACTGGATTATCAAAAATATTTCTATCTTCCAAAAATGCCCAATTATCTGAAACAGTATTATAAACAAGTGAAAAAAACGAGTGAACATTCAATCGCTCTAGACTGTCAACTTCTAATTTTTCAAGAGTTTTTTCAATGAAAGAATTTTTGAGAGTAGAATTTTGTACAAGCACCAAAATTTCTGAGGACTTAATGCCATGGTTTATCAATTCAGCATACTTTTCAATCAACACATCTGTCTTATTTGACGCTATACTACCCTCGAATAACAAATCAATACTCCTTACAGAGTATATTCTAGCATAAATTCATCAAAAAACTACATCTGCAAAATGATTTAAAAATGTATAAAATACACTAATATAAAAACATCGAAAGAGTGCTATAGACAGTAATTTAATGGAGGAAAAATCATGGCAAAAAAAGTAACTTTAACACAACAAGAACAAATCGGTTTCGCAGCTGGAGAAATCTATAACTACTTACACGAAAACGGAACAACTTCATTTGCAAAAATGAAAAAAGAATTAGATCTTAAAGGCAACTTCGCAGACTTAGGTCTTGGCTGGTTAGCTAGAGAAGATAAAGTTGAAATTTCTCAAAAAGGACCTGCTGTAAAAATTAGCTTGAGATAGTTTTGAGATAATTTTGAGATAGTTTGTAAAATTTAAAACAAGTAAAAAGTAACCAGTTTACATTATATATATAGAAAAAGGTATTGCATCCGGAGCAATACCTTTTTCACATGATTAAAAAATAATTAAAAAAACGAAAATATCTTCCAATTTGTATTATTATAAACTTAGGAGATACTTATGAAATATAAAGATTACTATGAAACCCTAGGGGTAAAAAGAGAAGCTACAGATGCTGAAATTAAATCAGCATACAGAAAACTTGCTCGCAAATATCACCCAGACGTAAATAAAACAAAAGAAGCAGAAGATAAATTCAAAGAAATAAATGAAGCCTATGAAGTACTAGGTGACAAACAAAAACGCCAAAGATACGATAGTTTAGGTGCAAATTGGCAAGGTGGTGCTGATTACACCCCACCTCCAGGATTTGAACATTTTAATTTTGGCGGAGGACAAGGCTATCAACAATTTAACTTCAACGGTCAAGATATGGGCGGATTTTCAGACTTTTTCAGCTCATTATTTGGCGATATGATGGGTGGAGCTGGTGCTGGTGCTCGTGGCGGATTCTCTGGATTTGACTTTGGTGATATGGGACAAGCTAGTCAAGGTTACTCTAGACGTTCATCTGGTTGTAACTGCTCTTCAAAAAAATCTGAGGACTTAGATGTTACAAAAACTCTAAATGTTACAGCGAAAGATCTATTTTCATCTGACCCAATCACAGTAAAATTCAACGATATGAGAAAATGTACACAATGTCCAGGGGGTGGAGCTTTTTGTTCTGCTTGTGGTGGCACTGGAATTATCAATGAAAACAAATCTATAAAAGTTAAACTTCCTAAAGAAATCAAAGAAGGTCAAAAAATTAGACTAAAAGGAGAAGGTAAAACCGATGCTTATGGTCAAAAAGGTGATTTGTATTTAATTATCACTCCTAAAGATTCTGAATACGAAATTTCTGGCTCAGATTTAACAAAAGAAGTTGAAATCACACCACCAGAAGCCGTTTTAGGTTGTAAAAAAGAAATCCAAACTCTACACGGTAATATTGGTATCAAAATTCCAGAAATGACATCTTCTGGAAAAACACTAAGACTAAAAAACTTAGGTTTACCTAAAAAATCTGGGGGCTTTGGGAACCTAAATGCTAAAATAAAAATCGTCCTTCCTGAAAAACTTTCGCAAAAGGAAATCGATTTATACAAACAACTTAGCAAATAAAAAAGAGGCAATTAAGCCTCTTTTTTTATGCACTATAATCAATGAACGGATCTCTGATTTGCCTGTCATCATTCATTTTCTTTGTCACAATATTTATATAATCTCTTAAAGTAATATCTTCTGGTTTTTTGTTTTTAGGGCCGAAAGTTTCAAGGAACTGTTTTATACACCTTTTAGCATAGGGAGTTAATTTTTCTGTTTCTTTATCAAAGGCTTGATAATCAATCAAATCTGTTTTCATAACAAAATTAGGAGTAACATTCCCTCTTAATTCACCATAATAAACAAGCTCTTCTGCAAAGTTTTTGCTTCTTATTGCAATTTTATTCCAAGCACTTGAAATATCTTTGGCTCTTGCTTGTAACAACGGCATATCTAAAGGTTTTACATACATACCATAACCTCCTAAACTAAAATAACCACACAAGTATAAAACCATAAAATTACAATCATAGCATTACATTATTAAGATATATTTAGGCTTACACAGACAATATAAATATATTCTTGACATGCCCGCCATTTACGTGAAAAAATAGTATTATATTTGAGGGGGATATTATGGTTAAAGAAACATATTTACACGACAAACACGTAGCACTAGGTGCAAAGATGATTGATTTTGGCGGATGGCACATGCCAGTTCAATATTCATCTATTATTGACGAACACAAAACAGTAAGAGAAAACGTTGGTTTGTTCGATGTTTCGCATATGGGAGAAGTTTTTGTATCAGGAAAAGATGCAACAGACTTCTTAAACAAAATCGTACCTCAAGATATTACAAAACTTGATTACGAAAAAGCTGTTTATTGCCAATTACCGAAAGAAAATGGTGGTTTGATTGATGACTTAATCATCTACAAATTAGGTATCGAAAGCTACCTTGTAATTTGTAACGCTTCAAGAGTTGATGAAGATATTAACTGGATTTCAAGAAATCAAAGAGGGTTTGATGTAGTTGTAGATAACCAATCTCACAATTACTCATTGCTTGCAATTCAAGGTCCAAAGGCAATCGATGTTGTTAGAAAAATGGGTTATGACATTGAAGATCAAAAATCTTTCACAATTAAACCTGCAACAATTGAAGGTATCAAACTTTTAGCTTCTCGTACAGGTTACACTGGAGAAGATGGTTTTGAACTTCTTGTTGAAAACAAATACGCAGAATTTTTATGGGATAAAGTTTTAGAAAAAGGTGCAGAATTTGGTATCAAACCTATCGGTTTAGGAGCTAGAGATACTCTAAGACTTGAAGCTGCACTTCACTTATACGGAAACGACTTAGACGAAGAAACCACTTCAATTGAAGCTGGTCTATCTTGGTCAATCCCAAAAGACAAAGTTGCAGACTACAATGGCAAAGAAGTTATAATGAACCAAGTTGCAAATGGTGGAAACAAAAAACTCATCGGACTTGTAATGCTAGACAGAAATATCGCAAGACACGGTTATGATGTTTACTTCAACGGAGAAAAAACAGGTGTTATCACAAGTGGTTGTGTTTCTCCAAGTACAGGTAAAAACATTGCACTTGCATATGTAAAAAATGACAAAGAAATTTGCACAGGTGCAACTGTTCAAGTTATGATTAGAGAAAAATTACACGATGCGGAAGTTGTAAAACGTCCATTCGTTCAAAAAAGAAACAAAGTATAAAAGATATAAGAAAAGGAGAATAAAATGAGTTTTACAGAAAATATTTTATGTACAAAATCTCACGAATTTGTTTTAAAAGGCGAACCAGCTATTGTTGGTTTAACTGATTATGCTATCGAACAATTAGGTGATATCGTATTCTTAGAATTACCAGAAGTTGGTGATGAATTTGCTAAAGGCGATACTTTTGCAAACATTGAATCTGTAAAAGCTGCTTCTGAAATTTATATGCCAGTAAGTGGTAAAGTTGTTGAAGTGAACACTGCTTTGCTTGACGCTCCAGAAGCACTAAATGAAGATTGCTATGAAAACGGCTGGTTAGTAAAAATTGAAGCTACTGATGAAGCTGAATTCGAAGATTTAATGACATACGCAGATTACAAAGAAGAATTGGAATAAAATGAAGAACTTTTTAGTACACAACGAAGAAACTACACAACAAATGTGTAAAGAAATTGGGATTAGCACAGTAGAAGATTTATTCTCACAAATCCCTCAATCAGCAAGAATGGCAGAATTAAAATTACCAGAAGGTTTATCAGAAATGGAAACCCAAAAGGTAGTTAAATCACTTGCTAACTCTAACAAAACAGATTATGCAATCTTTGCAGGTGGCGGAATTTATAACAAGTTTGTTCCAGCTTGCATCGGACAAGTTGCAAGTCGATTTGAATTTAATACAGCATACACTCCGTACCAACCAGAAATTTCTCAAGGTACATTGCAAGTTATGTACGAATTCCAAACAATGATTTGCAGATTAACAGGAATGGACGTAGCTAACGCAACTGTTTATGATGGTGGTACAGCTTGTGCTGAAGCTATTTTAATGGCTTGCAGAGTTGCAAAAAAATACAAAGTGTGTGTACTTAATTCACTAAATCCAGAATACAAAAAAATCATCGAAACATATACATATTCTCAAGGTATTGAAATTGATTGGGTTGATGAAATCCCTTCAACAACTAGTGATTATGCTTGCGTTTTAATTCAAACACCAAACTACTATGGTGAAATTATAGAACCAAAAGCGGTTGATTGTTTACTTGTTGTATGTAGCGATATTTCAACAATGTCAATTCTAAAACCACCATCAGAATATGGTGCAGATATTGTTGTTGGTGATATCCAAACTTTAGGTATCCCTATGAACTTTGGTGGCCCATCTGCTGGTTATATGGCTTGTCGTGAAAAACTTATGCGTCAAATGCCTGGAAGACTAGCTGGTAGAACTGTTGATAAAGACGGTAAACAAGCATTTTGTTTAACTATCCAAACTCGTGAACAACATATCAAACGTGAAAAAGCAACAAGTAATATTTGCTCAAACCAAGCTCTAATTGGTTTGTGTGCAACACTTTACTTATCTGTAATGGGTGAAAAAGGCTTTAAACAAGCTGGTTATCTATCAGCTAAAAATGCACATACTTTATCTGAAAAACTTTCAGCAAAAGGTATTAAAACATTAAATAAAAATTTCTTCAATGAATTTACTATTGAAGTTGAAAATGCAGACAAATTCCTAGCTAAGCTAAAAGAAAACAAAATCATTGGCGGTATAAAAATTGATGATAAAAAAGTTCTTGTAGCAACAACTGAAATGAATTCAAATGAAGAAATTGATAAATACGTTTCACTTGTATAATTAGTCAAAACTTATTTACAAAAAAGACTGATATTTTATCAGTCTTTTTTGTTTTTACCCACTTTATTTTTCGACTTTTTAAGGTATAATTTAAGTACGAGAGTTTAATATATTTGAAAGGTTATTTTACATGAACAAAAGTCAATCATTGGGGATGTACGTAATTTTAGCTATCGTTGTACTTGTTTTTATGTCTACTATTTTTATGACAGGACAAACAACAAATACAACAGAAATTTCGTACACAAATTTCTTACAAAGACTTGAAAACAAAGAGTTTTCAAAGATTGAAAAATACGAAGATATGCTTATTGCAGTACCTACAAAACAACCTGCACTAGAAAAAGCAGCAAAAGAAGGAAAAACAAAAAATACAGTATCTCCATTTTTGACACCTGATAACAAAAATGTACAAGCACCTTTATACCAATATAAAGTTCAAGTTCCAGCAAAAGACGAAACTTTATTAACTAAATTAAACGAATCAGGTGCAGATATTACAGTAAAAAAAGCTCCTGAGTCAAATCAAATAGCAGGTAATATCGGAACATTTATAATTATTTTATTTGCAGTGATTTCACTAGGCCTGATGATAAAAGCAATTCAAGCTGGTGGTTCTCAAGCAATGTCTTTTGGGAAAAGCAAAGCTAAAATGCTTTTAGATTCAAAAGTAAAAACAACTTTCAATGATGTTGCTGGTATTGACGAAGAGAAAAAAGAACTTGAAGAAATCGTTGACTTTTTGAAAAACGGCGAAAAATATATGAAACTTGGAGCAAAAATTCCAAAAGGTGTTCTACTTGTTGGCCCTCCAGGTACAGGTAAAACATTGATGGCTAAAGCTGTAGCTGGCGAAGCTAGCGTACCATTTTTCTCAATTTCAGGTTCAGATTTCGTTGAAATGTTTGTCGGTGTTGGTGCAAGCCGTGTTAGAGATTTATTCGAACAAGCTAAAAAACATCAACCTTGTATAATCTTCATTGACGAAATCGATGCAGTTGGTCGTCAACGTGGTGCTGGTTTAGGTGGCGGACACGATGAAAGAGAACAAACACTTAACCAATTGTTGGTTGAAATGGATGGTTTTGATGTTAATACAAATATCATCGTAATTGCAGCAACTAACAGACCTGACATTTTAGATAACGCACTTTTAAGACCAGGTAGATTTGATAGACAAATTTATATCAACGCTCCTGACGTTAAAGGTAGAGAACAAATCTTAGAAGTTCACGCTAAAAATAAAAAATTAGACAAAGATGTAGATTTAAAAATTCTTGCAAAACGTACCCCAGGCTTTACTGGTGCAGATTTGCAAAACCTATTAAACGAATCAGCACTTCTTGCAGCTCGCAATAACGAATCAAAAATTACAATGGAAGATGTTGATAAATCAATTGATAGAGTTGTTGCAGGTGTTGAAAAACGTAGCAAAGTTATGACTGATGCAGATAAAGAATTAACATCATACCATGAAGTTGGCCACGCATTAATTGATAAATTATTACCAGATGCAAATGAATTACATAAAGTTTCAATTATTCCACGAGGAATGGCACTTGGTGTAACTTGGACAAGACCAAAAGATGAAACTGTTCACGTAAGCAAAGCTAAATTATTAGCTAAAATCGCAGTATCATTAGGCGGACGTGCAGCAGAAGAGATTGTTTATGGTAAAGAAAACGTAAGCACAGGTGCATCTCAAGACCTTAAAAACGTTACTGATATGGCTCGTAAGATGGTTACAGCTTGGGGTATGTCAGAAAAATTAGGTAACATGGCTTACGGCAAAAACCAAGAAAACGTATTTATGGGTAGAGATTTCGGACACCAAAGAGATTACTCTGAACAAATTGCTTACGAAATCGACCAAGAAATTAAACGTATCGTTGATGAAAGATATGAATTAGCTAAACGCTTACTTTCTGAAAATCGTGATATGTTAGAAAGAATTTCTAAAGAACTTCTTGAAAAAGAAACTATCGACGAAAAAGAATTCGAACAAATTATGGAAACAGTGAAAAGTGAAAGAGCTTAATATCACCAAAAATTCAAAACTTTTTGCATTGGGGGTAGGGATAAATTCTACCCCTGATGTTTTAACAACAGCTCAAAACGCTGAATGTGATATTATTGCTTTAAAATTTGAAACTCTTGAAGATATAAAACTTTTACCAAATATTCTTAAACAAATTACTAAACCGCTTATGATTTGTGGAACTGGCGATGACGAGGTAGATAAAATTTTATTGCCTAAAATTATGCAAAATCTTGATAGAGAATGCATAATATCTAATGCTAATGAACAAACTTATAAACAAATAATACCTGACGTGATTAAAGGAAACCATCATATAATCCTAAAAAGCCCAATTGATATAAATTTAGCTAAAGAATTAAATATCTTATCAGTTGATATGGGGTTAGATAAATCAAAAATAATTATGAATACTGATATTGGTGGGTTAGGATACGGTTATGAATACGGATTTAGTATAATGGAAAAAGTTATCCAAGAAGGGGAAAAAGGGGATGAATACTTAGAGTTCCCATTATTTTCAGAAGCTTCAACAGAATCCTTAAAAACAAAAGAAGCTCGTTCTTCAGATTTTTCAGCAAGTTATGGACAATTAGAAGATAGAGCAAAAACAATTGAACTGTCAGCTTGTGCTGGTATTATAGCAGCTGGAGCAAATATAATTATGGTGAATATACCTGAAAACATTTCAATATTGAAAGGTCTGGTGTAAATATGGAAATGACAGGATTACAAATTTTCAAATATTTACCAGCAGCAAAAAAAGAAGAACATTTAAATTGCAAAGAATGTGGATGTCCAACCTGTATGGCTTTTGCCCTAAAACTTGCAAAACAAAATATTGATATAGAAAAATGTCCACACGCAAAAGAAGAACTCAAAGAGCTATACTCTCATAGCATTAAACACCCACAAAAAACTATTGAAATAAAAGGGTTAAAAATTGGGGGCGAAAATGTTTTATACCGTCACGAAAAAACATTCATAAACCCAACAACTTTAGCAGTTATAATTGATTGCAATAACTCCAACTATAAAGAACAAATTAAAAGAGTTGATAACTTTGAAATCAAAGGTGTTAACCAAATGTTTGGTGTTGATTTAATCATTTTGAAAAACTATTCAAATAAAGAACTTCCAACTCTAAAGGTTAATACAATTACTCTTGAAGAATATGAAAAACTTGAAATTTTAAATATTAAAAACTCAGATTTTAAAACTACCAAAGAAATTCTTATATCAACAAGAGAAAAAGCTATCATTGAAAAAGATGACAATTTTTCTAATCCTGTTGCGGTTTGGATGGGAGCAAATGATAAATTTACAATATCAGCTCAAGCAAGTTTTTATATTTGTAAATATGCCAATATGTTAATCTTTGAAGAGTTTGACGAAGCAATGTTTGCAACGCTGATATCACTTCGCCAGAATATTTATACTGATCCGCAAAAACCACTACAAGTTGAATCTAATTTATATGAATTTAAAGAGCCTAAAGAGAATTCTATCATATTTTTAACCACAAACTTTGCATTGACCTTTTTTGCAGTTGCAAACGAATTAGAAAACATTGATGTTCCATCTTATTTGATTGTAATTCCAGCTGACGGAATGAGCGTTTTAACAGCTTGGTCTGCTGAAAAATTTACTGCAAATATTGTTTCAAAAACTATCGATAAACTACAAATAAGAGAAAAACTAACAACACGAAAAATTATTATCCCTGGGCTTTTGGCACATATGACAGATGAATTAAAAGAAGCTGTACCTGATTTTGAGTTTATTGTTGGAACTCACGAAGCTACGGCCATTAGAGAATTTGTTAAAAACTTAACCGCAAATAAATTATAGTAATTCGTGAATAATAACAACCACAATTTCACCAGGCTGTAATACCAAGTTTAATTTACCCCTTTTAGCGTCAGGCATTTTTGAGATTTTGATAGGTAAAAGATTTTGTTTATTTGGGTTAAATTTTGGAACCTTCACAGTTACTTTTGCATAATTTTCAAAATCTAAATTCCCAATTGTAATAACTTTTTTGATATTGTTCGCAAACATATAAGAAAAAACTTTTTTCTTATTATTATTTTTTAATGGTGTAAATGAACCTTCGTTTAATGTTGACAAAACACTAACTTTTACATCATTT
Source organism: bacterium (assembly GCA_017536545.1). Taxonomy (GTDB): domain Bacteria; phylum Cyanobacteriota; class Vampirovibrionia; order Gastranaerophilales; family Gastranaerophilaceae; genus Zag111. Next base: position 62,773 of record JAFXHF010000023.1, read on the forward strand.
CCCAACAAAAATTCACCACGTAATTCATCATATTTACCTTCTGGTTTTCTGGAAAGGTTGAAGATATCTATTTTCCCACGGTGAGTAAAATACGTATCATCATCAGTATTTGTTTCGTCTGCAAGACGATTTCCTTTGCGATACATATAATCATCACCTGTTTGAAAACCATCAACGAAATAAGAATTTACAGGCAATGTTGCATTTAACCAAATTATCATTTCACTAAGTTGTGGTCCTTTTAGAAGAATTGGACTAACTTCATCGTGAGTTGTAAAACTGCCGATAACACTTTTATCTTCTTTGAACTTTTTGGTTTCATTTAAAGTAAATTCAATTTGCTTATATAATTCCTTCGGAGTTTTCCAGTCTTTTAAATTAAAAAACGAACCATAATAACCATCAAACCCAGCATCTAAAAGTTTATTATAAGGTGTAAAAACAGCTTGTGGCGAAATCGCATCATGCCAAGATTCAGAAGATTCTGCCAACCACACAAATTCTGGATCTTTTTCCCTAGAATAAGCAATTAGCTCTTTCCAAAATTTAGCAGTCTTTGAATGAGCAACATCAGCCCTAATACCATCAACACCTAAACTCATCATATATTTGACAAAATCTTTATAAAGACTATATACATTTACATCAATTTTATCTTCAGTACCTGTTGCTAATAATCTCACATCCGTCCAATCTGCAGGAATTACTGGCTCACCAGCTTTTGTAGTTACAAACAAATCTGGACGTTCCAAATATAAATCATAAGAAGCACAGGCTGGAACATCAACAATTACTCTAATCCCTCTTTTGTGAGCTTCAGAAATAAATTTTTTCGCTTGTTCTTCAAGTGATAAATCTGAGTTTTTATCGTATAAATCTGGATTTATTGAATCAAAATCAGACGCGGCATAAAGACTTCCTGCAGTACCTAATGATTTTAATTTACCAGTTGGGGTTATAGGTAAAACGTGCAAAGTATTTACCCCTAAAGCCTTTAACTCATCCAATCTACCAATAGCATTGAGAAAAGTTCCTCTAACTTCACCCATATTCTCTTGAATAAAGCCGTCTTCATTGTAATCCTTTGAGTTAAACGAACGAATATTAATTTCCATTATAACAGTTTCATTGTTCAAGAACTTTGTTCTTGCATCATTTTTCCAAACAAAATCATCAGCAAAAGCATTGCCTACAACAAATGGAAACATCATAGCAAAAGCTAATATTCGTTTATACATTATTTACAATCTCCGAACTAAGGAAGGTATAAAACTTGGTCAATATGAAGTCTATCAAGGTTTTTCAAATTATTAACTTTAATAATAGCATTCATTTTTTCTTCAGACCAAACTCCATAGTGGCGTTTGATAATAGCTTCACCAGTATCACCATCTTTAACAATATATTTTGTCATAGAAGATGTATTGCTTGAACTAGTCACAGGAGCAGCTTCTTCAACTTTTGTAGCTTGTTCAACTGGTTGTACAGTATCATCTTCTCCTGGAACTGAAACTCTATTATTTAAAACTTCTTCAGCTTCCTCAGTTTGTTCAGTTAAAGTTTGTTCAACAACAGGAAGAGATGTTTGAACAGATGGAGCTTTTGAAAATACACCAAAACAAGCCATTAAAACTAATGTTGTTAACACCCCAGCTATAAAACCTACAACTACATTCACAAATGGTGAATTTGTATTGAACTGAGTAGTTTTGAAATTCTGCCATAACAAATCGATTTCTTTAGATTTGCTTGAAGAATCGTAATCATCTTGAGAAACTTCATCTGGTCTATAATATTCACCCATTGAAGATGCTTCGTATTGTTGCTCTCTAGCTAAGTTTTCATAAACATCCATTGATTCTCTAGAAAGAGTTGATCTTCTAATAGTAGAACTTTTCATATCTTTATCCCCCTACCCTAATACATATGAGTACATACTATCACGAAAAAAGCCTACCTTCAAGCAAATTGTAACATTTTGCATTAAAAAAGCCGATAACCAGACGATTATCGGCTTCAAACTTATGATTAAGTATCTAAAATTACTTAACAAGTTCTTTGAATTTTTTACCAGCTGAGAAAGCAGGAACTGTTTTAGCAGCAATTTTTAAAGCTGCACCAGTTTGTGGGTTTCTACCAGTTCTAGCAGCTCTTTTGCGAGCTTCGAATGTACCGAAACCAACTAAAGTAACTTTTTTACCTTTAGAAACTGTTTTTTGGATTGTTTCTAATGTAGCTGCTAAGATGTCAGCTGTAGCTTTTTGAGAAACTTTTGCTTTTTTAGATACCTCTTTTACTAATTCTTCTTTGTTCATTATGAACCTCCTTCTTCCTTAAACCACGGACAAATAAACCATATTCCGCAGTATTTGTGTAATCGACAAATTTATTATAGCACTTTTTTAAAGACTGTCAAGGGTTTTAGAGATTAATTTTCTTTACAATCCAGCTATAGTGTATATCTAAAGATATATCACACACAAAAAGCCTATTATTATTGGTTTACGACTCACTATCGAGTTTCGCAAATTTGATATTTTGGTAGAAATATTGCAAAATTTGATATGCATTATAACCCAATTTTGCTAAATTATTGGCACCATGCTGCGACATGCCAACGCCATGCCCGTTCTTTTTTACCCCGTCATCAAAGGATGGAACAGATCTTAGATATGGTAAATCCGAACCCCAGATAGAAGTATTTGTCATTCCGCCAGCAGACGCAAAATAGTATGCTGAAATAATCTTCATATCATAAGTTAAAACAAGCCCGTCAGTCTCTTCTACTGCTTTAGTTGTTATTTTTGTTTCTGAAGATGCCCCTCCATAAGCTTGGTCCTCAGTATTATCTTTTAAATCATAACCATTTCTGGACTGTTTACCAAGATTTGCCAAAGCAAAACTTCTAGCAGCTATTGATTGAGCTTTTAGAGCTTCATATTCCCAACTTGGAGACATTTCAACTGGGACAACCCCTTTTAGATAGCTTTCTAAATCGATATCATTAATAACGGTAAGCTTTCCTTCAATATTTTTAATCATTAAAATACCACGATACCACTTACCCTTTGTACTTACAAATCCGTCTGAATCAGGTCTTAAAACGATTGAATCAGTTTCTAGAGTATAAAAATGCGAACCATCTTTAATTGCAATTTCCTTTTTGTATGGAACAAGCATATACCCTTTCATAGCCTTAACTTCGCAAATTGTTTTGTTTGTATGAGTATCAATCATACGTCCTGCAACGTTTGTTCCAATACCTGCTTCTTCAACTTGAGTAAGCAAACCTATTTTTATCGCATATGATGGATTTGCAATTATCAAGTTCATTATTAAAATTGTAAGTAAAATTAAAACCTTTTTCATAACTTCATTCTATCATTTATTAACCAAAAGTAATAAGCTAAATGTAGTATTTTTACCACATTTACCCCTTTTGGTAAATTCTTGTGTAATTCCAGTAACTTCTAAATACTTTTATTACGTAATTTTTTGTTTCATCATATGGAATTTGCTCTATAAAGTCATCTGTATCATTATATTTCAAATTAGTTTTCCAACGAGTGACAGAACCAATACCACCATTATACGCTGCAATTGCTGAGACATCCTTACCTTCAAGTGAATTTTTAATAGTTGAGTAATACAAATTACCCAATCGCAAATTCAACTCTGGGTTGAACAAATAACTTGTATTAAATGTTATACCATGTCTTTGTCCTATTTCATGTGCTGTTGCTGGCATCAATTGCATTAAACCTATTGCACCAACCCCACTTTGAGCTTGCGGATTAAAAGAACTTTCTTCTCTCACAATCGCCATCATCAAAGCATCATTATTTTTATTTTCATCTGCAAATTTTTTCACTTGCTTATAGTAATTTTGAGGATAAACCAAACGCCATCTTAAATCAGATTTTGCAGGTTTTACATCTAACTTATCCATTGCATCTCGAGCAATAATCATTGATGAAGCGTAATTACCTTTTTCATACTCAACCCAACTTGCAATAAAATCATCATTGCAATATTTAACCATCATAGGATAATCTTGAACTTGCATAAGCTTATTCAAAATATCTTTTTCACCAGGTTTTTTATAAGGATACACAACAGGCTTATAATTCAACTCTGTAGGAATAGTTGCTGTTTTTACCCCTTTCAATGACCAATACGCACGATAAGCATAATAAGTATCTGGATAATTATTAATTATATTCTGGAAATAACTAGCCATTGCTGTAAAATTATTGTAATTCTGTTCAATTTTGCCAGCCCAGAATAAGACAATAGGAATATTTTTAGATTTTGGATATTTTGCAAGATAATCTTTAGCTAAGCTTCTTGCTTTGTGATATTCCTTATTTTTTATGTTTAACATCAATATTTGATACAAAGCATTTTCCGAATAATCTCCACTTGGGAAATTTTTATATAAGTCTTCAAAGCAAGATAACTTATCTTTATCACTCACAACTTGGCACTTTAAATTCCATATATAATCTTTTTTATTCCCTTTTGCCACAGATAGTAATTTAGTCGAATAATGTAACTGTTGATTTTGGTCAAACATACTTAAATAGCTATCAACAGCTCGTTTATAATCTTCAAAAGTCACAGTATCAGAATATTTTTCAACCCCTTCTGTTGTCAAATCATAAACCTTTTGATAATTTCTATTTGAATAAGCTGTAGCAACTTGTAAAGCCCAATTATTTTCAATTAAAGACTGTTCAAATAGTACAACCGCTTCTTTGTACATACCAGCTAAATAATAAGCCCTTATTAAGTATATCACATCAGATTTTTCAATATTTGGATTGAATTTTTTCCAAGTATTTGCAACATTTGGGGCCAATCGACCATTCGGATATTTTTCTAAATAATTTCTGAAGGATGATTCAACTTCTTCAACTTTCTTTTTTGCTAAAACCTTCTTTGAATATTTAAGTTTAGAAGCTTTTATCCTTGCTTTATAGTATTCAGAAGCAACTTTATAATCATCTGCAATATCTGATTTTGTAACTTCGTTAAAATATTTAAGTGCCAAATTTGGATCTTCTTCTACAAGTAACTGGGCAGCATTATATTTTGCCTCATTGCTTAATTTATTATTTGGAAAGTTTTTAAATAGTTGCTGATATCTATGGAGTTCTGAATCTCTATCACCCAAAATCTTTGCACACATTGCCTGTCTATAAACCGCAGCGGGCTTCAATTCAGACAGGTGACTCACCTTTGAAAACAAAAAATACGCATTAGAATAATTTCCATTATTATAATCTTTCAATGCTTGTTGATATATTTTCACAGTTTTATGCTCAGGTTGATAAAATTTGGCAAAATAAAATCCACCAATTAAACATAATATAAATATAAAAATTGCTATTATACTCTTATCTCTATCCCTTAAATTCAGCATAACCATGACATGATAACAGGCATGTGATAAAAGTAAAAATTTTTATAAAATATTTACATAGACTATTCTCAAAAAGTTTATAGTTTATAATTATAAAAAATAGGAGAATTAAAAATGGAAAATTGGCAAAAACTTTTAATAGAAGTTAGTATAAATTTAATCATTATCTACTTAATTTTTAAAGTTCTAGATTTTGCAGATAGAAAAATTAAAGATAAACTACAAAACGGAGAAGCAAATACTCCAATATTAAAATTCATACCAATTATAATGAAATTACTGAAAGGTTTAATAATATTCTTTGCAGTTACAAGTTTCTTACAAAGCCAAGGGTATTCAGTATCATCAATAATCGCAGGTTTTGGTATCGGTGGTATTGCAATCAGTATGGCTGCACAAGGAGCATTAGCTAACATCTTCGGCAGTATAGAAGTTATCTCAGATAAGGTTTATAAAGTTGGCGATTACATCAAAGTTTCAGGTATTGAAGGTACTGTTGAAGAAATAAATGTTCGTTCTACTAAAATTAGAGATTTAGACAATTTTTTAATAAATATCCCAAATAGCGTTACTGCAAAATCGGTTGTAACGAATGTTTCTAACGCTAAGAAACGATTTATCAATGAAGTTTTTGGAGTTACATATTCAACAAGTGATGATAAAATTCAAGAAGCAATTAATATCTTAAAAGAAATTGCTGAGGAACACAAAGATCTTCACAAAGACTGTAAGGTCTACGTAGATACTCTTGCTAGTAGCTCTATAAATATAAAATTTAGAGGATACGTTAAACACGGTGCTTTTGACAAATTCACATTAGTGCGTGGCGAATTTATCCAAGAAGTTGTTAAAAGATTCAGACAAGCAGGAATTGATTTTGCCTTCCCAACTCAATCAATTTACATAGAAAGCGATAATACTAAAATTGAAAATTAAAATAATTGCATTAGGAAAAATTAAAGAAAAATTTTTAAAAGAAGGTATAGACGAATTTTTAAAGCGTCTTACCCCTTATGCATCTGTTTCCATTTTGGAGTTAAACCCTATTGAAATTAAAGATGAAAATTTGATAGACAAAGTACTTTTAGAAGAAGGTGAAAAAATTCTATCAAACATCAAACCACTTGATTTTGTAATCACAATGGAAATCAACGGAAAGCAATTTTCAAGCGAAGAATTTGCTCAAAAGATTGAAAACCTTACTCACGATGGAGTTCAAGAAATCGTTTTTGTAATCGGTTCTTCTTGTGGAATTGGCAAAAACGTTTCTGATAGAGCAAATCTAAAAATGAGTATGTCAAAAATGACATTTCTACACCAATTTGCCAGACTTATTCTAGTTGAACAAATCTATCGAGCATTCAAAATTATTAAAAACGAAACCTACCATAAATAGCAAAATTTATTTTTAGAAGTTTTAAAATAACATGTTCCAAAAGGGGTAAAAACAGACTATGAAAATTTCAAAAATTGATAATAATTTTGAGTATAGAAACGTTAACAGAACAACAAACGCAACATTAAACAACACAAATTATATAGATAAATCAGGGCTTTTAATGGCTCATTTAAACAATATTTCAGCCATCAATAGTATTTCGTTTGCTGGACAAAAATATGAACTAGGTTTATCCCACGATGAACTTGTTGAAAGAACATCAAAAGAACGATTTGGAACAATAGAATTATTATCATTATTATCATATTATTCTCCAGAATTTCAAAAACTTGAAGACGGAGACAGATTAGCACTGAAACATTTAGTTAAAGCTGCAAATATTATCGGCGAAATCAACATGAAACTTGATGATGAAAACAATATTCCGTTCAAGAAATATCTTGAAAAAGAAATCGCAAAAGGTAATGAAGATGCTGTATTAACAAAAAAACTTTTTGATGGTCAAAAAGGTGCATTCTCCCAAGATATGGAATTTAATCACATTTCACTTATAAAGGGAATGACTCAATCAAAAGGTAAAGGTGTTTACCCAAGAGATTTAAGCGTTGAAGAATTTCACAATATTTTAGAAAGAATGATTCGTGATGGTGAAATTGAAGAAGTCAGAAAAATGCTAAATCAACGTAGCGTTGTTGTTAGAGATGGGGATAAATTAAAAGGAATTGATTATATCGATTACTTCAAAAAGGACTTTTCTAAAGTTGCAGATGAACTAGAAAAAGCTGCAAAGTATTCAACAAACCAAGATTTTAACGAATTTTTATTATATCAAGCAGAAACATTAAGAACAGCAGATCCAATGCTTGATGCTTACGCAGATAAAAAATGGGCAACTCTACAAGATACGCCATTAGAATTTACAATCACACGTGAAAACTATGACGACAAAATGACAGAAACAATTTTTGATAACGATAAATTGTTATCACTGCTTGCAAATCACGGCATTACACCAATTGCAAAAGACTTTATCGGAGGAAGAGTTGGTATCGTAAATAAAGAAGGAACAGATTTTATTTTAGGGTCAAAAGACTTATTACCTGAACTTGCAAAACTTATGCCATACACTGACGAATACGAACAAGTTATAAATAAAGACAACCTACAAACTATGGTTGATGTTGATTTGGTAACCGTTACAGGTAATGTGGGAGAATACAGAGGAAAAATCACATTAGCAGAAAACCTTCCAAATTCTGACAAATTATCACTAAAAATTGGTGGTGGCAGACGTAATGTTTATCATAGACAAATGCGTTTACACAAAAACGACGTAAACAATCCTTACCAAGCACTTTTAGTTCCTGAACAACAGTCTATGTTTGACCCAAATAGTTATCACTATTTCACAATTTTCCACGAAAACGGACACTCTCTAGGACCAAAAGAAGGGAATGAAAAACTAGGGCAATATAGAAATATCATAGAAGAAAACAAAGCTGATATGGCTTCAATTGCTTTTACTGATAAACTTATGGAAATGGGTGTTTATACAAAACAAGAACGTGATGCTCTTCTTGTTAATTTTGCACTTCAAAATTACCTAAAAGCAAAACCTGATGCTCACGTTGCTCATAGAGTACGTCAAGTTATGCAAGCAAAATATTTTGAAGATAACGGTGTAGTTAAATTCACAAAAAATGGTATTTATGTTGATGTAGAAAAAGTTATTCCAACTGCTCAAAAAATGTTAAAAGAAATTATACGTATTCAAATTGATGGCGATTACAAAGCTGCAGAAAGATATGTTAACCGAAATTTTGTCTGGACCGACAATATGGAATACATTGCTCAAGAACTTCGTAAAAATTCAAAAATGCTAAATGCAACAGTTAAGACACCACTTGCTGATTATTTAGCAAAAAAATAATATTCTATTGTGTCTAATATTTAGTATGATATAATCTTTATATAACAACAGTTAAATAAGGAGAGCTTTATAATGGAAACTTTTGAATTGAATTTATCAATGAAAGAATTAGAAAAAAGAACCCATAAGGATTATTTAGTTACTAAAAAATTCTTAAAAGCAGATGCACCAGAGTATTTAGCACTTGCTGATGGTGATAAAAAAGCTCTTAAACATTTATGCAAAGCCGCTGAAATTATTGAAAAAATCAATATGCAACTAGATTGTCATCATAATTTGGCGGTAAAAGAATTTCTTGAAGAAGAATCTAAAAAGAACAACAAACAAGCTAAGTTAACAAAAATTCTTTTTGATGCACAAAAAGGAGTAAATGCTATAGATACAATGTCAAACCCAATAAGACTTATCAAAGGGATTGACGAAAAACCAGGCAAAGGTGTTTATCCAGAAAATCTTTCAAAAGAAGAATTTCACAATGTTCTAATCAGAATGCTAAAAGAAGGTAAAATTGAAGACGTCAAAGAAATATTAACACAACGCTCAGTTGTAGTTAGAGCAGCCGAAGATTTGGCTGGAATTGATTATATTGATTACTTCAAAGAAGACTTTTCAAAAGTAGCATATGAATTGAATAGAGCTGCAGAATATTCAACAAACAAAGACTTTTCAGAATACTTAAATTTACAGGCAAAAGCACTAAGAACACCTGATCCAATGCTTGATGCTTACGCAGACAAAAAATGGGCAGAACTTCAAGATACGCCACTAGAATTCACAATTACTCGTGAAAACTATGAAGATGAAATGACAGGTACAATCGTTGAAAATGAAGAATTATCTGCATTATTAGAAGAACATGGAATTTCACCAATACCAAAAGACTTCTTGGGTGGTAGAGTTGGTATCGTAAACAAACAAGGCACACAAGATTTAATTAAAATTAAAAAATATCTTCAAGTTTTAGCAGATAATATGCCATTTAACGATGAATATACTCAGACAATTTCAGCAGAAAATGATGCACAACAAACAATGGTAGATGTTGATATGGTAATGGCTGCTGGTGATGTTGGAGAATATCGAGGCGGAATTACTCTTGCTGAGAACCTACCAAACTCAGATAAATTATCTTTAACAATCGGTGGTGGTAGAAGAAATGTTTACCACAGACAAATTAGATTTATTAGTGATAAATCTAAACTTCAAGAAAGACTTGATGCGATTTTAGATAAATCACAACACCAATATTACTTGGATGAAGCTGATCACTGGTTCACAATTGGTCATGAAAATGCTCACTCTCTTGGTCCAAAAGAAAGCAGTGAAAAATTAGGCAAATACAGAAATATTATTGAAGAAAACAAAGCTGATATGGGAGCTTTAGCCTTTGTTGACTTACTAACTGAACTTGGGATGTACACTCAAGAACAAAGACTTCAAATAATTGTTACAACAATGGCTGACAACTTCTTAAAATCAAAACCAACAATGTCACAAGCTCACAGAGTTCGTACAGTAATGCAAAACAAATACTTCGCAGAACGTGGTGGATATGAACTAACAAAAGACGGAAAAATTTTAGTTAATATCGACAAAGTTGTTCCAATTGCAAAAGAAATGTTAGCTGAAATCGTTAGAATACAAATTGATGGAGATTTCAATAAAGCAGAACAATACGTAAACGAAAACTTTGTTTGGACAGATAATATGGAAGTTATAGCTAATAAGCTTCAAAAGGTAAATAAAGCCCTAAATGGAACATTAGAAACTGAATTGGCTGACAAGTTATTAGCTGAGGGGTAAACAAAACACCTAAAAATAAATAACCGCAAGCAAGAAGTTACAAAACGTAACTTCTTGCTTTTTTATAGGCAAAAAATCCTCCAAAAATTACTTTATATATACATAGGGGACAACTATGGAGTTTTTATGCCTGGGGATTTTAAGATAAACACAAAAATATCAGCTGCAACTTATCAAGACATAGCAGGACCAAATTTCACAACCGTTGGAGTTGATAACAGTATTAAAGTTGGAAACGGAAGCCTTGGACTATACACTGGTGCTGGAACATCCTTTAACGGCAAACCTATGTGTGCCGTAGTCGATTTTAAAGGTTCAATGCCTTATGGGGATACTTGTTTATCTGGTGGCTTTAGGGTTAGAAACAAATTAAACCAAGATTCACAAACTGTACAACTGAGAGTTCAACCTTTAACAGTTACAGTTCCAGTTGCAAAAAATACAAGCATTTACACAACACCATACGTTGCAACAAATATAAACTATAAAACAGGAAATCCTAAAACCTCTTTTGGAAACTTCACTGGGGTTTCAACAAAAGTTGGTAAAGCCAGCGTTTTTGTCGAAGGTCAACTATACGATTTAGCTCATGTAAATAAAAACACAATTGGGGTAAACGCAGGAGTATCAATTCCTATCGGAAATTAGAAATGAAAGTACCAGATATAAAACAAATTATAAGTGCAACTCAAGAATTAGCACAAAAGCGAGCAAAGATTCTACAAACAAAACCTGAAATTCACGGAATAAACCCAAGGGGTATAATCGAAGAAACTGGTGAAGTTATAGAATTACCTCGTTTTAGCTCAATTGAAATGCAAACTGCACAAAAAATGAACAAAATTGCACTTCGCCAAGCAAAAACTGGTATCCAAAGAACATTCACAAAAGCAACCCCAGAAGATTATGCAAGGTTAACTTCAACAAGAATTAAAGACACCTATGCGAGAGCAGAATGGACAAATCCAAAAGATGGCAAAGTTTATCACATTTTAAAAGAATATGTAACAAAAAATGGTAAAATTAAAGTAAGAATCTTAGATTCAGAAGGTGCATTCATCAAAGAAGCTGAATTAACTCCAAAAATTATTGCCATACCTGACATTTATAATGTAGAAAGCAAATACTTTGGTCTAGCACACGGGGATATTGTGACAACATTTGCTAAACGTCACAACCCATTTGCAAGATATATCCCATTTGATGTAAGTTTAACGAAATTACATAACCAAACAGAACTAAGAGAAATCGTAGAATACGTAAATAAAGGGAATCGTATTGACTACATTTCAGGTTCTATCGGCCGATTTATCACAGGGAAAGGACATAAAATAAAAGAATTCACCTTAAATGAACAGGTAAGAACATTAAAACCTGAACTGTTTGATTATGAAGATTTAAGTGGCAAAGGAATAAGAATACTTATCGGCAGTGGCAATGCTAAAACAGAAGAAGAATTAGCAGAAGGCATCAACAACCTAATTTTGTCATGCCAGCCAAAAGCTGAAGGAGTCGGCTCTATTAGTCCTAAAACTGGTAAACTTTCAGAGTTTTCTGGTTCAAAAAGTTCTGAACTAACTCAACACTACGAAGTTGGTGAAGTTACACCGACATTGACTAGGCATGGCATAAATATTACAGGACTACCAGGTACAGATATTAAATACCCAAATAATCGATTAAAAGAACTATCTCAAAACCCTCTTATTGGAAAACCAGTTGATAAAGTAAAAGCATTACAAGCAAAAATCGAAGCTCGAATTAAAGAATTAGAAAGAGCTAAAATGGAGCTATTCTCACAGAAATTACCATTCCCAGAACTTATGGAAAATTCCAAACAGATTGACCAAGCTATACAAATTAACATGCAAAGAAAAAAGAAATTACTTGATTATTCATTCCAATTAATTCAAAGAAATGGTAAATATGAAGTTGCTTTACCCGAAATCACAGGTACTTCAATTGCCGCCCCAACAAGAGTTGCAAAAATAGCACTGAATGACATGATGGAAGGCATCATATAGAATAAATTATTTTACCTCAGATTGATAAGCCCAAGCGGAGTGATTATGAATACTTTCAAACGCTTCGCAATCAACTTCAAATTCTTTTACGATTGAATTTTCACGTAATTTTACAACAGTATCACGCAACACATCTTCTACAAATTTAGGGTTTTCCCAAGCTTTTTCTGTTACATATTTTTCATCTTGACGTTTTAATAATGGGTGAACAGGGCAAGATGCACAAGATTCAATAAGTTCGATTAAATCCTCTAACCAAATTTGTTCTGATTCATCGTAAGAAACTTTTACACTAATAAGTGCTCTTTGATTATGTGCACCGTATTCTGAAATCTCTTTTGAGCAAGGACAAAGTGTTGTTACAGGAACTTTCACCCCTAGGACAAATTTATACTCACCGTTGTCAATTCGACCCTCAAATGAACAATCATAACACATTGGAGCTGATAAATTAGAAACAGGTGCTTGCTTATCCACAAAATATTTAAACGCAAATTCCAATTCGCCACTTTGAGCATCAAGTCTTTTTACAACTTCCTCAAGACATCCTCGGATATCAACACCCAAAAGTTTTTTACTACGCCATTCATTCAAAACTTCAACAAAACGACTCATATGAGTACCTTTATAATCTCTTGGTAAAGATACACAAACTCTAGCTTTTGCATATACAACTTTGTCTGTTTTATTTTTTCTTTGAACTACAAGTGGTAATTCAACATGCTTTATACCAACTTTTTGAATATCAACATTTCTATTATCTTGTGAATTTTGTACGTCTTTCATTTATCACCTATTCTCCGACTAACGCCTTTTTTGCTTGTTTCCATAACGCATCATATTCTTCAAAAGAATATTCAGTTAATGGTTTTGTTGCAAGTTCTTCCATTTTACGGAAGCGTTTTTCAAACTTTTTATTAGCTTTTAACAAAGCTTGTTCAGCATCAATTTTATTCCAACGAGCCAAATTCACTGTTGCAAATAAAATATCACCGAATTCTTCTTCCATATGCTCTCTATCAGCTTCTTGAGTTGCCTCTTTAAATTCCTTGAATTCTGACATGATGCAATCATACAAAGAATCTTCATTAGGCCATTCAAAACCAACTTTAACAGCCTTTTTAGAAATTTTTTGAGCAGAAATCAAAGCTGCTTGAGCTCTAGAAATTCCATCCATAGCAGATTTTCTATGAGATTTTTCCTCTGCTTTAAGTTTTTCCCAAGCGTCAACAACACCATCTGGAGAATCAATCTTAGCATCCCCAAACACATGCGGATGACGATGAATAAGTTTATCTTTTAATTCTTTTGCGACATCTTCAATCGTAAAATCACCATTTTCTGAAGCGATTTGGGAATGCAAAAGCACTTGCAAAAGGACATCCCCTAACTCTTCTCGCAAGTGTTTCATGTCATTATCATCAATAGCATCGACAGCCTCGTACGCCTCTTCAATCATATTAGGTCGTAATGAAGCATGTGTTTGCTCTCTATCCCAAGGACAACCCTCAGGAGAGCGTAATTTTGCAATAACTGCTATTAATTCTTCCAAATTCTTATAATTCATAGTCTTATTTTATCACAAATCATACAAAAGGTTGATTTAAAATTTGGACACTATGATAGACTTAATACGTGGATAATTATAGAAAGAGGTTTAATTTATATGACAGCAATTGAAAGAATCAATCAGTTAAGCCATCGTATCTTCAACACTAGTAAGAGCGAAGCGCAAACATCAAGAACAAGTAACCCTTTTGCAGCTTCTAATTTCCAAAAAAATATCTTAACAGAAGATGTTTTTGAATCAAGCAAAGCAAAAGAATCTAGTAAAATAAGTTTCACTGGCAATTTAACGGCTAGTTCAAAAAGAATATATTCAACATTTGTTGGTTCATTAGGTGATTTTGGTAACAAATTCTACGAAGGTATTGAATCAATCATGGCTTTTGGTACTAGAATGAAAGAAGGTATCATCAGCGGTTGGAAAAAATTACACGAATTAGGTAATACTGAAATTTCTTTAGATGGTACAAAAGAAATCTTAGCTAGAGATATTAAAACATTCTTTGTTAATGGCAGAGAAAGAGAAATCTCAAAACTATCAAAAATGGACCCTCACGCAGAGGTTAAACCAATGTTAGTAGAAGCTCTTTCAGCTCTAGAAGCTGATATGGCTGTGGTTGCAGCATAGGGAGGATTAATTAAATGGATAACAATATGAGAAACAACAAAAACTTTTCAAAAGTTAGTAATATTATTGAATCATTAACAATTAACCCAAACCCAGATTCAGTTGCTGTTTTAGAAGAAATTGGTACAAATTCTTCAATTGATGAAGTTAGAGAATTGACATCTCGTGCTTTAGTAAAAAGAAATGAACACGAATCTTTATCAGTTGTTATTGCTAACAGAGGTAAAGGTATCAACGATATGTCAACAGTTGTTGCAATGAGCACAATCAACGAACTTTTATCTTTAGAAAATAAAGAAGAAGCTATGAGAGTTCTTGAAAATACAATTTCTTCAGAAGGTTTTGATGAAGAAGTAAAAGAAAATGCTCGTTCAGTAAAAGCTCTAATGGCATTAAGCTAATATAAATTAGATTATCATATAAAAAAAGACCACCTAACAAGTGGTCTTTTTTAGTTATAAAAACATAGTCATTGCGAGCATTTGAATGCGTAGCAAACTCATATTTAATTTTCTAAACTCTTTTTACGAGCTTCTTCATCTTTAATAAATTGACAAACTTCTTCAAGTCTAGTATCTTCCATTGCATCAATTAAGCTCTGAATATCTGTAAATTTACCCAATGCGAAACCAGTTTCAGCTAACAATACACAGTCATTACAAAGTCTATAGTTACCGTAACCAATTGAACCTGCCATACAACTGTTTTTACCACAGCAATCACAGTCAAAATATTCATTAGCACAATCTGGATTATCTTCTAAATCATCAATAACCATTTGAGCTACAACTTGTTGCATTTCTTCAATTATTTCTTCTTTTGATTTTTCCATAATTTTATATCCCTATTTTACCAAGTTAGACATATCTTTTACGGCTTGAGATAAACCTGTAAACACCGCACGAGAAATTATACTATGACCAATATTTAATTCATATAAATCATCTATTTCTCGCATTCTACCAACGTTTTCATAATTCAAACCGTGACCAGCATTGACCTTTAATCCTAATGCATGAGCAAGACGTGACGCCTCACGTAATTTTTCAAATTCTTCTTGCTCATCAGGAGTAGCAAAAGCGTGAGAATATTGACCCGTGTGCAATTCAATGAATTGAGCCCCAGTTTTTGCCGCTGCACGAATTTGAGCCTCATCTGCATCAATAAATAAACTTACAAGAATTCCAGCCTCTACTAAAGGTGCAACAAAATTTGTAACTTTATTTAATTGTCCAGCTACATCCAATCCACCTTCAGTTGTAACTTCTTGTCTTTTTTCAGGAACAAGACAAACAGAATGTGGTTTAATCTCAAGTGCGATTTTTTGCATTTCATCAGTTACTGCCATCTCAAGGTTTAAATTAACTTTTAAAACCTTTTTTAACGCTCTTACATCTTGATCTTTAATATGACGTCTATCTTCTCTTAAGTGTGCCGTAATCGAAGTAGCTCCACTTTCTTCACAGATTTGTGCAGCATGAATTGGATCTGGTTCAAATCCACCTCTAGCATTTCTCAATGTTGCAACGTGATCAATATTTACACCTAAAAGCATTTTATATCCTTTCTAAAATTTCATTCTACTTAATTTCATTAAAACTGTATATGATGGCAAAATAGTAACTTTAGCATCCTTATTGTCAGAACCAGCAACTATTTCAACAGCTTTTTGAACATCTTCCTCGATAATGATTTTATTCTCATTTACTCCAGCATCTACAAGGCGTTTAGCCATATCTTTTGCTTTAATACCAGATGTTACAAGCTTGCCTTTTGCATCTTTTAATCTTGAAAAATCTGTGTCCCATAGCCAAGAAATATCTGTTCCATCAGCTATATTATTATTTATACCAATTAAAATATTAGAATTCAAATCCACAGTTTTTAAAACTTCAGAAGCTCCAGCTGGATTTTTAATAAGCTGAATTATCGTATCATGTCCATTTATAACAGTTTTTTCAGAACGGCCAAACGCTGTTTTATATGATAAAAGAGCATCTTTAATAACTTCAAAATCAATATTTAATAATAATGCATTTGAAACAGCTGCCAAAGCATTATAGGCATTATATAAACCAATCAAATTCACTCTGAAATCATATTCTTTATCTTTATAAATAAGTCTAATTTCTGAATAATCTGCATAAATCTTTGCATACCCTTTAAAATTAGGTTCTGGACGACTATAACCACAAGCGGAACAAGAATAATGTCCTTCTTGAGCTAAAAATTGTTTTGTATAAGCTAAAGTCTTACCACAAACACAATCATATTCACCAAAATCAATATCACTATTTTGATAAGATTCAGAACAATATTGAATATCTTCAAATCCAAAATACAAAGCTGATTTACCTTTCCCAAAATTACTTACAATAGGATCGTCTGCATTCAATAAAAGTTGTACATCGGGATTTTTATCGAGGGCTTTCTGGATATAAGCAGCAGTTTCTGAAACATTGGCATATCTATCAACTTGATCATTAAACAAATTGGTAACTAATAAACAATCAGCCTTAAAATCGTCATAAACTCTATTCAAATACGCTTCGTCAGATTCAATCACAGCATAATCGAAACGACTAAAAGGAATACCACATAGAGCAAACATATTAGCAACCCCAGTTAACATATTTGCACCTTTTAAATTGTGCACAACCTTGGACTTGTTCACGTCAATAATATGAGCCAAAATTCCTGACGATGTGGATTTACCATTTGTGCCAGTTATTGTAATTGCATATTTAACATATTCTCTACAATAAGCCAAAAAATGAGGACATAATTTTAGAGTTACCATTCCAACAAAAGACGTTCCCGATGATTTGTTCAAGATTTTTATAGCTAAATAAATTATACAAGCAACTGCTAATGTTAAATAAAAACGAATACTCTTCATAAAATACTCCTCTAGACGTATTCAAAAAAACATGATAATATATTACAAATAAAATATAATACAAAGTAAGAAAAGAGAAAAGATGTTAGTTTTATTTTTTACAATAATATTTTTAGCGGAATTGATAGTTGCTGGATGGTTAATTGCACAAATAACCAAAGCAAGAAAACTTGTATGTGAAGTTAATCAACAAGTTACAGATATTCAGCCTCTAATCAAGACAAATATTGAAAAAGCACACGAGGTATTATCAAAAACCCTAGCTTCACTTGAAGCCTTTATGAAGTTTCTAGCAGAAAAACAAGGTGAACTAGGAACACTAATGAACCGCAATATCTTCTCAACAGCGGTTGCGATAGTATTAAAACTGCCATTCAAAGAAATCTTATCAATTTTAGAAGTCGTTATTAAAGTAAAGAAGATCTTAAAAAAATAATCCACAAAAAAAGGAAGTCTTAAAGACTTCCTTTTTTATCTTAGTATTTTTCAACCCACCAAGTTATACCATTGTGAACGATACTGTCTTGACCATTAGAGAAAGCAAAACTTCCTTGACCAGATACAATACCTTTTGACGATGATTCATAATTACATTTCTTTGATTGAATTGCTGTATAATTTGGGGTACTTGAGGCATATATAAACCGCATAACATTAGTATCAGCAGAAGGGTTGATTACAGCAGATTTAACCGAACTTGCGAGTAAAGTACCCGCCATCATAGTATCACAATAGAAAGTAAGAGATGGTGGTGTTGCAGGCAAAGATGTCAAGTGAGTTGACTCACCTTTTTTGTAAGCGTAAGAGCTTGATTTTGAAATATAAGGGTGGCAAGACCCACTAGCCCACTGAGAATAAGTACAATCTGTAGTTGGGTAGAAGTTCAAATGTAGAACAATCTCATTAGAACAAGCAGGATAGGTTGAAGCTACAGCAGCGTTTGAACAACAAGCATGCGAAGGACTTGTAATAGAACCTTGTGCATAATGATAGTTACAACAATCTACTGAGTAATCACCACTACATAAATCCTCATAACCAGTATCACCAACATTTGGGTTTGCAACAGTTTCAACTTCAACAGAAGAACTTGAGCCAACCTCAGATTCTCTTGTCACAAAAGCTAAAGCACCTAATTTGATTTCTCTTAAATCTTTACCATAGACATTAGGTCCCTTTGGACCATTAATATCCATAACACCCTGAACTGAAGTTGTAGCCCCAACTTGAGGAGCTAAACAGATACTTGCACCATTTTTCAATTTTGCACAAGCACCTACTAACTTGCTATCAATTGTAAATTCTTTTTTAGATTTGTCAGCATACTCATAATATTTATTTGCAAAACATTCTTTTTTAATTAAATCTTTATTAGCATTTGCATCACCGTAATATTTAGAAACCCTTAAATATCTCTTCATAAATTTACCAGAAGTATTATCAACTGACTCTGTACCATTAGAATACATTGTAGTTTGAGAAAAGTTTTTCACATTTTCTTTTACAACAAGAGAATCAACAGCACTTTTAATCGCTGCATTTTGACGATCAAAGCCTCTGGACAAAACTTCAGTATTAAACTTCGTAACTGTAGGTGGAATAACCAAAGCTGCTATTACACCAACAACAGCTACAGCTAACAATATTTCTGTCAACGTAAATGCTTGAAATTTACAAGCTTTATGTTTATAAATCACTATTCAAAACTCCTTTATCCTCATAAATAATCTATACTATATATTATAACAATATTTTTAGTATTTTGCAATAAAATAATCCTAATAGACAATATAATAATCTTGAAATTAGTAAAAAAATATGCTACAATTATTAAGAAATTTGAAAGACGAGGTTTACAACTATGAGTAAAAAAGCATTTATGTTTTCTATGGGCGTAATTGCAGGTGTTGTCGGTGGTATCGTTGCCGGTGTACTATATGCCCCAAAACCAGGAGAAGAATCAAGAAAAGAGCTTAAAGATGCAATTTGCGACGCATATGATAAACATGCACCACAAATTGAAGATGCAAAAAGACAAGCATTAGAGTCTATTGACCTTATGAAATACAAACTTGAAAGACAAATTAGAAAACTAAACAATTCCGCAAAATCTAAAAAAATGCAAAAAGCAAAAGAATTAGAAGATTTTGAAAACGGAAGCGAAAACGAATTTGACTACTAAACTTAAATAAAAGGAATACAATATGAATATTGAATTATCACAAATTGTTCTTAATAACGGATTAACATTTCTAGTAGTAGTAACAGCAATCGTAATCGGTGTTGTTGGCTATTTCTTAGTTCGACTACTAATGGATTTATCTGTTTTATCTAAAAATGTTAACGAAACATCAATAATTCTAAACACAGAATTAAAACCTACACTAAAAGAACTTAATGATACTATGCGTTCTATCAATTCTATCATCCAAAGTACTGACCAAGGTGTAGAAAGTGTAAAAAACAGTTTAGAATCTGCTATTACAAAAACTAAAGCTTTCTCTGAAACATTACTAGGAGGATTTTTTAAAGGCTTTATGACAGTATTTTCATTACTTAAAAGAAAATAGAACTTTTAGGCAATGTTTTGCGAAAACAACAGATTTATAATTATGTAAGACTATTTAAAGGAGATAAATATTATGTCAGTATCTAGATTCTTAGCAGGTTTCATCGTAGGCGGTGCAATTGGTGCGGTTGCAGGTGTGTTACTTGCTCCACGTTCAGGTGAAGAAACAAGAAAAATGTTAAAAGACACAGCAGACGATATGGCAAGACGTGCTGATGAAACAGCTAAACAGATTAAAGTTAAAGCAGATGATGCAGTTTCTGATCTTCAAAAGAAAGGTGACGAAATTAAAGAAAAACTTCAAGATTTAATCGCTAAACAAAAAGCAGAAAAATCAGAATCAACAGAAGAACAAAAAGAAGAATCTGCAGAATAACTAAAATAAAGATGTATCTAGGGAGAGGTCGCATTTGCGGCCTCTTTTTTATATTGCAACTAAATTAGTTTTGTACTAATATATTGCGTATAGTATTAAAGTGAAAATAGGATACTTATAAATATGAAAAATTTTGAATATTTCGAGAAGATGAGAGACTTTTTAACTTCGTCTAGGGTTGTAAAAATCCTTTATTTGTTAGGTTTTACGATTTTAATTACAACAATCATCGCATCACAAAACTTCTTTTTCCAAAGTATTATTGATAATGGAATAAGTAAGAAAGATATCATTGCACAAAAAACTATTACTGTAGAAGACGTAAAACGTACGGAACAACACAGGCGAGAAGTCGCTCAAAAAATTGAACCGATTTTAGTGCCTGCTGAAGATGATTTTATCAAGACAAATTTAGAAACTCTTCAAAAATCAATTATTCAAATAAGAAGAAAAAACAAATCAGAAAAAGAAAAAATTGATGAATTAAATATTTTATTCGATTTTTCTGATAATTCAAAACGTAACTTTGTCATTGACTTCTTCCTTCATGTTGATGAACCTAGCCTTAGAGAAGCCTTTGATAAAGCATCTATATCTTTAGTTAATATCTTACAAAAAGGTATCACCGAAGACGATTACGAACGAAACAACATAAAAACATTGATACAAAACAATTTAGTATCAAACGTTTCAAAAAGACAAGTTTCTGTAATTACAGCACTTTTAGAACAAGTTATCGTTCCGAACCTTGTTATAGATGACTCTGCAACTGAAATTGCAAAAATTAACGCACAAGAATCAGTAAAACCATATAAAGTAACATTCCAAAAAGGTGAAAAAATCTTGTTTGAAGGGGAACCTGTTACAAGATTGAAACGAGATGCACTAAGGGAAGCTGGTTATAACTTGTATGAACTAAACTGGCAAGGGATACTTTCAGTTTATACACTTGTTTTATTAGTAACTTTAATCTTTTTAGCATATTTAAAATTCTTTGAAAAAACATACTTAGAACCAAGATTTTTATCACTATCAGGAATACTTGTTGCTTTAACTTGTTTAACAGCTGTACTATTGCCAACTGGCTCTTCACCTTATGGATTACCAATACCAGCTGTAATTATTGTAACAGCAATATTCTTAAGTCCTAGAATTGCATTTTTACTATCAACATCTTTACTAATCGTTTTAACAGTTGGCATGCAATATAATGCTCAATTTATGATTACGTTTATCATTCTTTCTCTAATCGGAATGATTACCATTTCAAAAATTCGCTACACAAGACGCTTCGATTTAATCAAAGTTGGTTTCTATTTAGGCGTTGCTGGCGTGTTAATCATGTTGAGTTTGTACTTCATTGACAAATGTCTAATCGATGTTAGTAACGTGTTTATCGTAAGAAACTGTGCTTACATATTTATAAGTGGAATCCTTAACTCTATTTTGGTTCTTGGAGCTTCGCCATTACTAGAAAATACTTTCAAAATCATTACACCATATGGACTTGCTGAACTTGGTGACCATAACCAACCTTTACTAAAAAGATTACAAATGGAAGCACCTGGAACATACCACCACAGCTTAATGGTATCAACACTATGTGAAGCTGCAGCAGAAGCAGTTGGAGCAAACCCAATCCTAGCTAGAGTTGGAGCATTTTACCACGATATAGGAAAACTAAAAAGACCATTGTTCTTCGTTGAAAACCAGTCTTACTTTAGTATTGAAAACCCTCATAACAAACTTAATCCAAGATTGAGCAAAATGGTTATCACCGCACACCCTAAAGATGGTTTAGAAATTGCAAGAAAAAATGGCTTACCAAATATTATTTGCGATTTTATATTACAACACCATGGCGAAGGTATTGCTAAATACTTCTACAATCAAGCTGTACAAGAAGAAGGTGCTGAAAACGTAAAAGAAGAACACTTCAGATACACTGGTCCAAAACCTAATTCAAAAGAAACTGCAATCCTTATGATTGCCGATGCAGTTGAGTCTGCAGTAAGAGCAATGAAAGGTGCTACAGCTGACGAGATAGAAAATATCATTGATAAAATAATTGTTGAAAGGCTAAATGACGGTCAATTGGCTGATAGCCCATTAACATTAAATGACTTAAAGCTTATCGCTCAAGCATTCAGCAGAATTCTTAGGGGTATGCAACACAATAGGATTAAATATCAAGAAGATATCGCATTAGAATTTGGTAAAAATAAAATAGAAATGCCTAACAAAATTCTTGATGAAGATTTCGAAAAGAAAATTAAAGAATTGGAAGAATCTAAACAACCAAAACAAAATACCGAAAATTGGTCAAATAACGAGAAAAAAGATTTATGATAAATTTTAATATATACACTGAAAACACCTATGAACAATGGGAAGTTGATTCAGAAAAAATTTCCAAAACTGCACAAGAAATTTTTAATTTCTACCTAAAAACACCTGAAATTGCAAATCATAGTTGTCTTAAGTCCTACGAATTTGACACCGTATCTTTTGATTTCTTGTTTTGCGATAGCAACAAAACTCACGAAATAAATAAAGAATATCGAGAAAAGGATTATCCTGCAGATATCATTACTTTTGCCGTGTTTGCTGATTCGCCAACAGAAGAAAGATTTGTTCTGGATATGGAAATTAATTTAGGAGAGATTATAATAGCATTAGACAAGATTATTGAAGAAGCTCAAAAGAAGGAAATTTCAAAAGAAGCTGAACTAGTTTTCTTAATAAGCCATGGTATAATGCATTTATTAGGATTTGACCATCAAAGCGAAGAAGAATTCAATTTTGTCGTAAAATATCAAAAATTAGCATTAGAAAGTATGGGAATAAAATATGACAAAATATAAACAAAATTCGTTTTCTAACACATTTAGAAACGCAAGAAAAGGGATGAGATTAACAATAAAGAGTGAACGCAATATTAGAATTCATCTTTTTGTAGCTGCACTTGTTATTATTAGTGCATATTGCCTAAACTTCTCTATTAACAAATTTTGTATAGTATTATTAACAATAGCTGCCGTAATTTCGGCAGAAATGTTTAATTCTGCAATAGAATTTGCACTTGATGCAACATTCCATAATAAATATTCTAGAATGGTTGGAATGGCAAAAGACATTGCCGCAGGGGCAGTTATGGTTGTATCAATCTGTGCTGTAATGATTGGCGTCTTACTCTTTGCACCACCAATAATTGCACTAATTGTACAATAGAACAAACTATAAAGCCCTCGCTAACTAGCGAGGGCTTTTCAAACTTTATATAAAACAAGAATTAATTATTGCTCAATACCAAACGTAATGCAGCTAAATTTTTAATAGACAACATTGTATGTTTGTTGTGTTGTTCTTGAGCGATATCAAAAATTCTAATAATACGTTGAATTTCTGCCAAGTCTTGATATGAGTTAATTCTATACACATTTTCGATTGGATCTGTAACAACTGACATCAATGTGTTTAATTCTTGTTCTTTCATTACCTGAGTATCCTCTTTCCTATATACATTTATATAAAGTATTTTTTTCCACAAGAATTGCCTTTTTCAAAATTTATTTATTAACAATTCTTAATATTAGAAAAATTAATTAAACTTAGGCAAGGTAATCAACATTTTGAGCTACAAGCTCAGTTGTATTGTTTGGATGTTCAAGAGAATAAGGCCCATCTCCATAAAATGCAGAAGCAAAGTCTGTTCTAAACTCTTGAGAAGCTTGAGTTCCAAACTCCTCAGGTGAAATTGTTCTGAGTTTTTCAACACTAGAAGATTGACCGGTATGAGTATCTATACCGACATATTGAGGCAGATGCAAGCTAGTGTTAAAATCGACCATAAACTCCAAATATCCCTATTAATATTATAACGTGTATCTGTAGAAAATTAAACCCCCTGAAAAAGTTTTCAGAGGGCTAAATATTAGTACCAATCACAAGAACCTTTTTCACACAGAATCTTATTTAAATCGTCCATAGTTTCTTTTCTTGTCATCTCATAAGTTACTGGAGTAATAGAAATCATATTATTACGAACAGCCGCAAT
Organism: bacterium; assembly: GCA_017536545.1. Taxonomy (GTDB): domain Bacteria; phylum Cyanobacteriota; class Vampirovibrionia; order Gastranaerophilales; family Gastranaerophilaceae; genus Zag111. The sequence goes on from JAFXHF010000023.1 coordinate 87,449, forward strand.
ATCGGTTCTAGCATCATCAGGTTCATTAATCAACTCACCTGCCATCCAGTAATAAACTTTTCCACGAGGATCAACTCGTCTTTCATAATCGTCTGTAAACATTCTTCTACCTAATTCAGTGATTGCAACACCTGCAATATCATCAGCATCTAGATTCGGGATATTAACATTTAAGATACTTTTCTTCGGAATATTAAAATCTTTAATTTTATCCAATAAAGACACCACAAAATTCGCTCCGAACAAAAAGTCTTCATACTCAGCTCGCATAGAAGCTAATGAAACAGCAATACTAGGAATTCCTAACATCGCACCTTCCATCGCACAACTAACTGTTCCAGAATAAAGAATATCAGCACCTAAATTTGGACCATGATTTATACCAGAAATAACAAAATCAGGTTTTTCATCTTTTGATAAGAGTGCACTAACACCCATTTTAACACAATCCCCAGGAGTACCTGTAGTAACCCAGGTTTTACGAGCACCGTGTTTCCCTTCATCTAACTCTTCAACTCGTAAAGGAGTATGCAAAGTTAAAGAATGTCCAGCTGCACTACGCTCTCTATCAGGAGCTACAACATAAACATTATGCTTTTGAGATAGAGCCTCAGTTAACGCTCTAATACCATTTGCAGCAATCCCATCATCATTCGATATTAAAATATTCATAATTTCTCTCCTAAAATCATCTCTATGCTTATCTCTAGTATAATGCACGAAAACAAAATTTCTAAAATGTTAACAAGTATTAAGATGGGTATATAAAATATAGCAATTTTATATACTCAAAAAACTTTATTAATATGTAAACACGAGGAGTGCTTATTGAGGAATCACAAACAGACTTAAGCACACACTTCACACTTCACTATTACGAGGAATGAAATCAAATTTACATTCCAAAAGCCTTTCCTTCGAAAGGCTTTTTCTTTTTGGTTATGAAAAGGTTAACAGATAATACATACCTCCCGTCCGACTCACAAAACAACACATGGTTGTTTTGTGAGAGATCAAATGTAGGTAGTTATTGGTAAGGGTTTGTTAACCTTTGTTAGTTTCTGGAACTAAAACTTCGGCAACTTTACCGCCGCCCTTACTTTTGAACCTAATCTCACGTTTCAATGGTTCTTTTGGTTTGAAGTCATCTTTTTGATAACTATACAAAAATTTCATAAATTCTTTACTAAACATGCAACACCTATTCCTACACAATAATTAACCTTCACATATATATAAAAACACATTTTTCAGAAAATTTGCGAACTTTACAAAAATTGTTACAAACTTAGTATTTGCAATATTACCTACCTGAATAAGCTGTTCTACTAATGTTTTAAACCTCACGAAAAGTACATAATCACTGTATAAGTTTGAAATTTAAATAAAACTTACATTTATTTAAAACTCATACAAACAAGGAGGTAAAAATGTCAATTAAAAAACTTACTGTGGCAGCTGCGATTGCTGTTGGAATGGCAACGTGTTCCTTGACTCCAGTAATGGCAGCCTGTCCATGCAACACACCAGCACCGGCAGAAGCTTTACCTGTTGTAACCGGTCCTGCATGTCCTGTTGATAATGTACGACCTAATACAAACTGCAACAAATGTAAAAAAGCTTTACCAGATTGTGATTGCAAAAAACCAGACCCATGTCCAGTTAAAACAGACTGTGGGTGTCCAGATGAAATAAGCTGTGACAAACCAGCAGTACCATCAACTGCACTATGCCCTCAGACTGGTAAACCAAACAAATCAGAAATGAAACAAGTTTATGGTTATCCGCAAGCAGTATATGGTACAAATAACTACGTGGGTGAACCAGCAAACTCAATTTTCTCAACAGAAACAGCCTTAAAAGGTTGTCCTGCAGATAGAATGACAAGAGGAATTGCAGGAGCTACAGTTGCAACAGATGGACAGATCACAGGAGCTGCAACTCAAATGCCATGCTTAAACGAATGTCCTAACATGTATAATGGGATTCCAGTTGATAGAGATGATTGTAGAATGAATGGAAACAATTGCCCCATAGATATTCAGTCTGCAAACTCAATTAATGCAGTTAAGAAAACTCTAATTCCATACGAAATTCCACAACAAATTCAAAATAACATCACAGGAGCTGCCGCATCATACACTGGCGGATGCCAATTCCCAGATGTCCCAAATAGTCACTGGGCAGCTTGCGATATAGATAAATTAGCAATAAATGACGTTGTTGTAGGTTATCCAGACGGATATTTCAAACCAAATCAAAAGATTTCACGTGCAGAATTTGCAACAATGCTTGTTAAAGGTTTTAACCTTAACTGCGACTTAAATAGACAAGCTATGTTCAAAGATGTCCCAAGAGATAACTGGGCAAACGCAGCTATTGCAAAAGCTGTGGACGAAGACCTACTTGCAGGCTATCCAAATAGAACATTTAAGCCTAATGCAAACGTAACTCGTGTTGAAGCATTAACATCTATTGCAAAAGGTATGACTTGTGATATGGATAGTTGCAAGGCTGATGAAATTTTAAGCCAATACGCAGACGGCAATAAAGTTCCAGATTGGGCAAAAATCCCAGTTGCAAAATCACTTCAAAACGGTGCTTTAAAAGATTCACCAACACCAAATATGATTTTACCACATAGAGATGCTTCTCGTGCTGACGTAGCGTCAATGATGCAAACAGTTCGTGTAGCTCTAGGTTATGATACAAATCCAAAAACTGCTAACAATATCTGCCCAGCATGTCCAGTTGAGAAGAATGCGTTGATTGAACATGAAGAAATCGTAAAAATCCCTACATTGAAATTATCAATGATAGACCAATTGACAGCTAAATCTTCTCACGTTGGGCAGTACTTCAGAGCCAACACTCTTGAAGATATTACAATCAATGGAAGAACCTACCCTTGTGGCTCAACCGTAACAGGTCAAGTTGTAGAGGTAATAAGACCATCAGGCTGTGACAAAGGTGCTTTAAAATTAGCATTCACAGATATTAAAAATGGTGATTGCAAAACAAAATTACCAAAACAAATCCTACAAGCTCAAGTAAACAAATCTAAAAACGTAAACCCAGTAGCTAGACTTGTTGAAATGCCATTCACTTGGGCTGGTTCTTTAGTCGGGGTAGTAGGTCGAACCGCAGGTGGTATTGTTACTAACCTTGGTAACGCAGTAGAAAACGTATCTAATGATGCCGGTTATATGTTAGGACACGTTTTCCAAGGACAATTCGGTGCCGCTGCTAGAAACTTAGGTGATGGTATTTTCGAAACAGTTAAAGCCCCAATTGATGTAACAAGAACAGCACTATCTGGTGCTATGGGCTTATTCCAAACTACAGGTGATGAGTTTGCTTACCTTGTTGATCCTCGTGGATACAAAATATCCGCAGTTAATCCTAGGGAACACGTTACTATCGCATTCGGATGTAATGAATAACGTAAATTCGAACTACAGTTGATAATTCATCACCAAAAAGGCGATAAGAGAAATTCTCTTACCGCCTTTTCAAATTTAAAATTCAAATTACAAATATTTAATTGCTAAATATGCAGTACTTATTGCAAGTGAAATCATTGTAATTAATGCACCATATTTCATAAATCTCATAAATGAAATCTTATGACCTTGAGATGCTGCAGTTTCTGAAACTATAACGTTTGCAGCCGCACCAATAATAGTCAAGTTTCCACCTAAGCAAGCACCTAAAGATAATGCCCACCATAAAGCTTGAGTATTACCAGTTATTGCATTTGGATTTGCAGGGTTTACAAGTTCAGAAATCAACGGAGCCATTGTTGCTGTATATGGGATATTATCAATGATACCTGATAAAATACCAGAAGCCCAAAGAATAATCATTGTAGCTGCATTCAAACTTCCGTTAGTTAAAACGATAAGTTGATCCGCTAAATATTTGATACCACCATTTGATTCAAATCCACCAATAATGATAAACAAACCAACAAAGAAGAAAATAGTTAACCATTCAACATCTTTGTAAATTTCTTTTGGCTCTTCAAATAACAACAAGAACGCAGCACCAGCTACTGCAAATACATAAGCTGAAATATGCGTAATATCGTGAGTTACAAACCCTAAAATTACTAAAGCTAATGTAATCATTGAACGAATCATAAGAGCTTTATCAGTAATAGTTTTTGAGTTATCCATATTTGCAACTTGTGCCATTTTTTCTGGAGTAGCTTTTAAGCCTTTTCTAAACATAAATACTAATAATGATATACACACAACAAAAATGACAGCAACAACTGGAGTAAGTTCACGAACAAAGTCCATAAAGCTTAAACCTGCTCTTGTACCAATAATGATATTTGGAGGATCACCGATTAAAGTTGCTGTACCACCAATATTTGAAGCTAAAACTTCAGTAATCAAAAATGGAACAGGATCTGCTTCAAATTCTTTTGCGATAATAAATGTAATTGGCATCATAAGAACAACTGTTGTTACGTTATCTAAAAAAGCTGAAGCAACTGCAGTAAACGCAGCTAATGCAAATAAAACAGTTTTTGGGTGACCTTTTGTTGCTTTTAACAAATGTAATGCCATCCATTTGAACACACCACTACGGCTTGCAATATGAACAATAATCATCATACCGATAAGCAAGAAGATTACTTCAAAATCAACATGTTCAAATACACCTTTGATGTATTTCATATTTTCAAGATCTAAATGTCCCTCTAGAGGAATTAATCCAAGTAGCATTGTTAAAGCTGCCCCAACAAGAGCTACTACAGATTTTTGAATTTTTTCGCTAGCAATGAAGATGTATGCAATTAGAAGTATTGCACCCGAAACAATCATTCCATGCGTGTGAATAAAATCTAACATCTCTCTTTTTCTCCCTTTTTATACAAGGTTAATTATACCATAAAAAAAGTTGAGCTTTCGCTCAACCTTTTTAAAATTTATGTTTAATTAGTGCATATACATCATTAAAAACAATGAAAACCATAAACACTATCAGCAACAAGAAAAATATCGAACTTATTTTATTAATCGTATCTTCATCGAGAGGTTTACGTCTTAGTTTCTCAATTACTAGGAACATAAAGTGTCCACCATCCAATGCAGGGATTGGTAAGAAGTTAACCAATGCCAAATCTAAAGAAATCATAGCAGTTAACAACAAACCTGAGAAAAATCCGCTATTTTGAATTACATCACCACCGATTTTTGTAATAGCAACAATTCCGTGCATATCTTGGATAGGTATTTGGCCAGTAAATAATTGCCACAAACCATATACAAGCATATAAGTCTGTTCCCAAAGATAGCTAAAAGTACCTTTTAGAGCTGATGGAATATCTTTTGTTGGTCTTAAAACTTCACGAGCTTCTACCATCACACCAATCAAACCTTTTTCGTTTGAATAAACAGTTTTTAACTCAATTTCTTTTCCGTCACGTAAAACGGTAATATTTATTGGTCTTTGGGTATCTGTAATTGCATAAGCTACATCGCTTAAAGTTGTTGTACCATCTGCTTTGTAAGTTGTCATATCTTTTAATAAATCTCTTAATTTTACTTGAGTTTCACTCAATGCAACTTGATTATCTCTATACAACTTATAACCTTTTAGTGCTTCATCTTCAATTGTCAACGCTTTTTCATCAACTTTTTTAGGTAACACAATAACTGTTTTATCCTCAATCAAATCAGCTTCAACAAGTTTTGGATTTAATTTTTTCAAGTTATCTAAAGTTTCATTCACAGAAACTTCATCGACTTTGCCATCATAACGTTTACTATTTTTTGAATACAAATTTAGAGCATAGCTCGATTTGATAGCAGAACCGTTTATATTAATAATTCTGTCACCTTTTTCTAAGCCACTAGCCCAAACAGATTCACCTTTTTCTGCAACAATTTTATTGATATAAACTTCATATTGTCCAGACGGTAATTTTCCCCATACAAACGCTGTAATCAGAACAAAAACAATTGCCGTAATAATATTTGCAATAACACCTGCAGAGATCACAACCATTCTTTTCCAAACTGGTTTGTTCATAAATTTATCTTCATCAGGAACAACAATACCAGAGTCTTTTTCATCATCTGGGAATGAAACATAACCACCTAATAAAAACGCATGAACAAGAACTTCAACATCACCAACTTGTTTACTCCACAAAGTTGGACCGATTGGCAAACCAAAACCAAACTTAGAAACTTTAATACCCAATGCTCTTGCTGCGTAAAAGTGTCCAGCTTCGTGCACAAGTACCAAAAAACTAAGCAATAAAATCATTATAATAATAGACATTACATTCCTCTTCTTAAAATCATACGTCTCTTACCCCTAAAAAGGGGGCGGGTCGGGGTGAAAAGTTATATTTACCCCTTCACCCTTATTTTTTGAATTGTTCTAAAAATCTTACGTCGTTATTGAAGAATAATCTGATATCATCAATTGCGTATTTTAGCATAGCAAGTCTTTCAACACCCATACCAAACGCAAAGCCTGAATATACATCAGGGTCTATACCAACTCCACGCAATACATTAGGGTCAACCATACCTGCACCCAAGATTTCTAACCAACCAGTACCTGAACAAGTTCTGCAACCTTTACCTTCACACATAATACATTGAACATCAATTTCTGCTGATGGTTCAGTGAACGGGAAAAAGCTATTTCTAAATCTTGTAGGACGGCTTGCACCAAAATAAATTCTGATAAATTCGTTTAAAACACCTTTCAAATCCCCGAATGTAATATCTTTATCTACATAAAGACCTTCAATTTGGTGGAAGAAATTATTTTTACGTGAATTGATATTTTCATTTCTATAAACTCTACCAGGAGCTATAATTCTGATAGGAGGTTTTTGGTCTTCCATAACGTGAATTTGAGCACCAGAAGTTTGACTTCTTAAAACAACATTTTCAGCAACATTAGTAAAGAATGTATCTTGCACATCACGAGCAGGGTGATCTTTTGGAACATTCAACATATCAAAGTTAAAATATTCAGTTTCAACTTCAGGTGAATTTTCACTTGGAGCAACTGAAAAACCTAAACTTTGGAAAATTGAAACAATTTCATTTGTTGTTGATGTTAGAGGGTGAACATGTCCTCGAGGAACAAATTGACCAGGTAAAGTTACATCAAGTCTTTCTTTCTCTAACTTTTTATTTAATTCTTGTTCATAAAAAATTTGGAACTTTTCAGAAATTGAAGCTTCTAATTTTTGGGTAATTTCATTAGCCAAAGAACCTACAATTCTTTTATCATCAGGTGATAAGTCTTTCAACCCTTTTTTTATTTCATTGAATTCACCTTTTCTACTCAAATATTTGAATTTAACATCTTCCAAGTCTTTTACTGAAACTGCTTTTTCAATATCAGCAGAAGCATCAGCATATATTTTTTCTAATTGTTCCTTCATTTTTTATCCCTCTAATAATTTATAATATCATTAAATTTCTTTTCGTGAGCTATTGTAGTTTTTGGACCGTGCCCTGGATAAACTTCAATTTCTTCAGGCAATGTAAACAGTTTTTCTTTAATACTTTTTACAATTGTATCAAAATCTCCCTCAGGTAAATCACATCTTCCACAACTTCCTTGGAATAAAGTATCACCAGAGAAAAGTTTATCTTCAACTAAATAACATAAGCCACCTTTTGTGTGCCCAGGAGTTGCAATAGCTTTGATTTCTGTATTGCCGATTTTTATAACATCGCCATCTTTAACATACCCTGTAATATTTGGAATAGAAGCACTCATCATACCTAAAAACATTTGAAGCATTTCTGGAGTCATTCTAACTTGGCCCATATCATCTTCACTAATATATGTATCAACGCCTAACGCTTCTTTAAACCCGTCTATCCCCAACAAATGATCAAAATGACCGTGTGTTAAAAGTATTTGTTTAAGATTTACACCACTATCTTTGATTGCTTGAATAAATTCAGCTCTTGAAGATGAACAATCAATAAGAACTGCTTCTTTTGATTCTTCATCAATTACAAGATAGTTATTAGCGTCAATTGGCCCCTCTACAAACGTCTTTATTGTAATCATTGCAAATCCTTAGCCTCTAACTACTTCAAATATTTTCTTACAAGTAGCAAATAATTGCTTAGCATCTTTCAATGCAACCATATTTGGCCCATCACATTTAGCTTTATCTGGATCTGGATGAACTTCAAAGAATAAAACATTTGCACCAACTGCCATTGCAGCTTTTGCTAAAACAGGGACAAACCTTCTATCCCCACCAGAACAAATACCGTTTGCACCAGGTAATTGGACACTGTGAGTTGCATCAAATACAACTGGATAACCAAACTGTTGCATAATAGGAATTCCTCTAAAATCTGATACCAAATTGTTGTATCCAAAAGAAGAACCTCTATCAGTCAACATAATGTTTGTATTACCCGAATCTTCAACCTTTTTAACAAGGCTACCCATTTGTTCAGGTGCTAAGAATTGACCTTTTTTAATATTCACAATTTTCCCAGTTTCTGCTGCTGCTACCAACAAATCTGTCTGCCTGCATAAAAACGCTGGAATTTGCAAAATATCAGCAACTTCAGCAACAGGTTTTGCCTGATCTGGAGTGTGGATATCAGTAACAATTGGTAAATCGTATTTTTCTTTCACCAATTGTAACATTTCTAGACCCTTTTCCATACCTGGACCACGGAAAGATGTAATTGATGAACGATTTGCCTTGTCAAAAGATGACTTGAATACAAAATTAATACCCAATTCTTTTGTAATTTCTTTTAAACCTTGAGCGGTTTCATCTAAAATTTCTTGGCTTTCAATAGCACAAGGACCAGCAAGAATAGTTAATTTATCCCCACCGATTTCAAAATCCCTTAATTTAATTCTCTTAATATTTTCCATACAAAAATTATATGTAAAACATACTAAAATAGCAACAAAACCAATCCACTTTTTAAAGTATTACAAAGAATAGTTAATATGATAAAATTTCAATAATAGAAAAGGAATTTTATATGACAAATTACGAAACTATATTAAATAACTTTGAAAATGTATATGAAAACAATTATCAAACATTTCATAAAAATGATATTTGGAGAATCCTCGCACTAATACTTTTAACTATTATTGAATGTACAATTATATTCTTTGCATATAAATTCTTTTCTGGATTAACCGAATTTAGATCTGCACATTTTAAAATATTATGTTTCACTATAGTTTCAGCATTTGGAGTTTGGACTTTTATTCAAAAATGGGTGGAATACTCAATAAAAGACTGCGTTATGGATTCTTTTTTAGGCAATTTTGGAAACTTGAGCTGGACTACAGATGATCTTGTTGATTCGGATTTCATAAAAAACACAAAAATATTTCCAAATTTTGGCAAATCTAACTTCGGAACAATAGACAATATAGGTGGGGTATATAACGACACAAACCTAATCCTATCAAAACTAGCAATTACTGGGGGATCTTTATGGTGTCCTCAAAAAATATTTCACGGACTTGCTGTTGTACTCGAACTCAAGAAAAATATAGACTGCGAAATAATTATCGTTGAAAGAGATTTTATAATATTCCCTAACCTTGAAGAAGTAAAACTAGAAGATCCTGAATGGATTTCTTCATTTAAAGTTTATTCAGACAACCAAATTGAATCAAGATATTTTTTAACAACCAGTTTGATGGAAAAAATTAAGACTATCAAAAAATCTTATGATGCAAAAAGAATTGGTTTATCTATAAAAGACAACATCTTAACCATCGCTATTGATGCTGACGAAAAGATTTTCGAAACATGCTCTCTAATTAGACCAATTTCCGATAAACACGCTTGGAAAAGAATGTATTTCCAAATTTTATCAGTCTTACAGCTTAGCGATTTATTTAACAAAACAGTACTATAGCAAAAAATTTTATTTTGAAATTTTTAACCTTGTACAAAAGGTTAAAAAAACATGGAAATTTCAAATAATTACAATATAAATTTCGGTGCAAAATTTGGTCCTAATCTAAGAGCCACATTACTAAAAAGTGATTTTGGTGGAAGCAAACAAAAACTAAATGAGCTTGAAGATACATTTAGCAAGAATTTTGAAGAGTGGATAGAAGAAAACACTGTTTTAGAACTTCGTAATAATGGTAAATTTGAACTATCTAACCCAGCATTTCCTAAATACAAAGTTATATTTAATTTAGTTTCAAGTGCAAAAACCTTATCTGAAAAACTATTGAATGCTCACTATTTGAATTTCAACTACAACGAATGTAAACTATTTAAACAAATAATTTCAAAAGAAGTAAAAAAAGGTAAAACCCTTGAAGAATTAAAAGCTATTGCGGAAACAAAACTAGTAGCTGGCCAACGCAGAGAATACTTTAAAGATTTCCTCGAATATGCACAACGAATAAAAGCCGAAAATCCAGAGTCAGAATTAACAGAACTAGAATTTTCTCAAATGGGAGATCGAATTCTTAGAGAAATCTTAGCAAACGAAAGCAACGGTATAATGGCCAGATTGAGCAAGAAATAAACTTATTACTCAATAACTCTAGCTGGGAAATTAGCTTTTAACAAGTTGTTGGCAGCAGCTTGTGCAGCCTCTTTTGAAGAATATGAACCAACCTGCAAAGTATAATAACCACCGATATTTTTCACAATAGGAGTAACTCCAACCCCTGCATCTTGGATAATAGATTTTGCCACTTCAGCTTGTTTTTCTGTTGCGTAGTTACCTACAACAACTCTTGCAAATACAGGTTTAACTGGAGCTGGAGCAGCCTGTGGTTTAGGTGGTTGTTGAACTTTTACCTCTTTTACAACCTCTTTAACGTCTTCTTTAGCTTCATTTTTGATATTATCATTTACAGTTGCTAAATCTTCTGTAGTCAACTGTCTTGAAGCTTTTTCTGCCTCAATTTCACCAACTGTTTTTGCTCTTTGATTAGGAAGCACAACTTTTTCATCTAATTCTGGAGAAAACATTTCTTCGTCTTCTGGATTTATTCCTTCATCTTCCATTTTCAAATGACGTAATCTTTCATCAATTGCAGCAGTACGAGCTTCTTCTTCCATTGCAGCAATTTCATTATCAACAGATATTGCAACATCAACATTTGGTGACAACACCTTAGCAAATCCCAAAAGAATCACTAATCCAATAAGAAATACAGAAACAAAAACTAACAAGTCTTTGTTTGGACCTTTTTTTGATTTTCTTCTATATTCTTCATATGTAAAATGAGAAGTTGTTTCTGATTTATCAACGTTCTTAAGCATTAAACACCTCTAACTTTTGTACTTGCTAAAACAATGTCATCAATTTCTTCACTATAAGCTGTCATTACTTCCTGAGCAAATTCTTTAACATCCTTAATACCCAAATCACTTTCTAATCCTGAAACAGGAATTGGTGCACCTTCAGATAAAATATTAACTCCTGTATGAATTAAAACTGATGTTATTGATTTTGTTGCAATAGAAACGGATAATTTTTTATCATTTACGAATAAATCATCACCATTTCTTGAAACCTTGAAACTACGTTTTTCAAGAGCTTCTTTGATACAACACATCAAAAGCCTTTGTCTAAAAACACCTTCAACCAACTCAATATTGAACTGTTCTGAAATAAAACTTAGCATGTACTTACTATAAATAGGTTCATTATTGATAACATCTTCAATATCAACCATTTCTGTAAGCTTAACTTCGCATTCACCACAAAAGGCAACAATAGCATCTCCTTGGATTTTAAAATTTTTGTAAATCCAATGAGGAGCTAATTGCGAACCAATGTATTTAATCTCTCTATCTATAAACAATGTTTTCATATTATTCGAATAAAACCTTTATATATTTCTCATCATTGTTAGCTATAAGTGAATTCTTTAATCTAACACATGACTCACATATCCCACAGTTTTTGTCACCACCCTGATAACAGCTTCTCGTTAATTCTAAAGGAATGCCACTATTCAAAGCTAACATGACTATATCATTTTTAACTTTATTTATCAAGGGTGCAACAACCTTTGGTGAGTTTTGAGTAGAAAATTGAAATTCTCTATTCACCGCATCTACAAACTCTTGAGTATTATCAGAAAATGTTTGGGCCTCTTCTTTATTTGCACCGATTAAAATATAATCATATCCATAAGAATCTGCATAACAGCCTGCAATATTCAAGAATAACCCGTTTCTATTTGGAACCCAAACAGATTTCATTGATTGATTTCCATCATTCAACGCATCTCCCGTTGGGACCTCATCATCAGATACCAGTGAAGTTTGAGTAATATTTTTTAACCAATCTAGCCTTATCACGACATGCTCAATACCGTAATATTCACAAATTTTTTTAGATGCTTCAATCTCTGATTGGGCAGATTTTTGTCCATAATCAAAAGTCAAAGCTAAAGAAACATTCAACTCCTCTTTCTTTAACCCTAAACTTACTAAAGAATCTAAACCGCCTGACAATAGGACAATCGACTTAGTCATCCTCATAATCCTCATCATCATTTTCGTATTCTTCAATGATGGCAACAGCTTCCATTTTCAATAAATCTGGATAATTTGGAGAATTTATAACTTCATCTAAAATACTTCTATCAGAAATATTATATAAAGCAATCATTGCATTTTTTCTAACTTCAACATTAGAATCATTTTCCAAACATTCTTTTATTGTTTCATACGCTTTTGGATGCTCACTATCCATCAACGCCTCAATAGCATTGATTCTAACTTGAGATGATTCATCCATCAATGAGTTTTTCAAAGCTTTAAACACTCTTTCATTATCATTAAATCCCATTTTTGAAAGAGCTTCGATAGCTCGTTCTTTTAAGAACGAAAACTTATCCATGATTCCTTTTTTAGTTTCTAAAATACTAACCAAAGGGTCAATTGCTCGAGCATCCCCTAACAACCCCAATGCTGAAACTGCAGATTCTCTTAAGTATACAGATTTTTCATCTTCATCAGTTACAACATCAATAAGAGGTGCTACCGCAAATCTATCTCCAATTCTACCTAACGCATCAGCACAAGCAAGTCTAACACGATAGTTTTCATCCTTATTATTTAAACAATATAATAAAGAAGACACTACATCCGTATTTTTCTGATTAGCAATAGCTTTGGCACACATCACACGTACATTAACATATTTTTCCTTAATTTCAGGTTCTGCAGAATTAGCATTTTTCAAAAGTAAAATATCTACTAAATGTTCCAAACTAGATTTATCACGAAACATGTCAACGCAACGAATCAAGTGCATAATTACATCAGGTTCAGAGGCATGCTTTAACATGTAATTGTATATACAAATAAGCGATTTATCATCATAAACATCTTTGAGTTTATCTATATTTCCAGTCACAACAGTAGCTTCAGCATTGCTAAATAAGCCACAATCCTGAGCTATTTGCTGAAAATTAACATCTATTCCACTACTCAAAGTCAACCCTCTCTCCTTGGCTTATATATTAATATAAACACAGTGTAAATTCAAGAATATTAAGCTGAGTCTTATTAAGCGTAATTGATACATTTAATTGTAACATTTTCGTAATTATATAGCAAAAAAAAATCTTGTTTGATTTAAGATAGGTGTGTAGCAGTTATTAATTTAAATGGTGCAAAATGAATATAGACTCAATTAAAAATTATCCCATTGGCTCATCAGCCAAACTTAAGCACAAGCGACATACGAACGTGCTTGAGATTAACCAAGAGAGTGCAGATTTGTGCAACAATAAAAGTGTAAATAGAGGATATTATAGCGGCAGCTTTACGGGTATAAATATGAACCGAGCTGCCGCTAACTCTTATAAAAATTTGGGTAACACTTTTGGCGATAAAATCTTCCGCTCTGACAAGTTCAAATGGCTAAACGCAATGTTCGAAGAACAGTCAGTAATCGGACAAGCTCTAGTAGCCCTTTTTGTAGCAGGCGGGTTAAGACCAGCAACAAACTTAGCAATGGCTAGTGATAAAGACAGAGAAGACAGTATCTATGCTGCATCTCACGCTATATCTTCAGCTATTATTGGTTTCGTTGTTTCTTCAATCGTTATGGCTCCATTCGGTGCAGCTTTCAAAAAGATTAAAGAGAACCCAGAAAAATACCTAAAAGGACTTGAAGAAGTACTAGACGTAGAAAAAATTGGACCTCGTAAACTTGAAAAATCTAAACCTTACAAAAAATTAAGTAAGATTGCTCAATTTATTCCAGATACTCTAGTTCTAGGTATTCCAAAAGCGATGTTAACTATCGCATTGATCCCTCCAATTCTTAAATACGTTTTCCATATGGAAAAAGGTAAGAAAAAGAATGCTCCTCAAGAGGAAGTTAAACCAGAAGTTCAAAGCATGAATTATGCAAAGGCTCAAATCAACAGCCCTGCATTCAACGCTGTTAAAGGAGGTGTTCAATAATGCAAGTTATGAAACCTCTAAACTATAATATGACTCAAAATAGAGCATATACATCAAACTTCAAACAAGTTGCTCCATCTGTATCAGCTTACCAACCTCAATTTACTGGTGTAGCTACAATCGCAAGAGAAGTTGCTAGCTCAGCTGCTCCAAAAGCTGGATGGTATGACAAATTCACAGAATGGATTGCTAAAAACTATTATGCAAGATTCTATAATAGTAAAGCTGCAAAATTCATCGTAGATCATACAAAAAGTCCTAAATGGGACAACATGACAACTCACATGTCAGCATTAGGTTCAACACTTATTTCTGGTATGTACGTTGTTAGAACTTTGCAAAACGAAAATTTAGACCCAGAAAAACGTAAAACTTTAGCGATCAACGATGGCTTAACTTGGGTATTATCAACAGCTGGTGCATACTTGCTAGATTCAAAACTTGGTAACCTATGCGATAAAGCAACAACTAGATTTGCGGCAAACTACTTGTTGGATAATCCTGAAGCTAGAAGAGCAGATCTATTTGGCGAATGGAATCCAAAAGATTTAAAACAAATGATGGCTGAATGGTATAAGCACGTTAAACCTGAATCTGAAGAAGGTCAAAAACTAATCAGAGAAATAGGCGAAAAAGCATACAAAAATATCAGAGAATTCAACCTTGATATCTTAAAGAACAAAAAACTAACAACTCAAATTGATGGTATCGGTGTTCTTAAATCATTGTTCGTATTCGGTATGGTATACAGATACATTGTACCTGTTCTTGTAATGAAACCAGCAAACTATATCGGTCGCAAAATCCATGAGAAAAACGCTCAAAAAGAACAGCCTACACAAGATACAAAAAAAGCATAATTGCTAACACATAACAAAAAGCTGTAAGGAAATATCCTTACAGCTTTTTTATTTATAAATATTTTCTATTTAATTTTTTCTGCTTTACAAAAATATGGATTATTTTGAATTTTTGCCCAAGCAATATATGCTTTATTACCTTTAATGGTAGTTGTTCCACCTTTTACATATTTTATTTTACCAGTTTTTGGATCTTTTTGTTCAAAAAACAAATCTAATTCATGCTTTTCTAATTCTTTTGAACGTGATTGCATAGCTGCAGACAAATCATCTAACTGAAGATGAGAAAGTTTGCAAGAAATATTGTAAGCTCCATTTTCTGAAGATACAAGTTCTTCATACTGACAATAACCATTTCTCCAACCTTTAATTTTGCGTTCAAATTTATATTCTTCGCCTTCTGATAAAGCTGTTACTGTTTCTTCATACTTATCACAATCTTTAAAATTCTTTCTGAATTTTGATGAAAATTTTGATATATTATCCGCTGCATAAGCACACAACACTGAACTTATAACAACAGTAGCACCTAAAGTAATTGCTAAAAACTTTTTCATTTCTCTCCCCCTAAAGTTGTCTATACCCTTATTATATCAAAAATTCGTTTTTTAGCAAGAAAGGTAAAACTTTTGATATAAAAATCATTTTTCAAATCTCAATAAAAATCTCATCAATTTGTATGATTACAAAAAAAATAGAAATGATAATATAACAATATACTCCTTAGAGACTAAGATACACATATCCCTAATCAACAGCTATGCACCTCAGTACATAGCTTTTCTTTATTTTTATAGTATAATTTTCTTATGAACATCAATCAGGAATTTGAAACAATAGCAGCTATCTCTACACCACTTGGAACAGGTGGAGTGGGAGTAATTCGTATTTCTGGGGATAAGAGCTTTGACATTGCTTTAAAAATCTCAAACAGAAAAGATTTACCTGCAGGAAAAATTTGCCACGGTTGGATTTTAGATGGAGAAACAAAAGTCGATGAAGTTGTAATTCTACCATTCAAAAACCCAAACAGTTACACTGGAGAAGATGTAGTAGAAATTCAATGCCACGGTGGGGTAAACGTTGTTAGAAATATTCTTGATGTAGTTTTAAGAAATGGAGCAAGAATGGCTGAACGTGGAGAGTTCACAAAACGAGCATTCTTGAACAAAAAACTAGACTTATCACAAGCTGAAGCTGTTGATGATTTAATCCACGCAAAAACATCAAACTTTGCAATTCAATCAGCAAAAAACCTTTCTGGGGTATTAGCTACAAAAATTAATGAAATCAAAGCTGAGATTTTTGAAACAACTTCAAGAATTGTAGCAGGAATAGATTTCCCTGAAGATGTAGCAGAACCAGAATATTCTTACTTGATTGAAAGATTTACAAAATCACTTGATGAAATCAATAAAATATTAGCTTGTGCAAAATCTTCAGATATTTTACGCCAAGGGGTAAAAGTTGCAATCGTTGGCCGTCCAAATGTTGGTAAATCATCATTATTCAATGCTCTTCTAAACCTTGATAGAGCAATTGTTACTGATATTGCAGGTACAACAAGAGATATTATCAAAGAGAATTTAGACCTTGGAGTAGCAGTAACACTTATCGACACTGCTGGAATTCGTGAAGACGAGAATATTGACAAAGTTGAAGAAATCGGTATTGAATATTCTAAACAATCTGCTCAAGAAGCTGATTTGAATTTATTTTTGTATGACGCTAATGTTGGTATAACTGACGAAGACAAAGAAATTTACAACATCATTAAAATCAAAACCCACATCGTTGTTGCAAATAAAATCGACTTATTAACAACAGAGTTTAAAGAAGAAATCCAAAATACAGCTAGACTTTCTGTTTATACAAAAGATGGATTAGACGATTTAAAAGAAAAAATGAAATCTATTGTTTGCCAATTCTCACTTGAAGAAACTGAATTTATAACAAACAAACGTCAACAATCATGCCTGTTGCGTTGTAAAGAATCATTAGAAAGAGCACTTCAAGCTGCTGAAATGGAAGAATTACAAGATATGATTTATATCGATCTAAAATCTGCACTTCTTTCATTAGACGAAATCACTGGTGAAGTAATCACCGATGATATTCTAAACAATATTTTTGATCATTTCTGTATCGGAAAATAATTATTTTGAGCCATTAAAGTTTTTATATCTGTAACTCAAGATACTATATGATGACAATTCAGAAGAAGAATCATCTGAATAGAATAAAGAAGTTTGAGTTGCCATCTTGTGATTTTGTTCATCCATCATCTCTTGTTTATTTGCAGAATAAGTGAACGCTGAAATTTCTTCACTAGTAACTCTACCATCTTTATTTGCATCAATTTCATCAAAATGATCCAAGATTTTGTTAATTGTTTCACCAGAATACGCACCAGACATTGCAAGCTGTGTTAACTCAGAACGAGATGCACCTGCTCTAGAAATTGTTGCAGTTAAATTATTCATCTCATCTGCACCAATAACGCCATCGCCATCTTTATCAATTTGTCCAAAATTATTTTGCAAATATGAAGCAAATGATTGGTTCAAGGTCAAATAATTAGTATTATCATTTCTTGCCGCAGTAATATTTTCCATTGTTACACCATCTTCTGGATATAAAGATGCAAGATAAGAATAAGTATTAGACAAATTATTTGAAATATTAGCAATAATAGATGAACCTGAAGCCATAACATAAATCCTTTTTTATATTTTCTACCTATCCTTATAATAATGATGTTTTCAAAAATGTCAACAGCGTAATTTCTGTGATAGAATGGTTTTAGAGGTAAGTATGATTAAAAATAAAGACGAAATTGTTAAAGTATTAGAAAATGGTGGCGTTATCGCCTACGTTACAGACACCGTTTGGGGTTTAGGTTGCCTTCCAGACAACGAAAGTGCAGTAAAAAAAATCTACGAAATCAAAAGACGTGAAGCAAAAAAACCTCTTATTTTAATGTCCAACGAAATTTATAATCTATTAGATTACGTAAAACCTATTCCAAAAATTGGACAACAACTCATTAAAAAATACTTTCCTGGGGCTTTAACGATTGTAACTGATAAAAGTGACAAAACTCCAGATTATATAACATCTTCAATGCCAACTGTTGGAATTAGAATTCCTGATAATGAAGTATTTAGACAAATATGCGAAATTATTCCAGGGCACGTACTTGCAACAACAAGTGCAAATTTATCAAATCAGCCATCGGCAAAAAGTTATGAACAAGCTTTAGAAAATATGACTGGCTTAGCTGACTTAATCATTGAGGATTACGGCCATACTGCAAAAGGGCTAGAATCAACAGTTGCAGGAGTTATGAATAATGAATTGCGAATATTTAGACAAGGAGCAATTTACATTGATTTATAATTGTTTGCTATTTATTTAGGTTTTTACTAAAATTAGTATAAAACGAGGACAGGGTTATGGAATTTATTTTATCGATACTTTATTTATATGTAATTATTTACACAGTTTATTTCTTTATACTATCAATTAGAAACTTAAACGATAGACCATTTTATATTGAAAAAAAATATTCAAAATACGATGGTGCAAAGAAAAATTTTGCAGTAATCATTTACAACCATAACCACAAAGACTGTCTTGAAGAACTTGTTGAACAAATAAAAATGCAGGATTATCCTCTTGCAAACTTCAGAGTTTATGCAATTTTAGACGATTGCAATGACGGATCAGAAAAATTATTTGAACACGATAATTTTGTTCACGTAATGAATATTCAAGATGTTGGAACATTAGGTAAAAACAAAGCTGTTTCAATGCTGTTAGAAGAACTAAAAAAAGATCCAACTATTGATGCTTATGTATTTATTGATGGAATCAGAAAAATTGATTCTGACTTTTTAACATTAGCTAATACTGCATTAACAAATGCTGATGCGGTAACTGGGGAACTTGAAATTAATAGAGAAAACCTTGATATCATTGATAAAATTAAAGCTGTTTATAAAAAATATCATGCAAACTTCTTTAAACAAGCTCGTACATTAATGGGACTTGCGACACAAATTGACTCTGGCCTATTTATTATAAAAAGAGATGTACTTGATGAACTTGATGGTATAAACTTTAAAGATATAAATAGCGAATTAGAGTTCAGCTTATTATTATCTCAATCTGGACACAAATGTGTTTATAATCCAAATATTCAATCTTACATTCTAGGCCAAGATTGCTTATTCAAAAAACCTCGTTTAACAAAAAGATTTAACTTATTTAAGTCAAACTTCAAAAACTTAAAAACAATCAATATTGCATTTATTGAGCACCTTTGTTCATTATTAAACCCAAACCTTTGGGCATTAGTTGCAATTTATGCAGTATTAATTTCATACTCATATAGCTATCCTTTCATTGTAACTTGCAATGTTGTAATTTTCTCAGCTATATTACTTCTTGCAGTATTTGGTATCAGCTTAGTTAACGCAAAATTAGATACTCAAGAAATATTATTACTAATGACATATCCGCTATATTCTATTTGTCATATCATTAAAAACTTCCCACCTGTAAGATATTTATTGAAAAAAATCGGAGCAGGTTCAGATAGAGAAACTGACAAACTTGTTATTGATGTTCTTGTCCAAACTAAACATGGTGACAGAGGATGTAAACTTGAATTCATTTCAACAGAAAGCGGAATGTCAAAAATTAGATTCCTATACAAAAACAAAAAATACACAACATCAACACATTTAAGAATGATTGATGCTTTGCAACAACTAAAATCAAAAATGGAAGATTACGGACTAACCCTTAAAATTTGTAGCTGTTGTAAAAACTTCACATCTTGCATCGATGGTTCAACTAATATGTTAAAAGGTCAATGCCACAATGAGTTTCCAAGTCCATTATTAAACGAACCTAGACCAACATTAATTTGGAACTCTTGTTCAAGCTTTGAACCAGCTCAAATTAATAGTATAATAGAAGAAATGGCTCAAGAAGTCGAAAATCAAGAAAATTAATTTGAACAAAAATCCAGCTTTGGGAGTTAATAAATATAGGTATGAAAAAATTATTGAGCTTTATGATTATATCAACACTATTGCTATCAAATTTAGCAATAATAAGCTCTGCGAATGAACCATTAAGAGGTTCTGTTGTTGAAACAACAGAAATACAAACAACTCCTGACGAAATTTTTACTGGTAAAATTGAAACTTTAGAACGAAAAGACATAATAAATATGACAGTTTCTCAGGTATTGGATTCTTCAATTTCAATAGAAGGAGATGAATTCTTTGCCGAAGTAACAGATGACGTGTATGGAGATAAAGGTATAATCATTCCTAAAGGAACTCACGCTCACGGAAGATTATCAAATACATCAGCCCCTGGCAAATTTGGTAAAGAAGCAACAATGGATCTTGTTTTCGATTATTTGGTAACTCCAGATGGTAGAGAAATTCCTATTGAAGGCAAAATGTCAACAAAACTTCACCCAATAACACAAGGTGCAAAAACCATTGTCAAAGACGTCGGTTACACTGTTGCAGGCGGAGCAGTGGGAGGATTAGCTGCACTTAATTGGTTTGGGCTAACTGGAGCTATTGCTTCTCAAGGTTATACGGTTGCTGCCGGTGCTGCTGTTGGTGGTGTTGCTGGGCTTGGAGTTGCTCTTATTCGAAAAGGTGATCACGTTATGATCGCTCCAGGCGATGAAATTAAAGTTAAAATCAGTACTAGCGTAGATTTACCAGTTTATAAAGAAGAAGCGTTAAAACAAGAAGAAGTTCTATATGAAGGATTAACAATAAATATTAATGATGTTAAACACGAAAAGGATCCATTTGGAGAAGTTAATACAATCACATTGTCTTTACTGATTTCAAATATGTCAGACAAAACCCTTTCTGGATTTGAGATGGCACTAGTTAATGATTATAATGCAAAATTTAGCCCATCTATATTTGGAGATACAAAATTAATGTTTCGCCAGATCAAACCTGGTGACAAACTTGTTGGGGAAGTATCTTTTGCAGTTGACAATATTAACAGAAAATTCTGGTTAACATTTTATGACAGAAAAGATAAACAGGTCATAACAAAAATTTCCGTTGATAATGCTTACAGAGGACTCTCTCAAAAAACTAAAAAGAAAAACGAAAAAACTAGAA
>JAFXHF010000026.1 GCA_017536545.1 bacterium
AAACAAAAGAAACTTCAACAAGCTGGAGCTAATGTTGTTGCAACTCAAATTAAAGCCAAAGAAGAGGTCAAAAATCCTACAAAGACAGTATAGCTTAATTTTTACTTTCTGATAGAATTTCATCAGAGGGGAGAATTATGACTACATTAACCATTAGAGAAAAACTAGAGCAAAGAGAGTTTGAAACATTAAGTGAAATTGCAACAAAATCTGCAAATTCAAAAGGTAGAAAAGTTGATGAAGAACAATCTGATTTGAGAACAGATTTTCAACGTGATAGGGATAGAATTCTTCACTCAAAAGCGTTTAGAAGATTGAAACACAAAACTCAAGTGTTTTTGTCTCCGTTTGATGATCACTTTAGAACTCGTTTGACTCATACTTTAGAGGTTTCACAGATTGCCAGAACAATTGCAAGAGCACTAGATTTAAACGAAGATTTAGTTGAAGCAATCTCTTTAGGGCATGATTTGGGGCATACACCTTTCGGTCATTGTGGTGAGGGTGTTTTAAATGAATTGGTTGATGGTGGTTTTTATCATAATATTCAAAGTGTACGAGTTGTCGAAGTGTTAGAAAACTTGAATTTGTGCAAAGAAACAGTTGATGGTATTAGAACTCACTCTTGGGGATTTAAACCAACAACACCTGAAGGAAAAGTTGTTCAATTGGCAGATAAAATTGCATACATCAATCACGATATTGAAGACTCAATTAGAGCAGGTGTGATTTCAGAAAGTGATTTGCCAAAAGATTGTATTAATTATTTTTCTTCAAATCAAAGTAAAAGATTAAATAAGATGATAACAGAAATTGTTAACAATTCTCTTGGTAAATCTGAAATTGCAATGAGTGAAGAGGGTTGGGAATATACAACAAAACTTAGAACTTGGATGTTCGAAAATGTTTATAACGATGAATCTATGGCAAAATTAGAAGAAAGAAAAGCAAGGCGTGTAATTAAAGAATTATTCTATCATTATTGCGGTGTTTTAAAACCGATTTGCCCATCAGATAGAATTGTCAGAGTTGTAACTGATTATATTTCAGGCATGACAGATAGATATGCTGTTGAAAGATTTAAAGAAAACTTTATGCCAACAGGTTTAAAAACAAGTGCAAGAGAAGATTATTTATTCAGACTTGCAGCATCTGAAAGTTAATGTTAGTTGCAAACAATCAAGATAACTTGTATAATTCGAGTATTGATTACATAAATATAAGATAAAGGTAAAAATGAAAGATTTATTAGGTATTAAGAGATTCGGTTTCACTTTGGCAGAGGTATTGATTACTCTAGGTATCATTGGTGTAGTTGCTGCAATGACTATTCCTAATTTAATTGCTAATACTCGTAGTGCTCAATATCGTTCAGGGTTTAAAAAAGCAATTTCAACATTATCTCAAGCTGGACGTATGGCTCAAGCACAATATGATTTTGACTATGCGGGGATTTCTTCAACTTGTGTTGATGGTGCAAAAGATCATCCTGATACGGTTATGACTATGTGCTCCATATTAAATGGTACTTTAACAGGGGCAACTTATTATAAAAATGCTTCAGACTTAAAAATGAATAAAAAGGGTGTGGAACAACCTTATACCTTTACTGGTGATTATTTCTATAATACTGATAAGCCACAACGAGGTATAGATAGTATGTCTGCCTATGTTTTAGCAGATGGAATGATTATAATGTTCAGTAAGCAATTAGGTTCTGTTGGTGGAAACTGCACATTACCTCCTGGAGAACCCCTTAAAGACGCTACTTCTGGTTATTTACGTTATTGCATTGGCTATATTGATGTAAATGGTGTGAATTTGCCAAACAAAGAGGTTAGCTGTACAAAAGGTTCTAATTCTTTGGATAGAAATGATTGTATAGTAAATAATAGTGCAAAAAATTTAACAGATATTTATCCATTCAGAGTCTATGATGGAATTGTAGTACCTGCTACTGCAGCTGCAAGATATGTTTTAAGAACAGCTAAATAATATTGATAATTCTGAAAATAAATGTATAATCTAGTTTATGGATATACAGTTTTTATCTGAATATTTAGAGTTTTTGGAAGTAGAAAAAGGGCTTTCTCATAATACGATAGATGCTTATCGTAATGATTTGACTGCTTTTTTTGATTTTTGTCAGACTCGTGGAGTTTCTGAGATAAATAAAATAGATAGAGCTGAATTGAATTCTTTTATTATGAAACTTCGAGAGGATAAATATACTCCAAGTTCTGTAATGCGAAAAGTTGCATCTTTGCGAGGGTTTTTTAGGTGGTTTTGTGCAAATGAGTATGGTAAAAAAAATCCTGCCCAAACTCTTGAACAACCAAAACTTCCTAAAAGGTTACCAAAAGTTATGACAATTGAAGAGTTAAATTCTATTCTTAATTCAAATTTATCTATTCTTGAACAACTTATTGTAGAACTCCTTTATGGTTGTGGTTTACGGGTGTCTGAGCTTGTGAATTTAAAACTAACTAATATTGATGTTAAGCAAAAATATGTTCAATGTTATGGTAAAGGTTCAAAAGAAAGGGTTGTACCGTTTGGGAATAAAGCAAAAGATGCTATTAACAAGTATTTAAAATTGCGTGAAATGATTATTTTAGAACATAAATTAAATACAAATTTAAAGACTTTATTATTAAAAGAAAACGGGAATAAGGTTTCTCGCCAAGATGTTTATAATTTTATTAGAAAACAAGGTGAAAAAATTCACAAACACATTTCTCCCCACACCCTAAGACATAGTTTTGCAACTCATTTGTTAGAAAATGGTGCGGATTTAAGAGTCGTGCAAGAACTTCTGGGACATAGTGATGTTGCAACTACTCAACTTTATACGCATATTACTAAAAAACGACTTAAAGAAGTTTATTTTGCGATTAATGGTTAATTGTTTACTCCATATCCAAAGATTGCAAAATCATATTTAATTGG
>JAFXHF010000028.1 GCA_017536545.1 bacterium
ATAAAAATCATTACACCAGCAGAAAAACCCAACCCTACTGATAGAGTTTTTAAATTGTCTTTTTTGGTAATAAATGCAATAGCACCACCGATAGCAGTTGTTAAACCTGCTAGCATTGTTAAACTAAATGCAATTCCTAAGTTGTTTTGAATATTCATAAATATATCCTTTGCAGATTTAATACTACCACAAAGAAACTTTTTTATGACCTACCCGTCTAATAAATCAAGAAGAGAAAAAGAGAGGGGAAAATGGAATTATTTAAACACTTAATATACGAATACAAAAAAGGTGTCAGAGATTTGGCATTATATACTTGCAAAACCAATGAAATAGAAGCTCTTACAGATATCTTACGGAAAATGAAAATCCAATATCATATTACCAACCTAGAAAATAACAAGATAAATCTATATTTTGGGGCAAATACATGCTTAAAAATCTTGAGAGGATTTTCAAGTAGAAATTTGGAAAAATTAACACCTTATGAAGATTTTTTATTAGGAATAATGTTAGGATACTCCAGAAACGAGCAATACAACAGGCTTTTAGATAAAATTACTCCACAGAAAAAGTGCTGGTAACTTTTTGTAAAAATCATCCACTCAACCACTTTATTGATGTTTCACTAAAAAATAGCATGCCCTTTAACAAAGACAAGGCTTTACACCCTACACCCTTTTTGGATTATTAAGATATGTAAACACTTACAACAAAACTCCAAATAGGCTGAAATCATGTCAGCGACATGGTTTCAGCCATGTTTATTTTTTGCAACAATTGAAGGGAATTAATATTTTGGACATGCCGAAAAACTAAGGTACAATTAAATCATGCTCAGTTTGAGCAGTTTTCTTGTAGAGGTTAAATGATGTTTGAGACAATTAGTAGGAATCTTTTACAAATACAAGAAGAAATCGCACCTTCTAAACCCAGAATAATTGCAGTTACCAAGTATTTTGACGGAGAAGCGATAATTCAAGCATACAATGCTGGTTTACGTGACTTCGGAGAATCAAGAGTAATTGAGGCTTCTGAAAAGATACAAAATTTACCACAAGAAGTGAGAGAAAACTCAACATTTCACCTTATTGGACACCTTCAGACCAACAAAGTGAAACACGCAGTAAAATTTTTCGATTACATTCATTCAGTAGATTCTGTAAAACTTGCTCAAAGCATCTCACAACACGCAAAAGAAATCGGTAAAGTTCAAAAAGTGCTTATCCAAGTGAATAATGCCAATGAAGAACAAAAATTCGGTTTCTCTCAAGATGAAGTGTTTGAGGCTTTTGAACAAATCAGACAACTTGAGGCTCTTGAAATAGTTGGGATAATGAATATGGCTCCACTTGGAGCTGATGAAGAAGAGTTAGCTAAACTATTTTCGGAAATAGTAGAGATCCGAAATAAACTAGAGATAAAATTTAATTGTGAACTGAAAGAAATTTCAATGGGTATGAGCCAAGATTACAAAATTGCGGCAGAACAAGGTTCGACAATGTTAAGGGTAGGTAGAAAGTTATTTAAATAATCGGAGGAAAAGTCAGTGGCAGCAATAACAGATAGCTTGAGAAAAGTTTATGATTTCGTAATGGATGGATTCCGTGGGGAAAATCCTTTTGTAGATATGAATGATGAAGATGGATATGAAGATGAGTATGAATATGAAGAAGTTGGCAGTGCATTAAGAGAAATCGCACCAGCATATGCTCAAATGCCAGAAAAACATACTGAATCAAAAGTAATTAGCCACCCAAGCATTAACAGAGGTGGAAGTGAAGTTATTGTTGTTGAACCACGTTCATTTGATGACGCTGCCACAATCGTTCAACACTTAAAAGACAGAAAAATCGTTATGCTTAACTTACACTTGTTAGACAAAGAGCAATCTCAAAGAACAATTGACTTTGTTTGCGGTGCATCTCAAGCATTAAACGGTAGCCCTAAAAAAGTTGGTGACTTAGTATTTGTATTTGCACCAAGCAATGTAACATTATCAGCAGATACAGCACCACAACAAAGCAAATTTAATGATTCTTTGTGGAGAACATCTCTACAATAGAATAAAATTGGTATGAGAAGAGAGATAGTTTAGATAAAACAGGCAGCTTTTACGCTGCCTTTTCTTTTTGTCAAATCTACTTCAATTCTCCGCGAATTTTCCACTATAGAAATAATGCTTATATATACATTTACCCCTATTTGAATTTACGCATCATTTTCATAGCTTGAACCATGGCTTGTTTTTCATTTTTCTTGCCAAAGCCAGAGAACATTTTTTGCATTTTGTTCATTCCGCCCATCATCTGACGCATTTGTTCAAACTGTTTTACATAAACATTCACAGTATGCATGTCCATACCACAACCCTTTGCGATACGTTTTTTGCGTGATGTATTCATCAATTCTGGATGTTCACGCTCTTGGGGGGTCATACTTTGAATAAATACTTCAATCTTTTTGAATTCTGTATCTGTTGCATGAGAAATCTTTTCTCTATCAGCTTGTTTCAAGTTCACACCAGGAAGCATTCCCAAAATCTGATCCATTGAACCAAACATCTGCATTTGTTTTTTCATGTTCAAAAAGTCATTAAATGAAAATTCAGCTTTTTGCATTTTCTCTTGCATTTTCAATGCTTCTTTTTCATCAAAAACTTCCTGAGCTCTTTCCACAAGCGAAACAATATCACCCATACCTAAAATACGAGTAACCATACGTTCTGGATAAAAATCTTCTAATGCGTTTAATTTTTCGCCTGTACCAGTCAATTTGATAGGTTTTCCTGTACAGTGAACAACAGATAAAGCTGAACCACCACGAGAATCACCATCTAATTTTGTCAAAATCAAGCCTGTTAAACCAATTTGAGCATCAAAGTTTTCTGCAACGTGAACTGCTTCTTGCCCTGTCATAGCATCAATTACAAGAAGTTTTTCGTGAGGTCTGAAAACTCTATCGATAATTAAAAGTTCAGCCATCATATCAGTATCAATTTGCAAACGACCTGCAGTATCAAGGATTACAACATTAAATCCGTTGTCTTTTGCATAATTTATTGCACTTTGAACAATATTTTGAACATCTGTTGAACCATCAATTG
Organism: bacterium; assembly: GCA_017536545.1. Classification (GTDB taxonomy): domain Bacteria; phylum Cyanobacteriota; class Vampirovibrionia; order Gastranaerophilales; family Gastranaerophilaceae; genus Zag111. The sequence continues at coordinate 3,107 of JAFXHF010000028.1, forward strand.
AGAACACTTCACAGCCAATCTCTTGACCTAAAGTTTTCAACTGAGTAACCGCAGCTGGACGATAAACGTCACACGCAACTAAAAGCGGATTTTTACCTTCTTTTTTAAGTTTAACAGCAAGTTTAGCTGAAGATGTAGTTTTA
>JAFXHF010000003.1 GCA_017536545.1 bacterium
AAAGCAAAAGAAGCAGGCTCAGGTGCAATTATTTGTGCTTCAACAGGTAACACTTCAGCTTCAGCTGCTGCCTATGGTGCTAAAGCTGGACTAAAGACTTACGTTTTAATCCCAGATGGTTATATTGCACTGGGTAAACTTTCTCAAGCAATGATGTACGGTGCAGAAATTATCGCAATTCAAGGTAATTTTGACAAAGCACTTGAAATGGTTCGTGAAATTTCTGAAAAACACCCGATTACATTAGTTAACTCAGTTAACCCATACAGAATTGAAGGTCAAAAAACAGGTGCTTTTGAAATTATCGAAGCTCTAGGCCAAGCACCAGACTACCACTTCATTCCAGTAGGAAATGCTGGTAACATCACTGCTTACTGGAAAGGTTACAAAGAATGGTTTAACTTGGGTAAAGTTAAAAACTTACCAAAAATGATGGGGTTCGAAGCAGAAGGTGCAGCTGCAATTGTTAAAGGCGAAAGAATTATGTACCCAGAAACTCTTGCTACAGCAATCCGTATCGGTAACCCTGCAAGCTGGAAATACGCAGAAGCAGCTCGTGACGAAAGTAACGGTATGATTAATTTCGTAACTGATGATGAAATTGTTGCAGCATATAAACTTATCGCATCGACTGAAGGAGTTCTTGCAGAACCAGCATCAGCAGCTTCAGTTGCAGGCTTAATCAAAGTTAAAGACCAAGTTAAAGCAGGCTCAAAAATCGTTTGTATCCTAACAGGAAACGGACTAAAAGACCCTGATAATGCAATTAAATATGGTAACGCCGATGTTAAGAAAACATCTTCTGAATTAAATGATATTTTAAAAGCAATGAATATATAAACAACAAAAAAGGTTTTGGAAATATCCAAAACCTTTTTTAGTATATTTATTCGAAACTAGTCTTCTTCTGCAACTACAACTGTTTGTTTTGCATCAATGCGACCTGCGTTGTATAAAGTTGTTGCAATAATACCAATACCAGCAGCAACTGCTGTTGCTACTAATGCAGCTTTACCTTTAAGAACTTTTGCTGCATCTGCAATAACTTCAGCTTTTTTACCTGGTTTTGCTGCAACCTTCTTGAAGATATCTCCAACTTTACCTTTGAAAACTTTTTCACCTAAAGTTTCAAAAACTTTTTTCATTGATTTTGCAAGTTTTGGGAATTTTTCAGCATTTGACATAACTTTCAAACCACCATATGCTAAACCTGCAGTTGTACCTAGACCTACAGTTGCCATTGTTACATTTGCTAAATGTTTTTTACCTTTCCCTTTTTGTGGAACTGTATAAACATTGTAACCGTTGATTGCTTCTATCATAAATTTTACCTTTCTAAAAAAGTCCTACCTATGCATGCATTAAAACGCAAAATTTTATAATTTGCTACTTCTTTACAAAATCCTTTACAAATGTTAAAAAGACCCCTAAACTTAGGGGTCTTTTTAAGTTTTATCGAAGTTTTGAAAACTATTCTTCGTCATCCAAATTGAAATCAGGAGCACCGAACATACCTTCAATTTCTTCTAGAATTGCAGAAGGTTTTCTAGCTTGATTTCTTTGAGCAACTGCACGTTTTCTTTCTTCTCTATCACGTTCTTCATCAGCATTGATTAAGTGATGGAAACCAGTACCAGCTGGGATTAAGCGACCAATAATAACGTTTTCTTTCAAACCTCTTAACAAGTCACGTTTACCATCAACTGCTGCTTCAGTTAAGATTCTTGTTGTTTCTTGGAATGAAGCTGCTGAAATGAAACTTTCTGTATTCAATGAAGCTTTTGTAATACCTAACAACATGTATTCACAAGTTGCAGGAGTTTTACCAGCTTCTTCAGCAAGTTTGTTTTCTTTTTCGTAAGTTTGCATTTCAATCAACTCACCTGGTAATAGGTTAGTATCACCAGCGTCAACAACCTTAACTTTCTTAGTCATTTGACGAACGATAATTTCGATGTGTTTATCAGCGATTTCAACACCTTGTGAACGGTATACACGTTGTACTTCGTCTACCAAGTATTGTTGAGCAGCTTCAGGGCCACATAATCTCATAACATCGTGTGGGTTCATAGGACCTGAAGTTAATGGTTGACCTTTTGTAATTTTTTGACCGTTTGATACGATTACATTAGAGTCAATCGCATATTTGATTTCAACAGATGAACCATCGGCATCAACCAAGAACAATCTTGGAAGACCGTCATCGTCGATTTCAATTTTAGCAGTACCATCGTATTCTGCTAAGATAGCACAATCTTTTGGTTTTCTACCTTCTAATAGCTCTTCTACTTTCGGAAGACCTTGAACGATATCGCCTGTCTTTTCTCTTTCGAATACTAATGTTGCAAGTAAGTCGCCTCTAAGAACTAACGCACCTGAGTCGATTTGTAACATTGTACCTGGGCTGATTAAGTATGGACGTCCATTTCTGATTGAAACAGAACCTTTGTTAACCGCAGTAACAACACCTGAAACAGGAGCTGTTTCGCCACTTTCAGCTAACACTTTATCAGCTTTAACAAATTCACCCTTCTTAACAACAGCTTTACCTTTTACAGAAACAGCTGTTTCAGAAGATTCAGAAATTAATAGAAGTCTTCTTACATCTTCTTCTTCTGATTTAATTGAAGCAACTGCATCGTGCATTGCTAGAACTTGAGTTTTTGCAACTGGAGTTTTTGGATCGATAGTTTCGCCATCTTTAACCAATAATTCAGTTTGCAATGAAGAAGTTTTAGATGAACCTTCCATTTCACGACGAACGATTAAGTTTTCTAATACAACGATTCTTAATGAACCTTGTCCATCAAGTTCTACCATACCTTTAAGGTGTGATAGGTAACCTTGCATTTGAAGAACTAAACTTGTTCTTGTGATTGTAGCACCGTCAACGTTTCTTACTCTAGCACCATCTTTGTATTGAAGTTGAGTTACAGGGATGATATCGATTAATTCATCTGTTGTGTTGAATTTAATAGATACATCTTTTTGGTTAACTTCTAATACTTGAACTGGTCTTACTAAGATTTGTACAGGTTGATTTGCAATAGAATCATCATCTAATGATAATGTAGAATCTAATTCTTCATCTAAATCATCAAGAGCCAAATCATCAACTGAAGAATCCATGATTGTAACAATTGAAGTTTCTTTAGCTTTGATACCATCAGCAATTACTGTACCTTTCTTAATAACTTCACCTTCGTCAACTTTCAATTCAGAAATGCTTGACAATGAGTGAACTTCACCAGGTCTGATAGTGATTTCGTGAATAACGTCGTTATATTCTTTGAATTCAACTACACCGTCGATGTGGCAGTAAACGTCTTTAACAACTTCAGTACCAGCAGTAACTGTTGTTCCGTTTTCAACCATTTTCAATGTAGCATCCTTGTTGATTTGGTGAATTTCTTCAGGAATAAATACAACTTTACCAGGTTTAGTGATGATTTGATTTTCATCAACTTCAACGTCAACGTATCTGATTTCACCAGAAGAAGTTACAGCACAATCATCGTCAATAAGTTCGGCAATAATCATACCATTTTCAACTGTTGTATCAACTGGAGCTTTAACGATGTATTTTTCACCAGTTTTATCAACTGTCCAAAGTTGTTCTTTTTTAGTTTGTTCAAATGAAGCATTTTCTGGTTGTAAAGATGCGATTACGATTGTTAATTCTTTACCAGAAACAATCTTTTTAATCTTTTTACCATCAAATTTAGCTTCTTCGATAACTAAATCATCACCAACTCTAACTTCACCACCGTGTTCAGAAATTGTCAATGTTTCAGCAAGTTTTTCACCTTCAGAAACTTTTTGACCATCTTTAACAAGAACTTTAGAACCACCAGGTAGAGTATAAACGTCACCGCCTAATACCCAAATAATACCTTGTTTGTTAGTTGTTCTAGAAACGTTACCTTGTCTATCTTTCTTTTCATCAGCTTTGAAGTCTTCGAATACAACTTCACCAGAGATATCAGTTGTAATATCTTTAGTAGCTTTTTCTGTTAGACGAGAGCTGTCACCTTGTGAAGATGGAGCGTGTTCAGCCAACTTGAAGCCTTTTGGAATTTCCATACCGTCTGTAACAAATAATGTTGCACCAGCTGGGATGTGGTATTTAACAGATCTTTTTTCACCTTTAACTTCGATATCAGCTTCATACATAGATACTTGAACGATATCCCCGTGACGAGTTCTAAGTTCTCTAGCTTTGATTTTAGAAACAACAGTACCAGCTTCACGAGCCAAGATTTCTTTCTTAGCTTCTTTAACGCCAACCGCACCACCTGTGTGGAAGGTTCTCATTGTAAGCTGTGTACCAGGTTCACCAATTGATTGAGCTGCAATGATACCGATAGCTTCACCAACATCAACTGATTTTTGAGTTGTTAAAGCCCATCCATAACATTTTTGGCAAACGCCGTATTCTAAACCACAAGTTAAACCTGAACGAACTTTTAATTCAGTTAGATCTAAACCTGAAATTTTCTTAATATCATCACGATCCATTGTTGTACCGTTAGCAACTAATACATTACCTTCAGCATCAACAATATCTTGAGCTACTGTTCTACCTAACAATCTGTCAATTAGAGGAACGATAACTACATCACCATCCATAATTGGTTGCATGTTAATGTATTTTTCAGTACCACAGTCTTCAGCTCTAATAATTACGTCTTGAGCAACGTCAACCAAACGTCTAGTCAAGTAACCAGAGTCAGCTGTTTTCAACGCTGTATCTACAAGACCTTTACGAGCACCGTATGAAGAAATGATGTACTCAGTAACTGATAGACCTTCTTTAAAGTTAGATTTGATAGGTAAGTCGATGATCTGACCTTGTGCGTCTGCCATCAAACCACGCATACCAACTAACTGAGATACTTGTGATAAGTTACCACGAGCACCTGAGAAAGCCATCATGTAAACTGGGTTTAATTTATCAAAGTTTGAAACTACTTGTTCTGTCAACTTAGCTGTTGTTTCAGACCAAGTATCAATAACTTTTGTATATCTTTCTACCTCAGTAATTTCACCTTTAAGGTATCTATTTGTAGATTTTTCAATCTCTTTTTCAGCTGATTCCAACAACTCTTTTTTTACTGATGGAACTGACAAGTCAGCAATAGAAATTGTTGTACCTGAAACAGTAGCGTATTTATAACCTAAATCTTTCAAAGCATTAGCCAAAGCTGCAGCTTTTGCACCACCGTATTCCAAATACATTTGACCCAACAGTTTTCCCAACGATTTTTTGTTCATTGGTTCGTTGATGAAATCAGGTGTTTTTTTAGTATTTGTATATGTTCTTTCCATTCTAATTTTCCTTCAATTAGTTAATTTTTACACTGATTTTACACTTATACAAGTGCTTTTCTAACCTCTTCGTTGAAGATAATTCTACCAACAGTTGTTTCTAATCTGTTACCTTTTTCATCTCTTACAACGATCTTGTCGTGAAGTTTGATTACGCCAACTTCAAGAGCTGAGATAGCATCTTGGAAGTTATAGAAGTAACCTTTAACTTCTTGTTGATCATCTTTGATAATTGTTAGATAGTGCATACCTAATACCATATCTTGAGATGGAGTAACGATTGGTTTACCGTTAGCAGGAGCTAACAAGTTGTTAGTAGCTAACATCAACATTCTAGCTTCAGCTTGAGCTTCGATTGAAAGTGGTACGTGAACAGCCATTTGGTCACCGTCGAAGTCAGCGTTGAACGCTGTACAAGCAAGTGGGTGAAGTTGGATTGCACGACCTTCTACCAATTTTGGTTCGAAAGCTTGGATACCTAATCTGTGAAGGGTTGGAGCACGGTTTAACATAACTGGGTGTCCATCAATTACCTCTTCTAAGATATCCCAAACAATGTGTTCAGATCTTTCAATTTTCTTCTTAGCTGATTTGATGTTTTGAACATATCCTCTTTCGATAAGTTTGTTAACAACAAACGGCTTGAACAATTCGATTGCCATTTCTTTTGGCAAACCACATTGGTTCAATTGAAGAGTTGGACCTACAACGATTACTGAACGACCAGAGTAGTCAACACGTTTACCTAACAAGTTTTGACGGAAACGACCTTGTTTACCTTCAATAATGTTAGATAGAGATTTTAACGCTCTGTTGTTAGGACCAACAACTGTACGTCCACGACGACCGTTATCAATCAAAGCGTCAACTGCTTCTTGTAACATTCTTTTTTCGTTTCTAACGATGATTTCTGGAGCACCCATTTCCAACAATCTTTGTAAACGGTTGTTTCTGTTGATAACACGTCTGTATAAGTCGTTTAAGTCAGATGTTGCAAATCTACCACCATCTAATTGAACCATTGGTCTTAAATCTGGTGGAGTAACAGGAAGTACATTCATAATCATCCATGTAGGATTTGTATCTGAAGAAATCAAGCTATCTAATAATCTTAATCTCTTAATTAATTTTGATTTCTTTTGAACTGAAGTTACGTTACCAGCCAATTCTGTTCTGATTTCTTCAGCTAAAGCTTTAATATCAACTTCAGCTAAAAGTTCTTGAATAGCTTCAGCACCGATACCAACTTTTAAAGTTGATTCTTCATTTTCTGCCATGAAGTCTTCGTATTCTTCTTCAGTTAATAATTGTAATTTTTTGAAATCACTATCACCGCCATCAATTACAACGTAGCTGTTGAAATAGATAACTTGTTCAAGATCTTTCAAAGTCATATCTAAAAGTAAGCCTAAGTATGATGGGATACCTTTCAAGAACCAGATATGAGAAACTGGAGCTGCAAGTTTAATGTGTCCCATTCTGTGACGACGAACTTTTGAATCAGTAACTTCAACGCCGCAACGTTCACAGATGATACCTTTATGTCTTACTCTTTTGTACTTTCCGCAATAACATTCCCAGTCTTTTGTAGGCCCGAAAATTCTTTCGCAGAATAAACCATCTCTTTCAGGTTTTAAAGTACGATAGTTGATTGTTTCCGGTTTAGTAACTTCGCCGTGCGACCATTGAAGTATTCTATCCGGAGATGCAATACTAATTCGTATATAATCGAAATAATCAATACTTGTTGACATTTATAATGTTCTCCTTTTTCCGTTTAGTGAGTGAGGCGAAAGTCTTGTGAACTTCCGCCGTTCACACTTCAATTATTTTTATAGATCTCCAAAAGTAGTTGGTGTTTCAAAGAAGTTGATGTTCAACAACTCTGAATCAACGTCTGATAATGTACGTTTAGGAGCTGCTTTTCTCAAATCGTCCATATCAGTCATCAAGTCTACTTCTTGACCGTCTTTTTTAGCTACTGTTATGTCTAAACCAATACTTTGTAATTCTCTTACAAGTACTTTGAATGATTCAGGAATACCAGGTCTTGGGATGTTATCACCTTTAACGATTGCTTCATATGCTCTGTTTCTACCGTTAACATCATCTGATTTGATTGTTAACATTTCTTGAAGAGTATAAGCAGCACCGTAAGCTTCTAACGCCCAAACTTCCATCTCACCGAATCTTTGACCACCGAATTGAGCTTTACCACCCAATGGTTGTTGAGTTACTAGTGAGTAAGGACCAGTACTTCTTGCGTGAATCTTATCATCAACTAAGTGAACAAGTTTCAAGAAGTAAGTTAAACCTACTGCAACTGGTCTGTCGAATGGTTCACCAGTTCTACCATCGATAAGTAAAACTTTACCATCTTCGCCAACCCAATCACAACCAGATTCTTTAATACCTCTTAATAGCTCAGCTTTTGTTGCGATTTCTGATTGGTTTTCACCATACATTTCATCGAATGATGGAGCTTCGTAGTGGTCACCTGTCAAGTATGCAGCCAAACCTAATAATAATTCATAAGTTTGACCAACGTTCATACGAGAAGGTACACCTAGTGGGTTCAATACGATATCTACAGGAGTACCATCTGGTAAGAATGGCATATCTTCTTTTGGAAGAATTCTTGATACGATACCTTTGTTACCGTGACGTCCTGAAAGTTTATCACCTACAGAAACTTTACGTTTTTGAGCGATGTAAACTCTGATAACTGTATTTGCACCTGGTGGAAGTTCATCACCTTTTTCTCTATCGAATACCTTAACGTCAAGTACTCTACCGCCTTCACCGTGAGGAACTCTTAGAGAATTATCTTTAACATCTCTTGCTTTTTCAGCGAAGATTGCTCTTAATAGTTTTTCTTCTGGTGGGTGTTCAGATTCACCTTTTGGTGTAACTTTACCTACCAAGATATCATCAGCATAAACTCTAGCACCGATACGAACAATACCACGTTCATCCAAGTGTCTTAAAGCGTCTTCTGACACGTTTGGAATTTCACGAGTAATTTCTTCTGGTCCAAGTTTAGTTTGACGAGCTTCAATTTCTAATTTTTCAATGTGTAATGATGTGAAGATATCATCGTGAACGCATCTTTCAGAAAGTAAGATAGCATCCTCAAAGTTGTAACCTTCCCAAGGCATATAAGCAACCAAGATGTTTTTACCTAATGAAAGTTCACCACCACAAGTTGATGCACCGTCAGCGATTACATCACCTGCTTTAACCTTATCTCCTTCGTTAACGATAGGTCTTTGGTTAATACAAGTATCTTGGTTAGAACGAACATATTTCATTAATGTATAAATATGTGGTTTACCTTGTACGTCTCTGATTACAATTTCTTCACCAACAACTCTTTCTACTGTACCGTCTACATCAGCAACGATAACCATACCTGAGTCTTTTGCTACACGACCTTCAAGACCTGTACCAACTCTTGGTCTTTGAGTGATAAGAAGAGGTACTGCTTGACGTTGCATGTTAGAACCCATCAATGCACGGTTAGCATCGTCGTGTTCGATGAACGGAATCATAGAAGTCGCAACTGAAATGATTTGGATAGGGCAAACACCCACATAGTCAACTTTAGAAGCTTCAGTCATAATGAATTCTGAACGGTATCTAGCAGGTACCATTGATTCTACGAATGTTCTATCTTTAGTTAACTTAACGTCAGCTGGAGCACAACGGAAGTTTTCGTCAGCGTCAGCTGTCATATAAACAACTTCATCAGTTACAACACCGTCTTTAACAACAAAGAACGGAGATTCAACGAAACCATAATCGTTAACTTTAGCGTGAGTAGCTAAAGAACCGATCAAACCAGCGTTAGGACCTTCTGGAGTTTCGATAGGACAAATACGTCCGTAGTGAGAAGGGTGAATATCACGAACAGCAAAACCTGCTCTTTCTCTTTGTAAACCACCAGGTCCAAGAGCTGAAATACGACGTTTGTGAGTCAATTCAGCAAGTGGGTTTGTTTGGTCCATGAACTGTGATAATTGAGAAGAACCGAAGAATTCTTTCAATGAAGCAACTAATGGTTTAGTGTTCAACAAGTTCAATGGTGTTAATGTTTCAGAATCTTGAAGAGTCATTCTTTCTTTAACGATTCTTTCGATTCTTGATAAACCAACTCTGAATTGGTTTTGTAACAATTCACCAACTGAACGGATTCTTCTGTTACCCAAGTGGTCGATATCATCCAATTGACCTTCATCATAAGTTAAGTTGATTAAGTATTCAATTGTTGAAACGATATCTTCAACAGTTAATGTTCTTTGGTTGTTTGGAATATTTAAGTTTAATTTTTTGTTTAATTTATAACGACCTACACGACCGATATCGTATTTTTTCTCATCAAAGAATCTTGATTCTAAGATTTGACGTCCACCTTGAGGTGAAGCTGGGTCACCAGGTCTTAATTTTTTGTACAATTCTACTAATGCTTCATCTGTAGTTTCTGTTGGGTCTTTTTCTAAAGTTTTCTTCAAGAATTCAAAGTGAGTGAATTTTGATTCCATTTCAGAAACTGTAATACCCATAGCTTTAAGTAAAGTTGTAGCTAAGATTTTTCTGTTTTTGTCGATTTTAACGTGGATTACATCGTTAGAATCTGTTTCAATTTTCAACCAAGCACCACGGTTAGGAATCATTGTAGCGTTGTATAAACGTTTTCCTGTTGGTGAAGGTTCGCACTTGAAGTAAACACCAGGAGAACGTACGATTTGTGATACGATTACACGTTCTGCACCGTTAACAATGAAAGTACCTTTGTCAGTCATTGTTGGGATGTCACCAATGTAAACTTCTTGTTCTTTAATTTCACCGCTGTCACGGTTAACTAATCTAATCATAACGCGTAATTGTTTTGCATAAGTTGCGTCATGAATTCTAGCTTCTTCAACTGTATACTTCGCATTGTCGAAAGTATAGTTTGGTAAGAAGTGTAATTCTAATCTGCCTGTATAGTCTTTAATAGGAGAGAAAGAAAGTAATTCTTCTTTCAAACCTTCTTTTAAGAACCATTCAAACGATTTTTTTTGCACTTCAATAAGGTCTGGTAAATCGTCCAAACGAGTATGAGGAATACCCATTGGCGTTACTCTTTTTGCATATTTTGTCTCAGACATCAATTCACCTCGTTAAATAATGGTGTACGTACTATAAAACTATTTTTTCTAACTTAAGGCTGTAAACCCTCTACCTTTTTTAAATTTCGAGCATGATTTATATGAAATTTTTTGGTAAATAACTGCAATTTCAGGGATCTTTGAAAGTTGGTCAAACCCGCTCATAGTCAAATGTTCAGATTTTGGGCATAGTTCACCCAACTTTACTTTTGCATGTTACTCCATCATATTACATCAATATTAGTAGTCAAGCTAACACCCATTATTTTTTGAAAATTTTTCACATTTTTCTTAACAAAAATTTACAGGGGTAAATACATATAGCTGTATGCTTGATTATATCTGCGTTTGAGTGTCAATCGTTCTAGAGAAGAAATTTGAAACATTGCATAAACAAAGAGTTTCAGGCAACCCATCTAAAACCCTTATATAGTCAAATATCCAGACTTCACATATCAAAACTCTGATGTTATAATTATCTTATGTTTTACTTTGAAGATATTAACGGAAAAAGAATTTTAAAATCTGATTTTATAAAGAATGCTGAAGCATTTTTTACAACCAGAGATTTGTGCATTTGCGACAAAGAAAATACTAAAAATCTCGAAATTTTTAGTAATAAAAAATCAATTTGTAAATATCTAAAAATAGATGAAAAAAATCTTGTATACCCCGAGCAAACACATAGTGCAAACATAGATATAGCAATAGGAACACGCCAAGATTATCCAGATTGTGATGCGTTAATTTTAACCAATAAAAACCAATCAATTTTCTTAAATTTTGCTGATTGCACCCCAATAATTTTATACGATAAAGTCCAAAATATTGGAGCAATTGCTCATGCTGGCTGGCGTGGAACAGCTCAAAAAATTGCGCCCTTAACTGCACAAAAATTAGTTGAAAAATTTAATTCAAAAATAGAAAATATTGTCGCAATAATAGGGCCTGCAATTGGTTTTTGTTGCTACAATGTAGGTCAAGATGTTTATGAAAAATTATCCAAAACTGTTTCAAATTTTGAGGGACTTTTTGAAATAAGAAATGGTGAAATTTTTGTTGATTTAAAAGGAATAAATAAACGCCAACTTGAAGAAATCGGAATAGAAGAAATCGATGTTTGTCCTTATTGCACAGTTCATAACAACGATTTATTCTATTCATACAGAAATGAAAACGGGACAGGGAAAAGACACAGTGCAGTGTTAAGATTATAACCCTCTCCCTAGGAGAGGGAATTTGAAAGGATATTATGCAGAAAATTGAAATCGGAAAAACATACAAACACTACAAAGGTAATGTTTATAAAATTATTGCACTTGCAAAACATTCTGAAAATCTAGAAGATATGGTTGTTTATCAAGCTGTTAAAGATGGTAAAACTTGGGTTCGTCCAGCAACAATGTGGAATGATGAAATTGATAAAAATGGAACTTTAAGATTTACTCTGATTGATTAGTACTTTAGGGAATGTCTTAAATTAAACAATTTTACAAAATATCATTATGAATATTTGGTATCAGACATTAACTAAACCCCCATTTACACCACCAGCATCATATTTCCCAATTGCGTGGGGAATACTTTATACTTTAATGACAATAGCTTTCTTTGTTGTCTTATCAAAACCTCATTCACAAGAAAAATATATCGCTGTTAATCTATTCTTATTTCAACTTGTCTTAAATTTCACTTGGAGTTATGTATTCTTTGAAATGGAATCAATTATATTAGGCTTGATAGATGTATTTTTATTACTAATTTTGTTATCCTTTACCATTTATTACTTCTTCAAAGTATCAAAACTTGCAGGAATATTATTGATCCCATATCTTTTACAGGTAATCTTTGCACTATACCTTAACTTTGGATTTGCAATATTAAATTAAATTTGTATATTTTTGTAAGAATATCTTAAAATTTAAGCAAAAAACTTCATGTTTTGATTTAATAAAAGCAAGAAGGAAATGTGTATGAAAAAAATTTTGTTTATTATCTTAGTAATGCTTATAACAAATTTATCTGTATTATCAGCAGATTACAGCAATGTTGAAACACAAAAAAACATTGCAAATACTGCACCACAAACTTGCCAAGAATGTCGTAGAGTAAGAAAAAGATTTGCTAAACCACTTACTAGGTATGCCCGACCAAAACCTGCTCAAAAAGCTGGTTACTACAAGACAGGAATGAACATACGCTATCCAAAACAAATTAAAGAAACAGCAATTCAACCATCTAGATTTAATAAAAATTATACAATTAGCCAAGCAAGAAAAACCTCTTGTAATGGCATAACTTTCTACAGCGAAAACAATATTTGCAAATAAATGAACAAAATTTAATCTCCATCGTTTAATAAGTGTACACTAGCAAATGGTTTGGAGGTTAATATGAAAAAAGTCTTATTGTCATTAGTAATTTTAGGTTTTACTGTATGTTCAGCATCTGCATACTATGAAGTTCAGTATATGAACACTGGTGCTGTAAAAAACTTTACACCTGTTAGATTTGGGCAAAATGCACCTATTGGCTCAGGACCTCAACACGATTTGTACAGTTACAGAGCAAGAGAAGTTAAACGCTACAACGCAATTACAGACTCTATTAAAAATCAAAACAACTACAACATAAATCTAAATGTAAACAACAAAAATAATAAGGTTCAACCTAATGAAGCATCTGTTGCTATGAATGATGAAGCAACTCAAAAAACAGAAACAACACCAAAAGCTACAAAGGTTAAATCATTTTCACCTGTAACTTGCAACGGTATAACTTATTACAGTCAAAACAATCCTTGCTCTTTATAATGCAAAGTTACTTAATCATTTGTCTCCTAATAAAAAATAATATATAATACTTTTATGAAAAAAATATTATGTTACGGAGACTCAAATACATTTGGATTCATCCCAAAAACTTGTGGAAGATATGAAAAATCAGAACGCTGGAGTGGGATATTATCTGAACTACTACCAGATTACCAGGTAGTAGAAGAAGGAATGAATAATCGCACAGGCTTTTTTACAAACCCAGAAGGGTTAAAACAAAGCGGTGGGGATTATCTTTCTGTGTATTTACAAAATCATAAAGATATAGATATTTGTATACTATCTTTAGGAACAAATGATTCCCAAATATTTTACAACCTTGATGAAGAAAGTATTAGAAAAGGTCTGCAAAGACTAATAGATACTATTCACGAAACTAATTTAAGAACAGAAGTTGTGATTCTACCACCAGTAAGAATTATGCCTTATATCTTAAACAGTGGGTTTTCAATGATGTTTGACAAAGAGTCAATAAAAAGAAATCACAACACACTTTCTGTTTTTGAACAAGTCGCAAAAGAAAATGGTTGTGAATTTTTCGATGTAAATGAGATAGTAACTCCTTCTGAAGTCGATGGACTTCATTACACTAAAGAATCCCACAAACTTCTTGCACAATATCTGGCAGAGTTTGTGAAAACTATTTCTGTCCTACCAAGGATACTTTAAATCCTTGGAATGCTGGACTTAATTTAATGAAATCTTGAGGCTTTTGCTCTGGGGTTTGTTGAGCTACAGCTTTTTGCTGTTGGTTGTATCTATACTTTGTCCAAACCCTAGAAACCGCACTCAAAACAAAACCCATTGTTACCAAACTGAACAAGTACGGAACACCTGTAATTATAGCTTTCTGTTTAATAAGTTTTGCTAGTTCAGCATCTACTGATGTATTATTTAATTTTGAAAGTTTTTCCGCAATTTTTGGTAAATCTTTTCTTGTCGGAACGTTTTCTATAACACCTTTTGCATTACGCTTGATAAGTTCTGGGAATTTCCCTTTATCCGCTAAAATTTTCTTAAACCCAGCATCCAAAATTGAAGACCCAAAAATTGTATAAAGAACAACTAGCGGAACTCTAGTCCAAACTTCATAAAAATCTAATTTACCTCTATCTTTTGCGGCACTAGAATATCCAAATAAACCAGTAATACAAGTTACAGCCAATTGCCCCTTACTTAATGCAAGCTTTCCATTATTATTCACGAAATCAAGTTTCAAATAATCTTTTAAGAAGTTATCTGTTTTTTCAGATTTTAAACCAACTTTATGTAAAAATTTTGAAATTTGTTCCCCTGGTTCAAGTAATGCTTCTGAGAATTTCAATGCAGCTTTCGAATTATGCCCAAATCTAGCAAGTAATAATCCTGAACCAATACCAGCAACTGATAACGCTGCCATTTTTTTCAAAACTGATTTTGAGTGAGTTTCTACTCTATTTTGTTGTTCTTTGTTTTCAGTTTTTTCTTTACTCAAATTTGCAACATTATTAAAATCACTTACCTTAAATACCTTTAAAGTAAATAAATTTTTTGCAAAACCTAATGCATACTCTAGTGCAGGCACTGTAATACAAGCCAATACAATCCCCGCTTTTGTTGTTGTTAAACTTTTTTTCAAGTTTTTATCAATAGCTTTTGAAGCTTTAATTTCATCTAAACTTTGAGGAAGGTTTTTTACCACAGTATCTTTAATATTTTTTGGTTGAACAGATTTGAATAGTTTATTTCTAAATAAATGTTCGCCGAAAAATGGAGCGGCAAAATAGAAAATACCAGATTCCAAAAACTCTAAAAACGTAAACTCACTAAAATCGATAAAACTTCTTGATAAAACTGCTTTTGGAAACCAATTTGTTAAAGTCCCTTGGATAAATCTTGTTGATGATAAATTTTCTTGAGATTTCAAAAATCCATCAAGAAACTTTGTCCCTTTAGTAAATTGTTTAGGACTAGCCTGAAACGTTAAACTGCCATTGCCTGTTTGTCGTATGAAGTTTTTATTCTTATAGTTTATATTATTATCAATACTTGGTATCATTCTTCTTTTCCCTTATCTGTTTCTATTTATATTGCGTACTAAAAAGACCACCCTTGCAGGTGGTCTTTTGTTTATTTGCTATCTTTATTAACACATTCGATTTGCAACAAAATGACCACCTAAATCTAGGCTTTGCATCATCATCATTTGCATCATCATTGTGTTGTTTTTCATACTAATCGTAAATCCTTTTCAAGCAAATGCTACAACAATAAAAATTTATTGTCAATAATACAATTAATATTAATTAATATATTTTAGTCTCTATTAGATAAAACTTCTTCAATTAATAATTCTTTAGCAAGTTCAACAGCATTAGAAAGGGTGTATTCTTTCACTTTTTCAAAAATTTCATCATGTTTAAATATGTCAATCATTTCGTAACCTTGAGCAGTTAATCGATAATCAACATCTATAATACTATATTCGCCACCAACACAATTTACAAAACCAAATGGATACTTTGTATAAAAAGATTCAATTAACCCTTTATCACCAAGAATAAGAATATGACCCATAAACTTACGTTCAAGATCTCTACCAGAAATACCTAATTTTTTCATCAAAGTATGAGAACTAATAACATAATCCTCATGTTCTTGCATTGCTAAAAAAATTTCTCTTACAAAATTCCTGTCAATTCTCATCATCAACCTACCTCAATATAAATCCTATAAGCTAATTTATAACATTTTTTTTGAAATATTGCAAGTAAATTAGACTGTTGCCTCTATTTTTGCAAATTGAGATTCGTATAATTGCTTATAAACGCCATCTTCAATTTGTATAAGCTCATTATGATTACCAAGTTCTACTAAATTACCATCTTTTATAACGGCAATTCTATTGGCATTTTGAACAGTTGTAAGCCTATGTGCAATAACAAATACTGTTCTATCTTTCATCAAATTCTCTATAGCTTGCTGAACAATTTTTTCAGCTTGGTTATCAAGTGCACTTGTTGCCTCATCAAGAATAAGTATTGGAGCATTTTTCAAGAAAGCTCTGGCTATTCCAATTCTTTGTTTTTGACCACCTGATAATAATACTCCACGTTCCCCAATATATGTATCTAAACCTTTTTCAAGACTATTTACAAAATCTTCCAAATACGAATCTCTCAAAGCGGCTCTTAACTGATCCTCTGTAGCTTGCAAATTACCAAGCATAATATTTTCTCTAATTGTACCTGAGAATAAGAAATTATCCTGGAATACTATTGAAATATTATCTCTTAAAGATTCCAACGTTAAATCTCTCACATCTTTACCGTCAATAAACACTCCACCTTGTTTAACATCATAAAAACGTGGAATCAAATTTACAATAGTACTTTTGCCACCACCAGAATTACCAACAAGAGCAAATGTTTCACCTTTTGGAACAGAGAAAGAAACACCCTTTAAAACAGGTTTATTCTTTTTGTATTCAAAATGAACATCTCTAAATTCAATTGCATTTTCTAAACCTTGAAGTCTTACAGCATCAGCCTTATCCCTAATAGCTGGAATACCTTCTAGTTGTACAATAACACGTTCTAATGCTAACAATGCAGTTTGCATACTTTTAGCATTATTACCTAATAATTTAATTGGGGTATAAAGCATGATTAATGCAGTAATAAATGATACAAAGTTACCACTTGTTATATGACCTTTAACAATCATATAACTACCCAAACCTATAACTGCAGCGATACCAATAGATACAACAATATGCATCATTGGAGATAACCAACCTGTCTTTTGAGTCATTTTCATACCCAAAGAAAATACTGAATCTAAATCTCTACTAAAAGTTTTATTCTGATAACTATATAAATTGTAAGCAGTAATAACTTTGTTACCTGCAAACGCTTCATTATATGCAGTAATGATTTTACCCATTGCACTTTCAGATTTACTTGTAATAGCCAAAATCATTTGACGCATTTTTGTAAGAGGAACAACCGCACAAATTAAAACAATAATAGCAATTATTGCCAATTCCCAAGAGTTATACAACAATACCGCAATCAATGATAAAGATGAGAAAATTCTTGAAATACCTTGTTTCATATTATTCAACAAGTTACCACAAGCTGCATCAACGTCATTGTTAAACAAACGCATGATATCGCCTGAAGTTTTTGTATCAAAGAAAGTTGCATCTTTATGCATCAACTTATCATATAAAGTCTTTTTGAAATCAGTTGTAACTTTACCCGCTACCCAAGCATTCATATATGTTGAAAGATAATTCAATAGCCCTTGAGCTGACGTAAATCCAACAATCAAAAGAGGGATATACCAAGGAGATTGAACAGACTTATCAACCATTACAATATCCATATAAGGTTTCAAAGATAGGGCAATAACCGCATCCAAAGAACCAATTGGGATAGCTAAACCAAGGGCTAGACAAGTTCTAAACCAATATTTTTTAAAATATGGAACAACTTTTACATAATTTTTAACTATGCCATCCTTGTCAAACAATTTAAAAATATCTTTGATTTTTTGCTTAATTTTATCCATTATATCCTCTGAGTTATTTTTATTTTATCTCAAAACTAGAAAGTTTTGGGAATTTTTTTTCTAAGAATTTCTGCATAGCTAACCTATCATTATCTGTAGTTTTCAAACAATCATTAAAACAGAATAAGCAAGGCTTATTTTTATCAACGTATCTAATTTTCGATTCTTTTAGTTCAACTAACACAGAATCAATCGGTTGGCTTATCAAAAATGCACTAAATTTTGCACTAATATTATTTACAATCTTAGCACTTCCAATACCTTTTGCTAGTGAATAATATTCATAAATTGAACGTTGAATACTTTCCTTTTCACGGAATTTTTGTAACATTGTGTTCTCAAATTCTTCACCAAATTCTAAACAACATTTTTCCAAATCCGATTTTCTATATGCGTCAATATTGTGGTGTGGGAAGTATGGAAAAGATTTCCCTATAGTATTTTTCACCATCTTATAGGCTTTTGCAATAGTATAACCGTATAATCTTCTGTACAATTTTTTAATTATACGTCTTCTTGAAAATCTAAAAATCGGAGTTCCATCTTCGTTAAAAAAGAATGTTTTATCAACAAAATTACCAAAAAACATATCATCATTTGCATATAAAAAATGTTCAGATAAATTTGGAATTTTATGTAAAACAGTTTCAATAGCCATTGAATTAAATGTTGGCAAAGCCTCAGAAGGTAAAATCTGAGTATGATCAATAATACGAATTTTAGGATTATTCACATCTAACCATTCAGGAACCTGTTTATCTGTCACAATAAAAATATTATTTATCCAAGGTGCAAATTTTTCTAACGATCTAAGAGAATACCTTAACTCATCATTATCAATAAAACGACATTCTCCAACTGAATCATTATCTAAACTTTTTCCATATTTTTCGAGCTCTTCGTTCTTTTTTTGACGCCAAGTTTCATCTGATGAATCACACCACAAATACACGATATCTATGGGATTATCATCTATAGAAAATTTTTTAATCTCTGAAGTCAATCTTATTTCTCTCTAATTTATAATCACGTGATAAATCTTGTTTAATTATAATTTATCAAGTACTCAATTCAAGTTAAAAATAAGAAATATTAAGGCTACATCACGTAATCAATATAATAAACAGCTTCATCATGCACATATTTATTCACCGCTCTTGCATATGCTTGTTGTGCATCTGAAACTTTTTGTAATGCCGAAATTTCTCGGGTTAACTTTGCCATATATGTATAAAGCGGTAAAACTTTCGGATCATCTAAAACGACTTCTGTTCCATTTATTTTAAACACAGTAAAAGGTAATGCAGAAGTATCATCTGGCACTCTTACATGATGTGCTAAAAGCTCGATATGTCGAGGTCTTTCCTTATTTACATAATCAACTTGGCAATAAGAACTAATCTTTTTTAATGCATTTTGAAAATCTGATAAATGATTTCCTCTTTTACTATCAGTTAAATCACACTTAATCAAAACATCTAAACAAGCTTTTTCACCCTCTTTTATGTTTCCATTGCTAGTGAGGTATGAACCAACTTCATTATATGCTTTTTTGCCAATATATAAATTATTTATCCCGGTAAACGATACTTGCATATTTGTTTTAAACCGAAACAAAAAAGTTTTTGCTATAAATGTTTAATAACCTTTTTTACATACGAAAAATATTCATTATTTTTGTAAGGTTTAATATTTTCCAAAACTTTTTCTTTTGAAATAAATCCCATTCTTAATGCAATTTCCTCTAAACAAGCAACTTTGATATCCTGATTTTCTTCAATAGTTTGAACAAATTGACTTGCTTGCAACAAAGATTTGTGTGTTCCTGTGTCTAACCAAGCAAAACCACGCCCCAAACGTTCAACTTGTAATTTACCTTGTTCAAGATAAATTCTATTCAAATCAGTAATTTCTAACTCACCACGAGCTGAAGGTTTTAAATTTTTTGCATACTCAACAACTTTATTATCATAAAAATACAAACCAGTGACTGCATAATTAGATTTTGGTTCTTTAGGCTTTTCTTCGATTGAAATAGCTTTACCATTTTCATCAAACTCAACAACACCAAATCTTTCAGGATCTTTAACCATATACCCAAATACTGTTGCTTCCCCTTTTTCCTCAGCAGTTTTAACAGCATTTTTTAACATCGCAGAAAAACATGGACCATAGAAAATATTATCACCTAAAACTAAAGCTACTGAATCCTTTCCAATGAATTCTTCGCCTAAAATAAATGCTTGAGCCAAACCATCTGGACTAGGCTGTTCAACATATGAGAATTTAACCCCGAATTGAGAACCATCACCTAAAAGTTTTTTAAAATTAGGCAAATCTTGAGGAGTTGAAATGATAAGTATTTCTTGAATTCCTGCCAACATTAAAACAGAAATCGGATGATAAATCATTGGTTTATCATAAATCGGTAGTAATTGTTTTGAAATCCCAATTGTGCTTGGATATAATCTTGTTCCACTACCACCAGCTAAAACTATACCTTTCATTATTTACCTACTTTCTGTCTTAAGTTAATGTACTCTTTTAATGCTTCTTTCCAATCTCTACAAATTCCATCGTTGTCCATAACACTATATGCTGGACGTTTTGCAGGACGTGGAAATTCAGCAGTCGTACAAGGTTTTAAGTTCACATCTATACCACTTAATTCAAATACAGCCTTCGCAAAACCATACCAAGAAGTAACCCCACTTCCACAAATATGATATGTACCATAAGATTTCTTTTCTTGTAAAAGTTTTAGGATTCCGTTAGATAATTCAACTGTCCAAGTTGGACAACCGATTTGATCATCAACAACTTTTAATTCTGGTTTATCTGCAAGAGAAATCATTGTTTCAACAAAATTCTTACCATAAATTCCATATAACCAACTTGTACGAGTTATATAATGCTTTGGACAATACTTTCTAACAGCTTCTTCGCCTTCCCATTTTGTTAAACCATAATTATTTAATGGTGCAGTTTCATCAGTTGGCTTGTAAGGCTCTGTACCATTACCCGCAAAAACATAATCTGTTGAGATATAAACCATTGTGCAGTCATTTTTAGCACAGGCTTTGGCAATATTTTCTGTCCCAACAAAATTTATAAGTCTAGCAGTTTCAATATCTTCTTCAGCCTTATCTACATTTGTATAAGCAGCACAATGAATCACAATATCTGGGTTTTCAGTTGAAATAATTCTTTCAACTTCATCCAATTTTGTTATATCCAAAGTATCAATATCAGTTTCAATAACAGTATAATTGGCATTTTTCAGAATCGGGCACAAGTCCTGACCTAACATCCCTTTTGAACCTGTTACAAGAACCTTCACTATACAAGACTCGCTTTCTTATCTTCGATTGATTTCATCCAATCTTGGTTGTTCAAATACCAATCAATCGTAATCTTTATACCTTCTTCAAATGTCAAAGATGGTTTCCAACCAAGTTCAGCTGTAATCTTATCGTTGGAAATTGCATAACGTCTGTCATGACCTAATCTATCTTCAACGAATTTGATTGATGATTCATCTTTACCCATAGCATCTAGAATTAAACGAGTAATTTCCATATTAGTTTTTTCGTTATGTCCACCGATATTATAGACTTCACCAATTTTACCTTTGTGAAGAACCACATCAATAGCTTCACAGTGGTCATAAACATATAACCAATCTCGAACATTCAATCCATCACCATAAACAGGAACTTTTTCACCTTTTAATAATTGTGAAATGAAAAATGGAATTAATTTTTCTGGATATTGATATGGACCGTAGTTATTTGAACATCTAGTGTTTAATACTGGTAATTTATAAGTTTCATAATAAGCTCTTACTAACAAATCAGCACTTGCTTTTGATGCTGAATATGGACTATTTGGAGCAAGTGGTGTTGTTTCATAAAAGTAACCTGTTTTACCTAAAGTTCCGTAAACTTCATCAGTTGAAACTTGCAAATATCTATCAACACCAAGTTCTTTTGATGCTTGTAACAAGTTCAATGTACCTTGAACATTTGTTTCAACAAAGATTTCTGGGTGCTTAATTGAATTATCAACGTGAGATTCAGCGGCAAAGTTTACAACACAATCAACTTCTGAAATCAAATCTCTAACAAGATTTCTATCGCAAATATTTCCATGAATAAATGTATAATTTGGATTGTTTTCAACATCTTTTAAATTTTCCAAATTACCACAATAAGTCAACGCATCTAAATTGATAATTTTGTAATCTGGATGTTTATTCAACATATGTCTTACAAAACAACTTCCAATAAAACCAGCTCCGCCAGTAACTAAAACCTTAGTCATTAATATAATTCCTCTTTGTTTATTTCACTTAATTCTGATTGATATTTATCTTTATCTGACAAAATTGGTTCAAAATCAATTCCCCAATCGATATTAATTTCTTTGTCATTCCAAAAAATACCACTATCGGCTTGAGGTGCATATTCTCCACTTGTCTTATACAAGATTTCAACATCATCCGTCAATGCAACAAATCCATGTGCAAAACCCTCTGGAATGAATACCATGTTCCTATTTTCTTCAGATAATTCAACTTTTACATACTGCCCAAAAGTTTTTGAATTTTTGCGAATATCTACCGCAACATCATAAATTCTACCTTTTACACAACGAACTAATTTTGCTTGTCCATATGGTTTTGCTTGATAGTGTAAACCCCTTAAAACACCTTTTGTCGATTTCGAATGATTATCTTGAGTAAACGCTACATCAATACCATTAGCGACAAAATCGGATTTTTTATAAGTTTCCATAAAAAATCCACGGTTATCACCAAAAACTTTTGGCTTAACTAAAATTACATCCTCTATATTTTGTTTTTCAAATTCAAACGGCATCTCTATTCCTTTACTCCATCATACCAAAAAACCTAAGATTTTTCCCAATTAAATATGGGGATATTAAAAATTTTTAAAACCCTCCACCGTTGTTCGAATTTCTCATAACGACACAGCTCAAAGAAATAAGACATTCCCACCTTTTTATAACAATATCCAAATCTTAAATAATCTTTAAAAGACTGCTGACAATTATCTAATACCACCTCTTTAAAAATATCTTTTTCATATGCTCTTGTTTTTTGAAAATATTCACGAATTTTTTCTACATTTTTAATTGTATTTGCATCATGCCAGCGATAAGAAAACAGAACTTCATCAAGATATTTCATTCTTGCATATTTTGAAATTTGCAACATTAACCACCAATCTTCAAGAGGAGCTCTATGCGTAAATTTACCAACTTTTTCAAAAATTGATTTTCTAATTAAATACCCATTTGGAACATAGTTTTCGTGTAATAAATTTCCATATTTCCCAAATTCATCTGAACTAAAATCGACATCTTTACGTCTTGTTTTTAAAAAATGAGCAAAAGTTAAATACCTTGCCTCTTTTTTATTATAAACAAGATTTCGCTTTCTATCCCAATAAGCCTTCTTCCCCTCAGAATCAATAATTTCATTATCACCAACACAAAGAGCATAATCTTTATTTTGCACTAAAAATTCAACCTCTTTTTCAATAGCATTAGGTTTCGCCAAATCATCAGAAGCGATTAAATAAATATACTCTCCATTTGTCAAAGATAAAAGTTTATTTAATGTTTTACAAATTCCTTCGTTTTCTTTAGTTTCAAACACAACACGAACAAAACGTTTTTCACATTCATTCTGAAGTTCTTGGATTTTTTGCCAAGTAGAATCTTTTGAACCATCATCAATAACAATCAATTCTATATTTTGATAACTCTGTTCAATTATTGATTTTATAGTATCTTGCACATAATTTTCGTGATTATATGCAGGAATTATTACCGAAACTAAAGAATTATTCATTATTTTCTTTTCCATTTTATCTCAATTTTATGATTAAATAAACTAAAAGACATCTTCGTTCTTTTCCTTTTTTTGTTTAAATTTATACTATCTAAAAATGCCCATTCAAAATTAGTTTTAGTATAATCATACAAGTTAAAATCTCTTAGATAATAAATATAATGAATATTACCCATAATTTCTTCTTTGTCCTCATTTTGTTTAAACAACATAACTCTGAATTCAAAATTTTTCTCGGGATATAAATTTTTTAAAACCTTCTCAAGTCTTAAAAAATAATCTTTTTCTATATTCAAAATACTAGAAAATAAAAATAAAATATTTTCACTTTCTTCAATTTGAGAAATTAATCTTTTAACTCTACGTTTAAATTTTTTATAGAAAATATCATATTCTTGATTTAAGTCCGTACTTGAGAAGTGATTAGGGAAAAAGTACTCAGAATAAGAATCTTTAAAAATTATCGAATGAGCTTTATTACTTTCAACTTGAACTAAATTTTCTTTTAGACAGAAATCTTTGAATCCGTTTTGGAATCCATCACACAGACGCTCCAATGCTTTAGTAGTCTGAATAAAACACCAATCGAATGGCAGAGCAAAGTTCCTCATATTACGATACCGTAAATTATGAGCAGCCGCACAATTCCCTCCCAAAGAACAAATCAGATCACACTTCTTTTTAGTATCCATTCACAACCTCCACAACTTTTTTTACTTCATCATCTGTCATAACAGGAGAAATCGGTAATGACATAACTTCTGCATGAATCTTTTCTGTCACAGGAAGTGAAAGGTGAGCATATTCACTATAACAACCTTGTTTATGTGGAGCTGTAGGATAGTGAATGTTTGTTTGGATATCATTTGCTTCTAGATGTTTTTGCAACGCATCCCTATCATCACATCTCACAACAAAAACATGCCATACATGAGCGTCTTCTGAATAAGTTTGTGGCAACGTAATTTTTGGATTTTTAATATTTTCTCTATAATATTTTGCAATTTCACGACGACGAGCATTATCTTTATCAAGATACGGTAATTTTACATCCAAAATCGCAGCCTGAATTTCGTCCAATCTTGAATTTGTACCTTTATAGATGTGATGATATTTGTAATCAGAACCATAATTTGCAATTGCTCTAATTTTTGTTGCTAATTCATCATCATTTGTTGTGACTGCACCACCATCACCCATACATCCAAGATTTTTACCTGGGTAGAATGAAAATCCTGAAGCATCACCTAAATTACCAACTCGTTTGAATTCTCCATCCACATTTACCCCTGCACCGTGAGCTTGAGCTGAATCTTCGATAACTTTTAAATCATATTTTTTAGCTAATGCCCAGATTTTTTCCATCTGAACAGCTTGACCATACAAATGAACAACCATGATTGCTTTTGTATTAGGTGTAATTTTTTCTTCAATTAAATCTGGATTAATGTTGTATGTGTTTATGTCTGGCTCGACTAAAACAGGGGTACAACCATTTTCAGAAATTGCTAAAATTGAAGCGATATAAGTATTTGCAGGGACAATAATTTCATCACCAGCACCAAAACCATAAGCTTTAATGATAAGGTTAAGTGCATCTAAACCATTTGCAACACCAATACAGTGTTTTACACCACAATACGCAGCAAAATTTCTCTCAAATTCTTTATCTTGATTACCTAATAAATACCAACCAGAATCAATAACTTGTTTAATTCTAGCATCAATTTCTTCTCTAAAACGTTCGTTAATTTTATGTAAGTCCAAAAATTTAATCATTGTATTATTCCTTTTATTTAAAAACCCTCGTAAAATATTTTAATCCAACGTCAATCATCATATACAAAATAATTGATAACAATAATGTTATAACAAAATAAAGCATAAATGGATATTCATCTAATAAGTAGTTTTTAACAACTATTCTTGTCAAAATTTGTGCAACACCTTGCCATATAAAAAACGGGAAAGTCAGTGCAGAAAACAATTTAATTAGCTTGTTTTGAGCAATAATATCTATAAATTTGTTCTTTATACTCGCTAAAGAATAAATTAAACCTGAAAATATTGGAATAGTTAAAACACAATATAAAGGATAATTCTGTGCAAATTTAATATGATTTATAAAATTAGATTTATATAAAACTGGAACTAAACCAAACAATAAAACAAATCCTATAATTGAAATTATCGAAGCTTTTATCGAATCTAAACGTGGTTTTGTGCAAAATAATTTCCCAACAATCATCCCTATAACAAATTCTAATAACCTATAAATTGGATGAATATATAAAGCAACCCATTTTATTTTTAAATCAATAATCAAACAATTAAAATAAATCATCGTAAAATATAACAAAATTATTACTAAAATCTCTTTTCTAATCTGTTTAATTAAATCTATTAAAAATGGGAACAACAAATAACAAACCATCAAACAAGAAATAAACCAAGTTCCACCATTACCCATTTTATTAAATAAACTAGGGAAAAACCCCTGTAAACAAAAAACCTCAATAGGAACTGCCCACCAAACAACACCCGCCATAATACTTATAATAATCGTAGATAAAATATAATGCGGATAAATTCTCTTGATTCTTTTTAAATAAAAATCTTTAATTGTTTGAATAGAAAGATTTTGTAATTTATCAGAATAAAGATAATACAAAAGAAATCCAGATAGAATAAAAAATGCATCCATATATAAAGCACCTGTAGCTAAGTTTGGATATAAAAAACTATCTTGCTTTATTATCCAAAACTTATGAATAACAGCATGAAATAAAAATACCATTACACAAATTATTATTCTAAATATATCTAATAGTGGAAAATGTTCCTTTGTATTCATTTGTTCCTTCTCTAAAATACCTATTATACATTATTATAATTCGATCATTATATTATTTCTTTTTAATAATTTTATTTTTTATTTTTGTTAAATTTTCTTTTATTTCTAGCCACAATAATCTACCCCAAGAATATTTTGTTTCGGTTAAACTTTGCATTAAGCAAAATACTGAATATTCTAAAGAATGATATTTTTGATAATATTTATAGCAAAAATCTCCTAATTCTTCTTTTTTGCAATTTATATAAATATCATCTAAAATTTCATCAATTGTATTTTTCTTACATGTTGCAACATCATCATCTTGTATATAGCCTAAAATATAAGAATTAAGATTTGATAATAATATATATTTATTGTCATCAAATTGAATATCAGATATTTTAACTAGTGTTGCAGGAATATTTAATTTTGCAGCTTCCAATAATGAAGCACCCATCCCAAAAAGAATATCGACATTATTAATCATATAATTATCTAGCTCTTTGTTCATTACTCGACCCAGCAGTTTTATTTCTATATTTTCATAATGTTCTGGTTTAACTAAATTTTCTTCTGTCCCAGATCCTATTATATGAATAATTTTCTTTTTAGAAGTCTCATAGTTATTATAATTTTCTAAAATATTCAAAAGTGAATTTATCTTATCTTTATCAAGCCTACCTAACCAACCTATATTTATTTCCTGCCCATTGATCAGATTTCTTGAAGCTTTTAAATTTGTACTTGGCACAAAAACAGGAAGATATCTTTCAGATAAATCAACATTTCTAATAGAATTTTTACATGATAAGTCCATACATTTAATAGCCTTATATTTATCTGCATTTTTTATAAATTTCTCTAAAAACTTTATAGATTTTTTGCTTCTACACGCAAGCCAAGTTAAAGCTTTTGGGTGTGCAACCCAGAATAAGAATTTTGTATTTTTTAAAAATGATAGTTTAAATTGATAAGCCCAAGTTATTGGTAAAATAGTGACTGAATGTGCTGGCAAATTGAGAATTTTTCCGTCTTTGTATTTAATTAATTTAACTTTAGATTTTGCTAATTCATTAGTACAAATACCATCTTTGTAATCTATGAAATATACATTTTGACATAATTTTTCCGATAAAAATTTTGCCCATCTAAAAAAACACGTCTCATATCCACCAAGAATCTTACTAGGAAGGAAAAAAATAATATTTTTAGGATAACCTAGTTTGGAAGCTACTTTTTTATCTTTTATTGTAACTAAAAACTCAGAATAAATAGAATAAAAATTTTCTAAGATTTCAAATGATATATTATTTTGTATAAATATATTATGAAAATATGTATATGACATTTTTATTAGAGCATCGTGTTCACAATTAAAAAATTTATATGTTTGTAGATAAAATCTAATATTTAATAATAGTTGTTCCGAGGTACTTAATTGCGACCAAATACCCTTCCCATCGTAGTTGTATACTGTTTTACATTCATCTAAAATAAATGTTAAACCATTAACCATTGCTAAGACATTTCTAAATGAATCCCCTTCATAAACTCTTTCATTTATTGTCCCGACTTGTGCTTTAAGTTTTTTGATTATTTCATCATTAAAATTATTTACAAAAAAACTACATGATGTGTGTGAAAAAATGTATTCTTTTTTCATATTAAAAGTGGACTTTTTTGTATTCCATTTACACATTTTTTCTCTATGCCCGTCTGGGTATTCTAGCCAACAATTACTAGCATATCTAGTATATAGACTATGCTTTTCTAGAAATTTTATTGCAGAATCCAAACAATCTTCGTCTAGCCAATAATCATCAGGGTCTAACACACAATAGTATTTTGTATCAATTATTTCATAACCCCTGATTGAAGTTGCCAATGTTTTTAAATTATTTTCGTTTTGATAAAATTCAAAAACTTCAGGATATTTTTCAATGTATTTTCTTATAATTTCAACAGATTTATCTGTTGATTTGTCATCAATAACTAAAATCTTATATTTAAAAGATGTTTTTTGTTTAAGTATAGATTCAAAGCATCGTTCAATATATGATTCTTTATTGTAAACTGGGCAGAAAATTGTAAGTATATGTTTATTTTTAGGGTTAATCATTAAATAAATCCTTCCTTTTTTTAATTCTTCATAAAGTTTAAATCATTCTATTACTCTTTAACTAATTTCTTCTTCAAATAATTAAAGATATACTCTGTGGCATTTGGATAATTAAACATAACCTCATTTTTAGCGAATTTGTTACGTTCCTCTTTTTTCTTATCAATACCTTTAATCACAACATTTTCAATAAAATCTATAAAATCTGCTTCATTTTTAATCAAATAATGAGAGTTTATACACTTCATTCCGAACTTTGTATGAGTTTTTTCTTGATTAACAGATTCTCTAAGCATATATGCACAAGGCTTACCTGTGTATAAATACTCAGCTGCATAAGAACCACAGTCATGAATTAATGCATCAGAATTTACAAAAGCTTCTAAATAATCCCCCTCTAAAGACATCACGACATTTTCATATTCAGACATCTTTTTATAATATTCCGAAGTCTTTTCTTTGCCCCAATATTCTTCTTTTCTTAAATTTGTTTCTAACATCGGATGAGGTCTAAAAACAAAATGAATATCAGGATATTTTTTAGGCAATTCTAACAACAAATCCGCATATTGCAAAAAACATCCAATATCTGTATCAGAATTCCCAATCAAATGGTGAGGAGCAATAATTATACTTTTATAATCCTTTTCTTTAGGTTGAATTTGAGCCATTTTATCCAATTTCGGATAACCTGCAATTTTTATATTCAAACCCCTTAAAGTTTGATATCTTCTTGCAAGTTTTACTACAAATTTATTCTCTGCAAAAAATCTCCACATATAATCATAGGTTGGAGCTTTTAAATTATTGATAGTAACCCAACATCTACCCATATAAAAATAACTTATATAAAAAATCGGGATGTATTTTTTAGCCCAATAATCAATTTGAAAGAACTTGTGAGCCATTTCATCATAAGGATTACTTGTCGTCATAATATCAAATTCATCTGTAAAGTCTTTGTAGGTATTTGTTTCATAATCATAACCTTCTAAAACTCTATCTTCACCATATTTTTCCCTTAGTTGAGTCAATGTTCTATTATATTGAAAATCAAAGTTTTGTTTATCACGCATTACATCAGGATTTACAATAAAATATGGATCAAAATGTTCATCTTCCAACATTCTTTCAAAAATCGGAATATGCTGACAAGAAGTTATGTACATATGAAGAAAAGCTACCTTAACTTTCTTTCCCGATTTTCTAATCTCTTGCACTTTCTTATTAAGTTTATATTGAAAAACTAACCACCAAAGACTTGATTTTCTTTTTCCTCTTAAAATATCAATAAAATCTTGTACCGCTGTTATATGCATTCTAAATCATTCCTTTAATTTTTATAATCTCATCTTTATTTAACTGATGGTTTTTATAAATACTTGAAGTTCCTAAAACAAAAATATTGGCACCCAAATTTTTGAAAACTTCAATATTTTCTAAATCCATATTCCCATCAACTTCTATAGTTAAATCAGGACAACCCAATTCTTTCAAATAATTTTTCAATCTAGACATTTTCTTGTAAGATGTCGGTAAAATCTGTTGACCTGCAAAACCTGGATTAACAGTCATAAAATTGATTCCTGCTAACCACTCAGGAGCAGAACGTAAAATCCTAACAGGTGTCCCAGGGTTCATTGCAAGAAACAATTTTATATTTCTTTCCTTTGCAATATCTAAAGTCTCTTCTAGTCTATAAGATGATTCAAAGTGAATTGATACTAAATCATCTTCTCTCAAGTCCAATTTCGGAATAATTTTATCTGGATTTTCAATCATCAAATGATAATCAAATGGAATATTTGTATGCTTGCGAAACTTATTAATATAATCTAAACCCAAACCCAAATTTGGAACAAAATGACCATCCATAATATCTATATGTAAATAATCAACATTACATTCTTCTAAGATTTCTAAATCTTTAGAAAAATTGTAAGGATCAGCACACATTATTGATACAGAAATTTTATTCATCTACAAACACTCCTTTTATATTAAGGCCTGTTCCGTTTCTCATTTGCTCAAAAGCTAATATTCCATCTGACAATTTGAATTCATTTGTTATAAGTTTTTGAACAGTTTCTTGATTTTCATATAGAAATTCAATAGCCATATCCCAATCATCAATTTCAGCATGTTTATAACTTGAATTCCAAATGCCTTTAACTGTCAATTCTGAACGTAAAATCTTCCAATAAATAGCTTTGTTAAATGTTATATCTCCTTCAGGGTTCCCAACAAAAACAATTTCTCCTTTTGATTTGACAAGTTCAACTGCACTGTTTATCGATGAATTTGAACCAACACATTCAATAACTACATCAAACTTATTATCAGTATCTGAAGCTACAAAATTATCAAAACCTAATGATTGTAGAAAATCTTTTTTAGCAGCATTTCTCACAACAAAAGAAACTTCAGCTCCACGTATTTTGGCAACAATACCACAAATAATTCCAATAACACCTGTTCCTACAACACAAACTGTTTTATCATTAAAATCAACAATTTTATTTGCTGCGTGAACTCCAACTGCCGCAGGCTCACATAATGCCCCAACTTTACACAACATATCATCTGGCAAAATTTTTATATTCCAAGTAGGAACAGAAATATATTCAGCCATAGCACCATTACATCTTGAGCCAAAATATTTGTAATTCTTACATTGTGCATAAGATTTTTGCTCACAGAATTCACATTCCATACAAGGCAAAAGTGGAAATACAACGGCTTTTTTACCTAATAAGCCAGTATCAACACTTACACCACATTCAACAATCTCACCTGAGAATTCATGACCAAGAACTATTGGAAAAAAGTATGCACTATCACCATACACCCTATGAAAATCACTACTGCAAATCCCACAAGCCTTTACTTTTATAAGAACTTCATTTTCTTTCACTTGCGGAGTTTCGATTTCTTTATATGAAATTTGACTTTTATTTTCTAAAACACAGGCTTTCATTCTTTTATAAATTCTCCATAGATTGCTTTTGCCAAAAATAAATCAACAATTGTTGTAATTTTAATATTTTTTTCATCACCAGGATAAGTATGAATTTCAATACCTTTTGCCTGACAAATTTGTGCAGTTCCTGTAATGTATTTTCTTTCATCTTCAGTAAGTGATTTTATGGAGTTATAAATTAAGCCAAATTTAAAGCTATCAGGAGCTTGACCATGGAAAATTTTACTTCTGTCTGGCATTTGAGTTGCAACCCCATTTTCAGAATAAATCATAGTATCTTTTACTGGAGTAATAGCAACAGTCGCACCATATTTAGAAGTTTCTTCAACTGCACTTTTTAAAATCTCTTGGCTAATAAAAGGTCTAACAGCATCATGAATAACAATAATATCATCATCATTTACTTGATTAGACTTAAAGAAATCTAAAGCATTTTCAATACTACCCAATCTATCTGAACCACCTTCTATAACTGATATTTTAGATTTATCGATAGAATAATTTACAAGTAATTCCCCTAAATATTTCACCCAATCAGGATGGATAGCAATACAAATTAAATCAAATAAATTTGATTTCAAAAGTTGTTTTATAGTTAGAATTATAATAGGTGTATTGTTAATTTCCAAAAACTGTTTAGGTAATTTCACCTCACCCATTCTTGATCCTGTACCACCGGCTAAAATTATTCCATAATTTTTCATTTTTTCGAACCTTCTTTCATCTTATATAAGATTTTTCTTTTTCAACTTTTTATTAAGATGTTTCCATAATTTTAATCTCATCTTATCTTTTAGCTTAATTGTTCGCTTCACGCTTTTATTAAATCGTACTAAATTATGAAACTCTTCGAACTGATTGATATTAGTATAGTTACCTAGACCATTAATACTCACAATTGTAATGCCTAAAATCTCTTGCATCTGCTTAAATCTATGAATCCATCTCGCATTTGCATCAACATATCTTTGAGAAGCTACAACAATTTCTTTTCGTGTTTTTTCATCAACCAAAAGTTCTTTACAAATATCTCTAGCCTCCCAAGGAGTTTTAAACATTGGAATATCAACATAACTTTTTGTAAGTTTTATTAAATCTGAACTATATTCACTCACCAAACAGGCATTTGATGCCATAACATCATATATTCGCCACGGAAAACCTGAACCTCTAGCTTGCGGATGTATAGGTGAAATTGAAATCTTTGAAGAATTATAAAAATCTTCATTCTCCTTTAGTGACCAAATATTTTCTTTTGAGAAAGCTACCGCTAATTGAGGCATTTGTTGAATTACCTCGTCCCATCTCATCCCACTAATATGTAACCCCAAATCCAACAAATTAGATAACGTTAACCACCTATAATTGAAAAAAGAATAAAGATCAATGCATTCCAACCCTAATTTATCATATTCTTGTTGAAAATATTTTTGAAAGAGATTTTGAAAATCATAGGATGGATTATTTAAAAAATCTTGTTGTATTGCAAATAATTGTTTTTCATATTTATGCGATAAGATTATTGATTTAACTTTTCCTGTATCATAATGAATCCCTCCTAAAAATGAAATATTCTTATCTTGAGTTATAAGCTCACTCTCTATAGCAGTGGCAGGTGGCATTGAAAAAATTTGATTTTTAGCGAAACCAAATTCTCTATAATCAGATGACCAATTTTCAACAATAGAAAACAATTTGTATCTACCAATATTCTCTTTTATATAACTTAGATCACAAAAATATTTAAGTTCATCCCCATCCCAAATTACAGTTGGTACATCTTTAAAATTTTCCAAAATACACTGTGGAATTCTGTGATTAAAAGTTATAATTAATTCAGGATCAAATTTTTTCACTTTAGATAAAATATATGAATTTAGTTTTTTATCTTGAACTGTATTTTGATTATAAGAATTAAAATATGCAGTATTTATAACAAAAACATCATTTCCTTGTTTTTTTAATTCTTGAAATAGACCATCCCAAAAAGCTAAAATTTTACCAATTCCTAATTCTTGGACTTTATAATATGAAATTAATATTCTTGCCATGTCTTATCCTTTAAAAATAGCGCCCTCTGGCACATCTTTGGTTACAACGGCACCAGCTGCTACAAGAGCATTTTCCCCAATTGTTACCCCAGGTAAAATTGTTGCATTCGCACCAATACTTGCACCTTTTTTAATCAAAATCTTTTCTAATTTAAAATCTTTGTTCTTTGATTTTGGATATTTATCATTACAAAATGTCGCATTTGGTCCAATAAATACACCATCTTCAACTGTTATACCATCATAAAGATAAACACCATTTTTTAGTGTCACATTATCACCTACAACAACATCATTTTCTATAAAACAATGTGAGCAAATGTTACACCCAGAACCAATTTTAGCCCCAGATAAAACGACGCAGTACTGCCAAATATTTGTATTTTCGCCAATATTTTTGCTTTGAACATCTGATAATGGATGAATCATTTCGACTTCCTCTTAATTGTTCACTTCTTTTAAAAATTCGTCATAGTTTCTTATGTATTCTTTTTCATCATAATATTTGCTTGCAAGAACCATAAGTTTGCAACCATAAGAAAAATGTTTCATTTCTCTCCACATATTTGGACCAATATACAAACCAACATCAGGACGATTTAACCAAACTTTTTCTCTTGTTTTGCCATCATCTAAAACAAACTGACACGCACCATCCATCGCAACAATAATTTGTTCCAAATCTTTATGTGCGTGCATTCCTCTATCTTGGTCTGGTGCTGTATCAAAAATCCAATAAACTCGTTTTATATCAAATGGAATATTTTTATTACCTTCTAGCGAAATAAGTTTTCCACGTTCATCACCGAAAACTTTCATGTCAATTAGTTTATAATTCACTCTTTACTTCCTTAATTCTGAAACATAAATTTTGTATAATTCTGAAAAACGTAAATATCTTTATCTATATTTACATTAAAAATCCTAACATAAACATTAGCCATCTGACTAAAAAATTTTCTCTTGTTGTAATATTTTTAACATTAAAAAAGAGCCACGTTTTATGGCTCTTTTACAATATTTTCACATAGAATTATGAAAGAATTTTAACCCACATTTCTTCTGGAAGTTCATCATTATTTTTCTCACATATTTCTAATGCCTCTTTATGCAATTTAATAACTTTATTTTCACCAGTTAAATAATCGTATGGTTTAAGTTTTCCTGCTTTTTCCATCATTTCACGATTTACAGCTTCGTAATGAACACTTTTTTTCATTCCTAAAATCCAAAGCTTCTTCATTGATTCTATTTCGGCTAATTTTTTTGTTAGAATTGCATTGGCTTCTAAGTCTGAAGGTGATGTTGAAACTCTAGCAATAAGCTGAGCTACTTCTCGCCTTAAGCCACGTAATTTAGACTCAACTTCTAACATTTGGTTCCAATGTTCACCGATAGGATAAATGTCAATATCCATAATATTATCAATTTGAGCGTTAAATTCTCTTTCAATATATCTGAAAATATCTTCTAGTCTTGAATCAGCAACTTCTGTTCTTGCAATTTGAGAAGCATATTTCTCTTTAAGCCTTTTTTGAGCATCTTTAGCCGATGCTGTATGATTTTTATTCAAATCATATACATTTGTTTCCTCACGTAAAAGTTGTCTGTATTCTGATTTTATAACGGCTAACAAATCTTTTCTTGAAGCAATTCTTGGAGCCGCAGCAACAGTTTCACCAGCTTTTGGTGGAACCTTACCTGATTTTACAATTTCAATCAATTCACTTGTTGAAAAACGTCCATCAGCATTGATATTTTCTTTTGTAACTCTATACCAGAATTTTTCAATTTGTTGTTCCTTAACAATTTTTTTAGCTAAATATTCATCTTCAAGTTTTGAAAGCTCTTCAAAAAACTCTATGGCAGGCTTATTTCTTTTTGCCTCTTGTTCAATTTGCTTATTAAGAGTAGCAACAACAGAATCTAAATTCCCTTTATTTTTAAGCCATCTCATAACTTCATGATATTCAGGACTATTAGGTGCTTCTTCAGCCAGTCGTTCAGCTTCTGCTAATTTGATAGAAATTCCCCACTTTTCAGCATTTAATCTTACAAATCTATCAAGTTTTACACGATGTTCTAGAATTTCTAATAAAGCAATTCTTTCTTCATCAGATTCAGGCATTTTTACTGCTAACTTCGCAGCGAAAGGATCCTGGCCTATAAGAACCTTAAATTTATTTACAACCACAGGTTTTATCTTTCCTGTAAAAGAAACTGTGTCAACACTGTTTGTATTTTTTAAATATGGCACAGATGCCAGCGAATTATTTTGTTTTGGTCTGCTTACAAATAAATCAAAACTA
Organism: bacterium; assembly: GCA_017536545.1. Lineage (GTDB taxonomy): Bacteria > Cyanobacteriota > Vampirovibrionia > Gastranaerophilales > Gastranaerophilaceae > Zag111. The sequence goes on from JAFXHF010000003.1 coordinate 36,040, forward strand.
GACCCCACTGAATTTACATACATATTTATATTTCTCCTAGTTTTTTAATAAACACTTGCCATTTAAAAACCCCTAAAAATAATTTTTGCTAGCTAATCAGAATAAAGAATAACAATTCAAATATCACAGCAAACATTTATAACATATTGCCCCGTCTGGTCGAAAACTGTCTTGGATTATTGGTTACTTTTGCCCGCTGGACGCATTGGTTTAGCAAATCTTGCCAGCTGTTGGTAGCATATTGCCCCGTGCGGCCGAGGACTGTCTTGTATTTTGGCGGCTCGACCGGCTCATCGCAGCTCTCGCTTGGACGAACTCGCTTCGCTCCGTTCTTGCCAAAATCCGCAAAAAAAAGACTGATGTGTTATCAGTCGTTGGAAAATCAATAGGAAAAAGGGAAAGGAAATTTATTTTTTATCCGTTTCGGATATGTTTGTTATCGTTTTTGTTTGTTTTGTTTGAGATTCTGAATCAAGTACAGAATGACAACCCCCATTCAAGTTTCTCTTGCCGTTGGTAGCGTTCATTTACCCCTAGGCGTTGAATGTCTTGAATGATGTTTCTACGTTCTTAGAAATTACTTTCTTAACTGCATCAATCTCTGTTGAAATAGCATTTTCTTCTGTGTCTAGCTGTTTCAATCGTAATTCTAAGTCTTTATCTTGACCGTGGATAATCTCGATTTTTGCGTTGATTGCTTGGATTTCTTGGTCATATTTTGCTTTGTTGTAGTTGTATTGGTTCATCGCATCGTTATATGCTCTATCATCTGACTGGCTTGTTGCTGTCAATGGATATTCTGTTCCAATTTCATTACCATTTGCATCTGTTTTTATTGTGCCATCTGCTAATGTTTCATATACATACACGCTTATATATCTGCCTGATGTATCTTGTTCTACTCTTGCTTTTGCATTCTTCACTTCTCTGGTTTCTGTTGTTTGACCATATACATATGATTTAATTCCAGATAATGATGTGCCTGTTTTGTCACTATAATCTGCCTCTTCTACTTGTCCTTTATTGTAGAATACTGGTTCATATGAGCTGTTTGAGCTGTTCTTTTGATATTTTACAAACCAACCTGTTTGGCCATATTTATCACTCAACATACCCAAATATTGGTTTTCCATATTCAAGATGTCTCGTACTTCTGCATTTTCTAATGTTGCTAAGTATTCATCTGTTGCTTTATATGCTTCCAAATCTGCATCTGTCATTGATGATACATCTTGTGTTGTCATCTCTCTTAATTTTGTTGAGCCAATGTAATATGTATATGTTCCATCTGTACTTAATTGTCTTGTTGTTACTACTGAACCATTTGACACTACGTTTTCTGCTTCGTATGATTGGGTGTAGTTCAAAATATACATACCATTTTGTTGTGCTATCAATGAATTAATTGTATTTGTTTCTGAGCCATCTACAAACGTATACACTGTTTTTGTGTAATCTTCTGATGATGGTGGTGTTGGTACTACCATATTACACAATTGGCTATAATAATTTGCTGATTCGTTTGACAAAGATGTTCTTTGTTGGTTAATCTGTTGTCCTTCGAATTCTACGTTTGTCTTTCTTGCTGTCAAGCTTAAAAATCTCGCTTGAGATGCTGCCATACCCATGGTAGTTTCCTTTCATTTTGTTTCCTATGGGTGTATTATCGGCAATAAGACGAGAAATCTTTAATTATTCCAAAATTTTTGTTAAGATTTTGTAACATGATATTTTTCAAGATATTACTAAAAGGGTTGAAAAATAGATTATACGTGTTTATAATACTAGATACAGTACATTAACAACACCGAAAAACATTCATGGGGACGTTTTGGATTTGACAGGATGTTTGGTGAAAATAGGTTGCGAGTCCGAGCGCTGTTCTCGGTTATCAACGAGCAAAACAAATTAAATGCTAACGTTATTGAAGCAGACTTCTCTAGAGCATACGCTCAAGCAGCATAGTCGGTGTAGCTCCTTATAGAGCCCAGCTTGCCGGTTTTATAAGGCCCTTATGCAAGACGCAGTACGTTGATGCAAAGTAGACGTATCAAGATAACTTTGTGGGGTTTAGAGTTTCCCTAAAATAAAACCTAGGATTAACTTGTCGGGTTTAGTTTTTTTCCTGAGTTAATCGAGAGAATAAGAAACTACACTCGTAGATATTTATTTTGATCCATTTTGGACGTGGGTTCGACTCCCACCGTCTCCATTTTTATAAAATTTATAATAGGTGTTGTGGGAAGAGAACCCACACTATAATCTAACAGGACTTTTGTGATGGGAGTTTTGTAGAGAAAGTGCCGAGTTTAGGGCAAATGAGGCTAATATATAGTGTTGATATTTGAGGGACAATTTTTGCACTTTCATCCCTTTTCTTGCACTATTTTGCACTCTTTTTTGTCATGCTGAATTTATTTCAGCATCTATCCCACTTGGTGTTTAGCATTAAGCCCCGTGCAACTTTGTGCAACAAAGTGCAAAAATAATTTGTCTTCCAGTTTGATATGTGTCTAAATGTCTCTGAGATTGAGATTCAGGACTTGATGTTTCTGCGAAACAGAGCAATTAATGTGTATGCAAAGGAAACATACACATGGCAGAATTTATACCAGAAAAATCAAAACAAATAGCATTAGCAAGATTAGATGTAATTCACAAATGGCTTGAGTTTAGGAAAAAATCTCAAAACAAACTCCAAGCTGACTACGATTTTGTCAAATTGCATAATACTTCAAACTCCCACTTATTTGAGATTTTAGGTAAAATCTCTCGTGGAAGTTTACATCGTTGGTACTCAATGCTCAACGGCACAGAAGATTATACAAAACTTTTACCTCAATACAAGTATGCAACTGTACGAGAATATCGTACAGTTCTGAATGATGAAGAAATAAAAATCTTTATGAGTTTACTTTTGCATCCAAATAGATTATCAATTGGAAAAGCAATTGCACTTACAAAATACAAATTGCATGAACAAGGGCAAAGTTTTATCCCTGCTGATATTACATTTCGTCGTTATGCAAAATGGTTTAAGGATAATAATTATGATAAATGGATTTTAGCTCGTGATGGAGAAAAAGCTTTATCAGACAAAGTTGAACCATATATAAAACGTGATGCAAGTTTGCTTGAAGTCGGAGACATTTTTGTGGCCGATGGTCATAAATTAGCGTTTCAAGTAATAAATCCATTTACAGGAAAACCTTGTAGAGCAACATTGGTTGGATTCTTGGATTGGAAATCGACTGCGCTTGTTGGCTATGAAATTATGCTTGAAGAAAATACGCAATGTATAGCTTCGGCACTCAGGAACGCAATAATAAATCTCGATATGATTCCAAAAGTTGTTTATCAAGATAATGGCAGAGCATTTAGGGCAAAATATTTTACTGATGATAAAGGTTTCACGGAATTAGGGTTTCAGGGGTTGTATTCAAAACTCGGAATAGAAACTGTTTTTGCTCGTCCATATAATGCAAGAGCAAAAGTTATTGAAAGATTTTTCAAAGAATTTCAAGAAGGTTATGAAAAGTTATTGACAAGTTATGTTGGTTCATCAATTGCTAACAAGCCTGCCTATCGTTTAAGGAATGAAAAATTTCACAAAAATCTACATCAAGATTTTATCCCAACAATAGATGAAACAGTAAAAATGATTGATATGTGGCTAAGTTTTAAGAATTCTCAGCCTTGTCCGAATGCTTCGGATAAAACAATTGCTGAAGTTTTAGAGTGTCGCAAAAAGCAAAACATTGATATTAATATGCTTGATGATTTGATGCTTGCTACAGAAGTTAAAACAATTCAGCGAAACGGAATTAGGTTCTTAAATTGTGACTATTTTGATGAAAGATTGTATGGCTTTAAGAGCAGAGTTCTAATAAAATACAATTTATTTGATTTAACAAAAATAAAAGTATTTACCCACAAAGGCGAATATTTGTGCACAGCAGAACGTGTAACCGAAACTCATCCGATGGCAAAATTATTAGGTGACGTTAAAGATTATGAGGATTACAAGCAAAAAATTGTGCGTCAACGAAAGTTAAAGAAGAAAACTATTGAATCGGTTAAAAAATATCTTGAAACGGAAGATATAAAATTGCTAGAAACACAAGTAAAGCAATCTGATTCTCATTTACCCCTCCAACCTATATTTAATACCCGTTTAAATGGTGTTCAAACACTGTTCAAAAATAATGCTGATAAATATGAATATTTGGTTGCAAATGATCCAAATAATTCTTGGATAGCAGAATTTAGAAATACAAAGGAGTATAAGCTTTTATATGAATAAGATTTTTGTAAAAACTACTAATGTAAAGAATTTCATCGGACTTGTTGAAAATCTGATTAATAAACCTAAAAACATACCCAAGATGGGACTTGTTTATGGCGAGCCAGGACTTGGAAAATCACAAACAGCATTATGGCTTGCGTGTAAATATGATGGAATTTATTTAAGAGCATCAAACCTTATGACTGGCAGATGGCTTTTGGAAGAAATGGTCAAAGAACTTGACGAAATCCCTAGATTTTTAAGTTCTGATAATTTCAATCTTGTAGTTAAAAAGTTAAAACAAAGCCCACAAATAATTTTTATTGACGAAATTGATTACCTTATGAATAACTACAAATCAATTGAAACATTAAGGGATATTCACGATGAAACAGGTTGTCCAATAATTTTTATTGGAATGAGTTTGGTACATAGAAAGCTTGAACGTTATACGCATTTATATGACAGATTTTCAGAAGTGTTAAAGTTCGATACTTTTGGGGTAAATGATTTATCACAAATTATAATCCAACTATCTGAAATACCGTTCACTCCTGATGCAATTGAATATATCCATTCAAAATATAACAGGTTTCGGCAAATTGTTCAGCTTATAAATCAGATGGAAACATTTGCGAAAGATAATAATTTTCCAGAAATTACAAAAGAAATTATGGAGCAGATTATATGAATATCGAAAAATTAGCAAAACATTTAAAGGAATTTACCCTTGATGAAATAGAAATGATTGCGGAATGTGATTGTAAAACAGAGCTTGAACACCTTTTGAACGAGGGTAAAATTGCCTTTGAACAAGGTTTGTATAAATATGTTGAAAAAATTGAGAAAACTTTTAGTTTATTTGAAAAACCTGAGTTAAAAAATGAAAAAATCTTGTTTAAAGATATGGCAGAATATTATATTACTAATCGGAGTTTAAGCAAAAATACATTGAAAGGTTATAAATCGTTGCTAAAATATAATCTATTGCCAAATTTTGGCGAAAAATATCTAGATGAAATTACTTATGCAATGATTGTTGATTTTATGCAAAGAATGAAAGAACGATATCGGCCCAAAACAGCAAGTAATGCGGTGACATTGCTTGGAAGTATTCTTAAATCAGCCTTCCAAGAAGGGTATTTAAAGACAAATCCGTATTATGGTGTAAAGAACTCAAAATGCAAATAAGGAAAATAATATGACTAAATACAACCAACTGCCACAAGCTGAAAATATGTATATTTATGAGAAAAAATCTTTGGCTGAAATTGGCGCGCAACTTGGGCTTTCCAGAAGAATTTTGTTTTATTGGAAAAAGAAATACAACTGGGATAAAAAACGATTTAAGCTTGAATATGAAAAAGAAAATTTCAGTAAGGAATTACTTGATTTTGCTAGAAAAATTATGAATAAAATCTCTAATGATATTGACAACAATCAAAAAACTCCACCACCAGAAATTTATTCTTTGATAAATATTCTAAAAAACATTCCACTTGTAAAACAATATACAGATTCTCTGCAGCCTGGACAAAAACAGGAAAAGAAAGGCTTAACTCCGGATATTGTTAGACAAATTGAAAGAGAGATTTTGGGAATGGAGTAACAAACAAATTATTAACATTAAGAAACGTAAAGAAGCTATAAAAATTGCAGAAATTTCATAAATATTTGTCAAAATTTTCAAAATATATAAAAAAGACTAAAAATTTATCAAAAACAAATTAAATAAATTATATTATTCAAAAATTTTTATTAATTTTATAAAACTTTACAATTCCGTGTAATACACAGTTTTTTGACATACGAAAACGGCTCAATATATAATTTACAACATAAACAGAAAATGGGAGAAAATGAAATATGGCAACACGAAGCATTATCGATTACAAAAAAACTTTGACTAAAGATGAAATTATTAAAATAGTCGAAGAAAACAACATTGAATTTATAAAACTTGAATTTTGCGACATAAACGGAACAATGAAAAACTTATCAATTCCATCCGAGCAATTGGAAAGTGCAATGAATAATGAAATAATGCTTGATGGCTCTTCTATTAAAGGTTTTAGAAGTATTGAAACATCTGATATGTATTTTTATCCCGACCTTAAAACGTTTGCGATTATCCCTTGGAGAAGTGATGATGACACAAAGGTTGCAAGATTTATTTGTGATATTCATAACGCAGACGGTACTCCATTTGTTGGGTGTCCGAGATGCAACCTTAAAAAGATGATAGCTCGTGCTGAAAAATTAGGCTACACAATGAACGTAGGGCCGGAGGCAGAATTTTTTATTTTTAAACAAGATGAAAACGGTTTTGCAACAACGGATACTTTTGATAAAGCCGGTTATTACAGTGCAGCTCCAGTCGATAAAGGCGAAAACCTAAGAAGAATAATGGTAAAAACTTTAAAAGAAATGGGATTTGAAGTTGAAGCAAGCCACCATGAGGTAGCACGAGGTCAGCATGAAATTGATTTTAAATATGCAGACGCTTTAACTACTGCCGATAATATTATGACTTTTAAATACGCAGTAACTGCAATTGCTGAACAAAATGGCGCAGTTGCTTCGTTTATGCCAAAACCGATATTTGGTATAAACGGTTCAGGCATGCATTGCAACATTTCCCTATTTAAAGACGGTAAAAATTTATTCTTTGATTCTGAAAAAACTTATCAATTATCAAAAGAGGCATTGTATTCAATAGGAGGATTACTAAAACACGTTAAATCTTTTACGGCTATAACAAATCCAATTATAAACAGTTACAAAAGACTAGTTCCCGGATATGAAGCTCCTGTGTATTTAGCATGGAGTTTGGCAAATAGGTCTGCTCTAATCAGAGTTCCTGCTAAACGAGGCAATTCAACTCGTGTTGAGCTTCGCTCACCAGACCCGAGTTGTAATCCTTATTTAGCTTTAGCTGTCATATTGGGTGCAATTTTAGACGGTGTTGAAAATAAAATTGAACCACCATTACAAGTTGAAGAAAATATTTATCAAATGACAAGAAAAGAAAGAAAAAGAGCTAAAATTGATTCACTACCTGCAAGTTTAGTTGAAGCATTGGATTTATTAGACGATGATGAAATTATAAAAGATGCTTTAGGTAATCATATTTACAATGAATTTATTTCAGCCAAAGAAAAAGAATGTGATAAATTTAGAACTTATGTAACACCGCTTGAAGTTGATATGTACTTGAATATGCAATAATCCCGAGCCAAATGAGCTTAGAACTTCGTTCTTGGCGAATGCAAAGTAATAGTTACAAAATAAAGGTGCGAAAATGCACCTTTATTAATAATGCAAGAAAATGGAGAAAATAAATTATGTCAGAAATAACGGTTGTTGATTATTTAATTAAAAGACTAGAAGAATTGGGAATAACAGATATATTTGGTTTGCCCGGAGATTTTAATTTTAATATTATTGAAGGAATTGAAAGAAATAAAAATACAAATTGGATAGGTTGCACTAATGAACTTAACGCAGGCTACGTTGCCGATGGTTACGCAAGAGTTAAAGGATATGGAGCATTAGTTACAACTTTTGGGGTCGGTGAATTATCGGCAATTAATGCTATTGCGGGAAGTTTTGCCGAATATATTCCTGTTATCAAAATAGTTGGAACTCCCTCAACAAAAAATATTTCTCAAAAAACTCTGCTGCATCATAACTTTGCAAATCCCGATTATTACGCATTTAAAAATACCTATTCAAATGTTGTTCAAACAACTGCTTATCTAAATGAAAAAAATGCTAAAACAGAAATAGATAGAGTTCTATCAATATTCATTAATGAAAAGAAACCTGTATATATAGCAATTCCTGAGGATATTTGCTCTGTAAAAATAAATGATATCCCATGTATTCAAAAAATGACAAGTAATCCCGATATGCTGGATAGAGTCATTGAGCATATTATAAAAATGCTATCAAAAGCAAAAAAACCTATTGTAATAGCAGATATTTTAGCTGAAAGATTTGAAGCACATGATAATCTTATAAATTTTCTTAAGAAATCTCAATATCCTGCAGTTAATTTATTAATGGGAAAAGGGTTATTAAATTGGGACTATAAAGGTTATTTAGGAACATATTTGGGTAAATACGGTAATAAAATTGCATACAATACGGTTAATAATTCTGATTGTGTTATAACTATAGGCGCAATTTATAGCGACTTAAATACTTTCGGTTTTGATTATAATTTTGAACCAACGTCAATGATTGATATAGAAGGCACTTATACAACGGTTGAATATATAAGATATGATAATGTTTTAATGAAAGATGTATTATCAAAACTTTCAAAAATCGTGCCCGCATATAAAAATGAATATCCTGAAGTTTTGCCTCAAAATTTAATTAAAGAAACGGGAGAAAATAAACCGTTAGAATCTAAGTTTATATATTCAAAGATACAAGATTTTATAAAAGAAGATGATATAATATTTTCTGAAACAGGTCTTGTTGAATTTGGCTTTGCTACGTTGGAATTACCCAAAGGTGCCCATTTATATAATCAAGTTTTATGGGGTTCTATCGGTTGGGCAACTCCTGCCGCTTTTGGTGCAACCATAGCAGAAAGGAATAAAAGGGTTATATTAGTAACAGGGGACGGATCTCATCAACTAACAGCTCAGGAAGTAAGCTCTATGATGCGATATGGTGTTAAACCTATTATTATCGTTATAAATAATTCAGGATATACAATTGAAAGAGCATTATGCAAAAATCCTATGGACTTATTCAATAATATTGCTTCTTGGAATTATTCAAAACTCCCCGATGTATTTAACGGCAAATCATGGAGCATTAAGGTTGAAACAGAACAAGAACTGCATGAAGCATTAATTAATGCAGAACAAGAACAAAAAGATAAATTATGCTATATAGAAATTTGTACAGATAAAATGGATATGCCAAAATTAGCGCAGGATTTAATTTCTAAATCTTTAGCAAAAGTTTAGAAGTAAAAAAGATAGAATTATTTATTTTCTTCCATTTCCCAAATACCGCAAGGGCATAGACCTGCACAAATTCCACAACCTATACATTTGTTTGGGTCTGAAACGTATTCAAATTTGTTATCTTCATGTTCAACTCTCGATATTGCGTTTTGAGGGCAACTTTGTTTGCATAATCCGCAATCTCTGCAGTATCCACAAGACATGCAGCGATTTTGCTCATTGTCGCAATTTGATGAATAACATTCGTAATACTCTGATTTAATTCTTTTCGCAGGAATCAAATCTTTTTCCTTAATTGGAGTTAATTCTTCATTGTTTAGAAATTTAATAATATTTTCAGCTGCATGTTTTCCGTCTGCTATCGCATTTGTAAATAATCCAGGTTTTATGGCATCACCAATAGCGAAAACTTTAGGGTTCGGCGTTTGCATAAATTCGTTTATTTGAATTCTTGATTTTTCATCTAAATAATCTTTTGGTACAAAATCAAAGATGGGTCTATCTCCAACAGATATAATGACACTGTCAGCTTCTAAGAACCTTCCGTCTTTTAATAATACACCTTTGTCGGTTATTTTCTGCGTAAAACAGGGGTATATTATTTTTGCGCCAAGTTTCTCTGCCGCTTTGATTTCTTTATCAAATGCAGAAGGCTCTTGAATATCTATTGTCGTAACGCTTTCAATACCATCTTGTTTATAGACTTCTGTTATAACATCCATTGCAGCATTTCCGGCACCAATTACAACAACTTTTTTGCCTAAATTATATTTTTTGCCGTTTTTACAGTCTTTTAAAAAGTTTAGACCTTTGATTAATCTTTCATACCCTTCAAACGGTATTACAACGGGGTTATGTCCGCCTATTGCAAGTACAATGGCATCAAAATCTTTTTCCAATTGATTAAACAGGTCGGGCGTTACTTTTGTTGAAGTATGAATTGTTACACCTGTACTTTTAAATCTTTCAAGCTCTGTTTCCAATATTTCTTTATGCAGTCTTTCAGTTGGTATTACTTGAGATAATTTTCCTCCGATTTTGTCATCCGCTTCAAACATTTCAACTTTATAACCATGTCTTAATAATTGCCAAGCGGCGGAAATGCCGGCCACACCCGAACCAATAATTGCAATACATTCTTTATGCGTAATTTCAACGGGATTCAGTTTTATATCTTTTGACAAAGAACCGAGCATTTTGACATCCAGCGGTTCATCAAAATTTCCTCTTGAACAGTGGTTTAAACACAAATTAGGACAAACCTGACCACAAACACTTGCAGGGAAAGGGCTGTAATCTAAAACCAATTCAAGTGCTTCTTTAACACGTCCTGAGCGAAGAAGCGAAAATCTTTTTTGTGTCGGGATTTTAATGGGGCAATTGTATTCACAAGGTGCTGAATACGCATAATTTTTCCAGTTCGGCTTACGCAATCTTGAAACACCAGTTTGAACCAAATCATACGATTTAAAATCATCCTGAATTAAATCCGAAAATATTGAACCGCCAATTTCTTCAAACCATTTGTTTACTCTATATGTTTTTAAAGAAATATCATTGCATTTTTGCCTTTCTTCATAAGTTTTAGCAACTATCTTATGCCATATGGCAGGGGCAGATGTATCGGATTCTTGGTCAAAACTACATAGCTTGTCGCAGAATTCTTCTTTGTGAATTTCTGACAAAAATGTTTTTAAACCTGTTCTTAAAAATTCCCTGTCGTTTTCATCTAAATCAAGTAAATAAACATCTTCAGAAAGATTTTTTATATTACCTCTGACATAAACAATTCCGCCAACCATACCGACACAGGCTCTGTCACCCAAAACTGATGACAAATTTTCACAATTTAAACCACAAACAACGGCAATTCCGCCGCCCATAAATTCAAATGAAAAAGAACCTGTTGAACCTAATACCCAAAGTTCGGGAGCAACAAACTTGGGATCTTTTTTCATTAAAGCACCCGACCTTGTACCTACATTTCCGCCTATATAAATTTTTCCCGATGCTGCACAATGACCTGTCGTATCACCACTATCGCCGTTTACAACAATTTTAGCACCGCTGTTTAACCAACCTGTATCAGCAGGAGCAGAGCCTTCCACATAAATATTTGTGCCACTTGCTCCCATTGCACCAACTCGCTGACCTGGGTTTGTAACGTGAAAGTTTAAATTTTCACCATTTTTAGACCAAACTGAACCTCCGATGTTATGTTGTCCGCAAGCACTTATCTCAAAATCGGTAATACCCTCGTCAATTGCATTCCAAATATCTTGCATTAAATTCTGCGTAGAAGTTCTTTTGTCATTTTCAATTGTGTTTATTATTTTTTTCATTTTAATTTCCTTTTACCCCTCACCCCAACCCTCTCCCACAAGGGGAGAGGGAGAAGAATTAGTTTAGCAGGAGTATTGTATTTGAAGTCTTTCCGCAACATTTTTATCAACACAAACTAGAGCATCGGATCTTCCTATTGGCAAGGTTGAATTACCAACCGGTGCAAGAAGTTTTTTTAGTTCAATATCTGTTGCACAAATGTAATTAACTATATTTTCAGCTACTCTATCAACATCAAGTCGTTGCATAAGTTTAGGATTTTGAGTTGTAATTCCTATTGGGCATTTGCCTGTATTGCAACCGTTACACTTACCGAAATCATTTCCTACACACCCTGCAATTTGAAGTATCAATTTACCTATAAACACTCCGCTTGCACCTAAACATATCATTTTAAAAGTATCTGCCGCGAGGTTTCCGTTCATTCCTATTCCACCACCTGCAAAAATAGGGATTTGACCTTGTTTTCCCTGATGAACTGCTGCCAAGTAGCAATCTCTCAGTTTTGAAACAATCGGATGACCAGTATGGTTTAAAGAAATCTCGTGAGCTGCTCCCGTTCCGCCTGCGATACCGTCTATAAAGAATCCGCCAACGATATTATAGGGGTCTCGAAGAAGATTATTATATACGCTTACACTTGTTGATGATGCCGCAACCTTAATTGCAACAGGAACTTTAAATTTAAAAGCACAATTCATAGATAAAAACATCTTCTGAACACTTTCTTCTATCGAATAAAGTCCTTGATGGTTAGGAGGCGAAAGCAAATCCGCTTTAGGTACACCTCTGATTTCCTGAATAAGTTTTACATTCTTTTCTGCCATCAAGAGTCCGCCATCACCCGGTTTTGCTCCCTGACCGATTTTTATTAATATTCCAGCCGGATCTTCCTGCATATATGGCATAGAATTTATTATTCTGTTCCACCCAAAATGCCCTGACGCAATTTGAAGTATCATATACTTCAGATATTTTGACCTTAAAAGTTTGTCAGGAATACCGCCTTCTCCGGTTGCCATTCTTATCGGGATTCCTTTAACTTCATTTAAGTAAGCAGTAGCTATTGCTATTGCCTCCCACATTCTTGGAGATAAAGCTCCTATTGACATATCAGAAAACATAATTGGGTATATAGATTTATTAACCGGTAGTTTTTCGCTTTTCTTTTCCTGTAATTCTCCGTTTACTACATCAAAATCAAGATTATCTGCACTAACAACTCTGCCTAAATTAGTTCTTAAATCAAATGTATGACGAAGTGCATCAAGTGAAGGGTCAGTCATTTGAGAAATTCTTCCGACTTTAATTTTGTCTAATGTTCGCCCTTCTGTGTGCAAATTGCTTCTTCCGCCACGTTTTACGCTATTTGAAGTTTTTGCTCTGTATCTTGTTCCAAAGATTTCGGTTTGATTTCTAACTACTTTAATTGCGCCGTTTGGGCAAACTTTTGTGCAAATTCCACACCCTCTGCAAAAATTATTGGCGTCAATTACTTGTTTTATTACAGGGATTGCTTTTTGGTCCTCGTCGATTTGAAAGCCTTCTTCGTTGGAAATTGCTCTAACCTTTTTTCTTTTTTGAACATCAACTTTAATTGCGCCAAAAGAACAGGCCGCAACACAATGTCCGCAGAGCATACATCTATCACTATCGTATTCAATAATCCATGGCAAGTCATCTTTTGAAATACTGTTTATATTAATTTCTTCTGTCATTGAGCAATCCTTTGAATATTTAAATCATTATCCACAACGACAAGTTCTCTTTCGTTTGTGTAAATGTCTTTAGCAATATCTCTATCGGGTAATATTTCATTAGCCCCTGTTACTTCGCTTGTCATAATGACAATATCTTTGTCTTTGCAGATAACGGTAGGTCTTAATTTTTTTGAATCTATTACATTAAACATTGTTCCGTCAGGTAAAACTCCAATAGTTGTATTAGGTCCGTTGATTTCTAAATTTTGCAAAGATGATTTGATTCTTTCCAGTACATTTTTGTTGTCACGTTTTTCCATTTCATCAAACGGAAGCGGTGTTAAAACGTGCTTATAATATTTTAGTGGCCACTTTAAAATTTTATGAATATAATGAAGTGTGTATAAAAAGCATTGTGAATCACTTTCAAAACCAATGTAACCTTTATGAAGTTTTTCCTGCATAAGTTTATTTTTTTCATAAAAAGTATTTTCACCATTTGTTAAAGTGGTATAACCCTGCAAGAAAAATGGGTGTGCCGCGTATCTGACAATGTCATAATTTGTATTTTGCCTGCATTGTGCCGCTATAATCTTTGCTTTTAGATTAACTTCCTCACTCCAGAGATTAAAATATGTACCAATATCATTTGGATCTCCTATTTCTTTTAGGGAAATGACATCAGGATAAAAAGAATATACAAAACCTTCTTCATTTTTTTCTAAATATGCTCTTAATTTTAATCTTGTATCAAGAAGTAACTCCTCTTTTTCTTCTTGAGTTGCATTTTTATAAGTTTTCGGATATTGAAACACCTCAAAAACATAGTTTGGCATTGTTTCTATTCTTAATGATTTATCCGGATAAACTTCCGGATTGTATTGAAAAATACGAACAAAACCAGTTTTGTGAAGCAAGTCTTCAGCGTACTTCATGCCTTCATCTGTAACTGCCATAGATAAAATTGGCAAATCCTTATAATTTTCAAAAATACCACCCAAATCCTGCATAATAAACGCAAAACCTGAATTATCATGTCCTTTTTGCTGAGAACGCATCAATTTTAAAGCAAGAGATGGATGTATATAATGTTTTGACTTGATTGAACCTATTCTGCACATAGTACAATTATCTCTCAGGTACTATATGCCGTCAATTTTAAGGGTTTATTAAGTTTTCTAAAGTTTTTTATTTTTAGATAATTTTTGGCAATTTTTCATCAAATTTCTGATATTTTAATTAAAATTTTAGAAATTTTTGAAAATTTTAGTTAAAAATAACCTTAACTTCTACAAAATTTTCCAATAAATTACAGTATTTACAGTTGTTAATATTTTAATAAAAGAACCAATTTCTTAAAATCAAATAATTATTACATATAATTTTCTTATGACAGAATTATTTACAAACGAACTAAAAGATAAAATATTGTCACATAAAAGAGGATCAATCGGCATTGCTCAAATTAATCCTATTGCAGGAGATATAGAATATAATGCAAAAAAGGTTCTTAAATACATAAATCTTGCTCAAAATATAGGACTTGATTTAGTAGTATTTCCTGAATTAACGCTAATGGGATACCCTATTGAAGATACAATAGACCGCTATCCGATAATTGTTGAAGATAACATAAAATGGCTAAAAGAAATTGCAAAAATCACAACAAAAACCTGTGCAATTATCGGTTTTGTTGAGCCAAGAGAAGATATTAATGTTGGCAAAAAATATTATAATTCACTTGCTGTTATTCAAAATGGAGCAATAAAAAGCATTGTAAGAAAGTCACTCTTGCCGACATATTGTGAGTTTAACGATTACAGATATTTTGAACCGTCACCTGTTGTAGGGTGTCAAAGTGCAAATACATTATGCAATTTTGATGAAAGTAAAATTGAAAACCACCCTAAAACAATTATAATAAACGGTATTAAATATGGAATTTCAATTTGTGAGGACTGCTGGAACAATAAAGAATTTTTTAACAGCAATGTTCTTTATTCAAAAGATCCTGTTGAAGAGCTATCAAAAGAAAATCCCGATGTTTTTATAAATTGTTCAGCTTCCCCTACACGTGCCAAAAAAGAACAATTAAAACACAATATGCTTTCATTCATTTCTAAAAAATATAAGACTCCTTTTGTATATGTTAATCAAGTTGGAGCAATAGACAACAGTTCTTTTGACGGTTCAAGCAGAGTTTTTAATAAAGAGGGGAAATTGCTTGCAAGAGCAAAATCATTTGAAGAACAGTTTTTGATAGTTAATCCAATTAAAAATATTGGAGAGATTTATCCTTTAACTAATGGTCCTGAAAAAACCTTAGCAGAAGTAAAAGAATATACTCTTGAATATGAACCTGATTTAGAAAGAACCTATAAAACAATAGTTCAGGGAATAAAAGATTATTTTAAAAAAACAGGTTTTAAAAAGGCGGTTATTGGTTTATCGGGCGGCCTTGATTCAAGTGTGTGTGCTGTCATATTAGCCGATGCTCTTGGCAAGGATAATGTTTTTGGTATAAGTATGCCATCTGAAATAACATCTTTAGAAAGTAAAAATGATGCAATAGATTTGGCAAAAAACTTAGGAATAAATTTTCTTGAAACGCCCGTAAAAGATGTGGTTGATTGCATTGATAATTCCTTAAAAGGTATATTTAAAAAAGTTGAAAGCAAATGGGATAACAGATATAAAATTTCATCTACTGCGGATAACATTCAGGCAAGGTCAAGAGCAATATTTTTATGGGGAATAAGTAATGAATTTTCCAAAACTTTGCCTATTGCAACATCTGATAAATCTGAATTATATATGGGATATGCAACAATAAACGGTGATATGTCAGGCGGATTTGCACCTATTGCAGATGTTACAAAAACGAAACTTTTTTCACTTGCAAAATGGTTAAACAAAAACAGACCTCAAAAAAATGCAATTCCTCTAAATATCATTCATAAAAAACCCACAGCAGAACTTGCAATTAATCCAAAAACAGGAAAAACATTAATTGCAGAAGATGCCCTAATGCCTTACGAATTTTTAGATGAGATAATATGGCGAATAGAAAACAAAAAAGAACATTATTACGACATGCTGAATTCTGAATTTTTATATGAGAAACACAAAAAAATACCAAAAGAATTAAAAATTGAGTGGCTTGATAAATTTTACGGAAAAATGTCTAATGCCCTTTATAAATGGTCTATTTTACCGCCATCTGTAATAGTTGATTCACACTCAATTAATAAATATGACTATAAACAACCGATTACATCTTCGCATATTAATTATAAGGGAATAAGCAAGAAAAAAATTTCTAAAAAAATAAAGGAGTTTTTATTATGCCAAAAATAAAATTTACCAAAATGAACGGCCTTGGTAACGACTTTGTTATACTTGATTATTCAGAATTTCAAAAAACAAAATTATCACCTGACAAATTAGCACAAAAACTATGCAACAGAAACTTTTCTATCGGTGCAGACGGACTTATTATAGTTAATCCGGATACTGATAAAGCAGATATTTCGTGGATATTCTATAATTCTGACGGTTCTGTTGCCCAAATGTGCGGAAATGGTATGAGGTGTTTTAGTCGATATGTTTACGACAATAAAATAATTGATAAAAAAGAATTTTCCGTTGAAACAAAAGCAGGAATTATAGTTCCAAAAATAATTTCTGAAAACGAAGTTTGTGTAAATATGGGAATACCGATTTTAGAGCCAAATAAAATTCCTTGTAAAACCAAAACAAACTTAAACATCCCTTATACCCTTAATAATAAAGATTTTTTATTAAATACGGTAAGCATGGGAAACCCTCATTGTGTTATTTTTGTAGAAAAAGACAGCAAAGAGCTTGCTTATAAATACGGTTCAATAATCGAAAATGATAAACTATTCCCTGAAAAAACCAATGTTGAATTTGTTGAAATTTTATCAAAAGATGAAGTT
>JAFXHF010000024.1 GCA_017536545.1 bacterium
ACTTGAAACTATTTCTCATATCCAACACCTCATGTTTTAACACACACATTGGTGTGTACGGCCAGCACGTGGGGAAACTTTAGTTTTTTATACTCATTTTTACAAAACTAAATACTATATATCCTCTTAGATATATTATAATACTATTTTATTAATATTTAAAGTGTTTAAATAGGGTTTGTACCATATATAGTCACTATAATTGAGTTACAGCCACATTAGATACAAATTTACAATTAGTTACAATTAACAAATATTTGTAGTAACCTCTGTAATAGGAAACAGCCCACATTAATATTATAGCCTACTTGATACGCTATCTCACCATTAAACGACTTTATTATTCCTTTGTGACAAAAAAAAACGGACAGCAAGCTGCCCGCTCATTTCATTTCTGAAACAAAAAAGGATTCACATTAACCTAAACATATAATCTAATCTAGTATTCAATACCTTGACGAGCCATAACACCCATATCAAAGTAGTGTTTAACAGGCTTCATTTCAGTTACAAGGTGTGCCATTGCAACTAGTTCAGGGTGAGCATAACGACCTGTTAATACAATCTCAAGATTGTCAGGTTTATGCAATAATGTATCTTTAATATCACTAACTTTAATCATATTCATAGAAGTACAAATATTGATTTCGTCCATGATAATTAGTTGGTATTTGCCAGAATTGATAGCTTCTTTAGCAAATTCCCAGCCTCTCTTTGCCTCTTTATAATCGTCTAAACATACATTGTGTGAATAGCAAACTCTATCCATACCAAATTGTACTACTTCCAAATTTTCAGAGAATTTTGATGAAGATGCAATTTCACCATAAGTTGTTGCACCATCACCTTTAGTGAATTGGATAATCAAAACTTTCCAGTCATGGCCCAGAGCTCTCATTGCTAACCCTAGTGCTGCTGTTGTTTTACCTTTGCCATCTCCTGTGTAGATTTGTATATACCCGTGATCTAACACTTCACTAACCTCCAAAATATACTTAAGCTACCTATTATAATGATAACGTATTTTTCAAACGAGCATAATCGTTCAAAAGATTGATTATTATAATAGGGGGAAAACTATCCTAAATCTCATTCCCAATTTGTATATTCAATAATAGAATAAATTATCTATTTTGACCAATATTTTTTCTTGGGCATGCCAAAGTTTTTACAATTATATGTGTAGCAAAAAACAAAACCGTTATCTGTATTCGTTTTCCCCATTTTTCATTTTCAAAAAAAAATTTACAATATATTTGTTAATTAAAATTAAAAAACACTTGCGAAAGTCCCAAACAGTCACCACAAGTGCTTTTTATCCGTATCGATAATATGTGAAGATTATTAAGATAATCGACGAATTAACTCGTGAGCCTCTTCACATTCTTCAAAATGTTCTATTAATTTTTCGGCATATGAAATGGCTTCATCATTTTGCTCTAATTTTTCACAACACTTTGCAACACTTAATAAAACATTCACATTCAGTGGAAGTTTTTCATACATATTTACAAAGATTGATTTTGCCTGTTCATAATTACCAAGTTCTAGATAACACAAACCTAATAAATTCTGAACATCAGGTAATTGTTCAAGCTCATAAGCCTTAATTAGATACATTTTTGCATCTTCATAATCACCTGCCAAATGATGAATTCTTCCAGCTACATAAAGTAAGAAAGCAGAATTTTCACATTTTTTAAGAACTTTTAAAACTTGTTCTTTTGCAATATCTATTTGTTTTAAATGAGTCTTATTCAAAGCTGAAAAAGCAAGAGCATTAATATTTTCTGGATCTAATTCCAACGCTTTTTGATAAAACTCATCAGCCTTTTCAAATTGAGATGTTGAATGTAAATAATTTGCATATTCAACCACGATTGAACAATTATTTGGATCAAGTTTGTATGCGGTTTCAAATTCATCTTTCGCATAATCAAACAAACGTTTATTCAAATAAATCACACCTAAATCTTTATGAGCCAAAGCAAACTCAGGATTTAGGCCACAAACTTTCTTCAAAATTTGTTCTGCTCTATCAGAATCCCCTGTTTTTATACATAACATTGCTAACTCATAATAAGTTTGATATGCGACAGTACCTTGCTTAATTATTCTTTCATATATTTCTTTTGCATTAGCAAGTTGACCTGTGGCAATATAAATACTTGCAAGCTTTTTCAAGAAATTCGCAGCTTTTGGATTCATCATAACAAGTTGCTTTAATAGAGAAATCGCAATTTCATATTCTCCAACAACCTGATAACAACAAGCCAAATTGAATTTATATGTAGATTTTTGAGGATAAGCTGATGCTAAGAACTTATAATGCTCAATTGCTTCTCTATACATACCAGCCTTAACCTCAGATACAGCCCATGCAACTAGATAACTGTCTTCTTCTGGATCATATTGGTGAGCTTTCGCAAAATATTCACAAGCTTGAGCATGCTTTTCTTGGATTTGTAAAATCGATGCAATGTTGAAATAAGTCAAAGCATCAGTTTCATCAATTTGTAAAGCTTTTTCATAAGTTTGATAAGCCATATCCAAATTGCCAATAGTTAAATAAGATGTCCCTAAATTATTGTATAGCTGCAAGTTTTGAGGATTAAGTGCTATTGCTTTCTCAATATAAGTTACACTATCTTCAAATCTTTTTGAGGCCATACAAGCCGTACCCAAAACATAGTATAGAGAATAATCATCTCCAGAAATTTCTATAGCTTTTTTAGCTGTTTCAATTGCATCATCAAATTTCTCAGCCTTAATATAAACAATCGCCAAACTTCTGAAAGCATCAATATATTCAGGTCTTAACTCAAGAACATGTAAATATGCGTGTTTTGCAGCAATCAAATCACCTAAATTATCGTAACAGCATCCTAAATAATACCAAATCAAAGCATCATCTGGTCTAACTTTTACAATATTTTCCAATACGCATCTAGCACTTTCATAATTTTCTAAATTAACATCGCACAAAGCCATCAATTTATGAGCATCAACGTCAGTTTCATCTTCTTTTAAAGCTTCATCTATGGCTTCTCTAGCAAGAGCATATTCTCCTGCATCAATTAAATCATATATTTTATCAAATTCATTATCTTTCATAACACACCTATTATACCACAATTACTTAATTCTAACTCTCATTCCCAGCTTCACGATATTATTTATCAAATCTTGAGGGAATAGAGATAATATTTCTGCAACTTTTGCATCTCTTCCTATTGTATAGGAAGACTTTGCTTTTTTCTTCTTTGCGACTTTATAGATAAAATCTGCAACCTTTTCAACAGGTAAACCTTTATCAGTATTTTTCAAAGCATTAGATTTCATAAACTGCATTTCTTTTTCATAGCCACTACAATCTGATAAAGTTTTTTCATTCTTAGCAACAGATTTTTGCCATAATGGAGTTGAGATAACTCCAGGTTTTATTGAAATCACTTGAATATTTTTGTGATTTTCAATAGCAAAAGCATTAAATAAAATATCCATTGCTCGTTTTGAAGCACCATAAGGACCAATAAATGGGAAATGTCCAAAGCTAGACATTGAACTAATATTTATCACCTTAGAGTCTGCTAAAATCGGAATTAACTTTTGTGTAAACTCAAAGTGAGAAAACGTATTTACCTCAAATTGTTCTCGTAAACTATCTCCATCAATCAATTCCATAGGCCCTGCAACAACACAACCTGCAACATTTATAAGAATATCAATCTTATCAGTTTTAGATTTGATAAGCTTTGCCGCATCTTCTATAGAAGTTCTATTTGTCATGTCCATATAAAAATATTCGACATTATCAATATTCTCAACAAGATTTTCATTTCTATATGATGCAAAAACCTTAGAATCCGTTGAAAATAATTTAACTAATTCTTTACCTATACCAGAAGTTGCACCTGTTATAACAACTGTTTTTACCATTAGTATCTCCTTCAAACATAAAGGCAATAAGCCATAAACTTATTGCCTCTACAATTCTTTCTTCTTGCAACAATTACATACCCATGTAAGATGCGAACAGTGGTAAGTAAAGTGCTGCTGCCAATACCAATACGATAGAACCGATTACAATCAACATGATAGGCTCGATCATTTTTGTCATAACATCGATAATCGTATCTAATTGTTTATCAATATAACTTGTTGCTTGACCTAACATATCACCCAAACGACCTGATTGTTCACCAGTTGCAATCATAAACAGAATCATTTTAGGCATTGTACGAGTAGAACGTAGGGCAGCTGATAAGTGCTTACCTTGTTGAACTTGTAATGTAGCTTCTTCAACCCTTGTTTCTAATGTATGGTTTGTTAATGTTAAGTTTGACAAATATAAACATTCCAAAATCGGAACACCCGCATCATATGCAACCTGCATAACTGCAATGAAGTTAGCAAAGTTTGAATACATAATCAAATCACATAATACAGGGATTTTTAAAACAATTTCATCAATTTTCCATTTACTAGGTTTCCAACGGAATAAGAAGTTAATGAATGCACCAATAGCAGCAAATGCGATAGGAATTGCGTACCAGTTTTTCTTCATCCATAAACCCATACCCATTAAAACACGAGTAATCATTGGTAATTGCATACCCATAGAATCAAACATCTCTTTAAATACAGGGAATACAAATACTAACATGACAATTACAATGAACACCGCCAAAACTACAACGAAACAAGGATACATCAATGTACCAACAACTTTACTTCTAATTGCAGCTTGTTTGTTCAACAATTCTAATAAACGGTCCAAAGTTTTTTCCAATTCACCGGCATCTTCACCGGCTCTAACTAGACCGATATAAACTTGACCGAATTGATCTGGATATTTTGCGATTGTACCAGCAAATGTACCACCGTTCATAATTTGACGACGTAACTCAGTAGCACACTGTCTGATTTTTAATTTTGCAGCATCATTCTCAATGAACAACAAAGATTCGATAATTGGAATCCCTGCAGCAGCAAGAATTTGTAATGTTGAAGTAAAGTCAATTTGTTCAGCCAAACCAAGAGTCGGCATTTTACCAGTTGGTTTTTTGTCTTTCTCTTTTTTATTCCCAGCAGCTTGCTCTTCAACAATATTAGTAGGAGTAAAACCTAACTCACGAACGGCAGCACGGGCTTCTCGCAGATCATCTGCTTCAACTTTACCCTTAACTACCTCGTTAGTTCCATCCTTAATCGCTGTATAATTATAAATTGTCATGATTCACCTATTCGCCTGCCATACCCAATACTCTGACAAATTCGTCAACCGTTGTCCAACCTTGTAAAATATGTCCATGACAACAATTTTGAAGAGTTCTCATACCATCTTTAACTGCACATTCTTCAATTTCCAAATCGTGAGCACCTTGAGCAATAAGTTTTTTAATTTCTTTTGATATCAACATGATTTCATATACACCCAAACGGCCTTTATAACCTTGGAAACCACATTTGTTACATCCTTTTGCTCTATAAATAGGTGTCTTCATCAAATGTTCAATTTCTTCAGGATCACGAGTAACCATCATTGCTTCTTCTTTTGTTGGATAGTATTCTTCTTTACAATCATCACAAAGTCTTCTTACAAGACGTTGAGCGATTACACCTGATAATGTTGAAGATACCAAGTAATCTTTCGCACCCATTTCAATCATACGTGTAACTGTTGCAGCAGCTGAGTTGGTGTGGACAGTACTTAATACTAAGTGACCTGTTAACGCTGCTGAAATCGCAATTTCAAGAGTTTCGTAGTCACGAATCTCACCGACAAGGATGATGTCAGGGTCTTGACGTAAGATAGCACGCATACATGATGCAAATGTAATACCAGCTTTCGCGTTAATTTGCGATTGGTTAATACCTTCCAACTTAATTTCTATCGGATCCTCAATTGTAGTAATGTTTACAGTTTCATCGTTCAAACTCTTAAGAACAGAGTACAATGTAGTTGTTTTACCAGAACCTGTAGGACCTGATGTTAAAATGATACCGTTTGGACAAGATACCATTTGTTTAACTTTTTGAAGTTCAGCATCAGTTGCACCAACGAGCTTGATATCCTTGTCATTAGATGCAAGAGATACCGCAGGTGCCAAGATACGGATACAGACCTTCTCTTTACCTGATACAGGAAGTGTGTTAATACGGAAGTCGTACGAACAATCTCTATATGAAATTGAGAACGTACCATCCTGAGGTCTTCTGTTTTCTGCAATGTTCATTCTCGCCATTACCTTGAAACGAGCAATAACAGATGTTTCAACCTTTGCAGGAACATCAAGAACTTTTTGTAACATACCATCTTTTCTGTATCTTACAATATAACCTGATAAACGAGGTTCGATGTGAATATCGGAAACTCTATTATCAATACCGTTTGTAATAATTTGGTTTACGAATTTAGCAACTGAACCAGTTGAATCTTGTAATTCAGCATCAACTTGTTCCCATAATGTTGCTTCTTCTTCAGAATCTGATGACTCAGCTTTAATTTGCTCAAGAATTTCATCTGTTTGCTTTTTCTGAGCAGAGAAGAACGTATTCATTGAGTTTTGGAACTCATAGTGAGTCATCAATAATTGTTTAGGGTTTTGACCAGTAAGATAGATGATTTCTTTCATTACATCCATCTTGATAGGTTTTACAACCCCTAAAACAAGAGTTTTTCCATCTGAAGAAATCGGAATAACAGAATTAGCTCTAATGAAATCTTCAGGAAGGATATTTACGAATTTCTTTTGATCAACTAACTGGTCAGCAGTAACCATGTCATAACCAGTTTGGTCATGCAACACAGATTTCAATTGATCAAGAGAAACTAAACCCATTTCAAATAAAGTTGAACCAATTGGTGTGCTCTTACGTTTTGATGCAGCTAAAGCCTTCATCAAATCAACTTCAGAAACAATACCTTGAGCAATAAGCATTTCACCAAGTTTGCTACCTGAACCTCCACCACTTGGAGCAACAGCACCACCAGCAGGAGCAGCTTCAGGAGCACTTCCACCAGTTGGAACTTCCGCAATGCTATCAGTTGAAACAAAACAACCCAATAATTCTTTTAAGTCATCATCACCAACAAGCATGAACTTAATAGACTGTTGGAAAGTCTTTTTCAAAACATTACTAATTTCATCTTTATTTGAATTTTTTGATACAGCAACGAAAAGAAAATTATCTTTTACACTAATCGGAACAAAGTGATACTGTCCCATTAGATTCTTATCGATACTTTCAAGTATGCTTTGGTCTATGCTGTTTTTTAATCTTAAAATTAGTGCGTTCATTTACTTTTTTACTTATTCTTTTCTTTTCGTCGTATATACTTTTATTTTATTCGTGTTTAATAGTTATTCTTATAACATATTATCATCAGCTACAGCATCTTCTGTATCAACAACAATTTGAGGTGTTAACATAATAACCATTTCTGATTTTTCTTTAGCAGTACCAGTACTTCTGAAGAACATACCGATTACAGGAATATCGCCTAAGAATGGGATTTTAGATACAGTTTTTGTTTCTGTTTCTTGAATCATACCACCGATAACTAAAGTTTCACCATCTTTAATACGAACACCTTTTAAATCAAGGTCTCTTCTTTGTAGTAATGTTGCTGCCAACTCTTGTTCACCAGTTTCACCAGTTGTATAAACTTGAGATGCGATTGTTTTGTATTGAGGAGTAACATCTAAAGTTACATAACCATCTGGACTGATAAATGGAGTGATTGTAACCTTGATACCGTTATCATCTGAGATTTCATATTCTCTTTGAACTTGAGCAGAACCAGAAGATGAACCAGAATCCAAGTATTGAGTTGTTACTTTAGATACATAGTCTGAAGTTAAGTCAATAGTTGAAGTTTGACCACTTGTAAGTAGAACTTTTGGATTAGCCAATACTCTGCCTTTTTTGTTTTCGATTAAGTAGTTAACTGCATAAGTCAATTGAGAACCTTGACCCCATCTTTCAACTACACCATTTTTCTCATATTCACCTGTATCTGTATCGAATGATTCATAATCGTATGTATAGTATTTTTTACCAGAGAAGAACAATGGATGGTGTTTATTAGACGCAAAGCCTGAACCACCACCTGCGTTGAATGAGAAGTTCTTACTGTAATATGTCCAAGTGTTATCAAAAGTTTTGCTACCTGATTCTGATAAAGAAATGATTTGAACTTCTAAGTAAGCTTGAGGAGTTTTCTTATCGTTCATAGCAATATAATCTCTAATCATTTCTAATTGAGTTTCAGAACCACCAATAACTTGGATTGTACCCAATGTTGGGAAGTAAGATACAGATAAGTTCATCAAAGGTAAACTATCTAATCTAAATGTTTCTTCGCTGTTAGTAGATTCTTCAGTTGATTGCTGCCAAGACAAAGCACAAGCAACTTTACCACCACCTACAGCAATAGAACCGCCACCACCAGATGAATCACTGCTACTGTCATCATCTGAAGCAAAACCAGTTGGAACATCTGCTGCTTGACCTGATGTTGCATCAACTACAGCCATAGTTGGGAATAATGAGCTACAAATAGAAGCTGACATTTCTGCAGGTGTAGTATGGTTAACTTTGAAAGTTGTAACTGTAGGTTTTTTATCAAATTGTTCAACCATTCTTCTTACAAGAGCAATATCATTAGCTGTACCAGTAACGATTAATTCGTTAGTAGCAGGGTTTGTTGCAACAATGAAACCTTTTGACATACCAGGGTTAACTGCACCAGCACCTTTAGCAGAGAATACACTCTTATTTAAGAATGAAGAAATTGCAGTAGCATTTACATATTTAACAGGAATAATAGTAATAGAATTGTTACGTTCAGCAACAGACAATGATGCGTCTGCAGTTGACACAACCAAAGTATTTGCTTGAATATCATAGAACAATTTATTTGTTTTTACTACTAAACTTAGAGCTTCACCTAGAGGAATATCCACTAAGTCCATTGTTACAGTACCTTCAACTTCTGGAGTGAAGATAATGTTCATACCAGCTTGATCAGCAAACATTCTTAAAACTTGTTTAATATCTGCATCTCTCAAACTCAAATTCACAACAGAATCTGCATTAGGGATTTTTACATCAGAACGTAAACTTACTGATGCATATTCTGTATTTCTGATAGCCGGTCTGCCATCAACATAACCATAAAACTCATCTACTGCAAATGAGGCTGTTACGGAATTTGTTATCACGAAAGCTGATAACATAACACTTGCAACAATTTTTTCTCTAATCTTATTTTTCATAATTGCTCCTGCTTATTACTCTTTATAAATTAACCTTTTCTACCACCGAATCTTGTTCTCAAATTATATACATCATTCTGAGCACTATCAAGCTCATCTCTTGAGAATAATTCACCAATACTTGCCGAATAAATATTCGCACCCATACCAACAGTAATCCAAGATGGATTAATTTGAAGTACTTTATATTCTTGTCCGATAATTTGATCACCCATGCGAACCAAATAATCTTTTTCATCTACATTAATAATTGCTGAAGGACTAACTTTGTTATACATAATACCAACAACTTTAGTTCTTGTAATTTTAGCCGCTTGAGAATCAGCTGACGCCAATGATGTTGGAGGTGTTGGTAAATTAAAGCTGTAAGGACTGATATCATCAGGTTCACGAACAACAACATCTCTCAACTTTTCAATTTCAGCAATTCTAGAGTTGTGAGCTTCAGCCTCAGCGTAAGCTGCACGTCTTGCTTCATCAAAAGCTCTAATTTCATCAGATGGCATAAATGGATCTGAACGACCAATTGATGTAACTTCATATGACACCATGCTACTTGCTTGATTAGCAGCTGGTTCAGCTTCAGACTTAGCTGTTTCTTCCTCTGCCTTAACCTCTGGTGCAACATCTGCAACTGGAACTTCCGGAGCAACCGGAGCGACAGCTTCAGGAGTAGCGGTATCAGTACCTACACCAAAATTTTGCAAAACACCACAACCACCAGCGATAATACCTACAGAGAATATCACAGCCAACAATGATAATACCCATTTACCACGTTTGCTGAACGTATTATCTACCCAATTCTCATTCCTATAGTAATTAATGTTCACTTTCTCTCCACCCATCTTATAGTCTTTAACAACTACATTATATTAAAGCTCTTCATTTTGTGTATCAGTTATTTAATGTATTTATTAAAATAACGACACTATCATATATATAATATATTAATACTGCAAGTAAGTCAAAAAAGTGTCAAATTAACATAAATTTGAGCAAAAGTAGTCAAAAACCCTTGCAGAACAAGGGTTTCAATATGTTAATATTTTGTTACAGCACCCAAAAATAGCCAAAAGTTCAATCTTTAGATGTACACTATTCTAATGACGAATGCTTAATCTTTCCAATCTTCTAACAAATCTAACAATAAAAGGTTCAGTATCAGCTGTAATTGAATCAACCAGAATTGTCTTACATCCTAGAATTTTCCCGCACAAAATGTCTGTAAGAGGTCTATCCCCAACAATTACACAGTCTTTTGCATTTACATTATGCTTTTTTAGAAATTCTCTAACTGGACCTGTTTTTGGTTTACAAGCACCAAATAGAAGTGGGAAATGTGAAATTTTCTTAACTTTTTCTATATATTCCTGATTGTTATTATTTGATACAACCGCCATAAAGAAATTTTCTTGAACAACCTTAAGCCACTGATACATTTCATCAGTATATTTAGCCGATTTAGACGCCATAA
Source organism: bacterium (assembly GCA_017536545.1). Taxonomy (GTDB): domain Bacteria; phylum Cyanobacteriota; class Vampirovibrionia; order Gastranaerophilales; family Gastranaerophilaceae; genus Zag111. The sequence goes on from JAFXHF010000024.1 coordinate 10,762, forward strand.
TAGTACTATCCAAATCAAAAAGCATTGCTTTCACACCTTGGCTTTTTAATTCATCTAAATCTATATCATAAATACTTTTTAAATTTACATCTGGCTTAAGAAACATGTTCTTTTACTCCTATAGTTCTAGCTAACGCTACTTCATAATCAACTGGTGAACGGTCAAACTTCAAATATACATCAGCATTCGTATTCGCCAAATCTTGAGATTCACCTTTTTCGTCGATAATTTCAACAATTTTTGCCACAAACTGTTCACTTGGCGTAATTATTTCAACTTCATCATTCAAAAGAACTTTATTTTTAACTTTTACAAAATAAACATCTTCATCAGATGATGATGTAAACACGACATCTGAGTATTTTTTCTTATCATGAAATTCAAATAAGAAATCTGCACCAGCCAAACCTTTTGATATATCGTAACTATAGCTATCAGGCTTGTTTTCACCAAGAGCAAAACCTGTAGTATAACCACGGTTACCAACTTTCTTAAGTTCTAAGAAATATTTTTCCATATCAGCTTCAGGGTTTTGCATAATTTCATCTATTGCAACTCTATATGTTTTAGCTACAGCTGAAACATAGTATAAACTCTTTGTTCTACCTTCAACTTTAAATGAATCAACCCCTACATCAATCATGTCTTTCAAATGTTTTACAAGACACAAATCTTTTGGGCTCAATATGTGAGAACCTCTATCATCTTGATTGATTTCGTAATATTGTCCAGGGCGAGTTTCTTCAACAAGCTTATAGCTCCAGCGACAAGGTTGAGAACAGTTTCCAGAATTTGCTTTTCTTTCTCCATTTGTAAAGTAATCACTTAACAAACATCTTCCAGAGAATGAAACACATTGAGAACCATGAACAAAACACTCAATTTCCATATCTGGAACTTGACGTTTGATTTCTGCAATTTCAGGGATTGAAAGCTCTCTTGCTAATACAACTCGAGTTGCACCCATATCTTGCCAGAATTTAACACATTCATAGTTTAAAATATTTGTTTGAGTACTTACATGAATTTCAGTATCAGGCATATATTTTTTCAACAAACGTAAAATCCCAAAATCACTAACCAAAACAGCATCTGGATTAGCGTCTTTTAAGATTTCCATACATTCTTCTAAATGCTTGATATCTGAATTGAACGCAAAGATATTAAGTGTCAAATAAGCTTTTGCACCTAAACTATGTGCCAAATCGATTGCACTTTTCAAATTCTCAAGGGTAATAATCTCCCCTTTTCTCATAGCTCTTAAGCTAAAATCTACCACGCCTAAATATACTGCATCTGCACCATACTTAACAGCGTATTTTAATTTTTCCAAATTGCCCGCAGGCATAAGTAATTCAACATTTCGCATAAGTAAATCATACTCTAAACCGAATTAATAATCAACCAAACAGGTGATGTTGTTTTTTGATAAATGTGGAAAATAGAATATATAAGAAACGAGTTTTATTGGAGAGAAACATAATGCAAGCTATCAACAATGCAAGAAGCACAATTAAAGAAATCTGGTCTTACCAACACCCAGTTATGCATACTTGGTTTCTATTTAGTGCAGCATCATTGGGTTGCATGTTTACTCTTTTGTTCTTCTTATTCTAAGAAGATATATATTTTTCAGGCTTGATAAATATACAAAATTTTACCCACGGTAAAAACAAGAACTATTTTATGGTTCTTGTTTTTTGTATGTCCTATCCGCAAATATTTTTAACTTAACAAGCATAATTGCACATAAAATTACTGCAGCCGAACACAATCCTATCCAGAAGCCTGAAATATTCATATTAAACTTAAATGCAAGAGTATAACCTAAAGGTACAGACACCAACCAATAAGCGACAAAATTTGCTAATAAAACAATATCAGTTTGTTTAACCCCCTTACAAATTCCAGCCAATGAAATTTGCAAACCATCAAATATTTGGAATATTGACAATACATACATTACAGGAATACAAACTTTAATCAATTCAACATCAGGAGTAAACAAACTTACAATTTGCTTCGGAAAAGATGAAAAAATAACAGCACTAAAAGTCATAAACCCAACAGCCATACATGTTCCAACTAACGAATATTTTTTCAAATCAACAACATTACCCGCACCATTAGCAAACCCTGTTTTTACTGCTATTGCATTTGATATAGCAAAAGGAATCATAAACGATACAGTAGTTAGTGTACAAACTAAATTCTGTGCAGCCGCATACAAGCCAGAAACTCTACCCATAAATATTGCAATACTGTTAAATGCAATAAATTCAACCATTACAGCTAATGAAATCGGCAGACCAATACTTAACAAAGCCTTGTAATAACCTTTTTCATGGTAATTTCGCAATTGCATATTTTTAAAGCAATATATTAATAATACAAAGCTCATAACATATCTAACGATAAAACTTGCCCAAGCTAAACCAACTGCACCCATAGATGGGATAATTCCCCAGCCAAATACAAAAATTATATTCAAGAAAACATTTAAAAAGACACACAAAATTGTTACTAAATTTGGGAAAAGAACAATTTCAAACGCTTGTAAAAATTCTTTCAAACAAGCATGCAAGTATGCACCAAATGTTGAAAATGCAGTAATCCACATATAATTTTGAATATCTGGAACTAGCTTTTCTTCAAATCCTAAATGTGGAATTACAGGGATACAAGCAATAATTAATATTGTTGTTAAAATTGCCAAAACCATCGCAAACCTAATTGATGGATAAAAATATTTTTTCACAGTTCTTTTTTCCCCACGATAATTTGATAACAACGGAGAAATACTGGCAATTAAACCTATACCAAATGTCAACAAACAGTTCATGATTGCACAAGCAATACTAATCGCAGCAAAAGTGTCCGTAGAATGCCTACCTGCAATAATAACATCACCCAAGCCGATTAAAACAAAGCCCAAATTACCCATAACAATTGGGCCAGAAATATTTAATAGCTCTTTTATATAATACCTAATCCCATGATTACACATAAAACCATGATAACATAAAGATTATTCAAAATAAGAAAGTTGAGGGTCTTTAGCTTTTATCATTCCAATAACATAACCAGTTATCATACCAATACCAGCACCCCAAGCCAAATTAGTCCATCTAATTTTTCTAAATGCTTTCATAGAAATATCATCACGTTCTACAACATTTTTCTTACAAGCCTCAAAAGAGTCTGCAAAACCTTGTTTTAAATTCTTAATTGTATCAGGGTCAGTAATCGATTCTTTTAATGCTTTTACTTTATCATCAATATCATTTAATGTTTCTGAAACACCCAGGCGACTTAAAAACAATCTTTGCTCAGGTTTTAAACTACGGTTCTTAGTTAGTTCTAATGCCGACTCATTAAGCCCCTCAATATTATTTAACGCTTCATTTCTTACTACATTAAACGCATCTGACACATATCTACTCTTAGTTACAGGAAGATGGTACGCCAACATACCAACAGTTCCCAATCCTGCACCATAAGCTAACGCTTTTGAGCGTTCCCTCGGTGTTATATTTGCCATATAAATAGACATACGAATACACTCCTATTAATATATTTTTATCACTAAAATTCGTAAATATATTTTTTTGCGGGGGTGTATATAATATAATTTACAAATTTTCACATAAAACTTTATAAAATCCCACCTTGAGAGAATTCAAAAAATATGTTATAATTAAAAAATAATATGAGGATTTATATGATGAAAAAGAGTTTAGCGTTTACTTTGGGTGAAATATTGATTGCACTTGGCGTAATTGGAGTTGTTGCATCTTTAGTTATCCCGCAATTAATCAACGGACAGAAAGCTGGAGAAGCTAGAGCTCAATTTGATACAGCTTATACTACATTAGCAAAAACAATTGCAGATATGGATGCGGATAATGTCCCAGTATTACCAGCAAATTATACAGCATCTCAATCTTTATACCCTCAATTAAAAAAATACAGCAGGGTTGCGATTGATTGTGGAAACTACAGCTCAGGGAAAAACGCGAGCGTTTGTATTGGAACCGGAGGAGGAGATACCTCAGGTAACGCTGACAACTATAAAATCTATAATAAAAAATCAAATACAAAGATCTATATTAGTAGACTTGATGATGGCGGATTTGTCTTAAATAACGGGATGATGATTGCAATAGAAAACCCAACATTAACAACAACAAAAATTGATGGAGTTGACGTACTTGCACCATTATTAATATCTGTTGATATCAACGGTAAAAATAAAAACCCTAACAGATGGGGATGGGATTTATTTACATTTGCTCTAACTGATGATGGTATTTTACCATTTGGGGCACCTGCGACACATCCAACATACAGTAAAAACCCAGCAGCATACTGCAACCCTAACGGCAACGGAAATGAAAATGGCATAACCTGTGCATATTATGCAGCAACAAACAGAGATTATTTCAAAGAATTATATAAAGGACACTAATTTATACAAAAATAAAAGAGGCGATTTCATTTTGAAATCGCCTCTTTTAATGCTTTTTGTAAATTCTGAAAACTATTTAGAAATAGTTTCGAAAATTACATCAAACGCTTCAGGATCTCTAACTGCTAAATCAGCAAGCATTTTTCTGTTTACAACAATGTTTGCTTTTTTGCAAGCATTTACAAATCTTGAGTAGCTCATACCACGAGATCTTACAGCTGCGTTAATTCTAACGATCCATAATCTTCTCATATTACGTTTTGTAGTACGTCTATCTCTGTAAGCGTATTTTAAAGCTTTCATAACAGCGATATTAGCAACTTTGAAGATTCTGCTTCTAGCACCAATAAAGCCTTTAGCAAGTTTTAATATTTTCTTGTGTCTTTTAACACCTGCATTACCACGTTTAATTCTCATTTTCTATGCTCCTATCTTGAATACTTCTTGTATGGTAACTCTTTAGATACCAATGCTACATGTGACTCAGAAACGCCAACCATCTTGAAAATTCTACGTTTTCTAGATCCTGACTTGTGTTGGAGCAAGTGGCCAATACCTGCTTGTCTTTTCATAATTTTACCAGATGCTGTTACTTTGTAACGTTTTGCAGCTGATTTGTGAGTTTTTAATTTTGGCATTTTCTTCTCCTTTTTTGGTTAAGTAATATCAAAAAATTATAGGCATACCAAAGCCTATAACTTTCGGCTTGGTTTCATCATATTATGAAAAACTTTCAATTGCAAGTGGGTGAGGGTAAATATATTAAGTTTTGTTCTATAACTCTATAGAAAAACGATTAACTAATTCCTCTATCATATAAAAAGAACCGCAAATAATTGTTAAAACACTATCATTAAAATCAATTTCAACCTCATCTGTCAGTTCTTTTGATTCAACTGGGCAGACAGATTGCAACTGTTCAACGGTACAAGATTTTTGGTGTTTGTAGTGATAGAAATAAACTTCATCTCCACGTTCAAAAAGCGAATTAACCATTTGTTCATAATCTTTGTTATTTAAACAACCAAAAATAAAACGACGTCTTGTATTTGGATAATACATATTAAGACTTTGTTTTAAAGCTTCCACCCCATTTGGATTGTGAGCTCCATCAATAACCAAGTTTTTAGCTTCAACATACTGAAATCGGCAAATATGTTTAACTAACTTTAAAGCTTCCTGAATTGTATCGTTTTTAATCTCTGGAAAACAAGTTTCAATAGCAGCCAAAGCTAAAGATAAATTTTCTTGTTGGTGAACACCTTTTAAAGCTAAGTTTTCAGTGTTAACCATAGGTAAAATCAACTGTAACGGAGCTCCAACTTCATCTGCCACATCATAATAAACTTCTTTACCTTCAAAAACGATACAAGGACAATCTTTTTTGATAATTCCAGCTTTTTCATAAGCAATTTTATCTAAAGTATCTCCAAGACGCTCTGTATGATCCAAATCAATATGAGTTATAACAGAACAAAGATTATTTTTGATAACGTTTGTTGCATCAAACCTACCACCTAAACCCGTTTCTAATACAACAACCTCAACTTCGTTATCATAAAAATACTTAAACATCACAGCAGTCAATATTTCAAACTCAGTTAAATCAATGTTATTTTTATCTGCCAAATCAGAGATTTCAAAAACATACTTTGAAAAATCTTCATCAGAGATTTGCTCCCCGTTAATCTGAATGCGTTCAGTGTATTTAAAAATATGGGGCGAAGTATAAAGTCCAACAGTTTTACCAGCGTAAGCTAAAACAGTAGAGATTATTGCACAGACAGAACCCTTTCCATTTGTCCCTGCGACATGGATGCAATTCAATTTGTCTTGAGGATTACCAAGCAAATCAAGAACTTTCACCATTCGCTCTAAACCAAGTGAAATATAAAATTTCCCAACCGAGGTTAATAAATTCACAGTATCTTGATATGTCTTTGTCATAAATACCTACAAAAAAGGCTCTCGACTGAGAGCCTTTTCTCTACTCTTGGATTCCTTTACGTTTATAGAATTCTTCAATAAAACCTGTATTGAAGTTACCACTCATAAACACTTCGTCTTCAACGATTTCTTGGTGGAACGGAATAGTTGTTTCAACACCTGTAACAACATATTCTTTCAACGCACGATACATTCTGCGACGAGCTTCGTTTCTATCACGCCCCCAGCAAATCAATTTACCAATCATTGAATCATAATGAGGTGGAATTTCATAGTCTTGGTATACGTGAGAATCAACTCGGATTCCAAAACCACCTGGAGCCAAGTAACCAGAGATTTTACCTGGATTTGGCATAAAGTTTTTCGCAGGATTTTCGGCATTGATACGACACTCGATAGCATGACCTTTCAATTTGATATCATCTTGAGTGTAGCTTAATGGTTCACCTGAAGCCACCATAATTTGTTCACGAACCAAGTCAACATTAGCTACCATTTCAGTAACACAGTGTTCAACTTGAATACGTGTATTCATTTCCATAAAGTACCATCTACCATCATGATCAAGCAAGAATTCACAAGTACCAGCACCCTCGTAGTTAATAGCTTTAGCAGCTCTAACGGCAGCAGCACCCATTTGTTGTCTTGTTTCTTCATTGATAGCTGGAGATGGAGCTTCTTCTAACAATTTTTGGTGACGTCTTTGAATTGAGCAATCTCTTTCTCCTAAGTGAACAACGTTACCAAAACTATCACCAATAATTTGAACTTCGATATGACGAGGATTTTCTAGGAATTTTTCAGCATAAACATCTGGATTTCCAAAGAAGTTTTTAGCTTCAGCTTGGCATAATTCCATGTTAATTTTAACGTCTTCGTCATTACGGCAAACTCTCATACCTTTACCGCCACCGCCTGCAGTAGCTTTCAAGATAATTGGATAGCCAACACGGTTACCAAACTCTTGAACTTCTTCAACAGTTTTTACAATTCCAGTACCTGGAGTAACTGGAACATCATTTTCAATCATTGTGCGACGAGCAGTAGCTTTATCGCCCATTTTTCTCATAGCTTCAGATGATGGACCGATAAATTTAATCCCTTGTTGTTCGCAAATTTCTGCAAAATCAGCTCTTTCAGACATAAAACCATAACCAGGGTGAATAGCATCAGCACCTGATACCATTGCAGCTGACATAATTGCTGGAATGCTTAAGTAGCTGTCTGCACTTTTAGCTGGTCCAATACAATATGCTTCTGTTGCAAGTCTTACGTGCAAAGAATTAGCATCTGCTTGAGAATAGATTGCAACTGTTGGAATCCCTAATTCTCTACATGCTCTAATAATTCTTACGGCAATTTCGCCTCTATTTGCAATTAATACTTTTCTAAACATTTTCAAAATATCCCTTATTAAAAAAGAAGTGAACAGAGTACTCCGTTCACTTCAAATTTATAATTATTCTACATACATTAGAACTTGACCGAATTCAACAGGTTGACCGTCTTCAACGCAAATTTCAACAACCTTACCTGAAACTTCTGATTCGATTTCGTTCATCATTTTCATAGCTTCAACGATACATACAACATCACCAGAAGAAACTGTTGAACCAACAGAAACAAATGGTTCAGAATCTGGAGATGGAGCTTTGTAGAAAGTTCCAACCATAGGTGATGTAATTGGTGTACCTTTTTTAGCAGGAGCAACGTCAGCTGCTGGAGCTGATGCAACAGGAGTCGCTGCGGCAACTGGAGCTGCAGCTTGAACAGGCGCTGCTACAACTTGAGGTGCTGAAGATACAACTACTTCTTTTCTCAATGTAATAGCTTGTTCACCATCTTCTAAAGAGATTTCCGTTAAACCTGTTTCTGCTAAAACTTTTGCTAATTTTTCAATATAATCTGTTTCGAATTTCATAATTTTTTCCTTTATACTGCCGAATTAAAATAAACTCAAAATAGAATTAGCATCTATCTAAGTATTCGTTAGTTCTAGTATCAACTCTAATCATATCACCATTTGATACGAAGAAAGGAACTTGAACTACTGCACCAGTTTCTAATGTAGCTGGTTTTGTACCGCCTTGAGCAGTGTTTCCTTTTTCTGCTGGAGGAGTATCAACAACTTCTAATTCTACGTGAGCAGGAATATCAACACCGATAATTTTACCTTCGTGCATAAGAATCATGATGTTCATATTTTCTTTTAAGTATTTGATACCGCTACCAATTTGAGCTTCTGCAACGTGTAATTGGTCATAGCTTTCGTTATCCATCATAACGTATTCTGCACCTTCTTTGTATAAGTATTGCATTTCACGTCTGTCTAAAGTAGCTTTTGCAACTTTTTCACCAGCTCTGAAAGTTTTTTCTACAACTTGGCCTGTGATAACGTTTTTAAGTTTAGATCTTACAAACGCTGCACCTTTACCAGGTTTTACGTGTAAAAATTCTACAACTGACCATAAACCGTTGTCTAACTCAACTGTTAAACCTGTTTTAAAATCGTTTACTGAAATCATATTTTTCCCCTTTTTTAAAGTAATCTTCTTCTTTTGTGAACTCATACTAACACAAAAATACATTTTTGGCAAAATTTAGGGTTTCGTTGTTTACAATTAGGCTCAAAATATTATATTTGTGGTAACATAAAAGTATGATAGAAAGATATTCAAGAAAAGAAATGGCAAAAATTTGGGAGTTAAATTCCAAATTTGATTATTACTTACAAGTAGAACTTGCAGTATGTGACGCTTACGCAAAATTAGGTACTATTCCAGAGGAAGCTGCAAAAGAAATTCGTGAAAAGGCAACTTTTTCGGTTGAAAGAATTGACGAAATTGAACGAGAAGTTAGACACGACGTTATTGCGTTTTTAACTTGCGTTAACGAAAGTTTAGGCGATTTGGGTCGTTATGTTCACGTCGGATTAACAAGTTCTGATGTAATTGATACAGCTTTTGCATTGCAAATCCAAGACAGTGGGAAACTTATTCTTGAAGATTTAGAAAAAACTATTGCAACACTTAAAAATCTTGCAAATGAACACAGAACAACAATTTGTATTGGACGTTCTCATGGAATCCACGCTGAAATTATGACATTTGGAGCAAAACTTTGCTCTTGGATTGATATTTTAGAACGTCAAAAAGATAATTTTACACACGCTCTAGAGCAAATTAGAGTTGGTCAAATCTCTGGTCCAGTTGGAACTTATAGCAACATTTCAACTGAGGTTGAAAAAATTACTTGTCAAAACTTAGGACTAAAACCTGCTAGAATTTCAACACAAGTAATCGCAAGAGATTATCACGCATACTTTATGCAATCATTATCTCTAATTGCAAGCGTAATCGAACAATTTGCAACAGAAATCAGACACTTGCAAAGAACAGAAGTTATCGAACTTGAAGAAGGTTTTGGCAAAGGTCAAAAAGGCTCTTCTGCTATGCCACACAAGAAAAACCCAGTATTGAGCGAAAACTTATGCGGTTTAGCTCGTGTAGTTAGAGCAAATTCAATCGTTGCATTAGAAAACATTCCACTTTGGCACGAAAGAGATATTTCTCATTCATCAGCTGAACGCATAATTTTCCCAGATAGCTTAACTTTGGTTGATTTTATGCTAAACAGATTTAACGGATTGATGGAAAATATCGTTGTTCACAAAGACAATATGCTTAAAAATACTGACAAATTCGGAGGAATAGTATTTTCTCAAAAAGTTTTATTATCACTTGTTGCTAAAGGTCTAACAAGAGAAGATGCTTATGTAATTGTTCAAAGAAACGCTCTTGATGCGTTCCAAAACCACGGTGATTTCAAGGCTAATTTATTAAAGGATAATGAAGTTTTAAATCTTCTAACACCAGATGAAATCGAACAAATTTTTGATAAACAAGCTTTTTTAAATAATATTGATGAGATTTATTCAAGGATATTATAATTTAAACCCTAATCTGCGATAAATTCAGCTAGAACGACATTGCTAACAAGAATTCCTTGCTCTGTTAGAGCATACCCTTGTGGAGTTTTCACAATTAAATTTAGGCCTTCATATTTTTTCAAAACTTCGTTATATTTTTCTTCAAAATCAATATTGTATTTTGCATTGATTTGGGCAACATTTACCCCTTGCATTTTGCGGAATCCTAAAAATATTTCTTCTTCTAATTGTTCTTGCGGAAGTACAAGATGAGAGTCTTTGTGAGTCAAAGGATCGTTTAGATATTCTTCAATAGTTTCAACATTTCCATAGCGAACACCATTTACATACCCGTGAGCACCAACCCCAAAACCATAATATTCATCATTATTCCAGTAAGTTAAATTGTGGCGAGAATTGAAGCCTTTTTTAGAGAAATTACTCACCTCATAATGCTCAAACTTCAAATCTTTCATTGTTTGAATTGCGCCTAAATACATATCAGCTTGCTCATCATCATCTGGCAAGTTATCAGGCATATTGTCATAAAAATAACAACCCTCTTCGATTTTTAACCCATATAATGAGATGTGCTGAACACCCAATCCAACTGCCATTTTTAAATCTTTTAAAAAGCTCTCAATAGTCTGATTTGGCAAACCATAAATAAAATCCAAACTAATATTATCAAACCCAACATCTTGAGCTACTTTCACTGCATCAATAACTTGGCCCGCGTTATGACGTCGATTTATTTGCTTTAAAAGAACATCATCAAATGTCTGACATCCCAAACTTATACGATTTATCCCTAAGTCGTATAACGCCCTTAAGTAGCCATAATTTACCCCCTCAGGGTTTAATTCTGTTGTGATTTCGGTATTAGAATTGGTTTTTAATTTTCTCAAAACCTGTGCAAAATCTGTATATTCTAAGACAGACGGAGTTCCACCACCAAAATAAAGTGTATTTAAAACTTCACCTTGGTAATTAAACTCAATTTCTTTCAAAAGTGCTTTTATATAGTCTTTTTTCAAATCTAATTTGTTAAAAGACACAAAAGAACAATAATGACATTTTGACTTGCAAAATGGAATATGAATATACGCACTTTTTACCATAGGAAAATTATACAATAAAATTAGCAAAATATGTAGGTCAGGCAATGCCTGACACAACATTATAAATATTTTTGTGATAACATCAAATTATGGATATCACATCAAAAAGTAACGTTACACTAGAATTCGATAAGGTAAAAGAAGAACTTTCTAAATTTGCCAAGTTTGAGCAAAGTAAAACTCTTTGTTTGCGAGCTTTGCCGTATGATACTGCTAAAAAAATTCAACAACAAATCAGGCTTACATATGAGGCAAAAAGAATTCTAGACCACGCAAAAGATACTCCAACAGAGTTCATCGCAGACGTTTCAAAAATTAGAAACAATTCTGCTGTGTCATACCTAATGGAAGAAGAATTGGTGGATATCGCAAAAACTATGAAGTCTTCTCGTCTTTTAAAACGCTTTATCCTAGACAATTCTGATGAGGATTACCTACTAAAAAATCTAGCAGAACGTCTTGTTACTGATAAAGAACTTGAAGACAAAATCTTTGAAACATTTGATGAAAGTTTAAAAATTCGCCAAAACGCAACACCCGAATTGAAAGGTTTATACGCATCTTTACGAGATACAGAGCAAAATATTCGTGATCAGATTTCATCATTATTAAACAATTCAAGTTTTACAAAATACTTGCAAGATAATATTTACACTCAACGTGATGACAGAATTGTTTTCCAAGTAATGGCATCGAACAAAACAAAAGTCCCAGGGATTATCCACGATGTATCATCTTCGGCCAAGACTTTCTACATCGAACCTGCTCAACTTGTGCCATTAAACAACAAAATCAGAGAAGTTAAATCAAAAATCCACGCTGAATGTATAAGAATTTTAGTAGGTTTAACTAACCTTGTAAAAGAACATATGCAAGAACTTGTTGAATGCGAAAAAGTAATGGCAGAAATCGATTTCCATTTTGCAAAAGCAAGATATGCCGTAAAAATTCACGCAACAGAACCAGAATTAACAGATGATAAAACTATCTATTTTGAAAATATGAAACACCCTCTTTTAATGCTTGTTATAGAAGATGTTGTTTCAAATAACTTTGAGATCGGGAAAGATTATAAATCAGTAATCATTACAGGTTCAAATACAGGTGGAAAAACAGTAACCCTAAAAACTATCGGTTTGTTTATACTTATGGCAAAAGCTGGGATGTTTTTACCTTGTACTCACGCAAAAGTTTACCCATTCAAAAATGTATTTGCAGATATTGGAGATTCGCAAAGCATTTTGCAAAGTTTGTCAACATTCTCATCCCACATGACAAACATCATCGAAATCCTAAAACAAAGTAGCGAAGAAAGTTTTGTTTTATTAGATGAAATTTGTGCAGGAACCGACCCTGTTGAAGGTGCAGTTTTAGCTCAAGGGATTTTAGAAAAATTAGCACAAAAGCAAGTTACAAGTGTTATCACAACTCACTATGGGGAATTGAAAGCGTTAGAATATACAAACAATTTCTTCAAAAACGCATCAGTTGAATTTAACACAGAAACTCTAAAACCAACCTACAAACTTTTAATCGGTATCCCTGGTTTGAGTAATGCAATTTCTATTGCATCAAACTTAGGACTTGATAAAGACATTGTAGAAAAGGTTAAAACAACCCTTGTAACCCAAAAGGACCCAACAGTTGCAGTTGTTGAAAAATTACAAGAAACTCACCAAGAGTTATCTAAAAACCTTGAACAAGCACAAGAAATCAAAGAAGAATCACTAGAAATCAAAAAAGAATACGAAGAAAACTTAAACCAAGTTAAAAAAGATAAAAAGAAAACAATTAAAAATATCAAAAATAAATTTGATATGGAAATGCTTGAAGCTCGTGGCGAAATCAAACAAATTCTAGATGAACTTCGCAAAGAAAAATCCGAAAAAATTGCACGTCGTGCGTACGCTCGCCTTGCAAAACTTGAGGATGACTTTAGAGATGAACTTGATAAAGTTACAGATAAAAACAAATACCTAGAAATCGATTGGAATAAAGTAAGAATTGGTGATACTGTTATGATTAAAGAACTTCACCAAAAAGTTACAATCCTTTCACTTCCTGATAAAAATAAACGTCTGTTTGTTGATATGGGTGCTATGAAAATGAAAGTTAAAAAGGATGAGCTTGCAGTTCTTGATGAAAATTACAAAGAACCTAACAAAGTTAAAATCCCAGGAACTTCATTTAATAAATTTGAACTTAAACGCTATGAAATGTCACAAACTTTAGACCTTAGAGGTTACAGAGTAGAAGAAGCATTAGATGAAGTTGAAGCATATTTAGATAAAGCAAGTTTAGCAAACCTTACACCAGTTTATATTATTCACGGACACGGAACAGGCGCATTAAAACAATCCGTTCGTGATTTCTTATCAACATCCCCTTACGTTGCAAAATTCCGACCAGGAGAAGACACCGAAGGCGGAGATGGTGTTAGTGTAGTTGATATCAATTAAAAATATGCTATTATACATAATATAAATAAGAATAGGAGTGAGCTATGAACATAAGTGAATTAAGAGAGAGTAATGAACTTGTGAACCTTTTCTGTACATTAGCAGAAATTCCATCACCTTCATTACAAGAAGAAAAAGTTATTGAATGGATTTGTAATTACTGTAAAGAAAACAATTTGCAATGTGAAACAGACGATTACAAAAACGTTTATATAAAAATTCCTGCAACAGATGCAACAAAAGAATCTGTATTGTTATCTGCACATATGGACGTAATCGGAGATGATTCACCAATTATTGCAGAACTAGACGGAGATTTAATCAAGGCGAATAATAGAACCCTAGGAGCTGACGACAAAGCTGGCGTTGCAAACGCTCTATACTTTGCGAAAGAATTAAACAAAAAAACAGACCTTGCTCACGGTGGATTAGAAATTCTATTCACTCGTGATGAAGAAAGCGGAATGACTGGTATTAAGCACGCAGACTTTAATAGAATTAATTCAAAATACGTTTTAGTTCTTGATAGCGATTCTTTGGGTCAATGTTTAGTTGCTGGTGCAAGTTATGTAATGGTAGATTTAAAAGTTAACGCTCCAAAAGGCGGACACTCTGGTAATGATATTGGAGATAAAACAAGAGAAAATGCAGCAAAACTTATTGCAGATATTATTTCTGATATGCCACAAGGAGTATTCTATAGCGAAAATGGTCAGGTGATGACGTCTTGCAATTTAGGTGGAATTTGTGCAGGTAACGTTGAAGTAACAAACGTTATTAACACAGATGCACATGCAACATATTCAATCAGAAGTTCAAGAAAAGACAAAGAAAATGAACTTATCCAAACAATGCAAGAAGTTGTTGACGCATTCAATAAAGAATATGAAGGAATTGCAACTGCGACAATCACATTCACCGAAAAAATGCCAATGTTTGAAAAAAACGAAGATGAATACTTACCAATACTTTTTGAAGCAGTAGCTAGAAAAGTTGGATTAGAACCAGAAATTTCAACATTCCATGCTGGTGCAGAAACTCACATTTACGCAAACAAAACAAATGCAAAAGGTGAAAAATTCTCACCATATCTTTTAGGACTTGCTACAGTTTGCAATATGCACTCTGCTAGAGAATATGTAGATTACAAATCAATGATAAAAGGTCAAGAACTTCTACAAGCATTATTTGAAGCATACAATAAATAATTAACTTCCAATATAAAAAAAGACCTTGTTCTTCAAGGTCTTTTTTATTGTTCTGGTTCTTCTAAAATTTTTTGATATTTATCAAGTTTTTCTAAAATATAGTTTACGTGAGGATCATTTTCTTTTCGTATTGGAGTACCAAAATCCTTTGCCTCTTTTACCGCATTCATATCGGCTTTTGCTTGTACTGCCATTTTTAAAATCTCTGGCATGTTTAATGCTGTAGGATTTTCACTGGCCAAATTTTCATAATAAAAATCTTCATAATCCTTATTTAATCTAAGTTTCCAATTTGTATTATTCTGAGTTCCGCCAACATTATAAGTTTTATCTATACCAAAGAAATCATCAAAAGATATTTGAATCTTTTTACATGTTAAGAATAATTCTGCAAACTTAGCTTTTACTCTAGCTTTTGGATTATTATCAATTTGCTTACAAAATTCATCTCGATATTGAGCTCTATTAGGGTTAGAATTTAAAAATCCTGCCAAATAGAACACATTCCAAGCATGATGAGATTTTATCCAATCCTTTTCAATCATTTTCAAAGCTGGCGGGGAATCGTGAGAACCAACCAATCCCCAATCATCAGGATCTTGAGATTCTTCAGCACGCATATACTCTAGCTGAGTAATTCCAGGAAGTTTATTTTTCCCCCTATAAATATAATTAAAAGTCGGAGTATCAGTACACAAATCTTCCCATACAGGATAATTTTTATCTATGCCATGTTCTTCTAATGTTGGAATTATAATTTCATTTAAAACACGTTTATAATTACCATTTGGATCAACACTTTGAATATAAGATATATTTCCAGCTCTTAATCTAGTTCTATCCACTGCTCCATCAACTAGATATACTGTATTTTTGTCATAAATATACGGATCTACCAAACCTAAAGCATGGTCAATTCGAACATTATCAAAATCTTCTAATGCTGAATCCATTTTATGCTTCAGTAATTTACCAGATGGCCCCAGAGATCCATCTTCATTAAATAACTTATTAGGATCTAATACAGGAATATCCCAAACTTGTGGGCTATTATTTTTACCACCATAAGGACAACCCATTCTGTAATCTTTTAAGAACAAATCTTGATTTGCCCATTCATCAGCTTTAGAAAATCCAACTAACAAATCACTAATGTATTTAAACCCAATAGAATTTCTAAATTTAGTATTTTCTTTGATTTGTTTATCTAATAAAAATTGACCGAAAATATAAGTATCAAAATCTTCTTTAGAACGATGAATAACTTTCTTATATCTATCTATAGCCACAGGTTCTTTATCAGCAATTCTAGATATTAAATTTGCATCTAATTCATCCCACTTTTCAAACTCATTAGTACCATAAGTTTTTGCTAGCACATCAAACAGAGCTTCTCTATATAATGCTGACCCTTTTCTTTCCTTAAACGCTCTAAATTCATTATGTAATTCTAAAGCTCCATCTTGAGAAAAAGCAGCTTTGTTAACAAAATTTTTATAAGCAATTTTTATACAATGTTCATAATTAGCAAAGGCATCTGGGAATTTAGAATATGCATAATTTTTACCTGTATAGCTTGGAGTTTCAAAAACCGAGTTTATATCGTCTTCTGACAATATTTTTGCATATTTATCTGTTGTTAATTCCTGCAAATCTAAAAATAAATAGTTTCTTGTAGAAACTGTCGATTTGTATGGAGAAATAGACCGAGCATCACGAAGAACACCAACAGGGCCTAACTGATTTGAATTAAAACCATGCAACATTTCAAATGGAAGAAATTGTGTAGCAACTTTACCATAAGGAGAACCTACCCCTAAATCTTTTTCTGCTTCAGGATAACATGTTCCATGTAAAATCATCGCAACTTCTTGCGTTCCTAAATAATCAAACGCAGGTTGAAGTGCATTCTGTCTATAATCCCTTTCCTCATCTGGCCTTAACCTTCTCTGAAAGTTTGGATTATATTGATATGAAGATGTAATCTTTGCTACCTGCATCCCAATCCCCAATAAATTCTTACTTTTATTATCATATTATAAAATCCGAAAATAATAAATTTTGACCCTTGATTTTATTTCAAATGTAAAGATTTTTCGTAGAAACTTCCCATATATCCAGATTTAGTATAGAATAAGGGGTGAGTTGGAATCTAGTAGTAAGATAAAGTATGATACATATATAGGGGTAGAGGTGTTTTTATGAAATATGAAAACGTTTTTAAGTTATTAGAAGAAATTACCATTAAAAACAACGAAACAGTTGCTTTAGGTATGAAATCAAAATGGGGATGGAATGAGTTCACATATAAGGGATTGGGTCTTTTATCAAGAAGACTTGCAAGCTATATCATGAACGATTTAGACATTCCTAAAGGTGAAAAATTAGCAATCCTATCTGAATCAAAACCAGAATACGGAGCGTGTGTATTCGGTTCTGTTTTGGCAGGTTTAACAACAGTTCCATTAGATAATAAATTAACCATCTATGAACTTGAATCAATCTTATCAAACTGTGAACCAGTTGTTCTTATGTGTTCAATAGCTAACATCGAAAGAGCAAAAGAATTACAAGCAAAAGTTCCATCAATTAAACATATTATTTTAATGGATACTAAAACAGAAGATGAAAATATCGTGAGTGTATACACAATTCCAGAAGTTTACAACGCAAAATGGAGAAGAAGACCATTAAGTGCAACTGCGTTTCTTATATACACTTCAGGAACAACTGGAAATCCAAAAGGGGTTGAAATTACTTTCAAAAACATGCTTGCTCAAATGCATGACTTGAGATTAGCATTGAAACAAATTCTTCCTCCAAACGAAAGAATGAGAGTATTGTCAATTCTTCCAATGAACCACCTATTTGAATTAACAGTAGGTTTCTTCACATTCTTGAACCACGGATTTTCAATTTACTACACTCAAAGTTTAAAACCAAAAGATATTCTAGATGTAATGTCTGAAAAGAAAATTAAATTTATGGTTACTGTACCTGCTTTCTTGAAATTATTAAAATCTTCAATCGAAGCAGAAATCAATAAAAAACCACCAATCGTTCAAAAGTTATTCAAAGCTAACTTGGCGATTGCAAGAACATTACCAATGGATATGAGAAGAAAATTATTCAAACCTATTCACGACAAATTCGGTGGCGAATTCTGGGGATGTATCGCTGGTGGGGCTCCACTTGATCCACAAGTTGGTGAATTCTTCCAAAGCATTGGTATTCTTTGCTTACAAGGTTATGGTTTATCAGAAGCATCTCCTGTTGTTGCAGTAAACAGAGGTAAATATATCGATATGAAATCTATCGGTTATGCTTTAGAATCGTTTGAAGCTGTTACTGACGAAACAACTGGCGAATTATTACTTCGTGGACCATCAGTAATGAAAGGTTACTACAAGCAAGAAGATTTAACTGCAGAGGTTATTGATGCTGATGGTTGGTTGCACACAGGCGACATTGCCAAAATCGACCCTAAAACTAAAAACATCTACATCACTGGTAGAATCAAAAACATGATTGTTCTATCTGGTGGTAAGAAAGTGTTCCCTGAAGAAGTTGAAGCAGTTTTAGAACAAAGCTCTAACTTTGCAGAAGTTTGTGTAATGGGTATGAAACGTGAATTCGGGGAAAAAGATGGTTGCGAAGAAATTGCAGCAATTATCGTACCTACACCAGATTACGCTGCTAACTTCAGCGATCCTCAAAACTTGGAAGACGCAGTTACTAATGAAGTTAAATTCCTATCAAGCAGATTGGCTCACTACAAACGCCCAATCAAAATCATCGTTCATACTGAATTGTTACCTAGAACAACAACTAGAAAACTTAAACGTATGGAAATTAAGAAAATGCTTAGCGAAATGACTAAAGTATAAAACAATAATCAAAGGGCGGGTTGCATTTTGCGACCCGCCACTTTTATATATATCCCTAATTTAAGCTAAACTTTCCCAGATTTTAGTCAACGCTTGAAGTTCTTGTAATGCTGGAACATTATATAATAAAGCATCAATTGCTTCTGCATTAACATCTGTTAATTTATAAGAAAATGCTGCAGACTCATCACCACCAGCTTTATGCGATAATTCGTGTAAACAAGTTTCTAAAACCTCAGCAAATTTTCCTCTATTCAAGTACTCTTGATCAATCCAGAAACCTTTTGTAGTACCTCTATCAATAATTGCTTCCGCTCTTACATCGCTATATAGTTCTGAGTCTTTTGCACCTTTTGCATCAAAAATAAATATCTTAGTATCAATTTCTTCAGCAGAAAAATGCTTACCTTCCATATGTTGACCTAAAATTCTGATAGCTTCTTTTAAAATTTTTAGTTTCTTTTCTTGAATTTCTGTTGGTTTTACTGCTTCGTGAGCTCGAGCATCTCCCATCAGTTCTCTAATTGTAGGCATACCCAATTTAGAAAATTCGTCTTTACAAATTCTATAACCTTTAGACACTAAATCTGCAACAACATCTGGCGATGCTGGTGAGTATGCCACACATTTTTCAGGGAATTTAATATGTATATCTTTATGCAAAATAGCGAAATAATCAATAAAACTGGTCAAGAAAGCATCAAAGCCTTTATTGTTTTCAACTTTATAAACTTTTCCCCAGTATTTTTCTAGTGATTGTATCAATTTCAAAGCTTCACCTTCACTGATACCTATGTAATTTTCGCCATGAGTAGCTACCCAACCACCAAGCTTACCTAATTCATCAAGGCTCAAAGAAATTCTATCTCTAGAAACATCTAAAGTTCGAGCATCTGGTTTTTCTTTAATAAATAATACTGAATTGTCAAAATCTGAATAATTACCATCATATTCAAAACGTTGACCAGCAATATATATTCCACCCTTATCATTTGGTCCTAAATCTGTTTTTATACCGACAAAACGGTTTTCAAAACCTGGAGTTTTAAAATGTTCATTACCAGAATGATAGAATCTATTGATTGAATCTCTAAGTTTTACCAATAAATCACGATCAGTAGTTTCAAATTCTAAGAAGTTTCCATCCAGTTTTTCAACTTTGTCAATTGAATAAGATAAAATTTGTTTATCTGTTAAATCGGTATTAGCAAGTTCATAAGTCAATTTCCAATTATCAGAACCCACTCTTACGCTGTCAGCACCTCCTGATTTTAACAGTTTAAGAACAGCCATTTTTAAACCTTCACCATAGTTACCTGCAGAACGTGCATCATTACGTTTTGTAGATTCACCCATAAACAAGGCCTTATCAACTGTATAAGTACTATCACCTGAAATTCTTACTCTAAATTTACCATTTCCAACTGGAACAAATTCAAATCTTACACCATCTAGAGTTTGGCCGTGACCATCAAAGAAATTCTGAAGAATATCTCTTGCAACTTTATCATTATCCCAATTTAATGCGTCTGCATAACCAATAGAAATTGTTGTTGGTTGCTTGTAAACAGGAACAAAATCTTTTGATGGCATTTTAGAAACTCTCATTTCACCTCTTGGCAAAACAAAACGAAACTCTCCACTTTCAGAAATTAATGGAATTTGTAATGGTTGCATATTAGCTCGTATATTTGTACCTGCGGCAGGTAACTCAACTGCATCTTCAAATCGCCTTATCCCTTTACCAGTAATTGGTGGTGACATTGGGTCATAAGACAATGGATTTTCTTCAATAAGGGCTCTCATTCGAGCAAAAATTTGTTCTCTAATTTCTCTTGGTGATAAATCACTTTCAACCAATTCTGTAAATTTTTCACGTAATTCAGATGTTACTCTTCTCAAAGCTGATTCTGAACCTGAGGAAGTTTCATAAATAGCCTTTAGATCTTCTAATTCAGCTTTTACTCTTGATAATTCTTCTGATGCTGCAAGGTATCTTTCCGAAGTTCGTGACATTTCATCCATCATCCAACTACTTCTAGATAAAGAACGACCACGTCCAATAACAAGTCCTGTTAACCCAGCTAAGGCAATACTTGCGTACAAAACACCTTTCTTTTGCTTATCAGATAATTCACTATATTTTTTTATTTTGAACTTTTTCTGATTACCTTTTTCTAGTTCTTCAACTGCAATATCAGTAGTTCTAGGCGTTTCAGGAGTTGCAGTAAAATTTGTGTAAACTGGGGAGTAACTATAACTTTTAATTGGTGAAATCATTAGAACCTCTGAAATTGTCGTACGCAATAATTATAAGAAGCCTAAAAAATAAATTTGCCTTTTTTATGGTATTATTTAAGTAATATGAAGAAGATAATTTTAGCTTTAAGTTTTATACTTCTAACTCAATCTACATCTTTTGCTATTGAAGATGTAAAAAAAGTATTTTTACAAGAAGCAATTGATGCTGCTGTTGAAAATAATATAGACTTAGAAGCGGCAAAATTAAATATTCAAATTGCAAAAAATAATATAAAATCAGCAAACAGACTCCAAAATCCACAGTTGGATTATTTTCAGTTTTTTGGGGCTGCTGGATGGAGTGAACCTCGACAAGTAGGAATTAATCAACCATTCGAAATTGCCAAAAGAGGTGCTCGTAAAAAATTAGCAAAATCCAACTTAAAATTAACAGAGAAAAATGTCGATTATACAAAGTTTGATTTAAAAATGGACGTAAGAGAAGCTTACGTTAACCTAGTTGCTGCAAAATCTGTACATGAAACTCTTTACCAACAACAAAAACTTCAGGAAGAACTATTAGGCATTGTTAAGGGAAGAGTAAAAGTTGGAAAAGTTCCTGAAATAGACTTAATCCAAGCTGAAATTGCACTTAATCAAATGATAACTCAAGTTAACACAGCAAAAGTTAACGTAAAAACAGCACTATCAAATTTCAACAAAATTATTAATAACCCAAACAAAATAACTTATGACAGTAAAGATAAAATTTTCGATGAAGAAAACAATTTTATTGAAATGCTAACTCCAAATCCTACATTAAAATTTCCTGACATATCAGAAATTATTGATGAGGCTTTAAAAAACCGTTACGACTTACAAATAGCTAAACAAGAAATTGATGTTGCTGAAAAAAATCTAAAACTTATTGCAAGACAAAGAGTGCCAGATTTGGCTATTCTTGGGGGATTTGCATTCCAAGGAGCCCAACATACCATAGACAATAGATTTAATGGTGGGGCTTATGTTGGAGCTAGCGTAGTAAATATCCCACTTTTATACAACTACGGACCAGAAATTAAAAACGCAGCCTTAAAACTTCAACAAGCAGAACTAAACTACATTTCAATTAGAAACAAAGCTGAAAAAGATGTTGAAGCAGCATACGAAAAATTTTTAACCGCTGCAGAAAACTTAAATGATTATGAATCCAAAATTCTAACAAGTTCTGACGAATTGATTGATATTTCGATTAAAGCATACGAAACAGGCAAATCAGACCTAACAGCACTTATCGTAATGAAGCAGTCTTACAAATCAATTCTTGTGGGACATACATATGCTTTAGCAGATTATTATAATAGTTGGACAAACTTCTTACGAGAAGTTAACGATGAAAATTTCAAATTACATACATCATTATAAAAAAGAGGGGATTACCCCTCTTTAATTTTAGAATTCAAATTCTTTATCTGTCATAAATTTATAATCTTCAACAGAAATCATGTTAGGAGCAATCCCATCTTCTTGCATGCTTTCTTCAAGAAGTTTCGGTTGCATTCTAACTAATTTTTCATCAGCAATAGCTAAATCTCTACCTTTTTGAACAGCAATAACTTCAATTGTTGTTTCAGTTGGAGCACCGTCTTTAGCATTTGCATTCTGAATAGTATAACTTGCCCAATCTTGAGGAAGATCATCCACAGTTGCGTAATCTTTCTCGGTACCCAAACGTTTACCAACCTCATTTTCTAAAATATTCTGAACATATTCTTTTTGAGATTCGAAATGACAAGGCATAAAGACTTTATTACCAATAACTTCTTCAGCATCACGACCATCGTATTTTGTAAATAATTTTGCCGCATGATGCAAGTGTCCAATTTCCATTGCCAAGAATTCTTCCCAAACAGGTTTCATCATATCGCAAACTTCATCTTTGTAGCATGTATAATAATTACAAACTTCAGTAAATTCGTGAAGCAACAGTTTTTCATATAAAGACTCTGTTGGGTCAATTAAAGATTCGTACATATTAACGTGTTCTTCTTCAACATCTTTAATTTCTGCATAAACACCACGTAATGTAGAATTACCATATTCCATACCATGTTCTGCATAGAAATTATGAGTTTGCTGTTCTGCCGAAACCAAAGTTAATAAATTCACTTTTGTTTGAGGGTCTGCGGTTTCTTTATCATAAGGTTTTCTAAGTCTTATAATATTACAGTTATGGTGGAATTGTGTTGGACGACCAATCACAATATCTGTCATATTTTGAACAATATCATTAGGATTTACACCATGTTCCATATACGCCCACTGACTATAACGATACAAATGGTCAAAATCCTCTAACAACCCAAAATTATAAGTTTCTCTAACATAATCATCTGGTTCGTTTTGAGCAAGCCAAGCAGTCAAATCAACCGCAACTTGTTCATAACCTAAGGTTGTTTCTAAAACTGTTTGATCTTCTGGCTTCATCCAGTTAATAGTTGTTTGCTGAGCGTCTTCAAATTTTTTAGTCATCGCTAAAAAAGCTAAAGTATCTTCAGCTCCACAAAGCCTTGAAAAAGCATGCTTAAAATTCCACGCTTCAACCTCGATACCATTCATTAAAATCTGACGAGTTCTACTGTAACAATCAACATCGTATTTATTAAATCTACGTTTTGAAATATCTTCCCAAGTTCTTAATTGTTTTTCCAAAGGAATTCCTTTTTCTTTCAATGGATTAAATGACATAAAAGCTCCTTTCTTTATCCAAGATATGAATAAATCAAAAACATATTCTTTTAATCAGACAATAAAACTAGACAAATCAGCTATATTAAGTAGCACTTGTTTTGATAAGATAAAAATGTAACGATTTAGAAAAAAACTAACAAAATTATTTATGCTTGTAGTTTACTATTATTGGACGTAGGGGAAAAATACATTAACCATTATGAAAGTAACACCGATAAGATTTAACCAAAGAATGGCTAATTCGTTAGAGAGATTCTCTTCCCAAGGAGGGGAAAAAATTGCCAACTACATTAACGCAGCTGGTAAATTTGCTATTGCTCCATTGATGATTATGTACAACCCTTTTTCTAAAGAATCTAAAGAAAATAAAGAATGGGCAGCTATCAAACAACCTGTCGAAGCACTTGTAACTATTGGAGCACAACTTGCAGCTCTGGGTCTTTTGTATAAAAGAATTGATAAACTAGCTGCAAAAGGTAAAATAAATTTCAAATTAGTTGATGACGCTAAAAAGGGTGGAGAAATACCAAAGCCTATACTTGATGCAGTTAAAGGTGATCGAACAAAAGCTATCGATGAGCTTTATAAAAATTGTCTTGATATTTTTAAAGATAGAGTTGGTACAGTATTAACCATCGCACTTTACGTTCCAGTATTGGCACTTTCAAATAGAATTTTCCCTAAAGTAGCAGACTTTTTAATTAAGGATAACGACGATGAGCAAAATTAACGCAATTACACAGTCGAATTTCTTTAATAAACACCTACAAAAGGTGATAAATGACGATGCTTTTGCTGCAAAAACCATCGTTGTTTGTTCTGTTGCTAAAGACGTATTTGCTTACACTGTCCGTTACAAAACCACAATGGATAACGAAAAAATTCCAGAAAAAAGAAGACCTTTCGTTGCTGCAATGGACTTAGCTTCTGGAGTTGTTACAGCTGTTGCTCAAATCGTTGTTGGTTTTGCAATCGCAAGCCCTAAACTTCAAGGCAAACTTTGGAATGCAATATTTAAAGATGCTCAATTCAAAAACATTGGTTTAGCTAAAAAAGGTTTTGCAACAATTCTAGCTCTTGTTGGCTCTGGCGTAATCACAGAAAGAGTTTTAGTTCCCCTGATTGCAACCCCTATGGCTGAAAAAATGAAAAATAAATATTTTACAAAAGACGAAGTTACAGGTAAAACTCACTATCCATTCTACGAGTACTTACATTGGAGTTCAAAAGATTTAAAATACTTCGAATCAAAAGCAAAAACGAAAGAACCTGATTTAATTGAACCTGATACTTTTGATTTTTATATTCGTCCACAAAGACCTAACGAATTATTTGCGGATACGCATTTCTTTGTTCCACGTATGAAGGAAATAAATAGATAGAACAAAATATGTTGCCCACATCAAAATTGTTGCAAAACAATTTGAGCCGTTTAAATATGCTTGTATCCACATAATCATTGACAAACCATTTACAACAAACCAAATATACCATTGTTCAATACAACGTTTTACTGTCAAGATTAAGCCAATAATTGAAAATACAGATGTAATCGCATCAATTATAGGATTTTGATCATTCAACTTCCACAATACAAAAGACAAAATTACAGAACCAAAAACTGCAATCAAAGAATAAATAATTCTTTCTTTTTTAGAAAGTTTGGCTTTTTCAATCTCTTGTGTATCTGATTTTAAGTGTTTTTTCCACTTAAAAATACCCAAAACTTGCATTGGAAAATAATACAAAGCATACAAAGCTAAGTTCCCATAAAGAGCGTTTTTAAATGAAATAAACGAATAACAAAAAGTTCCAGCTAAGCCAAAAAGATAGCAAGAAATCTTACCTTTGCCCGCCAAAATCGTATAACTTATACCACACACTGCAGATACAAGAGCAACTTTGTTATCTTTCATATAAATAGAAATCAAAATAATCAACAAAATTTCTAGCGGAAAAATTATTCTTTCATACTTTCCCCAGCCAGACAATTCTTTTTTTGTAAACTCCAGAATATTCATCAAATTTATTTTAACCTAAAATTTATTATATTGAAATATTTTAAGATTTTGCAAAAACATTTTATTTTTTTCTTTGTGTGATGTTTACTAGTAATAGGTAAACCTAAAATGAATATTCAAAAAATTACCCAAAACAATATAACAACAAGGATTCTTAAAAATAAACACGTACTTAAAGGACTTGAAAAAATTTCCGAGCACGGAACAACTTTTGCTGCAGGAACATCTCTTTTTATGTCCTTAACTATACGACCTTTAGCGATTTTTGCAACTCCTGATACTGAAAAAGAAAATAAACAATATGCTGCAGCAAACTCAATTTGTTCAGGATTAATCAAATTCGGGATGGTTGAAGCGATTGCTCTTCCAATAGAACTAGCAGTAAAAAACATTGATAAAAATCCAGAAAAATTTTTAAAATCACAAACCATTAAAAACCTTGCAAATGGTAAAGAACTAGCAAATTCCAGAAGCTACAAACTTCTAACCCAAATTCTAAAACTTAGTTCTGGATTTATAACAGCTATTCCAAAATCAATGCTAACTATTGCACTTATTCCACTTATTATGGACAAATTATTTGGTGTAGGTGTAAATAGAAAGGCAAATATAAATAATGAAAAAGATAGTCAAAAACCTCAAAATAAAGATGTGTATTTCACTGGTAGAGTTACAGAAAAACTTTCAAAAGGAATAGGAAAACTTCTTGATAATGAAAAAGTGCAAAAATTTGCAAATAAATTCCAAACAAATGACAAAGATATTGCAAAACATATTACAGCAGGAACTGATTTATTGTTAACAGGTTCATTTGCTTACCAAACAAGCAAGAGTAATAATATAAAAGAAAACCGCAAAAAGGCACTTATTTATAATAATTTTATAGCAACTGCAATCACTCTTGGAGGGGGCTACACAGTAGATAGAATTATAAAGAATAAAACAGAAAAATTTGTTGATAAATTCAAGACACTAAATGCTGCAGATCCTAAACTTCATAAATATATCGAAGGTATTCATATTCTTAGACCAGCACTAATCTTTGCAGCAATTTACTATGGAATATTACCAATATTTTCAACATACACTGCAGAAAAAGTTGATAAGTTCATCGAAAAAAAATCTAGCAAACAAAAAGGGTAGATATTTTATCTACCCTTTTTTATTTATAATGTATGAATTCTGGAATTATAAAACTCTTCCATTTTTGGATAATCCGATTCGATTTCACTACATAAAGCCTGATATCTTTCTAACATCTCTGGCAATTCCTGTTCGCATTTTTCAGCTCGCATTCTCGAACGATCCAAACTATCTTGATAACTTTCAATTATTTTTTCATTATATTCTATCTTTTCTTCCAATTGGCGAATTGAATAATTAATAGAATTTATTTCTTTTTCTAATTTTGTGATTTCTTCACGCAATCTAGTCTTATCATATGTGTAAGCTGTTTCAAGTTCGCCTTCTTTAAGATTTTTATAACCTTTAACAACTTCTTTCTTAGCTTTTAATCTTTCGATTTCATCTGCATATTTTTTATTGATTGCTGTCCCTTCTGACACTTGATCTCTTGCATATGGAGTACCTTCTCTTTCTGCTATTTCTGCTCTATGAGATTTAATAGCTCGATACACAGTATCTCTTTCCATAAATTTCAAGCCTACTTCATCAAAAACTCTATAACCTTGAATTGCGGCCTGTTGTATCGCTTTTGATTTTTTAATTCTATCTGAATAATACCAAATTTTTTGGTCTAAATTATTCATTCTTTCTTGATTTTGGCTGAAGAAATAATCAGCTTTTTCTTTATCTTTTGCAATAGAATCCACATCCCAAGGGAATTCGGCCATTTTTGCTTCTAAGTCATTTTTGTATTCAAGTGAAGAATTATATTCAGGAGTAAAGTTACGTTTCTCATTACGTAAACTACCTAATTCACGTTTATCAGCCATTTCTAATCTGTAATAGTATTCCGCAATGTCTCTAAATAATTGACCAAAATTTTGTGCATCAGCTTCATGGTTAAAATAATTTTGTTTAACACTATCTAAAGTAGGAATTTCTGGGCGATTATCATAAACAATATGACTATGATTACTTTTAGTTTCATAACTTACAAACTCTTCTGGATCAGCAAAATATACACTTTTTGTACTTGAAGCAGTTTTTTCTATTGAAGAATGATTATGGAATAAATTATGTTTTTTTATACATGTTTCTGCAATTATTTCTTCAGGAGTTGCTTTTTCTTTTGATGGTGGATATGAGTAACTTGGATAATAATAATATGTTTCACGAACATTTGGACGACCTGACAAATCCATCTCATAACGTCTTTCACCTGCTGTACCAGTTGATACACTACTTAAAGAATAACCTTTTGATTCCCCCTCAAAAGAAACATTTGACATATAATTATTTTTTATCGCTTTTGATGCCAATTTAGAATCAATAGATTCTGAAACTTGCATATTATTTGATGAAACACCAAAACTACTTAAATCTGAATTCTTACGTTTTTGTTGTGTAGAATTCAAATACCCTATAATTGCACCTATTTTCATTTTTACCCCTACATAATAAAATTTTGAATACCCTACTTAATTATAATGTCGTAAAGGAAAATTTTTGATAGACACCTTAACATTTTTTTACAAATATAAAATCGAAGATAAAAGTAATGGTAAAATCTAGATATGAAAAATAAACAAAAAACTTATTACGAAATCTCAACCAAAGATGCATTAAATTGGTCTATTAAAAAAACTTTCAATAATATATCTAATCTCATTGGTAAAATTGAATTTCAAAAAGCTTGTGACATTTCACAAAATTACACATCCCCAGTAGCTAACAAAACAAATTCAAACTGGATTAAACAATCAAAAATAATCGGTATCAACCCAAGAATTGTTGGCAGCTATTTTAACATAGTTAAATATGCAATAACATTTCCTGAAGATGCCATCCATATAATGCCTATATGGGAAGTTGGCTGTAATGGTAGCCTTTATAGTCGAACAAATTGGAAATTATCAGAAGAATGGATTGATAAAGATTTAATAAAATTGGGCTATGATACAGCAGAAAAACAACTTAAATTAACGATAAATCTTTTACACGCTCTTGGTAAAAAGGTTGGATTTGATGCTGTCCCTCATACTGATAAATTTGCTGAAGAAGTTTTTGTTGAACCTGAACTTTTTGAATGGATTAGATTAAACGAAACAAAAACAAATACTCTACAATACAATGATAACAATGACATATATCCAGAATTAAAATCTACTATTTTAGACTTTTTAAAAGAAAACAAAAGTGCAAATAAAAAAACTTTCACTGAATATGAGAGCTTTTACTCAAAAAAATACACACACGAAAGACGTACAAAAATATTATTTGGGAAAGACCTTGAACAAAGAACATCAAGAAGAATTCAGTTAATGAATTATGTTAGAGATAAGGGATTTGAAACTATTCCTGTTGGTGAACACATCCCAAACAGACCTATACTTTTCAAAGAAATAATTTCAAATAATGGCGAAGAATACGCCGATTTTTACATTCCACATCAATCAACCTATGCAAAATTATTTAATTCTATAACACCTTACAGATGGTATAAAATAGACAACAATGGCTACCCAGTTATCACTGAACCAATTCAATTGACGTTTGAATATTTTATTAAAACTGTTAGCAATATTCAAAAAACATACAATTTTGATTTTTTAAGAGCTGATATGGCACATAATCAAATTTCTCACTCGCATTCTTCAAGTGAAAAAGACTGTAATTTTTCAAATGAGATGTGGAAACTATTAAAAGAAAACATTCAGAAAAAAGCACCCTACTTTGCAACTTTTGCAGAATCATTTTTAAGCACATATTATATCGATGGTTGCTCAGATATGGTTAATAAAAACTTTGATATTGTACTTGGAAATATAAACTTCACCTATTTAAACCAAGAATTCATAAGTTGTGCAAAAAAATATGTTGAACTATCTGAAAATTATCCATTTTCACCATGCATCGCAACAATCACAAATGACAGTGATCAAAAGTCTAATGATGATTTATACCAATCCCCTTATGCTAATGAAATTAGATATTTTACTTCTTTATTTTTAGGTTTACCAAGTTACGCTGGAATAGGATTTGAAACAAGGAATTTAATTCCACAAAAAAATAATGAATACTCCTACAATTACAACAATAGCCAAAAAGAAGCTTACAAATTCGGCACAAACAAAAAGTTATTTAAAAATATAAATAAAATGCGTAAACTCTACAATAAAATCAAAAGTACTAATTTCAAACAAATTTTCTTGGATACAGAAGGACATATCTTGGCGTGGGTATTAAAAGATAACAGCACTAAGCAACAAAAATATTTATGTGTAATTAACCTTGATTTCACAAAAGATAAAACCAATATTCAATTAAAAGATACTCCTATAGTAGAAAACAACTACCTCAAACCAATATTTTCATTAAAAAAATATCCTATATTTCTAAAAAAAATACAATTAACAAAACCAATAATTACGGATTTTGAATTTTGCGATGCAAGAATATACGAGATTAAATAATGATAAATAAAATGGCGGTTCCGATAGAACCGCCATTTTTTCTAAACTTCCAAATTTGCAATTAAAACAAATATAAAAATAAACTTCAGAGTTAAAATTAAGCCAAGAGTAGCAAGGACAAACCATAATTTTACCCAGCCTCTTTGAGCTTCATTAAATTCTTCTACACTATTCCAATTTTTAGATTCCCAAGCCCATTTGTTACCAGCAAAACCAAACCAAATTGAAATCGCTAAAGGACCTAAAACAGGAATAAAACAAGCTACAAAATATAACAATGTGATGTACTGTTTGTGCATAATACCCCAAATCCAGTTGAGTAAAAATGCACCCCAGTTAAATCTTTTTAATTCTTGAGGGAATTCTTCTTTTGAAACTTTTCTACGTCCTGCCATAACTCTCTCCTTAACTTAAACTTTACTAAATAATATAATTTTTACTCTACAATGTCAAACTAAAAATCCCCACCTTAAAGTGTGAGGATTTTCATAATAGATATGAACTAAACATTTATAACTTAAAGAGTAATTTATTTATATTTGCGTCCATTTCAAACATCTGAAATATCGCAACTTCGTTTTCTTTTTTCTTTTTTAAATTTTCTTCTGCTGTTAGTGTATTTTTTGAAGAACTTTCATTTGTTGTCTCTTTTACAGCTTGTGTATTTTCAATTTGTGCAATTAAAGCCTGTGCTTGAGCCTCCGAAGAAACAGTATTTGGATTAATACCTAAAGATATTAATTTACGAATGGTTTCTTCTTTCAATTTCGGCCCTGAATACAGACAGAAATAGAAACTAGCTGGTACACTATTTAGAGACATAATTTACTGGTAGCCTTTCTTTAATTTCTTTTTAATGATTTGTATTAAAGAGTCAATAATATTCAGTTCGGATTAAAACTTAGTTTTCTTTAATATTTTAAGGATTATTTTTACATTCTGTTATGTTTTTTGTAAAATAGTCATGCGGTACTTTTAAAAAAGGAGAGACTAATGAAAAAATCAATCAAAGACCTTGGTGATATTCAAGGAAAAAGAGCGTTAATCAGAGTTGACGTAAACGTACCTCTTGACGCTGACAAAAACGTTACAGATGACACAAGAATCCAAGCTATTTTACCTACAGTAAAATACTTAAAAGATAAAGGTGCTAAAATTATCTTAATGGCTCACTTAGGCAGACCAAAAGGTGAATGGAATTTAGAATTCTCACTAGCTCCTGTTGCTAAATACTTATCAAAAGTTTTAGGCGAAGAAGTTTTATTCGTATCATCTCCTGTTGGTGAAGGTGCTGATAAAGAATTAGCTGAACTTAAAGATGGTCAAGTTGCATTATTGGAAAACATCAGATTCTACAAAGCTGAAGAAGCTAAAGATGATGATATGACATTTGCTGAAGAACTTGCTAAATTAGGCGATTTCTACGTAAACGATGCATTTGGTGCAGCTCACAGAAACCACACTTCAACAGCTAAAGTTGCTAAACTTGTTAAACCAGCAGTTTCTGGTTTATTGATGGAAAAAGAATTGAGATGTCTATCTCAAGCTTTAGACAATCCAACTAGACCATTTACAGCAGTTGTTGGTGGTGCTAAAGTTTCATCTAAAATTGGTGTTTTAGAAAACCTAATCGACAAAGTTGATAACCTAATCATCGGTGGTGGTATGGCTTACACATTCGTTAAAGCTAACGGCGGTAAAATTGGTAACTCAATTTGTGAAGATGATCAAATGGACGTTGCAAAAGCTATCGAAGCAAAAGCTGCAGCTAAAGGCGTTAAATTAGTTATGGCTACTGACGTTTTAGCAGCTGATGATTTCTCTGGTAACGGAACAAACAAATTCGTTGCTATCAATGAAATCCCAGAAGGTTTTGAAGGCGTTGATGCTGGTATGGATTCAAGAGTTGCATTCGCAGAAGTTCTTAAATCTTCAAAAACAATCTTGATGAACGGCCCAGTTGGTGCTTTCGAAAATCCTAAATTTGCTGAAGGTACAAAAGCAGTTTTAGAAGCTATCGTTGAAGCTACAAAAAATGGTGCAGTATCTGTTATCGGTGGTGGCGATTCAGTTTCAGCAGCTAAAAAATTCTGCAAAGCTGAAGATTTCACTCACGTTTCAACAGGTGGCGGTGCTTCTCTAGAATTCATCGAAGGTAAAGTATTACCAGGCGTTGCTGCTTTAGATGAAGCATAGTAATAAATTTACTAAATAAAAGAAAAAAGACTTGTGAGATTTCACAAGTCTTTTTTTATACATTAACTAAAGTATGACTTTATTATACATATTTGATAAACTTAGTGCTATGAGTGATAACAAATCTAAAACTGAATACGCAAACGAATTATATTCACAGAAAAAATATAACGAAGCTATTTCGATATACCAAGAACTTATACCTATAACTGATGATTCTCAATGGTACGAAAAATGTGAATTATATAGAATGATTGGCAATGCTTATTATGCATTACAAGATTTTGACAATGCAATTATTGCGTACGAACATACCCTAAATTACTCAACAACAAATGACAGTATCTATAATATATTAGGTTATTTGTATTACTACAAGGACATTGATAAAGCAATCTATTATTACCTCAAAGGTATGGAAATCAAACCTAATTTGAAAAATTTTGTTATGCTTGCTCAAATAATGATTAAGAATAAAAATTATTCACAAAAAGAGTTAAAAGAAATTTTTGAAAAATACGTAGATTATTTCAGACCACAAATTTTAGGCGAAAATAAAGCATTTACTTATGAAAAACCTTATAACCATGACAAATTAAGAATAGGTTATTTATCATCAGATGTTCATTGTCATACGATGATGTCATTTTGCCTGCCAATATTTGAAAATCATAATCAAGAAAAATTTGATATCTATATTTATGCTTGTGGTCAGAAGAATGACTCAGTTACTAATAGAATTATAGAAACAGGTATAAAATATAATGACTGTAAAGACTTAAATGAATACGAATTAGCTACAAAAATCCACGATGATGAAATCGATATTCTAATTGATTTAAGCGGTTATACACATAATCAAATCTGGAGTTTACTATTTAAACCTGCCCCTATAATTGGACAGTACTTAGGTTTTTTAGGCACATATGGAATGAAAGAAGTTGATTTCATTATCGCTGATGAATTCACAATTCCTCAAGATATTGCACAAGATTATACTGAAAAGCCTTTGTATATAAACAGTGGAATGAACAGGTTTACATTTAATACTAAGAATCAAAAACTACCAGAAATCACACCACTACCTTGTTTAACAAATAATTATATTACTTTTGGAAGTTTTAACTGTATGTCCAAATTAAACCCTTACACAATAGATCTTTGGTCAAAAGTTTTACACGCAGTTCCAACATCAAGGTTATTAATATACAGAACAACACTACAAGAAAGAGATATTATTAGATTTAAAAAACAATTTACTCAAAACAACATTGATGAATCAAGAGTAATTTTTGAGAATGAATCAATGCCTATCAATCATTTCCAAAGCTATTTAATGGCTGATATTGTATTAGACCCTTGTCCCTTTGGCGGGTTATCATTAACAATTGAAGAAGCGTTTATGGGCGTTCCAACATTAACTTTGGTTGGCGAAACAATTTCTGCAAAAGGTTCTGGTAGGGTAAACAAAGCCATCGGTCTAGATGAATTTGTAACATATACGGAAGAAGAATACGTTCAAAAAGCAGTTGAATTATCTTCTGATATTGATAAACTCAATTATTACAGAACAAATCTTCGTGAAATAATGTATAACTCAGAACTATGCTCAGATTATACAACTTATGTAGATGAATTAGAGAATTCTTATTTGAAAATTTGGCAAGATTACAAAGATGCAAACAATTAAATTTTATGATTTAATTGAATTATGAATTACATTTTTTATTTTTTGATA
This sequence comes from bacterium, assembly GCA_017536545.1. Lineage (GTDB taxonomy): Bacteria > Cyanobacteriota > Vampirovibrionia > Gastranaerophilales > Gastranaerophilaceae > Zag111. The sequence goes on from JAFXHF010000024.1 coordinate 45,326, forward strand.
GTTTTTTCAATTGTGATTGGGGCAATCAATGGCAGATTACAAGAGGTAATCAATGCTGTTATGTCAGGTGCTGAATTGTCTGTTAAAGTTGCATTTTCACTTATTGGGATTATGGCTTTTTGGCTTGGAATAATGAAAATCGCAGAAAAGTCAGGATTAGTTCAACTTATTGCAAAGGTTATAAAACCGATTACAAAAAAACTATTCAATGAACTTGATGAAGATTCACCAGCAATCGGTGATATCGCAATGAATTTTACTGCAAACGCTTTTGGACTAGCTAATGCTGCAACACCATTTGGAATTCGTGCAATGGAAAACATGCAAGGCGTAAATGATAAAAAAGACACTGCAAGTAATTCTATGTGCTTATTTTTAGCGATGAACACAGCTGGATTTCAACTTATTCCAGCAACAGTTATTGCTATTTTAGTTGGAATTGGTTACAAAAACCCAACCGAAATAATCGCTCCAACACTTTTAGTTACATCCATAGCTTTTGTTTCAGCTATTGCAATGGCAAAATTTGCTCAATATATTACAAAGAAAAAGGAGGTTAAAAATGACTAACCTTCTTAATCTAATCTCACTTTGGGCTCTACCTGTTATAATTATTGGCATTTTGACATTTGGCTTAATTAAAAAAGTTCCAGTTTATGAAGTTTTCACAGACGGAGCAAAAGACGGATTTCAAGTTGCAGTAAAGATTATTCCATACTTAGTTGCAATTATTGTTGGAATTTCAATGCTTAGGGCAAGTGGAGCAATAGAATTAGTTGCAAATTTATTAGCTCCAGTTTTAAATACATATAACGTTCCTGCTGATACTCTACCATTGATGATTGTACGCTCACTATCAGGTTCTGGAGCTTTGGGAATTTTCTCAGATATTGCAAATAATTTAGGACCAGATTCATATGCAACAAAATTGGCTGCCGTTATGCTTGGCAGCAGTGAAACTACATTCTACGTTCTTGCCGTATATTTCGGGGCTGTTGGAATTACAAAAATTCGCTACGCTCTCATTGTCGGATTATTAGCTGATTTAGTTGGAATTATCGCAGCAATTTCGGTTTGTAATTGGTTGTTTGCATAACATCTTGCCAACTTTGAGTATATTCTGAGATTTCATTTTGGACAATCTCACGAACTACAATTGCATAATTAATATTAATACAATCAATTTTTTCAATCTGCTCAACAAGATATGATTTACCACCGCAATTGTGACAAAATTCATCTTCTGGAACAACTTCGTCATTTCTTATTGTTGCTCGTTCTTTTACTCCACAACAGGCACAACGGGTAATATACCATTTATTTTCAACCAACTCACCACAATCAGGACAATAACCAACTTCAACATCAATTGGCACTTTATTATGCTGACATCTCTTATTCAAACTAAAAAAATCACTCCATTGCATACTCTTGTTATAATTACATTTCAGCAATAGTCAAATTTAATTGTAAACAAATGTAACAGAATATATTAACATTGAAATTTGAAAAAATAAAAACACTTTATATATTCAAGAGAGATAAAAATAAGAAGAGGACTAAAGTTATGGCTATTTCAAATTTTCAAGAGAAGTTGTTGTTCTTTACACAACAAAAAAGTAGATTAAGTCTACAATTATCAGATGTACAGATGAAACAATTATCTGCGACTAAAAATGTTTCGCAAAAACAACAAGAATTTAACGCAAAATTAAGTGCATTATATTATGATGAAGAATACGGCTACGGTACAGACGCTTATGGTGAAATTCTTCTACAATTACAAAGTGAACACGAGTTTGAACTTTCACAAATCAACGCTTGGGAATCTCAACTTGATATGGAAAAAGAAAGTTTAGAAACTCAAATCAACGAAATTCAAACATACGAAAACACTTGGCAAAAATTACTTCAAGCCGCAATCAAATCAGACTTCGCATACGGCGGAGTTGGTGGAAAATAAAAATAGCTCTAACTTCTTATATAAAAAAGACCCGAGGCCTACACCTCGGGTCTTTAATTATGTTGATATCAAATCTAATCAAACTACGCTTTAGCAGCACCTGATTTAGAAATGATTTCATCTTCGATGTTCTTAGGAACTTGTTCGTAGCATTGGAATTCCATAGAGAATGTACCACGACCTTGAGTATTAGATCTCAAATCAGTTGCATAACCGAACATGTTAGCAAGAGGAACAAGAGCTCTAACAATAACGTTACCAGTATTGCCTAGAGGTTCTTGACCTTCAACTCTACCACGTCTTCTTGAGATATCACCAATGATAGTACCAGTGAATTCATCTGGAATTTCAACTTCAACTTTCATCATAGGTTCAAGGATACAAGGTTGAGCTTTTCTTGTACCTTCTTTAATTGCCATAGAACCCGCAATTTTGAACGCCATTTCAGAAGAGTCAACTTCGTGGTATGAACCATCGTAAAGTTCAACTTTAACGTCGATCATTGGGTAACCAGCTAAGATACCGCCTTCAAGAGCTTCTTCCATACCTTTTCTTGCAGGTTCGATGTATTCTTTAGGAATAGCACCACCAACGATTTTGTTTTCGAACACGAAACCAGCATTTTCTTCAGCAGGAGAAATTCTGATTTTAACGTGACCATATTGACCTTTACCACCTGATTGACGAGCAAATTTAGAATCTTGATCAGCATTACCACGGATAGTTTCTCTGTATGCAACTTGTGGTTTACCGATGTTAGCTTCTACTTTGAATTCTCTCATCATACGGTCAACGATGATATCTAAGTGAAGTTCACCCATACCAGAAATGATTGTTTGACCAGTTTCTTCATCAGATTTAACTCTGAATGATGGATCTTCTTCAGCAAGTTTTTGAAGAGCGATACCCATTTTATCTTGGTCAGCTTTTGTTTTTGGTTCAATAGCAACAGAAATAACTGGTTCTGGGAAAGTCATTTTTTCAAGAATGATAGGTGCTTTTTCATCACACAATGTATCACCTGTTGTAGTGTCTTTCAAACCAACTGCTGCACAAATGTCACCAGCGTAAATTTCATTTTCTTCAAGACGTTGGTCAGCATACATACGAACCAATCTTGAGATACGTTCTTTTTTGCCGTTAGTAGCGTTAAGAACATAAGAACCTGAAGTGATTACGCCTGAGTAAACTCTTAAGAATGTTAAACGACCAACGAATGGGTCTGTCATAACTTTGAATGCCAAAGCTGAGAATGGTTCTGAATCTGAAGAGTGTCTAGCAACTCTAGTACCATCTTCTAATTCACCTTCAATAGCTTTTACATCTACTGGAGATGGCATATAATCAACAACGTTGTTCAACAATAATTGAACCCCTTTGTTCTTGAATGCTGTACCACAGCAAACTGGAACGATTTTGTTATCACAAACTGCTTTTCTTAATGCAGCTTTTAATTCATCAATTGTAATTGAATCTGGATCTTCAAAGAATTTTTCCATTAAAGCGTCATCTTCAGATGCGATAGCTTCAACCATTGCATCATGATATTCTTTAGCTTTATCAGCCAAATCAGCTGGGATTTCTTCTTCTCTAATATCTGTACCTAAGTCGTTAGTGTAGATTTCAGCTTTCATAGTCATCAAGTCAACAAGACCTGTGAATTGATCTTCTGCACCGATAGGTAATTGGATAGGAACAGCGTTAGCACCTAATCTATTTTTGATTTGACCAACTACACGATAGAAGTCAGCACCTGTTCTGTCCATTTTGTTTACGAATACCATACGAGGAACTTCGTATCTATTAGCTTGTCTCCAAACTGTTTCTGATTGAGATTGAACACCACCTACTGCACAGAATACAGCAACAACACCGTCTAATACACGAAGTGAACGTTCAACTTCGATTGTGAAGTCAACGTGACCAGGTGTGTCAATGATGTTGATTTGGTGATTTTTCCAAGATGCAGTTACAGCTGCAGATTGAATAGTAATACCACGTTCTCTTTCTTGTTCCATAAAGTCAGTAACAGCAGCACCTTCGTGAGTCTCACCAATTTTGTGAGTTTTACCAGTGTAGAACAAAATACGTTCAGTTGTAGTTGTTTTACCTGCGTCGATGTGGGCTGCGATACCAATGTTTCTAATTTTTTCCAATGGAGTTTTTCTAGCCATTTTTTCTTTTTCCTTTTTATCTTATATGTACATCGCTATTTTATATTTAGCCTCATGAAAAATTATCCCATAAACATGATATTTTTCAAACAAAACCCCATTATTTTTGCAATATTTTTAACATAAAAAAACCCCAAGATAATCTTAGGGTTTTTCTTGTAAATTTCTGATTATGAATTATACACCGAATTCATTTAACAATGAGTCAACCGCTTTTGAAACTTCGGCAGCTTTTGCAGCTTCTGCTTCTGCTTTAGCAACGTCTTCGGCATACTTAGCTACTGCAACTTTATCCAATGCTTTTGCAACTGAAGCAAGTCTTTCAACATCCATTAGCGTATTATAAGGACGATTAAATGAGCCCCAAGCATTGAAGAATGGTACACTTTCACCATATGGTACATATCTAGCAACACCAGCTACTGCAACACCATTATCATTATTTATCATAACAATATTTTCTTCTGCCCCACGAGTTAATTTTGGCAAACCTGCTTGGTTACATACGCCAAAATAAGCCTCTTTATCTGCAACAATTTTAGGAACTGAATCAGCACCAATTTCTACGTGATAAAGTTTAGTATCTGCAAGTTCTCTACCTGCTTTTACAATTGATGCAATCGTTTCTGGAGTTTGTCCCTCTAAAACTTTTCTTGCAGCCTTGTCAACTCTTAAAGCCATACCAAAATTTTGTACTGACGGATTGTTGTTAATTTGCATTGTTAATATTCCTTTCCTTTTGAGTAAATGTTATTTCGTGCCCATGTAAACACTTCTCAAGAAAAAAATTGCTTGAAAAAACAAAAATATTAACAAATATTACAAATTAAATCCCCACAGATAAACCTGCACAAAGATTAATGGACTGACCTGTAATCCCTTTTGCTTTGTCTGAAATTAAATATTCTATCATGCCTGCAATTTCAACTGGAGCAACAAATCTACGTTGTGGAATACATTCTAAAATTTCTTCTTTTGAAAATTCACTATCCTCAATTGAAGCATTTCCTAACTCTGTATCAACCCAACCTGGATTGATTGTATTTACAGTAATTCCAAACTCTGCTAATTCTAGAGCCGTTGATTTTGTCAATCCTATCAAACCAGCTTTTGTTGCTGAATACAAGCAAGCATTAGCTTCCCCCATAACACCAGAAATTGAGCCAATATTTACAACTCTTCCAAATTTTTTATTTTTCATATTTGGAATTGCTCTACTCATCAAATATATTGGAGCTTTTATATTTACCCCTAAAATATGATTTAATTTTTCTAATTCAATCTCACCTACAGAAGAATAAATATACTCACCCGCATTGTTGACTAAAACATCAATTTGTTTTTCTTCGATAAAATCACCTAGCTTAATCAAGTCATCTTCACTAGCCAAATCACATACAAAATATCCAGAACATTTAACCTGTTTTAAAAGTTCTTCATTACGTGCTGTCACATAAACATTATGAGATTCTTCGCTACGCTCAGAATGACTGCTTAACAAATATTCGGCAATAACTTTTCCAATTCCTTTTGAAGCACCAGTAACTAATATATTCATAAAAATCCTTACTAATTTCTTGAAGCCTTTCTAATCAATTTTGCACCTTCTTGACCATTTGCAACGACTTTTTTCATTGCGTTATATGTTGAAACTTGCAAATCTTGATAGTGAAGACCTATTTCATTTAATTCATTCGTTTTGTTTTTAATTTGCACTATATCACGAGAAAGCTGATTTGGTTGATATAACCTATTTATAATAGCTTGACGCTTACCTTTTCTGTTTCTTGTTCCTAAACCAGTTAAAACCGAACCCACGCAAACCAATGTTGCTGTTATTCCTATTGTACTAAGAACTGTACCTACTCGCATCTTTCTCCTTACAAATTAAAAACTCCACATTTTACTGCGGAGTTTTAAGTAACTTTGTTATTATTTTACAATTCCAAACCCGATTAGAAATGTACATATAATAAATACAGCACAAACAATACCTGTCAGTTTGTTCAAGCCTTTTTCAGCACTCTTCTGAGAAGCAAATACGTGAGATGCTCCACCAATACCACCAATACCATCACCTTTTGGTGAGTGCAATAAAATAAGAATAATCAACAAGATTGCTGCTGCTGTTGAAATTCCCCATAATATATTAGCCATTACTTAGTTTTCTCCTTTTTGATAAAATGTGCTCTTTTTGAGTTTAACTCGATGTTCTCAAAAGTATATAGCCTTGCCGGACGTTTTGAAGATGATTTTGTATACTCTTCTAACTCAATTAAACCTGAAGTAGCCAAAGCTTTCTTTCTAAAATTACGTTTGTCTAGGCTTTTACCCATAATAAGCTCATAAGCTTTTTGCATTTCAGTTAGAGTAAATTTTTCAGGTAATAACTGATAAGCTACCGGACAAAGTTCCAATCTTTCTCTGGTTCTTTTTAATGAATATTGAATAATTTCTTTGTGGTCATAAGCTAATGCTGGTAAATCATTAATTTTATGCCAACCAAGTTCAGGGGTAGTAGAAATTTTAATATCTTCAGAGCGAACTAAAGCGAAATAAGCACAAGTAATAACACGAGCATTAGGGTGACGAAGTGGATCACCAAATGTATATAATTGCTCAAGATAAATATTATCAACGTCAGTTTTTTCTTTCAAAACTCTTAATGCTGCTTCATCTAGATTTTCAGATAATCTAATGTAACCACCTGGGATCGCCCATTTTCCTTTAAATGGTTCAGTGGTACGTTTAACAAGCAACGCTTGAATATTATTGTTTTTAATCGTTAAAATAACGACGTCGACTGTAATTTCGTGTGTTTTTGTTACGCTAAACATTCTACTTTAACCTTTTACCCTTCTAATATATTTATATAATAAACATACTTTATACAATTAATCAAACTATTAACAATGTTAATATTTGTTTACAAATGAATACAAATTATGCAATTTGTATATACAAATTACGTTTATATTAATACAAGGGATATTAAGGGGAATTTGATGTTTGCATTCGGTCCATACATACCAACATATAGCTGTTGCTCAAATCCATTTGGTGCAACTATGGCAAACCCAAGAATAAACTTCGCACTTGGAGTTGCGGCAGCTACTTCAATGCCAGTATATCGTCCTTGTTTACCAGTTTTTGGTTATGGTTTTAACTGCTATTCAAATTACAACCCATTCTTAAATACAGGGGCATACTTAGGTATAACAGTTCCTGCATATTATAATTTAAATAATTTTGGTTTGTTCAATACTACTTATCCAAGTTTTAACCAATTGAATGTTGCTAATGTAAATCCATCTGGAAACCCATTTTTAGCTAGCAATATTAACAGCATCAACAATTTGAACACTGGTTCATTATTTGGTAATTTAAACGGAATCGAAGAAAGATTCCCAAATCTATTCAAACCACAAACTACACAATCTTCTAGTTCAACAACTACTACAAGTTCTGAATCTGAGGTTGAAACTGATAATACAGTTCATACAGACGGCATTAAATTAAACAGAAACAACGATGATTATGGCCCAGAATTCTTAGCTAAAGTAAAAGAAATTGCAAAAAGACTTAATTGCGATTACAGAGACTTGTTAGGTTTAATGAACTCTGAATCAGGTATCAGAGCTGATATTAAAAACCCTAACGGTTCAGCTTCTGGTTTAATCCAATTTATCGAATCAACAGCTAACAGCTTAGGTACAACAACTGCGGAATTACGAGCAATGGATCCAATCGACCAACTTGATTATGTTGAAAAATACTTAACTCGAGTAAAAGCACAAGCTGGTCTTACTGGCAAACTTTCTGCAGGTGATTTATATTCATTAGTATTCTTACCAGGTAGAGCTAGTCGTGACGTTTTAACTTCTTCTGGTGAAAATTATTACGCTCACAACAAAGGATTAGACTTAAATCACGACGGTCAAATCACTAAAGCTGAATTAAGCCAACGTATTTATGATAAAAGAGTAAGCGATAATAGTTTCTTAGCATAATACTTACACTTAATAATTGTTAAAAAATTTATTCCATTTCTTGAAGTCGATATTTGTTTCGTGTATTTTATCCATGTAACCGAGTTTTTTGGAAAGGGAAAGATGGATAAGGGATATATAGAGAATGGTTTTATCGTTGATTTAACCAACGCAAAAAAGACTTCTGAAATCATTTATGAGCTTTCAAGAATTTTAGACATGCCTGAATCAAAAGAAAAACATATTTGTCTAAAATTGGGTTCTGTTGATTTATCAGAAGCTGAATTAACAAGTATTAAATCTCTTGTTGAAGTAATGGAATCTCAATTAGCTTTTATTAGCACAAGTTCAACTACAACATTAGAATCAGCTACAGCTTTAGATATTAAAATTTCTGAATTCACTGAACAAGTTGAAGCACCATCATTTGAAGATCAAGCTCAAGAGGAAACTTCTGAAGTTACAGTTGCTCTTGATAACATTTTCGGAGATGAAGTAGCTCCAGAACCTATCAAAGCTGAATCAAAAGAAATTCATCCAGTTCTTCAACATGACGAAATTATTGCAGAACAAATGGTTGAACAAGAAATTGAAGAAAAAACAGACGAAGAAATTTCAGCAAAAAAAGTGGCAGCTGAAAATCTTCCAACTTTATATTTGAGAAAAACAATCCGTTCAGGCCAAAGCATCTCATCTGACGGTAATATTATCGTTATCGGAGATGTTAACCCTGGTGCTGAAATCATTGCAAAGGGCGATATTACAGTTTGGGGTATCCTAGGCGGTATCGCACACGCAGGTTCAGATGGTAATAATTACGCTAGAATCAGAGCACTAAAACTTAATCCAGTTCAAATAAGAATTGGTGAAGTTTTTGCTCGCAGACCTGATACCGTTAACCTACCTTATATTCAAAAATCTAGTGAATATATTCCAGAAGAAGCATTCACATATAAAGGTAGTATCGTAATCAGAAAAATACATGAAGAAAATTAAGGAGACATAAATGACTGGTAGAGTAATAGTAATTACATCCGGAAAAGGCGGAGTTGGTAAAACTACAACTAACGCTAACATCGGTACAGCTCTAGCCAGAGCAGGTAACAAAGTTGTTATGATTGACACTGACCTTGGTTTAAGAAACCTTGACTTGCTTTTAGGACTAGAAAATAGAATTGTTTACACAATCGTTGACGTTGTTGAAGAACGTTGCAAACTTAAACAAGCACTTGTTAAAGATAAGAAAAATCCTAACTTATGCTTGTTAGCTGCAGCTCAAACAAGAGATAAAACCGCAGTTACAGAAGAACAACTAAAAGATATTTGCGAAAAATTAAAAAAAGATTTCGATTTTATCCTAGTTGACTGTCCAGCAGGTATTGAACAAGGATTCCAAAACGCAGTTGCTGGGGCATCTGAAGCAATCGTTGTTACAACTCCTGAAATGTCTGCAGTTCGTGATGCTGATAGAATTATTGGATTATTAGAAGCTAAAGAAGAAATCGAATCTTACAAACTTCTTATCAACCGCGTAAGACCAAACCTAATCAAATCTAACGATATGATGAGTGTTGAAGATGTTGTTGAAATTCTTTCAGCAGAACTAATTGGTATAATCCCTGAAGATACAGGAATTATTACTTCAACTAACAAAGGTGAACCTATCGTTAATGATGATAAATCATTGGCAGGTATGGCATACCGAAATGTAGCACAACGTATTATGGGCGAAGAAGTTCCTTTCCTTAACCTTGAAGAAGAAACAAGTGTTGTTGCGAAAGTTAAAAAATTCTTCTCTAACTTGATTGGTAAGGAGAAGTAAGATGAGCGAAAATATTTTAAAGGAACTTTGCAACAGATTGCTTAGCTTATTCAAACAAACGGAAACAAAAGAAGATAACGCAAAAGATATTGCTTGCAACAGATTACGTGTTGTATTGATGCAAGATAGAACAAATCTTACTCCAGAACTTCTTCAACGTATGAGAAGAGAATTGATTGAACTTCTTTCTAAATATGTTGAAATGGATAAAGATGCTCTTGAACTTAACTTCGATCAAGAAGGCGACCAAATGGCTTTAATGTTATCTATTCCTGTAATCAGAGCAAAAGATGAAGAAGAAATCGAAAAAGCTCTAGCTGAAGAAGATTCTAAGAAAGAAGAAGACGAAGACGACGACGCATCTGACGAAGAAATCGGAGAAAGAGAAGAAGCTAACGAAGAAGATAATGACAACGATGATGAAACTTCTGAGGAAGAAGTTGAGGATGAAGTTGAAGATGATGTTGAAGAAGAAGAAACTGAGCCTGAAATCGTTGAAGAAAAAACTGAAAAAACTAAAAAAGAAGATAAAGAATAATTTTCTTAAACAAATACACTATAAAAAGCTATCCAGATTGGATAGCTTTTTATTTTGCAAACAAATAGCAAATTTTATTTTTACAAACTTTATATTCTTTAAATAAAAAGGAGTTTATCAATATGCAAATCTACAATTCTACCCAAAAACCTAATTACAACCCTCAATTTGGTGCTATTTTTAAATTTAACAAAACCGCAGAATCAACGGCTGAAGTTGTACTTAATGTAATTAAAAAATCTACAGTCGCAGATGAAGCTCAAAAACTAGAAAAGAAATTTGAAGTTGGTATTGGCGAAGCTTATGTTTATATCCCAGATGCAAGAATGAAAGAGTTCGCAGATAGATTAGCTTGTAGTCTCACTCAAGAATGCTACAATAAATACCTAACTCGAGTTGATTAAAACATTACAAAATATTAACTTCATTATATAAACACGCAAATTTATAAAATTGAATGTTTTTATATAGGTGTGAAGGTTTAATTTTAGTGTGTGAAAAGGTCATTGTTTATGATAGGTAAAATCCTTTCAATAGTGTGTGATACCCTAAATTTACGCAACAATTATGCGTATATTTATTGTTATGTGAAGTATTAATTAGTGAAAGTAGGTTAAATGATTAATCCAGTAGAAAGTGTGAATTCAGGTAGAGTTGTAGTTGGGAATGAAAATCAATATGAACTTTCTGAAAGAATAGAAACAATGTTAAATCCCATTATACGCCCAACTTCAAGAACAATAAAAACAGAAAGTGGCTATACAATAATTCTTCCGCCACAAAATATCGGTGGTCCAAAAATAGAAATTGAGAAACTTGGTGGTGGATACTACATGGTTTTAAAAACACCAGTTTATTATGGTGCTCAAACTGAAAAAATTATTATGACAGAAAAAGAATTAGTAAAAGAATTCAATGGTTTTAGACTAAAAAAAGACGAACTAAAAGCAGATATGAAAAAAATGCTTGAACCAAAAAGTCCATATAATTATTTCAGGACAAAAAATGGATACCTTATTAAGCTTCTAAATGGCAACAACGTAACTGGTGCAAGTACAGAAATTAAAGAACAGCCAGATGGAACTTATTTAGTTATTTCATATGCATACCCAGGATGTGTATCAGAAAGAGCGATACTTACAGAAAGGGAACTCGTCGCAAAATTCAACGCTGAAAAAGCAGAAGGACCTGATAAAGTATACAACATGGTCGCATAATTCATATATTAGGTAAGGTTAAAGGTAAAAGGAGTAAGTTTATGATGGATTCAACAAATTTAATGCTAGTAGCAATCCCAACATCTGGATTGCAAACCCCAACAATGGAACATAGTGTTCGTCGCCCAACACCATCTGATCTTGGGATTAAGTATGAACCTGGGAAAATAATTGACGTAGGTCCTGGCTTTGCACCAGTAAAAGGCCAAACTATTTATACTGAAAACGGTTATGTAGTACATATCCCACATATGATTGGTTCTGAAACTAAAGTTAAAAAACTTGGCGGAGGATACTATCTTGTAACATCAAGACCAATCGTATACGGTGCAAAACCTAAAAAAACAGTTATGACAGAAGAAGAATTGGTAGAAAGATTCCGTGGGCATAAACTTCCTCTTATGCCAAAAGATGACGATAAATCAGCAGAAGCAAAACTTCAAAAAGCCATTCTTCAACTTCTAACAATGGAACCAAAAATCTGTTACGAAGCTTAAAACCCATATATTATAATCAAGAAGAGCCCGATGTAAAAATCGGGTTCTTTTTTTAGGCAATTTTTTAAAACGAAATGTTTTTATATATACATAGGGAAAATATTTTTTAGGATAGAAAGAAAAACAGGAGGAAACATTATGATTAATGCTACTGATAGTGTTAACGTTGCAAACGTTCAAGGTACAAACAATTTGGGAAATCCAGAACAACAAAAAACAGGTTTAATAACTCCATTTCCACCAACACCAGGATTTAGTATACCAATAGTTTTTACAACTGAAAACGGACATCGTATCATATTACTACCACAAAATATTGGCGGAGAGAAAATATCAATCAATCGAATTGGACCTGATCAATACTTAGTTGTTACTGAAAGACCTGTATATGGCTCAAAACCAAAATATGAAATTTATACAGAAGAAGAATTAGTAGCAAAATATGGTTCAAATAAAAAACCACAAATTCCACCGCCAGTACTCCATACTAAAGCGTAATAATATATGAAATAATAAAAAAGCTTGATGTGTAATATCATCAAGCTTTTTTATTTATATATTTCCTGTAGAACTATTTCTATCATCTTCAAGTTGCCTGATATCGATATTTGAACTATCTTCCTCTGCATAATTATTGATTGCAGGAACATCAATTTCAACGTTTACATCAGCATCAACCATTTCAATATCAGCTTTATCAAACTCTTTAGTTTTACCATCTTCAAGTTTAACTGCAACCTTGCCACTCATAAATTGCAAATAACAAACTTTGCCCAATCCATCAGTTGTCATAACTGAAGATCCAATTGGTGGCATACCTTTTGCTGCGTCAATGTAATTTGAATATTCATAAGTCAGACAACACAAAAGTCTTCCACAAGTTCCTGAAATTTTACCTGGAGCAATTGGCATCCCCTGATCTTTTGCAAGTTTAACGTTAATTGTTGCAAATTTTCTCAAGAAACTTGAGCAACAGAAAGGTTGTCCGCAAATACCAACACCTTCCAAAATTGAGGTTTCATCACGAACTCCAATATGACGTAAATCTATACGCACTCTTGTAAAAGTTTGGGTCAAATCTTTCAAAAGTGCTCTAAAATCAACCCTTTCTGGAGCAGTATAATAAAACGTGATTTTACGTCTATCAAAAGTTATACGGCATTGCACAAGATTCATTCCCAATTTATGTTGCTTTACCAACGCCTGACATTTGAAAAATGCTTCAACTTCTTCTTTTTTAATTTCTTCTAAAGTTTGCATATCACGTTGAGAAAGTGTTCTAATCACAGGAAGTGGCTCAGGTTTATTCTTAGCATTTTTCCAAAGTTTCTCAATTTCAGAATTTACAATAAAAACTTTTAAAGCTTCTTCACCTTTTTCTGTTCTTACAACAACCATCTGTCCATCTTCAAGTTTAATTGTCTCTGGAACATTCAACGGATAAAATGTATTTTTCAAATATCTAACAGCAAATTTCATTATACGTATCTTTCTTCTTCTTTCAATTTTCTATTCATTAATTTTGACATAAGTTCTTCTGGAGTAATATCAGTATAAACAGCTTCATAAATTGCTGCTGAAACTGGAACTTCAAGGCCTAATTTTTCAGCCAATTCACAAATTGCTTTAGATGTTTTTACACCCTCTGCAACAGAACCTAATTCTGCCAAAATATCATTAATCTTTTTGCCACGAGCAAGCATAGCACCAACTGTGTAGTTTCTAGACATTGGAGATGAACAAGTCGCAATCAAGTCACCCATACCAGATAAACCATACAAGGTTGATGGGTTAGCTCCAAGTTGAATACTTACACGAACGATTTCAGCCATACCACGAGTTAAAAGTGAACCAGAACAGTTATCACCTAATCCCATAGTGTGAGCAAAACCAGATGCAATAGCAATTACGTTTTTCAAACTACCGCCTAGTTCAACGCCAATAACATCAGTATTTGTGTAAAGTCTAAATTTATTTGGAACATTACAAGCTTCTTGAACAACTTGAGCAATTTCTAAATCTTCACAAGCTACACAAGCTGCAGTAGGTTTGCCTTGAAGAACTTCTTTTGCCAAAGTTGGACCAGATAAAATTGCCAACTTTTGTTCTGGCAATACATCTTTAATAACTTCTGACATTCTCATCAAAGATGGTAATTCGATACCTTTTGAAGCGTTAACAAGAATTTGTTCTGGTTTAATACCTGCCAATTTCAAGTTTTCACAAACATCACGAGTACCAGAAGTTGCAACAACTGACAAAATAATATCAGCATCTTTAATTGCAGCAGCTAAATCTGATGTAATTTCAATTTTATTATCCAACTGAACTTCAAGAGGTTTTGAGCAGTGTTTATTAACAAGTAAATCTTCTGTTAAATCCTGAGCTCTTCCCCATACAGTTATATTTTCAAAGTTATCAGTCAAAAGCCACGCTAAAGTAAGCCCCCAACATCCTGCACCTAAAACGGTTAATTTCATTCTTCCCTCTCCTTCCCTACACCGAAGTTTCTTCAGGTTTGATAATTTTGCGAAGAACTCCAGCGTGTTTTCTCAATTCCAATCGTGCAACATCTGCATCAACTTTTTTATCTAGCATAACAATCGCTGTTTTAATTTCCCAATCGCACTTCAACAATGAAGCCAAGGCATCACTGTGAGAAACTTTTGCAATTTGAGAAACGATTCTGATTGCACGATCTTTTAATTTTTCATTGACTGCTTTTAAGTCAATCATAAAGTTTTCATATGTTTTACCAATTTTAATCATAGAACCAGTAGATAACATGTTTAGAATCATTTTTTGAGCTGTACCAGCTTTCAAACGACTAGAACCTGCAATAACTTCTGGTCCAACTTCGGCACAAATAACATGACCAGCTTCTTGAGCTATCAAACCCTTTGAGTTACAAGTAATACCAATTGTAGCCGCACCAACTTCATCAGCTTTTTCCAAAACACCTAATAAATACTTAGGATTTCCACTTGCTGAAATTACAACACATACGTCTTTGTCAGTTAAAACACTAGCATCCTGTTTGCCAGCATCAATACTATCTTCTGCACCTTCAACAGCTGAAAACATAGCTTTTTGACCACCTGCAATAATACCTTGAACCATATCAGGCTCAACACTGAAGGTTGGTGGACATTCTGAAGCATCTAGAATACCTAATCTACCAGATGTTCCAGCACCAAAATAGAATAATCTTCCGCCTTTTAGAAAGGATTTTGCAATCATATCAATTGCCGTTGCAATTTCAGGAGCAACATCTCCCACAACTTTTGCAACTATCAAGTCTTCTTCGTTCATTTTACGAACCATATCAATCGTTGATAACAAATCGATATCTTTAGTATTCTCGTTTCTGTACTCGGTAATCGCTTCTGTCATATCCAACTCCTTTCCAAAATCTTCCCGGATTTTGAACTACACTAATTTAACCAAATTTGCCATTTCAATTGCAGTTTTAGCAGCATCAGAGCCTTTGTTACCAGCTTTTGTACCAGCTCTTTCAATTGCTTGCTCAATATTATCAGTTGTTAAAACACCAAAGATTACAGGAACACCTGTTTGTAAACTTACTTGTGCAACTCCTTTAGAAACTTCTGCACAAACATAATCATAATGAGTTGTTGAACCTTTAATTACTGCACCTAATGTAATAATTGCATTGTATTTGTTTGACTTTGCACATTTTTGAGCAATAACAGGAATTTCAAACGCACCTGGAACTTTTACCACATCAATATTATCAGAAGCTACACCATGTCTTTTTAATTCATCAATAGCTCCAGCTAATAATTTTGAACCAATAAAATCATTAAATCTTGATACGATAATACAAAATTTATCATCACTTGTTGTGGTTAATTGTCCTTCGAAAGTTTTCATCTTACCTACTCCTTAAAAATATCCTTATGTATAGATTTTACAATATACACAGTTATTTTACAAGAATAGGACCAAAAATCTTATAAAAAATATATAATGCAACAAGAATCAGTAAAAACCCGCTTATTTTCATAATAATTTCAGATATTTTATAGAAATTTTTACTTGATTTCAGTTTAGAAGTTAAAAATCCAGCAAACACAAAAATCAAACCTTGCCCAATTGAAAATAAAAATAGCATGATTACTGCTTGTAAAACATTAGCAGAAATTGATGCAAATCCCATAATACTAGCCAATATCGGAGTAGAACAAGGGGTTCCAATTAATGCAAAAACAATCCCTAAAATTAGCGGGTATAAGAAATCATTATTAACAGAATTTTGAGGGATTTCTTTAATCAAAACTGGAAGTTCAAAATCAATTATATCAAGAATTTTTAACCCCATAATTAAAATAATTGAAGCGATAATTAATGCAAAATATGGGTTCCCAACAAATATCTTACCAGTGATTGCACAAATACCACCAATTATTGAAAAGACTATACCTGTACCAATTACAAAAATAATCATTTGTAACAAAGTACGCATAGGTTTTGCTTCAGAAAATCCCCCAATATAACCAATAATCAACGGTAGCATCGACAATGAACACGGTGATAATGATGAGATTAAACCACCTAAAAATGATGCTCCAAAAAGCAAATAAATACTTGTCTGATTATTGAATAATTCTGTTAAATTTTCCATTAATGAAGCCCTTTAATATACTCTTCCATTTCATCTTTTGGGATAGAATTTTCAATTCGTTTATGAATAGAGCCATCAGAATTTATCATAACAACAGTCGGAACAAGAGTTACATTATGTTTTTTTATCAAAGCATTTTTCATATCATTACGACTATCAACAATAACTTCTGTATAAACAAATTTATCCTCATATTTTGGTAAGAGCTCTTGGAAAGTTTTTTCAACTTCTTTACATTCAGCACACATTGTAGAAGAGAATTTAAACACTTGAGGTCTATCCACTGCCTCAGCAATATTTGACTCTCCTTGACTAAAAGTTAAGCCCCAAAATGCTACCAAAGGTAAAATAAGTATAGCCAAAATTGTAAAAATCGATTTTTTGCTCATTGAAATCTCCTTCTTATTTAGTTATACCACATTATTTTTATAAGAAGAAATTTTTACAATTATCCAAGTGGAATACTATTTAGTATATTTACCTTAAGTATTTAGATTCAACAGTGGTAACGTAACAACTTTACCTTGACTTATAGCATCACTAATTGCAGTAGATAAAACGCTATCATTAACATAATACATTCTATTAGAGCCGCCAAAAACTTTTGCCAATTCTAACGAACAATCTTTATAAACATCTTCAGCAAATTGACCAGCTTTCCTTGCATCCTTCTCTAGAAAATTATTCCAATAACCTTTTCTTGTAATAGTTGTAAACGGATATAATATTCCCGAAACCTTATTCTTTATAGCATATGACCAATTTTTATAAATAGGAACTTTATCACCATCAGCTCTAAACAAGTTCAAAAATCTTTGAACAAATTGAGAACCTTTTTTATGCTGAAACTTATGTCTATACTCATGGTTTATTGTATCAACCAAATCAGCCTTTGTTAGTAACGGAGCATTTGCATCAACTACAACTCTACTATTAAAATCTCTATAATAGCCACCACAATTTTTCGTCGGTGCAACAACAAAATCGCCAGCAATACCTTCAACTCGTTGATTCTTTTCAGCTATCCAACGAGCGGATTTTGCAAAATCTTCCAAATCATAATTTCTTATAAACAAATATGGATCTCGAGATAAATGTTCAACATCAACACCCATGCCAGTAACTTGAGTATCGACAACATGTCCGTCTGGCAATCTTTTCGCATAAGTTTCAAGATATTTTGATCGTCCTTTCGCGGGAACAAATGTTTCATATAATTGATGCTCAAGACGTTCTCCGCCACCACCAAAATGTTTTTCAAAAGTGACCTTTGAAGTAACTCGTGAAATTTCATTATCGCCTACATTATATCCAAGCAAATTCAACATTTCTTCTTTTTCGCTCATAACCATACCACCACGACCAATCTTTTTAGTCTTGACAGTTCTAGTTGAGTCAAAATTAGAATAATCTTTAAGTATTTGCTCTACAACCTCACCATTTCGTGTTTCCGAAATTGTTCTATGTAAAAGCTTTCCTTCTGGTGAAATATATGAAGTTATAGTTTTTATAGCTTTACCAAATTCAGTTTCAACTTTTACAACATCAGAATATATGCTCCCTGAAACATCGATATCTAGAGGAACTTTACACTTCCCAATCATTCGTTCCTTTGAAAGTAAACGACAACCGTTTTTAGTATATTTAATTCCATTTTTTACAATAGAACCAACTATAGTCACAATAAAATACCTTATATTTTCCCCTATATTTATATAAAGTATTTTTAGTAATAAAAATTGCCCAAATTCGAGAATTTCCTTTTCTTATATGATGTCGAATGAACAAAAAAATGATTAAATCGTATTATTGATATAATGAGGAAATAATGTGCGATATTTTTCAAAATTAATTATAAGTTTAGGATTGGCATTAACACTATCAACAACAGCACTAGCTCTTGAGGAAGTTAAAGTTGAACAAGGCTCAGTTTTAACATTAAAAGACTGTATTACAATTGCACTAAACAACAACCCTGGGATTAAAAATGCACGTTATAACTACGGAATTTCAAAAGCTAACGTAAATGTAGCTCGTTCTGCATTTTTCCCTACAATAGGAGTTGGTACAGGTTGGAGCGTTACTGACACTCACACAAAAAGAATTAGTACAAGCTCAAACGCATACACCGTTCAAGCAACCCTAAACCAATTACTTTGGAACTTTGGTAAAACAAACGCTAATATTAGAATGCAAAAATTCTACCTAATTGCAGATGAATATGCATTTAACAATACCGTTCGTGAAACGACTTTCTTTGTTAAACAACGATATTATGAAGTTTTAGCAGCTCGTGCGACTGTCGCAATTAACGCAGCATATGTTGATATTAATGAAAGAAACTATCAAAGAACAAAAGCATATTACGATGAGGGTATCAAATCAAAAATCGATTTGGTTAACGCAGAAGTTACCCTAAGTGATTCAAAAATTTCACTTATTAAATCCGAAAATGCGTACAAAAATGCCCTTGTTAACTTAAACAATGCAATGTATTTATCAGAAGCTCCAGCATATTCAATTGCAAGTCCAGAGGATTTCAATTTAGAAGATAATATTGCACCAGTAGATTTAGCACAAGTTTTACAAAAACAAGACAAAGAAAAATATCAAGTCCCAGTAAGCGTTACTGACGCTAAACTTATGACTGCCGTTGAAAAACTTGAAGTCTTAACTGATTATAAAGTCCAAGAGTTTCCATATTCTTTTGAAGAATGTATAAAAATGGCATACGATAATCGTGCCGATTTAAAGGCTTATCGTTCAACACTTGATGCTGTTGAAGAAAATTTATTATATGTAAAAAGAAATTATTATCCAGAAATTTCAGCATCAACTGGTTATGGATACAGAGATATGAACAGAACAAATTCTTTTAATATTGGAATTAACGTTTCAAGTTCAGTAAATATTATGGCACAAAAATCAAGAGTTGATGCTGCAGAATTCCAAGTTGATATTGCAGAGAATGCATTAAATCAACTTAACCAAGATATTTATTTTGAAGTTCAAAACGCATATATCAATATGATTGAACTTGAAAAACAAATTCCGCTTTTAGGAGTTAAAGTTCGTCAGACAAAAGAAAATTATGAACTTGCAGAAGGTAGATATTATGTAGGTTTGGGTGATTATATTCAACTACAAGATTCAAAAGTTAATTACAACAACGCTCAATGTTCATTCATTGAAACTATTTATAAATACAACGTAGCAAGAGCAAATTTAGAAAGTGTAATTGCTTACCCACAAGAGGTAACAGTTTCATTAGAGGATAGATAATATGGATTTACAAGAAATTAGAACAAATTACTGTAAAAAAAGATACATAATTCCGCTAGCATTAGCTTTAGTTATTGGTGGAGTTAGTTTGGTAAATATAAACGCAAACAAAATCACTTACCAAACACAAAAACTCTCAAAATGTACAATTACTGACGTTGTAGAAGCATCAGGTACAATCAACCCTGTAAACATTGTGAGCGTTGGTTCAACTGTATCAGGCTTGATGAAAGAAATTTATGTTGACTTCAACTCAGAAGTAAAAAAAGGTCAATTACTTGCTCAAATTGACCCAGCAAACTTCCAAGCATCCGTTGATCAAAACCAAGCTCAGATCACAAATGCTCAAGCAAATTTAGCAAGGTTAAATGCCGAACTTTCAATGGCTGAAAAAACTTATACACGTTATAAAAACTTGTATGCAAAAAACTTTATCGCTCGTAGTGAACTAGATCAAGCCGAAAGTGATTATTTAGCTAAAAAAGCCTCAATTGGTGCTCAAAGAGCATCCATTGCACAAGCTCAAGCAAACTACAAAACAGCAGTTACAAACCTTGGCTACACAAAGATTATCGCACCTGTTGATGGAACAATTATTTCTCGTGATATCAACGTAGGTCAACCAGTTGCCGCAAGTTTTCAAGCCCCTGAACTTTTCAAAATCGCACAAGATTTAACAAAAATGCAAATCGAAGTAAACGTTTCAGAAGCTGATATCGGTCGAGTAAAAGAAGGTCAAGAAGCTGAATTCAATCTTGATGGTTATCCAGATACAACATTTAAAGGTATAGTTACTCAAGTTAGATTAGACTCCACAACAACTTCAAACGTTGTAACTTATACAGTTATCGTAAGCGTTGATAACGAAGACTTAACCCTAAAACCAGGTATGACAGCAAACGTTTCGATTATCACAAAACGCAGTACAGACGTTATGTGTGCACCAAATGTAGCACTTAAATTCACACCACAAACAAATGGTCAAAGATACCCAAATCGAGGTATTTGGATTCTAAAAAATGGCAAACCAAAACGAATTGATATCGAAGTTGGTGCAAGTGATGAAACAAATGTTGAAGTAGTTTCAAAAGATTTAAAACTTGGAGATAACGTAATTATCAGTTCAACTGGTGGTAAATCTAAATCTGCACCTCCTCGTGGTCCTAGAGGTATGTTTCGTTAGGAATAAAAGGTTAAATAATGGATATTTCGAAGATAAAAGAAAAACTGAATAACCCTGAAATCGAAGCAGAACGCAAAAGGAGATTGCGAAGCCTTATTTTGACAGAAATTGTATTATTTTTCATTTTATATGGAGGAGTATATCTTTTAAATTATTTAGCAATTCAAACAGAAGAGTCAAAAATATTTGAATGGATATTTGGAATATTCGGATTAATTTATTTATTTACTGTGATATTTTTCTTCGGCAATCCTTTTTGGACAAACAAAGATTTTAAAGATTATTTAAAAGAAAAATGCAAATACCAAATTCATAAACTTTTTAAACTTAGAAAAGTAAAAACAGGATTTTCTGAAGAAGAACTAAAAGAAAGTAATTTGTTTTCAAACTTTACTGATATTGAGAATGATGATATCTTCAACGGCACATTTGAAGATATTTCATATAAGGTTTCAGAAACAACTCTCATATCAAAAGGTAGAAAACACGAATTTACAATATTTGATGGTGTAATTATATCCCTACCTTCTCATAAAAATTTCCAATCTAAAACTGTTATAACAACAAAGGGTGATATAAACGTAACAAATAACATTCCATATTTTTGGATTCTTCTTATTCTATTATTACCAACTATTTGTTTCCCTTTTATAATGTTCTTACAATTCCCTTCTCATAATATGCTTAACACTTCTATGGGAATAAATCTACTATTAAACTTTTTACCGATTTTACTTATTATACTTTGTGCAATTTTACATTTCAAAAATAAAGAAAAATTTGAAAAAGCTAAAACAGAAGATATTGTTTTTGATAAACGATTTAAAATTCATGCTCAAGACCAAGTTGAAGCAAGATATCTTGTTACAACTGGTTTTATGGAAAGATTGAACGAGCTAAAATTAGCTTTTGGAACAAAAAATATCAAATGTTCGTTTTTTGATAATCAAATAATGATAGCAATTCAAACTAATAGAGATTTGTTTGAACTTGGCAGTCTTTATAAAACTTGCCCAACAGATAAAGATATTCATAGATTTTATGAAGAAATGCTTACAATACAAAAACTTATAACACATCTAAAATTAACTGATAAAACAGGATTATAATATGAATCTAATCGAAGTAAAAAACGCAATAAAAACGTATCAAACGGGCGAAGATTCGTTTAACGCTCTAAACGATGTATCATTAAGCATCAAAAAGGGGGAATTTGTAGCGATTATGGGAACCTCAGGTTCAGGTAAATCAACCTTTATGAATATGCTTGGAACACTTGATAAGCCAACATCTGGAAGTTATTTCCTTGACGGACAAGATATGCTTAACCTTGATAATGATGAACTTGCAATGGTTCGTTGCGAAAAAATCGGTTTCATCTTCCAAGGATTTAATCTGATATCAAGAACTTCCGCTCTTGATAACGTTTGTTTACCTATGATTTATAAGGGTATCCCTGAAGAAGAACGCATCGAGCGTGCAAAATGGGCTTTAAAAATTGTTGGTTTAGAAAATCGTGAAGATCATATGCCAAACCAAATGTCAGGTGGTCAGCAACAACGTGTTGCTATTGCTCGCTCCTTGGTAAACGATGCTCCGTTGATTTTGGCAGACGAGCCGACAGGTAACTTAGACACCAAGACAAGTATCGAAGTTATGGAATTTTTTGTTAGATTAAACGAAGAAATGGGTAAAACAATTGTACTTGTAACCCACGAACCTGATATTGCAGAATATACAAAACGTGTTGTTAAATTTAAAGACGGCAACATCGTTCTTGATGAACCAAAAGACGTGTGGCTATCACACAGAAACAGAGAAACTTAGGATTACACAAATGTTAGACTTCAAATCAATATTCAAAATGGCGACAATTTCGCTAAAAATAAATAAAATGAGATCAATGCTGACCAGTTTAGGTATAATTATCGGTGTTAGTGCGGTAATCATT
The DNA here is from genome assembly GCA_017536545.1 of bacterium. Lineage (GTDB taxonomy): Bacteria > Cyanobacteriota > Vampirovibrionia > Gastranaerophilales > Gastranaerophilaceae > Zag111. The sequence goes on from JAFXHF010000024.1 coordinate 68,587, forward strand.
ATGCTTGCCGTAGGTTCTGGCACAAGCCAAAAAGTTGCAAAAGAAATGGAAGCAATGGGAAGTAACCTACTTATGATTCGTTCAGCTTCAGCAAAAACAGGCGGGGTTAGAATGGGTTTTGGGACCCGCCCAACCCTCACTATTAAAGATGCTGACGCAATAAAAGCAAGATGTCGTGGAGTTATAGCATTAGCACCATATACTGCAGAAAGTAAACAAATAACATACGGTAACCAAAACTGGTCAACATCAGTTGGCGGAACTACAATGCCATACTTTATGATAAGGAATTATGAAATTGAAGCTGGCAGAGGTTTTTATAAAGACGAAAATAAAAGCGGTTCTAAAGTTGCAATTATAGGCCAAACAGTAGCAACAGAACTTTTTGGGGATGTTGACCCTATAGACAAAACTATCCGTATCGGAAATGTACCTTTTAAAGTTATTGGACTTTTAAAAACTAAGGGTTCTAGCGGTATGGGACAAGACCAAGATGATATTATTTTCATCCCAATCACAAC
>JAFXHF010000029.1 GCA_017536545.1 bacterium
TTTCTAAAATTACCACAATATCAATATCACTATTTGGGGTTGCTTCACCTCTGTTATAACTACCCTGAAGCCCTACAAATAATAATCTTTGTTCAAATTCGTTTTGTAATTTTTTGATTACGATATCCAGCCAAACATTAATATCAAACACAGCTATACCTCTTTTTTGAATGATAGCACAAAATATTTAACTTAACTATCTGCTAAGTTATCTAGTATTTCCGGACAACTGAAATTTTATATTTCCCCCAAATTAAAAACAAGAGAAAGTAAAGCGTTGTTAATACAACTGAATAAATTTGCTAAATATGTTAATATTAATACAGTTAACAACCAAAAGAGGTGTTTATGAGGATAATTATTATTGGTGGCGGTGCAGCAGGTGCAAGTTGTGCAACAAGATTAAGAAGGCTAAATGAAGACGCTGAAATAATCATTATAGAGCGAACAGGCGAAGTCTCAATCGCTAATTGCGGTCTTCCGTATTACATTTCTGATGTTATTCCAAATAGAGATAGTATCCTTGTATCAACTCCTCAAAAGTTTAAATCTTGGTTTAATATTGATGTCCGATTAGAAACAGAAGTTATTGAAATAAACAAAGAAGAAAAATTTGTTCTTACAAACTCTAATGAAAAACTAAATTATGATTATTTAGTTTTAGCAAACGGTGCAAGCCCTATTGTCCCTAATTTTGCGGGCTTAAATAAAGACAAAACTTTTGTTGTCAGAACTTTAAGCGATGCTGATAAAATCAAAAACCATATTAGAAATAATTCTGTTAAAAAAGTTGCGGTCATTGGTGGCGGTTTTATCGGAATTGAAATTGCTGAAAACCTTATAGAAATGGGGTTGGATACAACTTTAATTGAGCTAAATAATCAAATTTTAGCACCTGTTGATTTTGAAATCGCAAAAATTGCACAAGATGAAATGATTAAAAAAGGCGTAAATCTGATTTTATCTGATGGCGTTCAAAAGTTTAGCGAAAATCAGATTATTCTAAATTCAAATAACGCAATTGACTATGATTTATGCATTTTAGCAATTGGGGTTAAGCCTGAAACCGATTTAGCACGCAAAGCAGGATTAGAAACAAATCGAGGGATTATTGTTGATGAGTATTTAAAAACTTCAAACGAGTTTATCTACGCTGCGGGCGATAATATTGAAGCAAAAGATTTTGTAAGCGGACAAAACACCCTTTTACCTCTTGCAGGGCCTGCTAATCGTCAAGGTCGAATTGTTGCAGATAATATTTGCGGATTTAATTCGACTTATAAAAACACGCAAGGCACAAGTGTCGTAAAGATTTTTGACTTAACTGTTGCAAGTAGCGGAAATAACGAGAAGCAGTTAAAACAAAAAGAAATTCCTTATTGGAAAACTTACGTTTACGGTCGCTCTCATGCCGGATATTACCCTCATTCAGATATGATTTTGTATAAATTATTATTCGCTAATGACGGTAAAATCTTAGGTATTCAAGGAATTGGCGAAAGCGGAGTTGAAAAAAGAGTCGATGTAATTGCAACAATTATGCGAAATAATGGCACTGTGCAAGATATGATTGATGCTGAATTGTGCTATGCTCCGCCATATTCTAGTGCTAAAGACCCTGTAAATATTTTAGGAATGAGTGCTGATAATATTTTAAAAGGGCTTGTTAAACCTGCTTATTTTGAAGATTTAGAAGATGCGGTTGTTATTGATGTTCGACCTAATATGATTTATAAAATGGGTACAATTGATGGTGCAATAAATATCCCTATCGCTGAAATTAGAAAAAGGCTTGATGAAATTCCTAGAGATAAAAAAGTGATTTTATCTTGTAATACAGGTTACACAAGCTATTGTGCATCAAGAATATTAGCTCAAAAAGGTTTCAATAATGTTTATTCTTTTATGGGCGGATATGAGTTGTATAAGGAATTTGTTAATTACAACGTCAAATCAAATCTAACCTAAAAAGCCAATTTGTGAATATCAAATATTATATCGACTACGTGTATCTTAAATAGGATTAGGCGATAAATTCTTTATTTTTATCATCATCATCGTCATCGTGATCATCATCGAGATCGTCGTCGTCTTTTTCTACTTCTTTAGCTTCAGGGTTCAAAATAGGTTGTATAGCTTTCATTACAGGTGAAACCATTTTTGCAACTACAAGCGGGCATAAAATAGTTAAGATAAGACCACTACCTATCATTTTGATAATTTCCATTCCACCTTTGGCGTGTTGTAATTGCGTAGCTTGTTCTGATGTTGTAGAAATTAGTCCTTTTGAAAATTTGTCATAAACTTTTGTGAAATCTTTTATATTATCGATACCTTTTAGGGCTTCGTAATTTTTGAATTTAGGTAAATTCTTCAATAATTTGTAGCCACCTCTTTGGAATACTGTTGTGATAATTGCAAAATACATTGCCATACTTACAGATTGGAATATGAATTCTTTTGTTGCAGAATATTTTCTAGCTTCAGGACTTGCACTATCATCCATCAATGTAAATACAGGTCTTGCAACAGCTTTTAAAGAGCCTTCTGAAAGAACTTGGAATGCTGAGTCTTGTACCAATTTTGAAGTGGTATTACTTGTTATAAGATTTAATCCAATTCCCATCTGCTAGACCCTCATTCCTGTTGAATAATTGATATAACGATTTCTGAAACTAGTAACAGCTTCATCCCTTCTTAAAATTGTATTGTAAGGTTGTACCACTGGATTCGAATTAAGTGGCTGTTCCACAGGTTTTTTATCTTCAATATCATCAGTTTTTGGACTGAATTTCTTCATTATTGGTGCGATTATAGCGTTACAAAGTGGAGGAATAATCGCAACAGCTAGTATCCATACTGAAAGTTGAGATAAAGCAATTCTTGTGTTGCAAAAAGCCTTCAAAGGTTTTAATACTTCTACTTTTCCAACTTCTTTGGCAACTTTTTCTACACTATCATTAGGTATATTCTTTTTTAATCCAGATACAAATGTTTCTAAAGATTGTTTTAGTGGCTTTTCACTTTCGCCTTCTAGTTTTTCAATGATTTTGTTTAATTTTTCTATATATTGAGAAACTTCTGCTGGTAATTTCTTTCTATTTGGTGAAAGTCTATTCAAATAGTCTTCCCCTGCCATTTTTAGTTTTTTTGCATCAACATTACGCAAAGTATCCAATTCTTCTGGAGTAAGAATTCCTGTTGATTCTAGTTTTTTTGCTTTACTTTTAAAATAGGCTCTGCATATAGGGGCTGTGGCATGCTTTTGAATTTGTCCAGTAACACCAATGTAAGTAATTAATGCCAAACCTTCCATGATAATATCTCGGATAATTGTATAAGTTTTTTGCTCAGGTGAAGCTGTCTTATCTGTTGCGGTTGCAATAGGTAAGAATATCATCTTAAAGCCTGCCAATACT